>NZ_QEZI01000001.1:0-51402 GCF_003993525.1 Xanthomonas sp. BRIP62411
CAGGCTTTTCATCTTCGTCAACCCCTCGTGAAGAGGAAGTTGCCGCCGCTGCACCTCAATCTGCCGAAGCATCTTTCCGTGTAGCGAGCCGCCCATCATAGCCGGCTTTTTCGTTTCGTCAACACCTTGTGATGTTTCCGATTCGCCCCGTTCGTTGTTGCGGTGCTTCGAGAAGCGCCGCCGTCCTGAGCGAGGCCGCGCAGTTTATCGAGACTGTGCAGAAGTGCAAGCACTTTTTGACACTGGCATGACAGGGACCTTGTTGCGCCCTAGCGCGGCCCTGGTTTCACGTGCCATGCGGTGTATCGGATCTGCTCCCTCTATCCGGGACATGGCACCGGATTGACGCGATTGAGCCGCGCGGCACTTTCCATGCAGGACGAAAAACACCGTCGATAGAGCAACCACGCAAGCTGCCGCGGTATCGATCATCGGCGCGCTCGGTGAAAATGCGGGCACCAGAGATAGAGAGCTCACGATGCCTCCTTCCCGCAGCCTGCTTCGCGATCTGTCCCTGCCTGCGATTGCCGCGGGCTTTGTCACGGTACTGGTGGGCTTTGCCAGTTCTGCGGTGATCGTGTTCGAGGCGGCACGTCACCTGGGGGCGGACCAGGCGCAGATCGCCTCGTGGATGTGGGCACTCGGGATCGGCATGGGCGTGACCTGCATCGGCCTGTCGCTGCGTTATCGGGTGCCGGTGGTGACGGCCTGGTCCACGCCGGGCGCGGCGATGCTGATCGGCAGTGCGGCCGGGGTGCCGTTGCGCGAGGCGATCGGGGCGTTCGTGGTGGCGGCGGTGCTTGGCATGCTGGCCGGCTTTTCGGGGTTATTTGAGAAGGCAATCCGGCGCATTCCGATCTCGCTGGCCTCGGGCATGCTGGCCGGGGTGTTGTTGCGCTTCGGGCTGGACCTGTTCGTGGCGATGCAGAGCCAGGCGTTGCTGGCACTGGCGATGCTGGCGGCCTATCTGGCCGGGCGACGCTGGTTTGCACGCTATGCGGTGATTGCGACCTTGCTGGTCGGCGTGGCGATTGCGGCCGGGGGCGGGTTGATGCAGTGGAAGAGCGTGCAGCTTGAACTGGCCCACCCGGTGCTGGTGGTGCCGTCGTTGTCGTGGGCGGCGCTGTTCGGGCTGGCGATTCCATTGTTCGTGGTCACCATGGCTTCGCAGAACGTGCCGGGCGTGGCGGTGATCCGCGCCTCCAGCTACAGCGTGCCGATCTCGCCGACGATCGGCTGGATCGGGGTGGTCAATACGCTGCTGGCGCCGTTCGGTGGCTATGCCTTGAACCTGGCGGCCATCACCGCGGCGATCTGCATGGGCCGCGAGGCGCACGAGGATCCGGCGCGGCGTTACACCGCTGCGGTAAGCGCGGGCGTGTTCTATGTGCTGATCGGCGTGTTCGGCGCGACCGTGGCGGCGGTGTTTGCGGCCTTCCCGCGCGAGCTGGTGATGGCGATCGCCGGGATTGCCCTGCTGGGCACGATCGGCAACAGCCTGGCGGCGGCCCTGCAGCAGGACAGCGAGCGCGAAGCGGCCTTGATCACCTTCCTGGTGACCGCATCGGGGCTGACGCTGGGCGGGATCGGCGCCTCGTTCTGGGGCCTGGTGGCCGGAACGGTCACCTTGTTGGTGTTGCGGCGGCGGGCTTAGCGCGCCTGTCAAAACACCTGCGCCCATCGCCGGGCGGGCACGGCCGGTGCGCGGAATCGGCAGGAGGTGCCGCGCGTACACGGCGTCCTGCGCGTCGTCCGCACCACCTGGCGACTGCTCGCCACGATTTGTCAGCTGCCGTCGGCAGCGGCAGACCATCCCGCCATCGGCCACGCCTATTCGGGGTCGCGTAGCTGCAACAACCAGTGGGCAGTGACGCCGTTGGGGCTGGGCAGGGGTTCGAGATGGAACTGACGGTAGACCGGCGCGCTGTCCTGCGAGCGCAGCGGCAGGGTGACGTAGGCGGCGCGGCCTTGGCGCAATGCCTCCTCGAGCAGTTCCACCTGGGGCGGGGCGGCGTCGCTGGCCAGCAGGGACAGGATGTCGCAGCCGATCAGGTCGGCCACTTCGGTCTGGCTGAGTTCCGCGAAGGCCGGGTTGACGAACATCAGCCGGTGCGCGGCCGTGGTGCCACGCTCGATGATGGCCACGCCATCGCGCAGGCGCGAGAGCGAGGCTTCGAGCAGAGTGAAATCCTGCTGGAAGCGCTTGCGCTCCATCAGTTCGATCAGCACGCGCAGGCTGCGCGCCGATTCCAGGTGCAGCGGCGACCAGCGCCGCGCGCGACCGCGCACGGTCTCCTGCCAGAGGTCGAAGCTCTTGCGTGGCGACAACCGTGAGTTGGGGATGTCCGCCAGCTTGGCCAGCTGTGGATTGCCGGCCCATTTGACCTGCTGCACCTGCTCGCGGCGGGTCCACAGCAAGGCGCTGCGCGATTGCGGCATCAGCGGCACGAAGATGAAGCCGGCAGCCAGCGGGGCAAGGTCGGCCAGCTCGGGGAACACCTCGCCGATCGCATCCACATGCAGCGCGCCGACCGCATCTTCGCGCAGGGCGTCGTGGTGTTCGGATTCGATGTGGTCGCGGATGCGGCGCAACGCGACCGCGTCCGGGGTGCTGCCATGCCGGCTGATCTCGCCGCCGTGGAAGATCGCCACCCCATCGGCGTCGACCACGTCCATCAGGTCCGGCGCCATGTCGGCGAGCATTTCCACGGTCATCTGGTCGGCGTCGTTGAAGTCGGTGATCAACTTCTCGCGCACGGTGAGCAGCACCGATTCCATGTGCGCGCGCGCCACCGCCTGCAATCCGCCGATACGCCCGGCCAGCGCGCGGGTCACCGCATCGGTGGCATCGCGCATGGCATGGCTGGTGAAGTGCGGGCTGTAGTGGTGGCAGGAGATCAGCCCCCATAGCGCATCGTTGACGACGATCGACGACACCAGCGTGGCGGTCACGCCCATGTTGGCCAGGTATTCCAGGTGCACCGGCGAGACGCTGCGCAGGCTGACATCGCTCAAATCCACCGGGGTGCCCAGACGCGGATGCAGCGTGGGCTCGATCGGCGAGGCCCGATAGCCGACATCGGCGATCTGGCGGACGCGGTTGCGCAGGTACAGCGCGCGCGCCTGGGCCGGGATGTCGGTAGCCGGGTAATGCAGGCCGAGATAGGCGTCCAGCTCGGGCTGGCGCGCTTCGGCGATGACGTCGCCGTTCCACTCTTCATCGAAGCGATACACCATCACCCGGTCGAAGCCGATCATGCTGCGCAGCCCCTTGGCGGCGCGCACGGCGGCTTCGGCGATGCCGGGATCGCGCTCGATGCTGCGCAACAACGGCAGTGCTTCGCGCAGGGTGACGTCCATCAGACGTGCGTCGCGCGGCTCGATCTCGACCAGCCATTGCTCCGGATACAGATGCCAGGCGGCCACCCACGGATGGTCGGTGGCGGCCGCACGCAGGGGGAAGCGCACGTCGGCATGCAGCAGGTGCTGCGCTTGGTCCTCGACCACGAACGGCTGCTCGCCGGGCAGTTCCAGCACCTGGGTGTAGGCCATGCCCAGCAGCTCGGCCAGCGGCACCCCGAGCAGGTCGGCGGCGGTGGTGCTGGCCTGCACGATGCGACCATCGGCCGGCTCGATCACCAGCAAAACGCCGTACGGCTGGATCAGGCCGGGGATATGGATCGGCTCACGCGCACAGACATCCATATCCAGGGGTTCGGTAGGCTGATTCACGCGCGCGGCTCCGCTGCAAGACAGGTGTGGAAGTGGGCAAACATGCGCTGCGCACCGTCGATGGCGGCCTCGCGCGCGGATGCAGTGTCCAGGCGTTGGTCGAGCACCGCCTGGAAACGGCGCCAGCCGGCCGGATCGTCGTTGGCCAGTTCGAAATACCGCAAGGCGTCGGCCAGCGCCGGCTGCTGCTTGCGCAAGATGCGCGCGATCATCCGCCCACCCAGTTGCGAGCCTTCGATGACGTAGAGCATGCCCCAGCGCGCGGCATCGCTGCCGGCGGCGGGCGCTGCGATGGCCGTCTGCGGTTGCTGGCCCAGCGTGTGCAGGTCCTCGCGCAAGGCCGGTACGCGGCGGCGATACGGCCAGCCGCTCCCGGTCAGGGTACTGAGCCAGTCACTCAATTGCACTTCGAAGCCGGCCAGCAAGGCGTGGTGCCGGCGCAGGATCAGCGCGTAGGCGGCGCGATCGACCTGCCCCTGCCCCAGCGCCTGCATGAGCGGAACCGTTTCGACCAGGCGATGGGTGTCCTGCGTGGCATGGCGCAACGCGAGCGCGGCCGAGGGCGGAACAGCCAGGGTGTCAGGACACATAGGGAGTCGAAGCGGTGCTGCGGTGCGGAGTGCATCAGCCTAGCAGCGACTGCGCAAATCAGATAAAGCGGGCGCGAGCACAAGCTGAATAGGTTGGCATCAGCCTTGGACGGCGGGGGCCACGCCGGCGCCCCGCCCTGCCCGCTTCCAGGCCATGACCCAGCCTGCGGCCAGCAGGAGACCCGCCAGCAACCACGGGGCGCCAGGCAGATGCAGCGGTGCGCCGCGGCCGATGAACCAGGCGAACACATTGGCAAACAGCAACGGACCGGCGATGCCGGCCAGGCTGACCAGGCTGGTCAGCGCGCCTTGCACGCGGCCCTGCGCATCGGCGCCGACTTCGCGGGTGATCAGGGCCTGCGCGGCCGGTGCGGCGATCGCCCAGAACGCGCTGATCGGCACGCCGACCAGGAACGCGGCGCCGCTGTCGGCCAGCCCGTAGATGACGAAACCGACCACCCCGCAGCCCAGGCCCAGCAGCAGCGCACGGCGTTCGCCCAGCCAACGCACCAGCCGGCCGACCAGCAGCGCATTGACGATGATGCTGCATACGCCAACGCCGGCCAGCACCCAACTCACCTGGCGCGGGCCCCAGTGATACTGATACCCGGCGAACAGCACGAAGATGCTGGGATAGACGTAGTGCGCCAGGTTGGCCAGGAACACCACCGAGGCCAGGCCGAGTACCTGCGGATAACGGCGCAGCAACTTGAGCGCGCCCAGCGGGTTGGCATGGGACCAGTCCAGGCGTGGCGTGCGGCGTTCGGCAGGCAACGATTCGGGTAGTACGAACCAGCCATACAGCACGTTCAACAGCGCCAGCCCGGCGGCAAACCAGAACGGCCAGCGCAGGCCGATGCTGCCCAGCCAGCCGCCGATCAACGGGCCGGCGACAAACCCGATACCGAATGCCGCGCCAAGCATGCCGAACGCGCCGGCGCGTTTGTCGGCCGGGGTGACGTCGGCGATGTAGGCATTGGCGGTGGAGAAGCTGGCCGAGCACACCCCGGAGATCACCCGCGCCAGCAGCAGCATCGGCAAGGAATGGGCGACCGCCATCAGGATGAAATCCAGGCCCAGCCCCAGGCACGAGAGCAGGATCACCGGGCGGCGGCCGTAGCGGTCGGACAGGGTGCCCTGCAGCGGCGAGCAGACGAACTGGATGGCGGCGAACAGGAAACCGAACCAGCCGATCCAGCCGGCCGCGACGGCGTAGTCGCCCCCGGTGAACTGGCGCACCAGATCCGGCAGCACCGGAATGATCACGCCGAAGGACAGCACGTCGATCAGCACGGTGATGAAGATGAAGATCAGCGCGGCGCGGCGCCGGCCCATGGCGGGAGCGGAATCGGCGGAGGGAGACATCGCGCAGCCCAGGGTAGCGAGGCGGGAAGTGTAGCTGCGGATGGAGATCGGTTGCCCCGGGGGGCACTGATGGAGTGCGGACCCAAGCGCCGCCTGGCGGCTGATGCTGAGTGCCTGGATGGCCGCCGGCCCTCATCCGCCCTTCGGGCACCTTCTCCCGCGAGCGGGAGAAGGAGTGGCGTGGTGCCGGTGATCGGTTATTCGACGCTGATGGTCTGGCCCAGCGTGTGATGGCGCCGGGGGCGAGTTCGATCACGTCCGGGCCGGCGTTGGCCGCTGCCAGGGCCGGCATCTTCTCCCGCGAGCGGGAGAAGGAATGGCATGGTGCCGGTGATCGGTTATTCGACGCTGATGGTCTGGCCCAGCGTGTGGCTGGCGCCGGGGGCCAGTTCGATCACGTCCGGGCCGGCATTGGCCGCTGCCAGGGCCGGCATCTTCTTCCGCGAGCGGGAGAAGGGGTGGCGTGGTGCCGGTGATCGGTTACTCGACGCTGATGGTCTGGCCCAGCGTGTGGCTGGCGCCGGGGGCCAGTTCGATCACGTCCGGGCCGGCATTGGCCGCTTCCAGGCAGACGTAGTCGCGCCAGCCATCGCCCACGTCGGCCATCTTTTTGCCGGCCTCTTCGCCCGGGTTCCAGGCCACCAGCGAGCGGCTGCCCTGGGTGGCGATGACGATGCGGCGGCCGAGCACCGGGTCGGTCAGGGTGTAGCGGCCGCCGGCGTTAGTGTAGATGCGGTCGCTGCGGCCGGGGTCGCGCGGATCGCGCAGGCTCCAGTCGCCTTGCTGGCGGTGGGCGGTGGCGTAGTTCTCGTACTTGTCCAGGTAGTCCAGCCCGTCCAGGCCCTGCACGCTGACGGTGAGCGCGTCGCCGACGCGGAAATAGTTGTGCAGTGCCTGGGTGAAGCGCACCGGGGCCGGGCTGGTGTTTTCGGTGATCAGGCGTTGTTCGAGGGTGCGGCCGATGCGCAGGGTCATGCGCAGGCGCAGCGCCAGGTCATCGAAACTGGGCGGGGTCAGCGTGAGCACCAGCGTGCCGTCGTCCTCGCGCCGGCTCTCGGTGAGCTGCCAGGGCACGGTGCGCACGAAGCCGTGCGCGGGGACCTCGCCGGTCTGGTCCTGGCGGCCGAAGTATGGCCAGCACACCGGGGCGCCGCCGCGAATCGGGGTGGGCGGCTGCTTGGCGGTGGGCGACAGCCACATCACGTCCTGCCCGCCCTTGGGCACGAACGACAGCAGCTGGCCGCCGAACAGGCTGATGGCCGCGGTGGAGAACGGGGTGTCGATCAACAGCGAGGGGAAACCGTGGAAATCGCCTGTGCGCAGGCCGGTGAGGTCGGACATGGGAGGTGCCTTCTGGACGATGGGGGATTGGGCAAATGCGGGATACGCGGCCGGCAGCGTGAACGCGGTGGCGCGGACAGCGGCCGCGCCGGCCGCACCGGTCGCCGGCGGGGCGGCGCGCAGGGCGGTGAGGATGCGTTGGCCGGGGCGGCCGTCGGCCGGCTGCAGACCCAGGCGGGTCTGTTCGACCTGGATGGCGCGCCGGCTGGCGGTGCCGATCATGCCGTCGGCCTCGCCGATCAGGTGGCCGCGGGCCAGCAGCAATTGCTGCAGTTCGCGCCGTTCGGGGCGGCCCAGGCCGGGGTCGTCGGTGGGCCAGGCGGCGACCAGGCCGGGGCCGCCGCGCAGGCGATCGGCGAGCAGGGCGATCGACAGCGCATAGCTTTCGGCGGCGTTGTAGGCGTAGATCGCGTCGTAGTTGCGGAACACCAGGAACGCCGGGCCGGTGGCGCCGGCCGGCAGCAACAGGGCGGCCGGGGCATCGGCGGGCAGGCCGCTCGGCGCCAGGGCCTTGCCGTCGCTGCCGAGCAGCCCTGCGTTCTGCCAGGCCTGCAGCGGCTGGCGCCGGGTGCGGCCGGCCTTGCTGGCGTCGAAGCCGGCCGGCAGGCGCACTTCCATGCCCCAGGGACGGGCGCGCTCCCAGCCGGCCTTGACCAAATAGTTGGCGGTGGAGGCCAGCGCATCGGGAATGCTGGCGACCAGGTCGCGGCGGCCGTCGCCGTCGCCATCCACCGCGATGCGGGCGTAGGTCGAGGGCATGAACTGGGTCTGCCCGAAGGCACCGGCCCAGGAGCCGGTCAAGCCATCCGGCGACAGGTCGCCTTGCTGCAGCAGGCCGAGCAAGGCGAGGAACTCGCCACGGAAGAACGGCTGGCGGCGGCCGGCGCACGACAGCGTGGCCAGCGAGACCAGCAGCGGGCGCTTGCCGGTGACGCGGCCGTAGTCGCTCTCCACGCCCCAGACCGCCACGATGGTGGCCGGATCGACGCCGGTCTGTTCGGACAGACGCGTGAGCAGGTCGCGATGGGTGACCAGCATCGCCCGGCCGTCGGCCACGCGCTGGCTGTCGACCAGGCTGGCGAGGTAGTCCCAGATCGGGGTGGTGAATTCGGGCTGGGCATCGAGCAGCGGCAACACGCTGGGATCGGGCGCCAGGCCGGCGGTGAAACGCTGGAAGTCGGCGGCCTGCACGCCCTTGGCGGCTGCCTGGGTCTGCAGGCCGGCCAGGCAGCGGTCGAATGCCGGATCGGCGCAGGCGATCAGCGGCAGCAGCGCCAACAGCGCGGGCAGGAGGCGCCGGGACGGCATCACGGCGCGGTGGCCGGCGTGTGGACGGAGGTCATGCGGTGGAGCGCTCCTGCGGCAAGTCGAGCCGAGGAGGATAGCCAACCTGGCTGGTTGCAGGCGTGCAGGTGGCGATTGTCGCGATGTCGACGCGTCAGCGTGCGCTGCGCTCGCTGGTGGCAACGTGCCGGGGTGAGGGTGCGGCGCACGCTTTCCAGGCCGATGCGCGCCACCAAGCCGCTGGATGACCGGATGAGGTGATGACCTTCCAGCGAGCGATGTCGCGTGCCGAGGCCGAGATGCCGAACCGGGGCGCCTGGTGGATGCGCTGCGCCAGCCCAGCGGCGTCGATCGCCGCGCCTAGCTGCCGTCGCCGGTAATGCCGGTCAGCAGCGACAAGGCCGGGCTGGAGGGGCTGGCGTCGGACACACGACGGGCACGGGCCCTGCGCGGGGCGTCGTGGCGGGGACCGAACCAGATCAGTGCAGTGGCCAGGCAGGCCGGCAGCACGATCGCAAACACCACGATGGCCGCAAGCACCCACTGCCAGAGATTGAAGGTTGCCATGATCGTGTCTGCCCCGCGGCGCGCTCCGCCGAGGCGGCAAGCTTCCGGGATCGGCTGCGAACGTGGCGTCGACAAAGCGTGCCGGTCCGCGCCGTTCGTCGGGCTGAACGGCTTCACGGCCTGCGGCCAGGGCGCAAGACGCATCCAGGCCTGCGCCTGCTCAGCGCGCGTCGAGGTAATACCACTGGCCGTCTTCGCGCACGAAGCGGCTGTGTTCGGTCATGCGCACCGCACTGCCGCCGCCGATACGGTAGCGGGCCAGAAACGCCACCTCGGCCGTGTCGGTGCCGGTGACGATGGCGCGTTGCACGGTCAGGCCGAGCCAGGTGGTGCGGCCGCCCTCGTCCAGCGACAACGCGGGTGGGCGCGTGGACGGATGCCAGCTGGCGAGCAGGTATGCCACATCACGGCGGACGTAGGCGCTGTAGCGCGCACGCATCAGGGTCTCGGCATCGGGCGCGGCGGCACCGGCATGGTACTGGCCGCAGCACTGCGCGTAGGTGGCGGCGCGGCCGCAGGGACAGGGATCGGTGGGTGTGGAGGTCGGCATCGGGCGATTGTGCGGGAATTGGGAATTGGGAATTGGGAATTGGGAATTGGGAATTGGGAAAGTGGGAAGTGGGAAGTGGGGAACGGGGTTTCTGCGCGTTTATGCTGTCGCCCCCGTCGTGCGGAGCGCCGCCTTGCTGGACCTGATTCCCACCGAGTTGCCGTGGCTGCTGTGCATCGCCTTCGTCGCCGGGCTGGTGGATGCGGCGGTCGGCGGCGGTGGCTTGATCCAGCTGCCGGGACTGTTTGCGACCCTGCCGCAGCAGGCGCCGTCGCTGATTCTGGGCACCAACAAGTTCAGTGCGATGTTCGGCACCGCTGCATCGGCCTGGCGCTATGCGCGCAACGTGCGCTTTCCGTGGCGGCCGGTGCTGTACGCCACGGCGGCGGCGTTTACGTTCTCGTTTCTCGGCGCGACCGCAGTCAGCCTGATGCCCAGGCAGGCGGTGCGGCCGCTGATCCTGGCGCTGCTGATCGCGATGCTGATCTACACGCTGATCAAGAAGGACTTCGGTGCGCTGCATCGCCCACGCCAGATCGGCCGGCGCGAACTGGCAACTGCATTGGTGATGGGCGCGGCGATCGGGTTCTACGACGGGTTCTTCGGCCCCGGCACCGGCAGTTTCCTGATCTTCCTGTTCATCCGCTTTTTCGGGCTGGACTTTCTGCGCGCCTCGGCCGCGGCCAAGGTGGTGAACCTGGCCACCAACCTGGCGGCGCTGTCGTTCTTCCTGCCCAGCGGCCAGGTGATGCTGGCGATCGGCATTCCGATGGCGGTGGCCAACGTGGCCGGTGCGGTCGCCGGCACACGGATGGCACTACGCGGTGGCACGCCGCTGATCCGCACCTTGTTCCTGGTGCTGGTGATCGTGCTGATCGGCAAGATGGGCTGGGATCTGCTGCACGGCGTTTAGAAATCCACGCTCAGCGTCGCCGACAAGGTGCGCGGCGCGCCTGGATAGTTGGTGGTCTGCGTCACCGGCTGCTCGATGTAGAACCGGTTGGCGACATTGCGCAGCATCAGCGCCAGTTGGTAACGGCCGCCAAAGCGGTACGCCGCCGACGCATCGAAGCGCGTGTAGCCGGCAATGCGGTAACTGTTGGCGAGATTGCCTTCGCGCTCGCCCACATGCACCGCACCGGCGCCCAATGTCAGGCCGTACAGCGGCCCGCTGGCGACGTGGTAGGTGCTCCATAGGCTGGCACTGAGGCGCGGCACGCCGCGCAGGCGGTTGCCGACCGGGATGACGGTGTCGCGGGTGACCTGCGCGTCCAGATAACCGGCGCCCAGGATCAGGCGCCAGTTCTGGGTGAGCTCGCCGGTGATGTCCAGCTCCAGCCCGCGCACGCGTTGCTGGCCGGTGACCAGCACGAAGCCGCTGTTGTCCGGATCGTTGCTGGCGACGTTGTCCTTGGTGATCTGGAATGCGGCAGCGGTGGCGAGCACCCGGTTGTCGAACAGCGCGCCCTTCAGCCCGACCTCGTACTGGCGGCCGGTCTCCGGTGGCGCGCTGCCGCCGGAAAACAGCGAGGCGCTGCGTGGGCGAAACGAGGTGGAGGTGTTGGCGTACAGCGACAACTGCGGCGCCGCCTTCCACACCACGCCGATGCGCGGCGAGGCGCGTCGGCCGTCCTCGCGGGTGCGCGCGCCGTTGTCGATGGTGGTCTGCTGCACATCGTCCCAGCGCACGCCGGCCAGCACGTCCCAGCGCTCGCCGATGCTGATCTGGTCCTGCAGGTACAGCGCGGCATAGCGCGCATCGACGTCGATGTCGCGGGCCGGCACATAGGTGCCCGGCAAGGCGCCCTGCACCGGAGTGCGCACGCTGATGCGGGCCAGCGGCGCGCGCGCTTCGTCGGTGTGGCGATGCGCATCGACGTACTCGGCACCGGCCAGCACCTGATGGCGCAGCGGGCCGGTGGCAAAACGCGCCAGCGCTTCGGTCTGCGAGGTCGTGGCGCGCACCTGCTGGTCCTGGCGCACGGCGCGGCGCTGCAAAAAGGCGCGGTCGGCGCTGAAGCCGGTGAAGTCGGCCACGTCGCGGCCGCTGTCGCCGTCCTGGTGATTGAGGATCTGGCGCAGCGTCAGCCAGTCGGTGGCGTCGTACTCGATGCGGCCGCGTGCCGTGGTCGCGCTGCCGTGATTGCGCGACCACGGCTCGCCGAAGCTGCGCTGTGCCGGCCCACGCACCACCCCGTCGATGGCGACCAGGCCGCGATCGCCCGGGCTGGTCTGGCGGGTGTATTCCAGATCCAGGTCGGCCCGCAGCTGCGCGGACGGCCGCCACGCCAACGAAGGCGAGACGAACACGCGATCGCCATCGGCCTGCGCGTCCCGGAAGCTGCCGGTCTCCTGCGCGGCGGCGCTGAGCCGTGCCGACACGGTCGGGCTCAGCGGGCCGGTGACGGTCGATTGCACGCGGCGCAGGCCGTGTTCGGCCACCTGCACCGATGCGTTGCCGCCGAACACCGCATCCGGGCGCAGCGTGACCAGATTGATCACCCCGCCGGGTTCGCCGCGTCCGTACAGCACCGCCGCCGGGCCCTTGAGCACTTCCACCTGGGCGACATTGGCCAGATCGCGCACGGTCTCGGTGAAGTTCTGCGCCGGGTTGAGCAGGATGCCGTCGACCGCATACGAGGACGCTTCGAAGCCGCGGATGACGAAGGTTTCCGAGCGATTGCCCTGGGTGCCGCCGGGCTGCACGTTGGAGACATTGGCCACCACATCCACCAGCCGGGTGAGTTGCTGTTCGTCGATCACCGAGCGCGGCACCACCTGGATCGCCTGCGGAATGCGCTCCACCGGCGTCTGCGTGCGGGTGGCGCCGGCGGCCTTTTCCGGCCGGTACAGGGCGCGCTTTTCGCTGACCACGATGGCATCGAGCAGGCTGGCCTCCTGGGCGGAGGCCGGCAATGCAGCAAACAGGGACACGAACAACAGGTGGCGAGGCGCAGGCAGTGGGGTCATCGGGATCTTCAGCGGGGCGATGCGCACACTGGCGAGCACATCCGGGCCGCTAATGATAACGATTCTTATCTGCGCTTGTTGGCTTGCGGTGCCCTGCCCCTCGACGCTGCGACCGCAATGCGGTGACACAGGCATCCCGGTGTTGCGCTCAGCGCTTTCCGCGCGGCTTGCCCGCAGACCCGCGTGTTGGCGCAGGGCGCGCCTTGGCCACTGCCGTTTTGGCTGGCGCGGGCCTGGCGGCGCCGCGCGCCGCGGTTGCCTTGGTTGCACCACGGAGCCCCGTGCTGGCGCGTTTGCTCGCTACCGCGGGCCTCGAAGCAGGCGTCTTCGGCGCTGCCGTGGGCGTCGCGGTTTTCCCAGGCTTGGTGGTCGGCTGGACGGACGCGCTCGTGCGCCGGGAGGCCGCCCTGGTGGTTGCCGGCGTCTTGGCGGCTTTGGTCGGCGTTGCCGGCTTGCGCGGTGTGCTCGCGGCAGGCGAGGCACGCCGGGCTGAGGCAGGTTTGGCTGAGGCAGCCTTGGCCGCTGCGGTCTTTGCAGATGCCGACCGGGGTGATCCCGCACGTTCGCTGGACGCCGCAGTTTTCGAAGACGTCGGCGCGGCTTGCACCGCCGGCGCCGATGCCGGCGTGACCTTGCTGGCGCGTTTGCTCGCCTTGGCTGCCAGGTCGTCCTGCGCAGGGGCTTCCTGCACTACCGCAGCCTCTTCGCCTAAAGCGGGACCGACGCGGTCCATCGGCGCCTGGCCCTGAGTCGCATGCGCTGCATCCTCGCGCTGCGTAACGCTTGCAGCCTGCTCCTCGCTTGCAGGACCAGCCTCGTCCCCACGCGAGCGCTCGGGCAACTGGAGTCGCTGCGCCTGCGCGTCGTATTCGATCAACAGCACGCCGGAGTTGTGCCGGCCGCTGATTTCCACGAAGCAGGCACCGCCGATGAAGGGCTCCAGCGTCATCACTGACTTCAATGGCGTGGCCACCACCATCTGGAACCCGAAGTTCTCGAAGATGTTCATTGCCAGCGCAGTGAATTCGTTGTCGGCCTTGTCGAAGGCCTCGTCCAGCACCACGGCGCAATAGCGCGGCAGCTCGCCGTCTTCGCCGCCGAGCTGGTAGCGCAACGCAGCGGCCAGGCAGGTGGTTGCCAGCTTCTGGCGTTGACCGCCGGACTTGCCGGCGCCGCTGCGGTAGATCTCCACCTGCGCGCGGGTCTGTGCGTCCAGTTCGACACCGATGAATTCCACATGCAGGCGCACGTCCAGCACCTGCTCGCGCCAGCGGCGTGCGTCCGGTTCCTGCGCGCCCAGGCGTGCCACCAACGCGCGCAAGGTGGAAAACTGCGCTTCGGCCAGTGCGCGGTCTTCGGTCTGTTGATGCGACAGCACCGCACGCAACTGTTGCTGGAAGTCCTGCACTTCGCTCAGGCGACGGTCGCTGACCTCGATGGTCAGCAGCGTGCCGCGATTGAACGGCACCTGCTCCAGGCTGGCGTTGACCTCGTCCATGCGCTGCTTGATGCCCTTGTGGGCCTCGGCGGTGTGGCGCTGCAGGGCGAGCAGATTGTTCTTGCTCTGGGTCTGCAGCAGGTCGAAGAAGCGGTGCTCGTGGCGCGGCAGGCCATCGCTTTCCAGCCGGTCCAGCCGCGCGAGGAAATCGTCGGCACTGGCCAGGCTCACGGTGAAATCGCCGCTGTCTTCCGGCCACTGCTGGCAGTACTTGCGGAAGCAATCGAGCAGCTGCGCGCTGAGCCGGCTGTCGCGGCCCTGGCTCTCGGCCAGTTGCTCGGCCAGGCCACGCTCGACCACGCGGAAATGCGCTTCCAGGTTGTCCAGCGACAGCGGGGCCAGCGCCGCCAGGCGTTCGCGCAGGCCCTGCAGCTGGGTGGGCGTGAGCGCGGCGGTGCCCGCACGGCTGGCGCAGGCGGCGTGCTGCTGTTCGAGCCGGACCCGCTCGCGCGCCAGCTGTGCGCGCTCCAGCCGCACGTCCTCGTAGGTGCGCTTGGCCTGGTCGCGCAGGGTGCGTGCGGTCTCGATCGCCTGGCCGAGTGCGCGCAGGCCGCTGTTGCCTTCGCGCAGCTGCTGCAGCTGTTCGTCGATATCGCTCAGGCGCTGCAGCTTGGGGCCGACATCGATCTCGTCCCAGTCGCGCTCCACCAGAGTGTGCGCGGCCAGCTGCCGTTCCTGGTCCTGTTCGCGTTGCCTGCGCAGCGCGGCCACGTCGGCATCGCAACCGGCGATGCGCTGGGCCAGCGTCTGCGCTTCGCGCTCGAACACCTTGAGCTTGTCGCGGTTGTCGTGGCCCAGCAACCAGCGCTTGCGGTCGTTGACCGCGTGGCGGTCGTCCTTCTCATAGCGATCGCCCGGATGCTTGACCTGCCCTTCGCGGGTGATGGCGCGGTCGGCATTGCGCAACGCGGCGGCGTTGTCGACGCATTCGTAGTCGAAGCGGCGCATCAGCTCGTTGCGCAGCCACTCGGTAAAGGCATGCTCGCGCAGCTGCAGCTTGCCCGGCAATGCACGCGCATCCGGCGTGCGCACATGCAGCGCATCGTTGCGACGCACCCGGAAGTACACCAAGCGCGTGCCGATGTGGGTGCGGTTGACCCACTCGCTGACCTGCGCGTAATGCCGGTCATCCACCAGCAGCGACTGCGCGAAACCGCTCAGCACGCGCTCGATCGCACCGCGCCAGGCTGCCTGATCCTCGCGCACCTGCACCAGTTCGCCAACGAACGGCAGCGCGGCTTCGGCAATACCGGTGTCCTCGCACAGGCGCGCCCGCAAGGCCTGCATCGGCGCCGGCATGCTCGACGGCGCGCGCTTCAACGCCTCCAGTTCGGCGCGGATCTCGGCAAAGCGCCGCTCGTCGTCGCGGCGCGCGCCCATGCGCTCGGCAATCGCCTCATCCAGCGCGCTGGCGTCGTGCTTGCCGTTCTCGAGCACGGTCTGGGCATGCTCTACCTGGGCGGCAAAGCCGCTGGCGCCTGCGGCCAGGGCCGTGCCGAGCTGGCGGCAGGCCTGCTCGATCTGCGCGCGCCGCCGCAGACGCTCGTCGCGCTCGCGTTCGACCCGTGCGCGCTCGCGCTCCAGTTCCTCGATCTGCTCGCCACCGGCGGCGCGTTGTTCGCGTTCCAGCCCGGCCAGTTTCTGTTCGTGATTGTCCAGCGATTCACGCCGCTGGCCTTCCTCGCCGGCCAATCCACGGTCCTGGCTGTCGAGCTCCTGCAGGCGCGTCTCCAGCAAGGCCAGACGCTGCTGCTCGCGATAGCTGTCCACACCCAGCTGCAGCTCGCGCAGCTCGCCGACGCTGTGGCGCAAGGCCATCAGTGCCGCATGGTGTTCGCGTGCCGGGCTCAGCGTTTCCACCTGGCGCCGTGCGGTGACCACCGCATGATGGGCGCCATCGAGTTCGGCGAAGTCTTCCACTAGCCGGTCGGCGGCCTCGAACGTGCGCGGCTCGTCCAGCATGAAGCCGCGCAGGAACACGTTGAGATCGCCCAGGTTCTTGGCCGATTGGGTCTTGTGCAGCAACCGCAACGCCATCTCGTTGCCGATGCCCAGCACATGCCGGAAACGCTCCGCGTAGCCGGCGAAGCCGTCGAAATGCGCGACCTCCTCGCCCAGACGCGCCTTGAGCTTGCGCAGATCCAGGTCGAAGCCATCCAGCTCGCTGGCCACATTGAAGCTGCGCGGCGCCACCATGTAATGACGGCGCACATCGGCCGCGGCATTGCCGCTGCCGGCGATCCAGAACAGGCGAATCAGGCTGACCGTCTCGCCATGCGCGTTGCGGTACTCCAGCACCAGCGCAGACCAGGTGGCGCCCTTGCGCAGGTATTGGGTGGCGATTTCGCCCGAAGCGCTGTCCTGCTGATCGGCCCAGGCACCACGCACATACGACACCAGGCTGCGATCGCGCCCACTGCGCTCGGCCTCGCGTGCGGCGGCGTTGAAGTCGACGATGCTGGGCGGGGTCAGCAGTGCCGACATCGCATCCAGCAGGGTCGACTTGCCCGAGCCGGAGCGCCCGACGAACAGGAAGCCCTTCTCGGCGATCGGCACCTCGGTCAAGCCATTGAACGTGCCCCAGTTGTGCACCTGCAACCGCCGCATACGGAACTGCTGCGCGCGCTGCTCGGCAAGCGAATCAGTGAACAGGGACGCGCCCGGCTGCGCCGGCGACAGGTTGGACTGGGAATTCATGGCTCACTCACCAAAACGGGATGACGGGTAACGCTGAAGACGAATCACATCACGCATGTTTGAAGCGGGGTGTTGCTGGACAAGCATGGACTGCGGCGGCTGACGGTGATCGGGTACGTCCCTTCGCGGCCTGGCCGCTCCTACGCGGCGCGGTGATCTGGATGGACACGGATGCGTGACGAGAGCGGGTGCTGACCGATGCGCGGGAAGCTGATGGCTCAGTGCCGCCCATGAAGAAAGTCACTTGCGCTGGACGGGGCGTGAGAGCTGACTTTCATCGCGCCATGCATGACGCACGGCTACACACACACTCCAGACGTCACATCCAGGCATTGCGATCGGCCGTCCCCTCATCCGCCCTTCGGGCACCTGCTCCCGGTGGGAGAAGCGATGGCCGTCCGGGGTGCAGACGCCATCACTCCAACGCAACCTCCCCCTCTCGCAACTCCCGATACGCCACCACCAGGGCCTGCACGTCCTCGGCCGAGAACAACAGCTTCAGCACCGGCGAAACCTCGTAGCGCTCCTCGCTGCCGCGCAGGCGCGACAGCAACTGGTTGTCGCGCATCTTGCCAATCGCCGTCATCACCCGTCGCGCGAATCCCGCGCGGTCGGTGGACACGTTCTTCTCGTAGACCGACAAGGCCTCCACCAGCTGTGCCTCGTCCACCACTGCACGCTCGCCACGCGTATCGGCCTCGGCCAGTTGCTGGCGCAGGAACAGCAGCAGCACCGACTCGATAAAGGTCAGCGGCGCGCTGCGCAGCAAGGTCGGCGATTCCAGCTCGGCGGTATCGGCCTGGCGGGTGAAGGCCACCCCGCCCTCGCGGTCCAGCACCAGTTCCAGGAACAGCTCGCACAACACCTGGCGAATCGGCGCTTCGTTGCGCAACAGCGCAGGCCACAGCGCACCGTGGCGTTGCGCGTCGATGCTGGGGCCGGCCAGCAGCTGGCACAGCGCGCGCCGCGCGTCGAACGGCAGCGTGCCGGTGTCGCCCAGGAACAGCTCGCCTTGCGGCTGTGCAGGCGATGGCTCCGTCAGCGGCGTGCGGCCGGCATCGGCCGACGCGCCCGTGTCCTCGTCCGCATCCAGGCGGGTGTCCTCAGACCAGTTCATTGCGTTTCTCCCGGGTGAACCACACCAGCGGAATGCGTGCGCGCCGCAGCGCGCCGTCGCCGCCTTCCCATTGCACCGTTTCCATCTGTCCGTCGATCACCACGCCGTGGCGGGTGCCCAGCGACAGGTAGCCGATCACGCTGCCCAGGCCCTGCACGGCCGGGCGCTGCTGCAGCGCATCGCCGATGGTCAGGCGCGGGCGTTGACCGAGCAGCTCGTGCAGGTCGCGGCGCAGGCTGCGCACGTCGATCTCCGATTGCGCGACCAGATCGCCCACGCTGTCGAGCGAGATGTCCGCCGCATCGGCGGCCTGCACGCGGCCATCGACCTGGGTCAGGCGCGGGTCGTGCAGGCGCCATTGCGACAGCGACCGCAGGCGGGCAGCGCTCAGCGCCTGCGTGTAGCCGGTGGCGGCGGTGGCGTGCAGGCTGTCGCGCAGCTGCAGGGCTTCGCCCTGCGCCTGCCTGAGCAATTGATTGAGCCGGCGCTGTTCCAGATAGCCGCGGCTCTGCACGAAACCGCGCAGGCTGCGCGCGAAGTGCTGCATCACCGTGTGCACCTCGCCGCCGCGCTCCAGCAGCGTGCCGGTCAACCCGCGCAGGAAGGCGCGTTCGCGCCGGTCCAGCTTGCGGGCGAAGCCGCGTGCCAGCAGCGCATCCAGCGCCTGATCGAGCTGGCTGCTTTGCTGGGTGTCGTTGAGCAGGCTCCAGAACGCCTCGAAGGTGCGCCCGGCCTCGCTCTCGGCGATCACGTCCACGCCGTTGAACAGCTGCTCCAGCACATCGCCGCGCGCGCCTTCGTCGTCGATGATGCGCTCGCGGAACTGGCGGTTGAGCTGTTCGAAATCGTCGCGGACGCGATGGAAATCCTCGGCCAGCTCGTCGGACAGATGGATCAGGTCACGGGCGCGCTCCAGCGCGCGCTTGCCGTCGAGTGCGGCCACGCGGCCGGAAGCCACGCGTTCGATCTCGGCATCGATGCGCGCACGTTCGTCGCGCAGGGCGGCCAGGCGCAGCTCCGGATCGGCCTCGGTCTGCCCAGCCAGCTGCACCAGCTGCTGGATCACCAGCGACAGGCGGCTTTCGGTGGCGCTGCTGCTGCTCTCGCGCAGGCCGACGATGAAGCGGATGGCCTGGGTGGCCGCGCGCGACAGCTCGTATTCTTCTTCGGCTGCGCCTTCGGGCAGGCGGCGTTCCAGCCAGCCCTGTGCCAGCCAATGCGCCAGATAGGCCTGCGCGGTGCGCGGCAACTCGCGCGAGAGTTCGTCGGCGCGCAGCACGTCGAGCTGGCGCTGCAGGCGCTCGTGCAGCACGCCCGCGGGCAGGCGGCGTTCGCCGTCCAGCAACACCGTCTGCAGCAGGCCGATCAGCTCCGGCGCGTGGTCGGCGGCCAGCAGTTTCCACACCGGCTGCTCGCGCAATTGGCGATAGCCGGCGATGCGTGCCTGGTGCTTCATGGCGACGGCAACGGCTGCCTCAACGCTTGCCGCCCACTTCGATGAACTGCAGGAATTCGGCGCGGGTACGCGCGTCTTCGCGGAAGCTGCCCAGCATCTTGGAAGTCACCATGCTGACGCCGCGCTTGTGGATGCCGCGGGTGGTCATGCACTCGTGCGCGCCTTCCACCACCACGCCGACGCCGCGCGGCTGCAGCACGTCCTGGATGCACTGGGCGATCTGCGCGGTCATCTTTTCCTGCACCTGGAAGCGCCGCGCATAGCTTTCCACCACGCGCGCCAGCTTGCTGATGCCGACCACCTTGCCGCGCGGCAGATAGCCCACGTGCACCTTGCCGATGATCGGCGCCATGTGGTGCTCGCAGTGGCTTTCGTAGGAGATGTCGCGCAGCACGATCAGCTCGTCGTAGCCGGCCACTTCCTCGAAGGTGCGTTCCAGGTATTCGCGCGGTTCCTCGCGGTAGCCGCTGAACCAGTCGCCATAGGCCTCGGCAACCCGGCGCGGGGTATCCAGCAGGCCTTCGCGGGCCGGGTCTTCGCCGGCCCAGCGCAGCAGGGTGCGCACGGCATCTTCGGCCTGGGCCTGGGTGACGGGGGAATCGGGCTGGTCGGACTGGCTCATGCGCAGGTGCACCCAAAGGGGGCGAGCATGGTACCCGAGGACGGGCCGGCCGCCCCAGTGGCGGTTGCGCCGGCTTGCGCGGGTTCAGTGACTATTGATTCATTGTTGAATTGATAGCATCCTATCTATTATGACGAACAGCGTTCTCTCCTCCCGTGCCCAGCTCAGCTCCGGCCTGCTGGTCGCCGCCCGCCAGTGGCAGCGGCTGGCCGACCAGGCATTTGCCGACTTCGGGCTGTCCAGCGCCTGCACCGGGCCGTTGCTGATGATCGGCCGCTCCGGCGGCGGTATCCGCCAGGTGGCGCTGGCCCAGCAACTGGGCATGGAAGGCCCCTCCCTGGTGCGGCTGCTGGACAAGCTGTGCGCGCAGGCATTGGTACGCCGGCAGGCCGACAGCAGCGACCGCCGCGCCAACCAGCTGTGGCTCACCGACGCAGGCCAGGCGTTGGTCGGGCGCATCGAGATCCGCCTGGATGCGCTGCGTGCGGAGGTGTTCGGCACGCTCAGCGAAGCGCAGGTGCAGGTGGTGCTGACCCTGTGGGAGCAGATCGCGCAGGCGCATGCGCGGCTGAGTGGGTCCGACTGAGTCAGTTGTAGGGCGTCGTGCTGCGACGCGTGTAGTGCCTTGCCGATGTCCTGGCGCGCGCGGCGCCGGGGCGTCGTTGTTTTCCTTTCCCAGGATGTGCCCGATGTACGGCGAATTCAGTCTCTACGGTGTGTTCGTTCCCACCTTGCTGGCGTTGATGACGCTGGCCTATCTGCTCAACAGCGCCATCGGTGCGCTGCTGGCCCGGGCCGGCGCCTACCGGCACATCTGGCACCCGGCGCTGTTCAACCTGGCGCTGTACATCGCGCTGCTGGGTGGCCTGTTTTTCCTGACCCGTTGGATGCAATCGTGAAAAAGCTGATCAAGACCGCGGGGCCGGCGCTGCTGACCCTGGCGATGGTGGTGGTGGCCGCGGTGGTGCTGCAGCACCTGTGGCGTTATTACATGGAGGCACCGTGGACGCGCGATGCGCACGTGGGCGCCGATGTGGTGCAGGTGGCGCCGGATGTGTCCGGGCTGGTGGAGCAGGTGGCGGTGGCCGACAACCAGGCGGTGACGCGTGGGCAGTTGCTGTTCGTGGTGGACCGTGCGCGCTATGCGATCGCGCTGGAACAGGCGCGCGCCGCGCTGGCCGAGCGCCAGGCCACCTTGAACCAGTTGCGCCGCGAGATCGCACGTGACCGCAGCCTGCAGGACCTGGTGGCCGCCGAAGATGCCGAGGTGCGCCGCTCCAATGTGCAAAAGGCGCAGGCGGCGGTGGCCACCGCGCAAGCGGCGGTGGACCTGGCCCAGCTCAATCTGGACCGCACCCAGGTGCGCAGCCCGGCCGACGGCCACATCAGCGACCGCACCGTGCGCGTGGGCGATTACGTCAGTGCCGGGCGCCCGGTGGTGGCGGTGCTGGATACCGGCTCGTTCCGCGTCGATGGCTATTTCGAGGAGACCCGCCTGCAGGGCGTGCATGCCGGCCAGCGCGTGGACGTGCACCTGATGGGCGAGCCGGCCACCTTGCACGGGCATGTGCAGAGCATCGCCGCCGGGATCGAGGACCGATACCGCAGCGGCAGCGCCGGCGCCTTGCCCAACGTCACCCCGGCGTTCGACTGGGTGCGGCTGGCGCAGCGCATCCCGGTACGCATCGTGCTGGACCAGGTGCCGGCGCATGTGCAGCTGATCGCCGGGCGCACCGCCACCGTGAGCATCCTGCCGGACGCCGTGCGTGACGCAGCCGCCAGCGCGCCTGCCCGCGTGCAGGCCAAGGCCGCGCCATGAACCGCAGCGTCTTGCGTCCTGTGGGATTGGCCGCACTGCTGAGCGCCCTGAGCGCTTGCAGCACGGTCGGCCCGAACTACGCCGTGCCGGACGATTCGGCCTACCAGCGTCCGGCCGCCAACGCGGCGTTTGTCGACACCGGCAACGCCCAGGTGCAGGCCGGCGCGCCGCTGCCGGCACGCTGGTGGGCGCTGTATCAGGACCCGATGCTGGACCGCCTGATCGAACAGGCCTTGCGCGACAACGTCGAGTTGAAGGTGGCCGGTGCCAACCTGCGCCGCGCCGCCGCGGTGTACGAACAGGCGCTGGACGCGGGCGGTTTCGATTACGAGGTGGACGCCGGCGTCAGCCGCGCGCAGGTCTCGGCCGAGGCGTTCCTGCAGCAGGAAAAGCTGCCGGTGTTCAACCTGGCCGATGGCAAGCTCGGGGTGTCGTATCAGTTCGACCTGTTCGGCAAGCTGCAACGCGGCGCCGAGGCCGCGCAGGCCGATACGCAGGTCGCCCAGGCCGCGATCGATCTGGCGCGCGTCAACGTGGCCGCGCAGGTCGCCGGCAGTTACGTGGAGATCTGCCACGCCAACCACGAGCTGCACGTGGCCGAGCATTCGCTGCAATTGCAGCAGCGCAGCCGCGACATCACCCAGCGCCTGATCGCTGCCGGCCGTGGCACCCCGCCCGATCTGGCACGCGCCACCGCACAGGTGGCGATGCTGGAAGCGGCGCTGCCGCCACTGCGCGCGCGCCGCCAGGCCGCCGGGTATCAACTGGCCGCGCTGCTCGGCAAGACGCCCGGCGAGGTGCCGGCCGGCGTGGACGGCTGTGCGCACGCGCCGGCCTTGCAGCGCCCGATTCCGATCGGCGATGGCCGCGCGCTGCTGGCACGTCGCCCGGATGTGCGCCAGGCCGAACGCCGGCTGGCGGCAGCCACCGCGCGCATCGGCGTGGCCACTGCAGAGCTGTATCCGGAGATCCGCCTGGGCGGCTCGATCGGTGCCACCGGCCTGCTGGCCGATGTCGGCGAGCCGGCCACGCATGCCTGGTCGTTCGGCCCGCTGATCTCCTGGACGCTGCCCTCCAGCGGTGCGCGTGCGCGCGTGCGCGCCACCGAGGCCGGCGCCGACGCGGCGCTGGCGCAGTTCGACCACACCGTGCTGCAGGCGCTGCGCGAAGTGCAGACCAGCTTGTCGCGCTATGCGCAGGACCTGGACCGCCTGCACCTGCTGGAGCAGGCGCAGCAACAGGCCGAGCTGGCGTCGGCGCAGAACCGGCGTTTGTACCAGGGCGGGCGCACGCCGTATCTGTCCAGCCTGGATGCCGAGCGCACGCTGGCCACCGCCGACATGACGCTGGCCAATGCGCAGGCGCAGGTCTCGCAGGATCAACTGCAGCTGTTCCTGGCGCTGGGCGGCGGTTGGGAAGCGGCCGCCGGCCACACCGACGCCACGGCCGCGCGATGAGTGCGCTGCTGCGCGATCGCCAGGCCTGGCTGTTTTCGGCCAAGACCTTCGCCGCGTCGATCGCGGCGTTGTACGTGGGGCTGGCCGGCAATCTGTCGCGGCCGTACTGGGCGATGGCCACGGTCTACATCGTCTCCCAGCCGCTGCTCGGCCCCACCCGCGCCAAGGGCGTGTACCGCGTGCTCGGCACCTTGCTGGCCGGCGCGGCCACCCTGGTGATGCTGCCGAACCTGGTGGAAACGCCGCTGCTGCTCAGTGCGGCGATGGCGCTGTGGCTGTCGGCCTGCCTGTTCCTGGCGCTGCTCAATCGCGGCCCGCGCGGCTATGCGTTTCTGCTGGCCGGCTACACCACCGCCTTCATCGGCTTCCCGGCGGTGACCGCGCCGGAAGGCATCTTCGACACCGTGGTCGCGCGCAGCGAGGAGATCATCCTGGGCACGGTGATGGCGGTGCTGTTCGCCGCGCTGGTGTTCCCCGCCTCGGTCAAGCCGATGCTGACCGGGCGCATCGGCAACTGGATGCGCGACGCCGCGCAATGGTGCCGGCAGGTGCTGCAGCGCGGCCCAGCGCAGGCACCGCGCAACCGGCTGGCCGCCGATCTGGTGCAGTTCGAGGCGCTGATCGCCTTCGTGCGCCACGACGACCCGCGCCATGCCGGCACCGCCCCCACGCTGGAACAGCTGCGCGCGCGCATGCTGATGCTGCTGCCGGTGCTGTCGTCGGTGGCCGACCGGCTGGATGCATTGCAGCGCGATGGGTCGGCGTTGCCGCCCGAGACGGCAACGCTGCTGGAGGATGTCGCGGCCTGGGTGGACCAGGGCGAGGACGCGCGCAGCGATGCGGACGTGGACGCCCTGCGTGCACGCATCGCCGTCCTGCGCCCGGTGGTGGATCAGGACATCGAACATCTGCTGCTGGCCAGCCTGCTGTTGCGGCTGGAAGAGCTGCTCGACCTGTGGCAGGACTGCCGCGCGCTGCAGCAGGCAGTGGTGCACGGCACGGCGATGCCGGTACTGCGGGCCATGCCGGGAACTGCGCGACAGCCTGCAACGGCCCAATCACCCGGGCAAGCCGCGGCGGTGCAGGGCGCACCCGCCACGCGTTCGCGCATGCAAGCGTCATTGCGACGGCGCCTGGGTTGGTCACGATCCGATGCACCCGTACCTGCCAGCAGCAGCCGCCATATCGATTTCGGCATGGTCGCGTTTTCCGCCCTGAGCGCGGGCGTCGCGCTGATGGCGTACTGCGTGCTGTGGATCGGCATCGGCTGGGAAGGCGGCGGCAACGGCGCGATGATGGCCGCGGTGACCGCCGCATTCTTCGCCGCGCAGGACGACCCGGCGCCGAGCATGCTGTCGTTCCTGGCCTGGGCGGTGGTGGCCAGCGTGGTTGCCGGCATCTATCTGTTCGGCATCTTCCCGGCCATCCACGATTTCCCGATGCTGGTCCTGGTGCTGGCGGCGGTGTTCCTGCCGATCGGCGCATTGCTGCACCGCCCCAAGACCATGCTGATCGCGCTGCCGCTGGTGGTGAACCTCACCGCGCTGTTGAGCCTGCAGAACACCTACAACGCCAATATCCAGAGCTTCGTCAACGCGGCGGTGGCGATGGTGCTGGGCATTGGATTTGCGGTGGTGCTGACGCGCCTGTTCCGCTCGGTGGGTGCCGAATGGAGCGCGCGCCGGCTGGTGCGCCAGGGCTGGCGCACGCTGGCCGAGGCCGCCGACGGCCGCGGCGCACAGGACCGGCAGCACTTTGCCGCCCGCATGCTGGACCTGCTTGGCCTGCTCGCACCACGGCTGGCCCTGACGCCGGAAGGCAGCGACCTGGCCTCGGTGGACATGCTCAACGAAGTGCGCGTGGGCTTGAACATCCTGCAACTGCGCAGCGCGCGGCACGGTTTGCCGCAGCCGAGCATCGAGGCGGTGAACGCGATCCTGGTCGATGTTGCCGCGCACTACCGGCAACAGATCGCGCACAAGCGCCCGCTGCCTGCGCCGGATGCCTTGCGTACGCGGCTGGATGCCTCGCTGGCGCGTGTCGGCAAGGTGCCGGCGGGCGCGCATCGCGATGAGGCGCTGCTGGGGTTGATCGGGCTGCGTTACAGCTTGTTTGCGCAGACGGCGCCGCACACCCAGAGAAACACCGGTACCGCGCCGCCCTTGGCCCCTCTCCCCGCGGGGCGATAAGGCACTGCGTGCGCGCCACGGGTGCGCGTGCCCTGGAGCGCCCGCGCGGCTGGCGCGGGCCGGGGCGCGGGGGGTGCGGTGAAGGGACGAGGCGACGCCACTCGCGGTAAATGACACGAGGCGTCGCACGTCCCCTCATCCGCCCTTCGGGCACCTTCTCCCGCAGGGAGAAGGAAGATCGACTCCCGCAGGGAGAAGGACGCTCAACGCCCGACGGGAGAAGGGCAAAGCAGATCAGCGCTTGCGCTGATGCATCGCCGCTTCGTCGTCCAGCCAGTTGCTGCCCTTGTTGGTCAGGAAGAACATGTACACCACCAACGACACCGCGATCACCGCCGTCGCATAGATCACGAACTCGCTGACGTGGCCGGTCTTCAACGAGGCCTGGTACAGCAACGGCGCGGTGCCGCCAAAGGCGGAGTTGGCCAGCGCATAGCCCAGGCCCACGCCCAGCGCGCGCACATGGGTGGGGAACAGTTCGGCCTTCACCACCGCATTGATCGAGGTGTAGCCGGTCAGGATCACAAAGCCCACGGTGAGGATCGCGAACGCGGTCAGCCAGTCGGTCTGCTTGGGCAGTTCCATCACCAGGAACCAGGTGTAGAGCACCCCGCCGATACCAAAGAACACCAGCAGGCTCTTGCGCCCGACGATGTCCGACAGCCAGCCGCCCACCGGCTGCATCAGCATCAGCACCGTCAGCGCGACCAGGTTGATGATGGTGCCGGCCATCACGTCGCCACCGGCGAACGCGGTCTGGATCATCTTCGGGCCGGTGACCGAATAGGTGTAGAACGCGATGGTGCCGCCGGCGGTGATCAGGAAGCACAGCAGCAACGGGCGCCACTGGTTGACGAACAGCTCGCGCATCGAGCCCGACGCCTTGGCCTTGCCGGTGCGCGAATCGGCGATGGATTCGGAGCTCAGCGACTCGTCCATGGTCTGGCGCAGCCAGAACACCACCAGCGCACCGATGCCGCCCAGGCCGAACGCCACGCGCCAGCCCCACTCGGACACCTGCGGCGCATCGAAGAAATGCAGCATCACCAGCAGCGTGGTCTGCGCCAGCACGTGGCCGCCGACCAGCGTGACGTAATGGAACGAGGACAGGAACCCGCGCCGGCCCGGAATGGCCGCCTCGGACATGTAGGTGGCGCTGGTGCCGTACTCGCCGCCGGTGGCAAAGCCCTGCAGCAGGCGCGCCAGCAACAGGATGATCGGCGCGGCGATGCCGATCGTGGCCACCGTGGGCGTCACTGCGATGACGAACGAGCACAGCGCCATCATCGACACCGAGATGGTCAACGCCAGGCGGCGGCCGTAGCGGTCGGCGAAGCGGCCGAAGTACCACGCGCCGATCGGGCGCATCAGGAAGGTCATCGCAAAGATCGCCCACACGAACATCGTGGCGTTCTTGTCTTCCTTGGAGAAGAACTGCGATTCGAAATAGGTGGCAAACACCGAGTAGACGTAGACGTCGTACCACTCGACCAGATTGCCGGCCGACCCCTTGAGCGTATTGGACACCGAACGGCGAAGGCTACCGGGGGCTGCGCCAGAACCGGCGGCGATCGGAGACGTTGGGGGTGCGCTCATGCAGTCAGAACCTCGTGGGTGGGACACCCGGGAAGTATAGGTGCGTGCTTGTGTGACGCGTGTAAGCATTTCGGCGCATATACAGCGCCGCAACCGGCGTCGGCGCGTCCGCTTCAGCCCGCTTTCGGAGTCGGCCGCGACGCCTGCGGCCCATCATGGGCGTGACCGCCCTGGATGCCGATCGACGGCTACGGCAACACCTGCTTGAGCGTCTCGATGAACGCGCGCAGCCCGGGCGGAATCTGTCGATGCCCCGGGTAATACAGCACCAGTCCCGGAATCGCCGGGCACCACTGCTCCAGCACGCGCACCAGCGTGCCGCGTGCCAGTGCCGCCGTCGCCGCATGCTCGGGCACATAGGCGATGCCAAGGCCGGCCTCGGCGGCTTCGCTCATCATCAGGAGCTGGTCCAGCGTCAGCCGCCCCGGCACATCGATCGCCACCTCCTGGCCGCGCCGCTCGAACTCCCAGCGGTACAGCCTGCCGCTGGGCATGCGGTGCCGGATGCAGGCGTGGCGATGCAGATCGTCCGGCGTGTCCGGGTAGCCGGCATGCTGCAGATACGCAGGTGCGGCCACCGCGATGAAACGCGTCTGCCCACCAAAAGGCACCGCAATCATGTCCTGCGGTACCGACTCGCTCAGGCGAATGCCGGCATCGAAGCCGGCCGCCACGATGTCCACCAGCCGCCCTTCGCTCACCAGGTCCACCGACAGCGCCGGATGACGCGCCAGCACCTGCGGCACCACCTGCTGCAACAACAGCCGCACCACCACTTCGGGGGCATTGATGCGCACCGTGCCGGTGGGCCCGCTCCGGAAGGCATCCAGTTCGCCCAGCGCCTGTTCGACGTCCTGCAATGCGGGCACCAACTTGGCGTAGAGCCGTTCGCCTGCTTCGGTCAGCGACACGCTGCGCGTGGTTCGATGCAGCAGGCGCACGCCAAGGTTGCGTTCCAGTGCGCTGATCAGATGGCTGAGCGAGGACGGTGCCAGCCCCAGCTCGGCGGCCGCACGCCGAAAGCTGCGATGCACCGCGACGCTGGTGAACGCGGCCAGGTCATTGAAGGTCGGCTTGGGCATTGGTGGCTATTTCACATCAACTCATTCGGATTCTATGGCATAGACCCATCAATTCCCCGCGCCTAGAGTGGAATTCCCTTCCACGCAAAGGCCCCCCCCCCATGTCCCGGACCTGGCTCATCACAGGCGCATCCTCCGGCTTCGGCCGCGGCCTGGTCGAAACATTGCTGGCGCGCGGCGATCGCGTCGCAGCCACCGTGCGGCGCGCAGAAGCGCTTGCCGATCTGCAGGCCGCGCACGGCGACGCATTGACCGTCCTGCAGCTGGATCTGCGCGACAGCGCAGCGGTGCGCGAGACCGTCACCCGGGCCTTCCAGGCCCTGGGCAGGATCGACGTGCTGGTCAGCAACGCCGGCTACGGCACGCTCGGTGCCGCTGAGGCCGCCACCGACGCGCAGGTGCGCGAGCTCATCGACACCAACCTCATCGGCTCCATCACGCTGATCCAGGCCGCGCTGCCGCACCTGCGTCGCCAAGGGGGCGGGCACGTGGTGCAGGTGTCGTCCGAAGGCGGCCAGATCGCCTACCCCGGCTTCAGCCTGTATCACGCCAGCAAATGGGGCATCGAAGGCTTCATCGAAGCCGCCGCGCAGGAAGTGGCCGGCTTCGGCATCCACTTCACCCTGGCCGAACCCGGCCCGGCACGCACCAACTTCGGCGCCTCGCTGGTCAGGACCGACATCCCGTCCGACTACCTCGGCACACCGGTCGACGCCCTCAGCCGCGCGCTGGACGACGGCAGCTGGGTCATCGTCGGCGACCCGCAGCGCATGGTCGCGGCCATGATCGCCTGCACCGAGGCATCCCCCCCGCCGTTTCGGCTGGTCATGGGCACGGCGGCCTACCACGCGATCCGCGAAGCGTTGACCACGCGGCTGGCTGCGCTGGAAGACCAGCGCGACATCGCGTTGTCCACCGACAGCCCGGCTGCCGCCGGATGAAGGCAGCGACGCTGCAGCGCGCGCGTTCTGCAGCGTCACCAGCGCCGATCCGCGGCTGGCGCCCCACCCTTCACGGCCCCCATGCCGCCCGGCTTGCCAGAATGCCGGCCGCTTGGGGCCGTCGATGGCAGGGGAACAGGGGTTGGATGCATGACATGGATCATCGTGGCCACGGTCGTCACCACGCTGGTGGTGGGGCTGCTGCTGCTCAACTTCGCCACGCCCGAGAAAAAGCTCGAGCACATCCCCAGCCATTGCTACGACGTGTCCGACCCGCAGTTCAAGCGCGAGATGTCGGTGTTGCTGGGTCCGGCGATCCTGCCCGGCAACAAGATCCAGGTACTGCATAACGGCAGCGAGATCTTCCCGGCGATGCTGGCCGCCATCCGCAGCGCGCAGCGCACCATCACCTTCGAAACCTATATCTACTGGTCGGGCGAGATCGGCCGCGAGTTCAGCCAGGCGCTGTCCGAGCGCGCGCGCGCCGGGGTCAAGGTGCGTGTCACCATCGACTGGGGCGGCAGCCTGAAGATGGATGCGTCGCTGGTCGAGGACATGACCAAGGCCGGGGTGGAAGTGCATCGCTACCGCCCGCTGACCTGGTACAACCTGCACCGCGTCAATAACCGCACCCATCGCAAGCTGCTGGTGATCGACGGCCGCATCGGCTTCACCGGCGGCGTGGGCGTGGCCGACCAGTGGATGGGCGATGCGCAGGACCCGGAGCACTGGCGCGACTCGCATTACCGCATCGAAGGCCCGGTGGTGGCGCAGGTGCAGGCCGCCTTCAACGACAACTGGATCAAGAGCACCGGCCGCGTGCTCAACGGCGCCGAGTACTACCCGGAGCTGGCACCGGCCGGCGACAGCGACGCGCAGCTGTTCGTGGCCTCGCCGGCCGGCGGCAGCGAGAGCATGCACCTGATGTACCTGATCGCCATCGCCGCGGCGCGCAGCTCCATCGACCTGGCCGCCGCCTACTTCGTCCCCGATGCGCTGATCACCCGCTCGCTGCTGGAAGCGCGCGCGCGCGGCGTGCGCATCCGCGTGCTGCTGCCGGGCAAGCATATCGATGCGGTCTCGGTGCGGCTGGCCTCCAAGGCCAGCTGGGAGCCGCTGCTGCAGGCCGGCATCGCCATCCACGAATTCCTGCCCACCATGCTGCATACCAAGCTGCTGATCATCGACGGCCTGCTGGTCTCGGTGGGCTCGACCAACTTCGACATCCGCTCGTTCCGCCTCAACGACGAGGCCAGCCTGAACGTCTACGACCGTGACCTGGCCGCGCAGATGACCGAGGTGTTCGAGCGCGACCTGCAACGGGCCGAGCCGTACACGCTGGAGCGCTGGCGCAAGCGGCCGCTGCGGCAGAAGCTTGGCGAGAAGCTGGTCCTTCCGTTCCGCTCGCAGGTGTGATGCAGCGCGGACGCCGCAAGCAGCGGCGGCGCCCGACAACCCTCACGACAGTGGCGGCGGCACCGCGATCGGCGCAGCCTGCAGCCGCAACTGGCGCAGCCGCCACCACAGCCCGCCCAGATGCACCAGTGAATACAGCACCAGCGCCGCGGCGATGCCCAGCGTCAGCGGGCTGGCCTGCGCGCCGGCCGCCGCCGCGCCCGCGCTGAAGGCGCCATCGGCCCAGCGCCAGGCCAGGCGCCCGAGCAGCACCAGCATCAAGCCACCTCCGATCCACGGATTGGGCGTATACCAGCCGCGTCCCTCCACCCATTCGGCATGCGTGTAGCGCAGCGATGCGGCGCCCAGCCCGATGCCGACCAGCGCTCCCGCGGCGATCCCTGGCCGGACCTGCGGCAGGCCATAAACCGCGTATGCCAGCGCCGCCGCGGCAACCACCAGCACCACGGCGCGCAGCGCCGTGCTCACCGGCTTCCAGCGCTGGCGGCCGAAGCTGCGGCGGATGCGCCGGTAGTAGAGGAAGGCGATGGCCGCCATCGACAGATACGGCGTCAGCGGTGCGATGGCAGCAGCGGGCATGGCGATTCCTTTGCGGGGTGAGGTGACCACCGCAGAATGAAACCGCCCCCGGTAGCGAACAAGGTGCCAAGTGTCACTTTCTGCGCGCGCAGGCGGCCTGGCCGGGCCGCCGCCGCCACGTCCGGCCATCGCGACGGACCAGAGGCCCTCGCGCAGGACCGCTTCCCTGCCACTGCCAATAAACGCCTCAACCGCACGCCAGCCGTTGCCACACGCGAACCAGAGCCGCACGGGTAGACTTGCCGGCAGAGCTCCCCACCGCAGTGCCATGTCCGCCATCAAGCAAGAAGCCCATACGCTGATCGACACGCTGCCCGAGACGGCAGGATGGGACGACGTGGTTCGCGTCGTGGACACCGCCAGCTTCGAGGCCGCCGTGCTGGAGGGCATGGCCGCAGCGGATCGGGGCGCGGTTGTCGCACCGGCACAGGTGGCGGCACTGTTCGCCAGATGGGGCGTTGATGTTGCGGCGTGACTGGACCGTCCCGGCCGCCAGGCAACTCGCACACGCCCAGGATCACTACCACGCGCTCAGCCCGACCGCCGCCGCCGCGATGGCGCGGCGGGTGCTGGACGCCACCCGCACCCTGGCCGAGCAGCCCGGGCGCGGCCGCGCCGGCCGCGTCGCCGGCACCCGCGAATGGGTGGTCAGGCAAACGCCCTACGTGCTGGTCTACCGCGTGCGCGACGACGCGCTGCAGCTGCTGCACGTCCGCCTGGAAACGCAGGACTGGCTGCCGCGCACCGAGCCGCTGATCGAGCGCATCGAACCGTGGATCGCCGCGCTGATCAGCGCCCTGCTGCATGTGCTGATGCTGCTGATCCTGCTGTCGGCCTCCACGCCCACCATGACCCCGCCGCAGGGCTCGGCCAGCGGTGGCCGCACCAAGGTGGATTTCGTCGGCGACACCTCCACGCCCGACCAGCCGGTTCCGTCCCCGACGCCCACCCCGCCGTCGCCAACGCCCGCGCCCGTGCAGCCGCCGCCGGCCGCCTCGCCGGTGCAGTCCACCCTGGTCAAGACCGCCAAGAACCCGATCCCGCCGGCAGGCAACACCCGCCGCGGTGGCCTGGTCGAGCAACGCCAGACCCAGCCGGTGCAGCGCCCCACCCCGCCGCAACCGCCGGCAGAACCCTCGTCGCCGCCGCAGCGCCGGCCCGAAACCTGGACCGGCCGCCCACCGGGCATGCTCGAAGAAGAAGCCGATGCCGCCGAAGACGGCATGTCCAACACGCCCACCATCAGCGAAGGCCGCCGCCGCGACCGCAGCAACGCCCAACCCAGCATGGATGTGGGCGGCTACCAGGTCTATTACGAAGTGCGCAGCGAAACCCAGCTGCGCAACTGGCGCGACCAGGGCATGAAGGAGTTGGCGATCATCCTGCCCGGCACCCAGTACCGCATGGTCTGCCCGCTGGAAGTCGCGCTCAAGCGCGGCTCCAGCAAATGCCGCCTGCTGCCGCCGGACTCGCCGGAGCTGAAAGACATCGGCGATGCCCGCGAGGTCATCAACATGATGGAGGTCTACAAGCAGGGCGAGCCGGTGTGGCGCGGGCCGGGGCCGTATCGGTGAGTGGTGGGGCCAGGTTGGCCCCGGATGCCACTACGGCTGGTGCGGTGATGACTGCTTCGATACCGGGTGTGTTGAAGTTGTCTAAGTGCTTGCACTTCTCTAAAGTGCAAGCAACCTGATTCCACCGGGAGGGCGACATGCCTTCTTTCACCGTCCGCAATATCCCCGATGAGGTGCATCGCGCGATCCGCGCGAGGGCCGCACTCCACGGCCGCAGCACCGAGGCGGAGATCCGCGCAATCCTTGAATCAGCGGCCAAACCGGCAGACCGGGTCAAACTCGGCTCCCTGCTGGTGGACATTGGCCGCGACGCTGGCCTGACAGCAAAACAGGCCGACGCGTTCGACACCTTACGCGACAAGACCGCAATCAAGCCGATCAGCCTGAAGTGATCCTGCTCGATACCAATGTCATCTCCGAGCTTTGGCGGCCTCAGCCCAACCCGAAGGTCGTTGCCTGGATCGATGCGCAGGCTGTCGAGACACTGTTCCTGTCGGTGGTAACGGTGGCCGAATTGCGTTATGGCATTGCCGTGATGCCCGAGGGCCGCAAGCGATCCACGTTGCATGCACGGTTGGAAAGCGATGTATTGCCACTGTTCAATGGGCGCCTGCTGGCGTTTGATCTGGACGCATCGCACGCATTCGCGACACTCGCATCGAAAGCCAGAGCCGCAGGACTCACACTCGGTCGCGCCGATGCCTACATCGCTGCAACGGCAGCCGCGCAAGGCCTGACCGTTGCCACCCGCGACACGGCACCGTTCGCGGCGATGGCGCTGGACGTCATTGACCCGTGGAGTTGATCCGGAGCGTGCGGTGATAAACCGCCGTTTCGCCCGCCCCCTCCAACGTGCTGCTTTGAAAACAGCAGCCGAACGCGCCGAAGCTGTCTTCGGCGCGTTCGCCGATTACCCGGCGGTTACAGACATCAGCGGCCCTGGTCTTTGCCCAGTTTGGTAGCCAGTGCTCCCTTGAACGGCGCCGGATTGCTGGTCACCAGGCAGTTGTAGGGTTTGTCGCTGTTGAGAACCAGCACGGATGACTGCGGCCCCTTGAAATCCAGCCCGACCGAAAACAGCACATAGGTGTTGGGCAGCGCGGTCGGCCGAAACGCGCCGAAGGCATACTCCCCAGCCACGCCCAACGGCGCCAGCGGTATCGTCAGCATCAGCGGCTGTGTGGCCACAGGCGATGGCAGCGACGAGGACGCGGACATGATCTTGGACTGCACGTCGATCGAATACTTGGTGGTGACCGCCACACCCAGATACTTGGACGTTGGTGCCGACACCTGCTTGCGACACGCCGCGATGTCTTCGGGCTTCTGATCCTGCTGGCCGGTCTGCAGCGTGGCAAAGACATGGGTCAGCGTGACCTTGTCCGTTTTGCTGACCGGTGCTGCAACGGCAGCATCCATGCACAACGCGGCCACGACGAGTGAGAGGCCACAGGCCGCAAGCGCACCGCGATAGCTGGTTTTACGTTTCATTTCGATCGTTCCCTGGTGTGTGATGCAAGGTTTTGGCAGCGACTGTTCGCGCGGCTGCCGCTTGCGCCTTGAATGGAATTCGCAACGGCACCTGTGCATAACGCCAAGCGGCAGATGATCGATTGCGTACGATGACGCCCTGCGTGTGTGTGGGAAGCACCACACCTACGCCACCCAGCTGGCCACGCCGCTGGTGTGTTCATCCTTGAAGACCAAGGCCTCGCAAACCCGGCAAATCGTCTCAATAACCTCGTTGCGTGATGCAGTTTGGAATTCGGGAGCGAACACCGCGCTGTCCATCGCTCACATCAAGCATCAGTCGAGGCAAAGCAACTATTTGAAGCGCTTAGGGACTTGCAACTTCCAGTAACGCCACTGAATTGTGGTCGTCTACTTGAAGAGACGTGGATTGCAGGAATATCCCAATGCATACATTTGGATGTGGCACAAAATAGATCGCCTGGGCAGCCCTGACGATCCAACTCAGCTATTCATCAACCATGGGAAGCTTGTAGTACGCTGGTATCGTCTGCACGGAAGGAGTATTGATGTACCAGCCTGCCTGGGAAGGCTCAAGACTTCGCGGGCATTCTATTCAAGTGATTGGTTGTATCAGGAGATCACCATGCCACGCATCGTGCTAAACGGGTGGGCCGCAACGCTCGCACTCACTGGGCTTGCGGTGCTCCCGCTTTCATCCTGCGCCAATGCAGATACTGCACGCACCGCTTCGACACAGGAAGACACCATGAAATCAGGAGCCAGCCCAATGCTTGAAGAGATTTATGCATCAAAAAAGCCCGTTCGATTCGAACAGGTCGACGTTAGCAGCATTGTTGCCAAGTACGTTCCTCTGGGAACAACAAAGTTGGTTGTGCTGGAGACGTTCAGCAAATCTCCAACGTCCAAGATTGTTGAAGACACCCCAGGTAGGGTGGTCGTCAGGGACAATAAGGGGCAGGCAATGCTTGATCCAGATGCACGTTCCGTCGTGATGACTTTTTCTTTGGATACCGACGGCAAGGTGACACACGTCGACGCCGTCCACATCAAGAATCAGTAAGCCAACGGAGACTGTCATGGACGAGAAGATTGAAGTTGGATATCGGAACATCGGGTCTGCGCTGGGCAAGGAATACCACCACAAATTCCTTCTCTACACAGATAAAGAGGGCAAGCAGCACACCATCAGCGGCTGGACCGGCGATGAGCAACCTGGATTGCCGTATGGCCGCATGCACGTCGAGACTAACCTGCCCTACAACCGGGCCAACCCCGATCATCGCGACAACCCGAATGCGGTTGGACAAAAGCAATATCGCGAAGAGATCACACACGGTGCGGACTTGTCGGGAACCTGGGCACGCATGGTCGCCAATGCCAAGAGCAAGGATGACAAGTATCCCTATGATCCCCAGTTGCAAAACTCCAACACACTGGCCGATAGCGTACTGCGGGATGTACGCCTTCCGGAACCAAAGAACGATGGCGTTTTCGGCCACTGGGCGCCTGCATCGGGACGACAGCTCGACGAATCGATCCAGCCGTCGGTGCCAGGATTAGGTAACTCAGGGCGTACCTTCAGCGCAGGCGGAGCACCACTCGATCCGCATCAGGAAGCGCGGCTACGCGATGACCCATTGTTCAAGCAAGCCTTGGCGGGGCTCGATAAGCTCGGCCCGGATGCAGGCGTCTACACCAATCAGCAAGACAAGGAACGTATTGCCGGTGCCCTGGCGGTCCAGGCCAAACTGAATCGCCCGCCGCTGCCCGAGATTCAGGACGTTATTCCCAATCACACAAACGGCAATATTTTCGCGACGTACAAAAATCCAGGAAATGACATGGATGTATTACGCACGCACGTGGATAAGGCCGAAGCCGTCAAGCAGCCATTGGCCGAGAACCTGCAGAAACTCGAAGTTGCCAATCAACAGGCCGTGCAGGCGTCTACGCAGGAGGCATCACGCACAGTGGACCAACCAAGTCATGGTGCACTTGGAATGCGGTGAACAGCAATTGGGAATACAGTCGTATCGTCTTGCTCCCGCAGCAAGCCTTCCGCATTGCTGACTGCGCGGACATAGGCGCCGATGTCGAATATTTGATCGATTGGGACGCGCATGGCAGTGATCGAATCTAAAGCCGGCTTTAGATTGTTCCGGCAGTGAACAGGAACAAGCGGAACCTAGAAGAGATATTAGATTGGCTGCCTGTCAGCCATTTACCTGGTTGGAACTGACGCGGGCTTTCGTTTTAGTTACTTGGGGCTGGCGAGGCTGGCCCAGCTTCACGCTATGGCTTGCGCTGCTCGTGATACCGGGTGGAGTCGGGGTCGGGTCCGGTTGAGGAGGTGATTCCTGGACAGGCAGATCGGATACGGTGACCTCGCGATGGCGGCGCACGGTCGGCCGGGAACTGGCTACAGTCTGCGCAGGGCCGTGTGCGCCCGCCTCGTCCACCTGCGTTCCAAAGGATCTGCATGTCCCTGCATCGTCTTGTTCCCCGCCTGGGTCTGGCCATTGGCCTGTTGTGCGCCTGCGCCGCGCACGCCGCCGCACCGGCAGCGGCCCATCGCCTGCTGCGCGTCACGCTGGACGGGGCCAGCGACCAGCCCGTGTCCGGGCGCCTGCTGGTGTTCGCCACGTTGGCCAAGGACGCCCAGGCCGCGGCCAAGGATGGAAAGGACGGCAAAGCCGGCAAGGTGGAGGAGGTGGACGTCAGCCCGTTCCGCCCGACGGCGGTGGCCGTGGCGGCGCAGGAGGTGACCGCGCTCGCCCCCGGTGCCAGCGTCGAGATCGACCTGGACAACATCGCCTTCCCCAGCGGGTTTTCCGCGCTGCCGGCCGGCGAGTACCTGTTCCAGGCCGTGCTGGATCCGGACCACAGCTACGGCTACAGCGGCCGCGATGGCGGCGATCTGCTGAGCGAGGTCACCGCGGTGACGCCGGGCAAGGGCAAGCCGTTGCCCACGCTGAAGCTCAGCAGGCAGGTGCCGGTGTCGGACGACCCGTGGCAGGTGTCGCCGCGGGCGCCGCAGGCGATCCGCGACGCCATCCCGGAGGCCAGGCTGCATAGCGCGGACGCCTCGCTGGTGAGCCCGGCGCTGAGCGCGTTCTGGGGCCGGCCGGTGTCGCTGCGCGCCCGCGTGCTCACCCCGCCGGGCTACGACGCCAAGGCCGCTGCCCGCTATCCCACCGTGTATGTCACCCACGGCTTCGGCGGCAACTACAACCGCTTTGCCGGCAGCATCGCCGCCGCCTGGAGCGCGATGGCGGCCAGGCAGATGCCGCCGATGATCTGGGTGTTCCTGGACCAGTCCACGCCCACCGGCACCCACGAGTTCGCCGACTCGGTCAACAACGGCCCCTGGGGTACCGCGCTGACCGAAGAGCTGATCCCCGCGCTGGAGCGCCAGTACAAGATGGACGGCAACGCCCGGGGCCGCTTCTTGAACGGGCATTCGTCCGGCGGCTGGGCCACGCTGTGGCTGCAGACGCGCTACCCCAAGCTGTTCGGCGGCACCTGGTCCACCTCGCCCGACTCGAGCGACTTCCACGACTTCACCGGGCCGGACCTGTACGCGCCCAATGCCAACGTCTACCGGCGCCCGGACGGCAGCCAGTTCCCGCTGATCCGCGACCAGGGCAAGGTGGTGGCCGACCTGGAGACCTTCGCCAGGCTCGAGCGCGTGCTCGGCCCGTACGGCGGCCAGCTCACCTCGTTCGAGTGGGTGTTTTCCCCGCGCGGGCCCGACGGCCGCCCGCTGCCGATGTTCGACCGCGACACCGGCAAGGTAGACCCGGCCGTGGTGGCCTACTGGCGCACGCACTACGACATCGCCGCGCGCGTGGCCGCGCAATGGCCCACGCTCAAGCCGGACCTGGACGGCAAGATCCACCTGATCGTCGGCACCGCCGACACGTTCTACCTGAATGGGGCGGCGCGCAAGTTCCAGGCAGTGCTGGACGGCCTGGGCGCCAAAAGCGACTTCCGCTACCTGGAAGGCCGCAGCCACTTCGACCTGTACAAGGAGGGCGAGGACAGCAACGCCTTGATGAAGAAGATTGCCTGGGAGATGTACGCCGTGGCGCGGCCCAAGCAGTAAGCGCGCCCACGCACGGCCGGCGCTGCCGATCGACGGGCCGGCCACCGGCGCGCCAAGGCGCGCCGTGCAACGCTGTCGATCCTCAGGCCGAGCGCTTGGACAATTCCCACTCCAGCTGCTGCCTGAGCACCAGCAGCAGCACCTGCAGGCGGCCACCGCGCACCAGCGCGGCCGGTGTCTGCCCGTCCAGGGCGTTCATGGGCTTGCGGAACCAGCCGATCAGCGCCTCGTTGTTGCCGCCGTTCAAGGCCCAGGCGTGGCAGACGATCTCGCCCAGGTTCTCGATACCGGTGCTGCCCAGCAGCTTGAGGTGCTCCGGCGTGAAGGCGAACAGCGTCAGCACCAGCTCGGCATCGGCCGCCTTGCCGTAATCGGCCTCCATCTGCTGGCTGTGCGCGGTGCTGTAGATCAACGCTTGCGCGCGGAAGTCTTCGGCACGCCGCATGCCGGTGAGCAGTGATGCGATGAGGTCGGCGCGTTCCATGGGGCAGTCCGGCGGTGTGATAGCGCGCACGCTATCGACGTTGCCGCCGCCGCTCAATCAGGAGACTCCTGACAGGCGGTATCGGCGTCAGCGGCCGTTATAGTCCGCGCCGGCCGGCGTTGGTGCCTGGCGGCGGCGTTGGCGGCCGATTGCTGCTTGCGCGCGGCCGCCGCAGCGGCGTCACCCATTGGCCGTGCTTGACGTGCACATTGCTAGGATTCGGGCGCGTTACTGGCAGCAGCCCGCGCCTGCAAGGCTGCAGTACTGGAGTGTCATCTCATGAGGAGTTGTCAGATGCCCTGGAAATCCGCCCTGGCCGTGCTTGCCCTGTCCACCGCCGCGCTGCCGGCCTTGGCCCAGTCCGACCGCCAGGTGGTCGAAGACATGCTCACCCGCTCGGCCACTGTCTGCCCCGGCCACAGCACCGACCGCACCGCGCTCACCGTCAAGGCCGTGCCCGTGGGCGCGCTGCGGGTGATGCTGGAACGCGGCCTGGTCATGTGCCCGGACCGCCGCCTGGATGCCGCGCCGGCGGTGTTCTACGGCCGCCTGGGCGTGTTCGCCTGGAACCCGGAAGTGCCCGCCGGCAAGACGGTGATCGTCAGGCAGATCGACACCATGACCCGCAACGAGGACTACCCCGTCGAGACGCTGGTGTGGGACGCCAAGGGCACCGCGCTCAAGCAGCAGACCGTGCCGATGTTCGAGCCCAAGCCGGGCGCGGCGGTGTTGTACAAGGTGCGCTAAGTCCAAGGCTCACAGAAGCACTCAGTCCCCTGGCTGCAACGGCTGCATCCTCTCATTCCATCTTGCAGCCGCGGCTCGCCTACAAGGATGCCCGCCGGCTGCCGTACCTGACATCGCGCCAGGTGCGGCGGCCGGCGGTCTGCAGGAAAACCGGCCGCGGGCACGGACCGTATTGTCGGCGCATGCGGCACGCCGTTCTGTCCACTGCCTATACTCGACTTCGGCACGCAGCATAGGAGGATGCATGAGACACCCACTGGCCCTGGCGGGCCTCGCATGCATCGCATTGGGCCTTGCCGTTCCCGGCTGCAGCGCAACACAAACAGGCGCCAACACCATGACCAACGAACAAGGATGCGTCCGGCAACGCGGCGGTCCGCAAGACCCCGGCACCAGCCCGCCACCGGTCATGGAGGCGTGCCTGGGTCCGTACAAGCTGCATATTCCAGCCAACTATTTCGACGACCAGATGGGTCCGAACTTCGATGGTAGCTTCGGGTTATATCTGGAATACCCGGATTTAAATGCGTTTGCTCCTGGCGAACGTGCCCACCTGAAGCTGGACGTGGCCACCCGCACCGTCAATATCGGCTATCGCTATCTCGACCGCGTTGATCCCGATGTGTTTCTTCGGCGGCAGTACACGCCGGACGGCACAGCGCAGGACACCCCAGAAGCGGATATCAACACGCGCATCAAAGGAGCTGAAAAAAACGGGCTCACGCCTTACTACGCCAACATCGCTGCGTACCGCGAGCACTACCTGGCGCAAGGGCTGAAACCATCCAATTCCATCATGGACGCAAGCTACTACAAGGATTGGTATGTCCGCCGCGACGCACAAGGAAACATCGACACCATCATCAAGTGCACGTCCCGCGAGGTCGAACAGTCGGGCGTGGAGGTCCGCGAGGGCAAGCTAGTGCGCAGCAAGGAGCGGGAACTTCCCCGCTGCGAGCACATCTTCGTCATTCCGGAACTGAAGGTCGCAGTGGAGATCGACTATGTGCGCGTTGCGTTGAAGGACTGGAAGAAGATCCAGGACCGCGCACGAAGCGCACTGAAAGACTTCATGCCGGCCCCCAGCGGCACCTGAGCGCCTGCCAGCGACGAGGTGATGCATGACAGGACTGACGCAAGACGCTCCTCGGATCGCATGGACGGTGACTCGGCAGCAAGATGCACCCACCCATGTGCGCGCCTGCCGTGCGTTTGATGCTGGGCGCTGGAGTCGGTACTCGCAGCATTCCGACATCCTGCGTCGCCACGTCAACCGGTTGTGTCTACCCCGCCGTCATGCAGCCGCTGCGTGTCGATCTCATCGACGATGGCGCGCACCGTGCGGGCAGCGTTGAAGATGTTCTCGCCCAGAACCGACAGACTGGTGGCGTCCAGCGACTTGCCGCTGCACACCGCCACCATGTCGCTTTGCGCGGTGATCGTGCGCAGCAGCGTGTGGAACTGGTCGATCTGCTGCAGGGTGACGCCGAAGGTGAAGGGCTCTTGGTGCGGTTGCAGCTTCGCCGCTGGCGTGGCGCGTCGCCGAGCGGTAGTCGAAAGGGCTTTCGAAGCAGTCATGGCGTCCATCCTCGACGTGAGCGGACGGGATGTCCGCAAAGCCAGCGTAACGCGCTCTTTCGGATATCTGAAAACCAGATATTTCGCCCGGATTTCTAGCGAAACGGAGGCTCGCGTCTCAAGCCAATTTTGTCGGTTCGACTGTCGCGGTGAAGAGCCGAGGATCACCGGTGATCGGATCATCGAACGCCAACGTATGCGCGAACAACTGCAGCGGCCGTTCCGGATCATCGGGCCGGTGATCTTCCAGCTCTGGATAGAAACGGTCATGCAGGATCGGGGCGCCAAGTGCGGCCATGTGCACGCGCAACTGGTGCTTGCGCCCGGTGACCGGCTCCAGCCGATACGTCCACATGTCTGCGCCGCGCGCGACCACATCGATCACCGTCTCGCTGTTCGGCTCGCCCACCCCCTCGCGCATGCGGAAGAACGGCTCGCCCGGCTCCAGCCGGCTGCGATTCACATACGGAAACGTCAGCCCCGGCAGCGGCGGTGCCACTGCCAGATAGTGCTTGCGAATGCGTCTCTCACGAAACAGCGCCTGGTAGATCCCGCGTGTTGCAGGATTAGCAGAAAACAGCACCAGTCCCGCAGTGTCGCGATCGATGCGGTGCAACGGCGCCAGTGCGGGGTTATCGAAGCGGCGCACCAAACGGGTCAACAGCGTCTGGTGCACGTAGGCACCGGCTGGCACCACGGGCAGGAAATGCGGCTTGTAGGCAACGACCACATGCGCGTCGGCATGCAACACCGTTTCCGTTGCCGTGATGATCGGCTCATCCGCTACTTCGCGGAAGTAATAGATCTCCGCACCAAGCCGATACGGTGCAGCGATATCCAATGCCTGCTGCTGCGCATCCAGTACGCGCCCACGCGCGAAGCGATCACGCCACGTGTCAGCCCCAACGACCGGAAAGCACGCACACAGCGCCTCCCACACCGTGTGCCAGGGGCCGGACGGGAGCTGGAACTGGCTGGCAGGGATGCCATCGAGGGTCGGGCGAGGAGCAGACATGGCGACGGCAGAAGCGCACTCAAGCAGATGGGCTGGGATCGTACCTTGTCGCGTCGATTCTCTCCGCAACGGTGGCCCGCACTGACCGGATCAAGAACTTTCGGATGACACGTACTACGCCATGTTAGGAAATGCTGCGGTTCACTCGCCTGAGATGAACCCTGAGGTCTCGTCTGGCGTATTCGTCACTTTTGTCTGTCTCGTTGCATGTCACGCGTGCCTGCAGACGCAGTGCAAGAGCAACCGCAACCGCAACCGCCATCATTCGTAGCGAATAACGCGGCCCGCAAAATGGGCTAACTATCCATTAAGAAGCACTTTTCTGATGAGGTGCTTTGCATCCGGACGAGATTTCTTTTCGCCTGAGCGTTGAGCTAATCTCCGATGGTGACCCGAGCTAATGCCACGGAAGCCAAGGGCAATAAGCACCACCGTCTTCTGCTTTTTGCCTCCGCCTTTATACCGAGCTGAAGCGGAATAGCAAAACCTAAGGCCACTTGTACAACCGAGTCTTCAGCCCTACCATCAGAAAAACCGATTGTTTTCATCCAATATTTTCCATTGCTGTACCGGATAACAGAGGAAAGTTAGATGTCTGGATCAGGAAGTGGTGGTTTCGGTAGCGGCACTCCATACGCTGATGTGGCCTGTGATCTTTTGGAATTCGGGACGCAGATCAGCTCGCCAAAAGAGTTAGTTGTTGCACGGATAAAGGTAGGCGACATTCTATTAGTGACCCTTGATCAGCAAGGCCCATCGCAAGTGGTTGTGATCAAGTTGGGTAATGAAGTTGCCGGCGGCATCACCTCTCCTAGGATTGCGCGGTTGTTAGAATGCATCCGCCAAGGAACCAGGTACGCGGCAACTGTGACCGGCAAGACAGATGGCCAGGTAAGCGTTCGAATTACACCGATTGTCTGATTTACTGAAGGAAACAGATTTAGTAAGGGGAACAGGATGTTGTCAATCATCGGTGGAATATACCGAGAAAAGTGCTTGCGGCCGCGTTGGGATAACGTTTATGGCTCTGCCGGACGTGCGGCCTCCGCCATTGCGCGCCTAGGCGGGCAGGTTGAGCTGCACGGCTACATGGACGCTGAGCTGGAGCAACTCATGAAAGCTCGAGCGATAGAAGATGGGTTTTCACTCCTGACAACGGAACTCCCACGATCGGCTATTTTTTCATACACACACGGCTTGGCAGTTCCTCAATATTACCAGCCTGAGCGCCAATCAGATCTCTACCTTCAGTCCGAAAATGTTTTACGTTTTGGCATGATCGAAGGCACAGCTGTGGTCGATGCAGACTATGCTGTATTTGATCCCCAAAATGTCGGACGGCCGGAGGCTTTCGCTGATAATGGCTCCAAGGCGAAACATCTCGCACTAGTTCTCAACTCCTATGAGGCCTTGCAGATACTTGGTGAACGCGACCTGCAAGTCGAGGAGATTACCCGCCGCTTGGCCGAAGAGCAGGGTGCTGAGGTAGTAGTACTGAAGCTAGGGCCAAAGGGCGCACTTGTGTGCTACGAAGGTACGCATCACCGGATCTCTGCCTTTTCGACTGAACATGTATGGAAAATTGGTAGCGGCGATCAGTTCGCGGCAAATTTTGCATATGCCTGGATAGAACAGCAGCGCCATCCCTTCGATGCGGCTGAACGCGCCTCCAAGGCCGCCGCGTACTACGCAGAATACCGAGACTTCCCAACCCCGAAGGCCTTGGACGACTACGCGCCGTTGGCGCTGACAGTCTCAGATAGCTATTTGGCTGGGCGTATACCAACAGTCTACCTCGCCGGACCTTTCTTCACCCTAGGCGAGCTCTGGGTTATCGAGCAGGCGCGCAACTGCCTTCTTGATATGGGCATGAGGGTGTTTTCTCCATATCACGATGTTGGATCTGGGCCTGCGGAACAGGTGGTCCACCAAGACATTCGAGGAATTCACGAGAGCGATCTAGTTCTGGCGATCGGCGATGGACTGGACTCCGGGACCATCTTCGAAATTGGATATGCACGCGCGCGGCAAATCCCGGTCGTTTTCTACGCGGAGAATGTTTCGCAGGAGGATAGAAAAATGATGCAAGGGACAGACTGCTTCCTTTGCGACGACTTCGTCAGCGCCATTTATCGAACTGTGTGGGTTGCGATCAACTTATGAAGACCGCGTTACTCTTATCAGGAGGAATGGACTCCATTGCAGTAGCTTGGTGGAAACGGCCCGACGTGGCGTTTACAGTTGATTACGGTCAGTTGGCAGCACCAGCCGAGGTTTCTGCATCCCGCAGCGTTTGCGAGCGCCTTCGTATTCCACATCATATACTGCGCTTTGATGCGCGGGAGCTTGGCTCTGGTGACATGGCAGGCGCGGCTCCAGATGCTAATGCTCCGGCAAGCGACTGGTGGCCTTATCGCAATCAGTTTCTACTGACTTTGGTTGGAATGAAGGCCATCTCGATTGGCATGCAGCGACTTCTAATTGGAACCGTAGCCTCAGATGGAAGCCATCAGGATGGAACGCCAGAGTTCGTATTGCAGATTAGCCACTTGATGCAGATCCAAGAAGGTGGCTTGGTAGTGGAAGCACCCGCGATCGATTTCGCTACGATCGACCTTATCCGCATGTCGGCTATACCTCATGATGTGCTGGCTTGGGCCCACAGCTGTCACAAGGCTCATGTACCTTGTGGCAACTGCCGCGGCTGCAATAAATATCTTCAGGTTTGGCAAGAGCTTAATATCCATGTGGACGTTGCTGGGTAGTCCCGTACCGCGTCAACAACCCCTGGCGTACTCGCCGCACCTCTGGCCGGTGACCCAATCGGTTAGTCTCCCCTACAGCGCGACAACAGATGCCCTAGTCCGATCTAGTCCTAATTCCATAAGACGAAGTCGTCGAGTATTTGCACCTATAAGTTGGGAGCAAATTAGCTTGCTACTTTGGCGTACCGCACACTGTCAACGGACAGCCGAATCTTCCCTTGGATTTCGACTTCAGCAGCGCGCTGTTCCGTCAGCAGGTGCCATTCATCCGATTCACCTTTTGGTACAGATGCCAGATGATGCCGGTGCATGGGCACGCTACAACCCACTCACTCACTCACTTGATGTGATCGGCACATGCGCAAGGGTCTTAAATCCTTTACGTCAACAAGCAGATGAAATCGTCCTTGCACAGCCCGGTATTCTGCTGATTTTTGTAGCCGAGCCTCAAATGACCGCAGCCAAATATGAGAACCCAGATAGCTTGATTTGGCGAGACGCTGGTGTACTTCAGGGCGCGCTTGCGATGACCTCGGAAGATTTAGGCCTCAACTTTTGCCTGCTCGGCATTACCGGGGACCCTTGGGTCGGACAACTAAGCAAGCAGTGCCAACTGGTGGGTGTCGGGCTGGCTGCGCTGGGCGCGCGTCCGTGATGGCGCGTGCTTAGACTTAAATTTGCTATCTGGCAATGCGCTCAACGTGGCTCCTACAGTGAGTGGCGAGGACATCATGTCGAGCCAAATCACCGCATCCAGTTCAGAAGGTCTTACCCCCAGTCCTACGCTAAATTTTAGGAATTGTGATTCCAAGGCCAAATAGTCGCGCTCGACAGTGAGCTCAGGATTCAAGAATCCAGCAAGCACACCTGCACGCAGGATATGAATATCCAAGATTGCAACATCATCTGCGTCCAACCAATTCCGAGCGACCCATGAAGCCGTTTTGTATCCAATGCCTGGAATCGCCGTTAACCAATCACGCAGTGCGCGACCAGATTGCTCTGGATGTACCTCCGTAGCCAGCTTGTGTAAGGCGGCTGCCAAGTAGCGCGACTTCTGGCTCGCGAAGCGATATCGCACAAACCGGCCCTGATGTCTCATGGGCTCGGAGAGCCATTCAAGGAGCTTTTTCTCTTCCGGCGGCTCAGCCTCAAATGCTCCTTTCTCTTTTAGATGGCTAAAAGCGAGAAGCCCTACGCTGGCAGGAATTCCATGGCCGCCAAGAAGGCACGCGCCAACCTCCTCCCTCAATGACTGCCCAAGCTTGTAGCGGATTGAACGGGCCTCGATACGGCGCGCCATTACTTGGTAAGCCCAGTAGGCTGGTGTCGAAAATGCCTCCACTGGTCCCCAGGCGACACCGGGCACTACCTCGATCTCCGCGGACGGCAACTCTACGTTAATCGTCATCGACTCAAGCATCACGCAAGCTCGTTGCATGCATAGTCTCCGAAATGGGTCAGCGACGAGGGGGAGAGGCGAAGTATGCGTATCGCGGCGCTATCAGCCTTGCATAACCGTCGAGTGTGCGCCAGCACGGTGCTTTACGGCAATGGGGTCGCGTTGCGTGCTGCAACGTGACATGGGCTCATAGTCGAACCGCCGGCACGCGGTACCCTTGACCTGCCATACATCCCCAACCAGCCATCCTGGCTTTCAGACTCAACTGGAGAACACACGATGATGAAGTGGATGGGCACCGCGCTGGCCGCGGCACTGCTGGTGAGCGGTTGCGCCAAGGTGGAGGGCGAGAAGTTCGTCGGCCACTGGGTCAACGTGCAGACGCAGGAAGAGACGATGGACATCGAGCGCAATGGCGAGACCTTCATGGTCCGCAGCACCACGCCGAAGTTCTTCAGCCGCAAGCCCAAGACCGAGAGCTACCCGGCGGTCTACAAGGACGGGGCGCTGCAGGTGACCAACGATGGCGAGACGGTGAACTTTGCCATCGACGCGGCCAACGGCCACCTCAACACCGGCGGCGAGCAGTACCAGCGCGTGCCGGCCAAGTAAGGCCGCCGCTGCCGCCAGCGCCCGCGTGCGGACCTTGCCGGCCGCACGCGGGCGTTTGCGTTTGTGGCCTAGCCGGCCACGCCGAAGGGCTACTGGTGCACGCTGCCTCGCGCGGCCGCCGGGCCGGACACACCGCCCGTCGCCCTGCCTGGCGCTGCCGCTGCCATTCCACCCCGCGCAAGCCGTACAGTGCGCAGGCACGCCAGGGTCATGGCGCTGCCCGACCGATCAATCCAGCAACTACGAGGGTGTCATGAGCAAGGGGATGGACCAGAAGAAGAGCCAGAAGAAAGAGCCGACCAAGACGCTGAAGGAAAAGCGCGCGGCCAAGCAGGAAAAGAAGGGCAAGTAAGCCGCCCGGCCTGCCAGACGGCAGACGAGGTCAGGCGCAGGCCTGGCCTCGCGTTTTTTAGGCGTGGCGCGTGGCGCTGAGCGTTGGCTTGCGAACCCGGCCTGTCAGATTCTCTCAATCTCTACTGACATGGCCTGCGTAGCGCCCCAACGCGCTGTTGACCGAACAACGGGCCGGCCAGACCTGCTGTGCTAATGTGGGTTTGTGCGGATCTCGGAGCGCGTCATGAGCCGTTTGACCATCGACCTAAGCGATCAGCAGCACCAGAGCCTGAAGGCGCTGGCGGCTTTGCAAGGCAAGACCATCAAGCAATACGCCCTTGAACGCCTGTTCCCTGGCGATATAAACGCTGATCAGGCATGGCATGAGTTGAAAAGCCTGCTTGGGGGACGTGTCGAGGAAGGCCTTGCCGGCAACGTGTCTACCAAGAGCATCAGCACCATCCTGGATGAAGAATTGGCCGAGGGCCGTCGTGGCTGATGCACGGCTACGTCCTCACCGACGCAGCCGAAGCCGATCTGCGCGGGATCATCCGCTACACCTCGGCACGCTGGGGCCAGCCGCAGGCTCGCCGATACATCGCAGACCTATCGAGGCGTGATCTCGATGATGTTGGATGTAGCAGTCTTCAGCGACGTCATATCGGCTGAGGTGGTTTTACTCTTTGATTCCTGCTGCTCCCGATAACGTATAAATGGGTGTACTCCGACCGAGTAATTGCGCCCAGGCATGATCTGGTAACTCAATGACAGATTGATCGTCCTGACGATTGACTGCCCCGGCTTCAAGACAAGAGATGGCGTGGAACCTCGGACGTTATGCACATAGATGCCGCGATAGTCGACAGGGCTGCCGTCCTCTTGCATGACCTTGAACAGATTGGTCTGCAACACCCCGCCTTTGTCTACGTCTGGAACATACGAGGCAGGTAGCTCGATGGGCTGGTCACCTGCGTTGGCCATCGTGACTGAGACGGATGCTCCAGCTGTCGCTGTATGCGCTGCCTGTCTGTTTTGGAGTCTGATCTCCAGCCTCCCAGCCGCAGTCGCGCTGGAGCAGGCTGACAGCGCGAGAATCCCAAGAACCCATATCGCCTTCATCATTCACCTCTTACGCGCAAGCGCTTCTTTGTCGTCAGTTCTCATGCCATCTCTCCGGCTTGGGGTACGAGCCCTGGACGGGCGGAACCACCGTGGCGGGCGACTCCTGGGCAGACGCTAGTCGCGATTCATCCTCGGAGCGATCTTTCAATCCAACGTGCACTATCGCGCGCGGTTGGGGACCTGACGCTTTGGCGCTTCCCACATCACCGTCTAGCGCAAGTCCTCGTCGGCACCGTCCACCCGGTCTCCTGCATCAAGCTGCTGCAACACGCGATCGAAATCGCTCACGAACAGCTGGTCCTGCACGATGCGGTACTTTTCGAACTCGCTTTCCGCATGCGCTTTGGCGATCTCGGCGGTGACGCGCCCTGCGTCCTGCAACACCTGCCGGTCGGTTGCTTCGATGAAACGATTCAGACGTGTTTCCCAATCCTGCATGGTCATCGGAATCTGCCGCAGTGCCATGTCCTCGGCCAGGTCCAGATAGGCCGATACGAGGCGTTGCAACTGCGCCATCTCGCCGGTGGTCAGGTAGTTCTTGTCAACCGCCACGTCGAACTTCTGGATCTTCCCGCGCGGTGCATCGGCCCAGGTGGTCAGGCCCATGTGCTGCTTGCCGGCATCGGCTCGGTGGTAGACGACTTCTGCTGCGGTTTGCCCGTGGATGGCCCAGTGCAGCTTGTTCTGCACTGTGGCGAAGAACCGCTGGGTTGCCTGCGCGGTGGCATCGTAGTCCAGGGCGGTGGCGTAGATGTCGGTGATCTTCTGGTAGAACTTGCGCTCGGAGAGACGGATCTCGCGGATGCGCTGCAACTGCTCTTCGAAGTAGCGCTTGCCGAGCACCGTGCCGTCATTCTTCAGGCGCTCATCGTCCATCGCGAAGCCCTTGATCGTGAAGGACTCGATGATGGTGGTGGCCCACTTGCGGAACTGCACCGCGCGCTCGGAATTGACCTTGTAGCCCACGGCAATGATGGCCGCGAGGTTGTAGTGCTTGGTGTCGTAGCTCTTGCCGTCGGCGGCAGTTATTCGAAAATTTCGAATAACTGCATCTGGCTGTAACTCGTTGTCAGCGAACACCTTTTTCAGGTGGTAGTTGATGGTGTGGGTTTCGACATCGTAGAGCTGGGCCAGCATCTTCTGCGTCAGCCAGACGTTTTCGTCGGCATACGCCGCCTGCACGCCGCCCTCGCCTGCGGCGGCCACGAAGGTCAGGTATTCGGCCGCCGACGAGCGGACGAGCGAAATTTCATGCTTTTTCGCCATTGATGCCTCCCATGCTGGCGATACCGCACAACCAGTTTTTCTTCGTCCATGATGCTATCCGGGCATGCCCGGTGATGGTGATAGGCGAAAGTGCCGTTCTGCCGTAAGTGATGTTGCCATTGCGCCGGCTCGCGTCCATCAGAACAACGACCCCTGCACAGGCAACGCAGTGGATGGTTCTGTTGCTTGCTTGGCGGGTGCCGCCTGCTGCTGCGCACCCAACCGCCACGCCAGGCCCGAGATGCGCGCGGCGTGCCGGGCGAGCGCGCTGCGGATGACCGCTTCGCTGCCGGCCAGGTGCAGGGCGCGGCGGGCGCGGGTGATGCCGGTGTAGAGCAGTTCGCGGCTGAGCACGCGGGCGTCGCGGGTGGGCAGTTGCAGCCAGACGGTGTCGAATTCGCTGCCCTGGGCCTTGTGCACGGTCATGGCGAAGGCGCTTTCGTGCGCGGGCAGTGCGGCGGGGTGGAAGCCACGCACCTGGCCGTCGCCGTCGCCTTCGAACCAGGCGACCAAGGGGCCTTGAGCACGGCTGTCGGTGCCTGGGTCACGGCGGTTGGCGGTGCCGCCGGGCTGGCCTGGCGCTGACGAGGGACCTTCGTCGCTGCGCCCCGGGGAGGGACTCGCGTCGCTTCGCAGGCAGATGCCGACGTCGCCGTTGAACAGGCCGTGGCGGTAGCTGTTTTCGGTGATCAGCAGCAGACGGCCCTGGAACCAGGGCGAGGCGCTGCCGAGACGGCGGGCGCCGGAGCCGGTTTCGGCCAGCAGTTGTTCGATACGGGCGTTGAGGCCACGTGCGCCCTGCGGGCCGGCGCGCACGGCGGTGAGCAGGCGCAGGCGCGCGGCATCGCGCAGGGCGGCGGCCGGGTCGTGCGCGTCGGCCAGCGCGCGCCAGTGGGCGAGCAGTGCGTCGCGGCCCAGGGTGAGCGGGTCTTCGCCGTCTTCGTGGAAGTGCACGCCGGCCAGCTCGCCGCTGCGCAGCAGCGCCAGGGCGGTGTCGGCGTCGCCGGCGCGCACGGCGTCGGCCAACGGGGCGAGCGCGAAGTCGTGCGCCTGACGGTAGCCGCGCAGCAGGTGCACGCGGTGGCCGGCCAGGCCGCCGCTGTGGGTGGCGGCGGGCGTGGTGTCAGCGGGCGCGTTGCCAAGCAGCGGTTGCAGCGCCTGTGCATCCTGCGGCTGCAGGGTGTCGCCGGGGCCGGCGGCCTGCAGGATGGCGGCGAGCACGTCGCCGGCTTCCACCGAGGGCAGCTGGTCGGCATCGCCGAGCAGGATCAGCTGGGTGCCGTCGGCCACGGCTTCCACCAGCTTGCACATCAGCGGCAGGTCGACCATGGAGGCTTCGTCGACCACGATCAGGTCGAAAGGCAGCGGGTTGTCCGCGTTATGGCGGAAGTTCGGGGAATCGGGAATGACACCGAGCAGGCGGTGGAGAGTGCTGGCGCCGGTGGGGAGGAGGGAGTTCCAGGTGGACGGCTGGCCCTCACCCGCCCTTCGGGCACCCTCTCCCGCTTGCGGGAGAGGGGAAACAGCGGGGTTTGCTGGCTCTGGCGCTTGAAGAAGAGGGGAAGCGACGGGGTGCGGTGGCTCTGTCACTTGATGGGGAGGGGAGGCGACGGGGTGCGGCGACGGCTTCGCTTGCCCGGGCGCGGCTGCAGCGGGGGTGGGTGCGAGCTGGATGCCGTCGGCGATGGCGCGGGCAACGGCCAGGCGCAGGCTCTCGGCCATGCGCTCGGCGGCGCGGCCGGTGGGCGCGGCCAGGGCGATGCGCGGTGCCGGGGTGTTGGAGGCGTGTGCCTGGGCGATGCGCAGCAGCAGCAGGCGGGCGATGGTGGTGGTCTTGCCGGTGCCGGGGCCGCCGGTGACCAGCAGCAGGGTGCGGCGCAGCGCCAGGGCGGCGGCCTGGGCCTGGCGGTCCTGGTGGTGGGATGGGGCCGGCGGGTGCGTGCCGTCTTGGTAGACGGATGGCGCGGGCGGGGCCGTGCCCTCTTGGTGGACAGATGGCGCGGGCAGGCCCGGACCCTCACCCGCCCTTCGGGCACC
>NZ_QEZI01000010.1:0-134797 GCF_003993525.1 Xanthomonas sp. BRIP62411
CCCCAGACCTCACGCCCCTCGTAGGAGCGCACCCGGGCGCGACGGGCGTTGCCGGGAAAGCCCCGTCGCGCCCAGGTGCGCTCCTACATCGGTCCGTTCCGCGCCGGACCCGGCGGCAACCGCCCGCCGCTGGCCCTTATCCTTTGGTCGTACACCGGCAGCGCCCGCTGCGCCGGATCCTCGCCCCCGCCGGCATCGATACCTCACCCACGCACGACACCGTCCCATTCCATACGCCCCCGTAGCGAGGAATGGCAACAGGTGCGTGCGGTACACTTGGGGGTTCACGAATTCACGATGTCGACACACCCGCGGGGTGTGTCCCCCCGGGAGCGCTAATGAACTGGTTGAACGAAGTGCTGCACAACGATCCGAACCCGCTTGAGACGCAGGAGTGGCTCGAATCGATCAAGGCCGTCATCGACGTCGAAGGCCCGGAGCGCGCCCATCAGCTGCTGGAAGGCATGGTCGAACAGACCCGCCGCGCCGGCGCTTACCTGCCGTTCTCGCCCACCACCGAGTACGTCAACACCATCGCACCGGCCAACGAGGCCAAGAACCCCGGCGACTCCGCGCTGGAGTGGAAGATCCGCTCGATCATCCGCTGGAACGCCATGGCCACCGTCGTGCGGGCCAACCGCAAGCCGGGCGACCTGGGTGGCCACATTGCCTCGTTCGCCTCCAGCGCCACGCTGTACGACGTGGGCTTCAACCACTTCTGGCGCGCGCCCAGCGACCAGCACCCGGGCGATCTGCTGTTCATCCAGGGCCACAGCGCCCCGGGCATCTACGCCCGCGCCTTCCTGGAAGGCCGCATCAGCGAAGCCCAGCTGGACAACTTCCGCATGGAAGTGGACGGCCAGGGCATCTCCTCCTACCCGCACCCGTGGCTGATGCCCGAGTTCTGGCAGACCCCCACCGTGTCGATGGGCCTGGGCCCGCTGGCCGCCATCTACCAGGCGCAGTTCATGCGCTACCTGGAAAACCGCGGCCTGATCGAGAAGTCCGACCGCAAGGTGTGGTGCTTCATCGGCGACGGTGAGTCTGATGAGCCGGAAACCCTCGGCGCCATCGCGCTGGCCGGACGCGAAGGCCTGGACAACCTGATCTTCGTGGTCAACTGCAACCTGCAGCGCCTGGACGGCCCGGTGCGCGGCAACGGCAAGATCATCCAGGAGCTGGAAGGCGTGTTCCGTGGCGGCGGCTGGAACGTCATCAAGCTGCTCTGGGGCGGCTACTGGGACGCCCTGCTGGCCAAGGACACCGACGGTGTGCTGCGCAAGCTGATGATGGAAACCGTCGACGGCGAATACCAGAACTGCAAGGCCTTCGGCGGCGCCTACACGCGCGCCAACTTCTTCGGCAAGTACCCGGAGACCGCGGCCATGGTCGCCGGCCTGTCCGACGACGACATCTGGCGCCTGAACCGTGGCGGCCACGACCCGCACAAGGTGTACGCCGCCTACCACCAGGCCGTGAACACCACCGGCATGCCCACCGTGATCCTGGCCAAGACGGTCAAGGGCTACGGCATGGGTTCGGCCGGTGAGGCGCTCAACCCCACCCACCAGACCAAGAAGCTGGACGACGCGGCGGTCAAGCACTTCCGCGACCGCTTCAACATCCCGGTGACCGACGCCCAGCTGGAAGACGGCCAGGTGCCGTTCTACCACCCCGGCGAAGATTCCCCGGAAGTGCAGTACCTGAAAGAACGCCGCAACGTGCTGGGCGGCTTCCTGCCGTCGCGCCGTCCCAAGGCCAGCAAGTCCTTCGTCGCGCCCACGCTCGACAAGTTCGAGCGCCTGCTCAAGGACAGCGGCGAGCGCAGCTATTCCACCACCATGTCCTTCGTGCAGAGCCTCAACATCGCCCTGCGCGACAAGGAACTGGGCCCGCGCATCGTGCCGATCGTGGCCGATGAGGCGCGCACCTTCGGTATGGAAGGCATGTTCCGCCAGATCGGCATCTATGCCCCGTTCGGCCAGAAGTACAAGCCGGTCGATGCCGACCAGCTGATGTACTACCGCGAAGACCAGACCGGCCAGGTGCTGCAGCAGGGCATCAGCGAGCCGGGCGCCATCGCCTCGTGGATGGCCGCCGGCACCAGCTACTCGGTGTCCGACGTGCCGATGCTGCCGTTCTACATCTACTACTCCATGTTCGGCTTCCAGCGCGTGGGCGACATCGCCTGGCAGGCAGCGGACATGCGCACGCGTGGCTTCCTGCTCGGCGGCACCGCCGGCCGCACCACGCTCAACGGCGAAGGCCTGCAGCACGAAGACGGCTTCAGCCAGGTCATCGCCGGCTCCATCCCGAACGTGCGTAGCTACGACCCGACCTTCGGCTTCGAAGTCACCGTCATCATGCAGCACGGCATGAAGGCGATGATGGAAGACCAGATCGACGAGTACTACTACATCACCCTGATGAACGAGAACTACGCCCACCCCGGCATGCCGGACGGCGCAGCCGAGGGCATCATCAAGGGCATGTACCTGCTCAAGGACGCTGGCAAGCCCAAGAAGGGCGAGCTGCGCGTGCAGCTGCTGGGCAGCGGCACCATCCTGCGCGAAGCCATTGCCGCGGCCGAGCTGCTGGACAAGGACTTCGGCGTCACCGCCGACATCTGGTCCTGCCCCAGCCTCAACGAAGTGCGCCGCGACGGCTACGCCGTAGAGCGCTGGAACCGCCTGCACCCGGAGGCCGAACAGCGCAAACCCTACGTTACCCAGCTGCTGGAAGGCCGCCAGGGCCCGGCCATCGCCGCAACCGACTACGTACGCGCCTTTGCCGACCAGATCCGCGCCTTCGTCCCGATGACCTACACCGTGCTCGGCACGGATGGGTTCGGTCGTTCTGATACGCGTGCCAACCTGCGCCGGTTCTTCGAGGTCGACCGTTACTACATCGCGCATGCGGCCATTGCCGCGCTGGCGAAGGATGGCAAGATGACCGGCAAGGATGTGGCCCGCGCGATCAAGCAGTACAAGATCGATCCTGAGAAGGCGAATCCTGTAGGGGTTTGATTTTTGAGCTAGCAAAAAGGCGGCCTGAAGGCCGCCTTTCTTTTAAGAGAAGATGGCATGGAAACTATCAGTCAACAGCTCGTACATATTTTTCAATCTCGTCAGTCGGGGCCCTTTCTATTCATTGGGTCTGGCTTCTCACGACGATACCTCGGCCTTGAGGATTGGAAGGGGCTGTTGCAGAGATTTTGCTCGGCTGAGCGTCCTTTCGAATACTTCCTTGCTTCTGCAAATGGAAGCTATCCCCACGCGGCGAAGCTTCTTGCAAGAGACTTCAATGAGCGTTGGTGGGCCCTGCCGGAGTTTGCAGCTAGTCGCGCAAAGCACGGCCAAGTTGTGAATCACGAGTCATCCGCTCTGCGCATTGAGATATGTGAGTACATGCGTACTTTGGATCAGAGCGTCGCACTTCATTCGCAATACGCTCATGAGGTGGAACTCCTTTCTGGCTTGAACGTTGATGGCGTAATCACGACAAACTGGGATATGTTTTTGGAGCAGGTTTTTCCTGACTACAGGGTGTACGTTGGTCAGAATGAACTGCTTTTTGCAAATCCCCAGGAGATTGGGGAAATATACAAGATACACGGCGGATGCAACGACGCTAAGTCATTAGTCCTTACGTCCGAGGATTACGACCTTTTTGCGGAAAGGAATGTCTACCTTGCCGCAAAGCTGATAACAGTATTTGTTGAGCATCCCGTTGTGTTCATTGGGTACTCTTTGTCAGACGAGAATATCAAGGGCCTCCTGAAGTCTATTTCACTTTGTATCGGAAAGGAACAGGTTGAGAAACTTCGCCGAAACTTGATATTTGTTCAGCGCAATTCTGGTGAAGCGGCGGACTCCATATCGGATACTTATTTCACAGTCGATGGTGTTCAGATTCCCATTGTATTGGTAACCACTGATGATTTTACGGAAATATATCGGGCGCTAGACTCAACAAAGAGAAAGATTCCCGCTCGAGTACTGCGTCTCTGCAAAGAGCAGATGTATGAGATTGTGAAGTCCGGAAATCCTGAGAAAAAATTGTGTGTGGTAGGGATGGACGAACTAACCAAATCAAAGGACATAGAGTTTCTGGTGGGGGTTGGTGTTGCATCAAAGGAATTATCAGAAGTTGGCTATTCGACTATTGATGCACAAGACCTAATCACGGATTTGCTCGATAACGGGAAGGTATACGACTCGAAGCAAATTCTTGCTCAAGTTATTCGCGTAGCTGGCAGGAATAGTAAAAACATTCCTGTTTTTAAATATTTAAATGATTCTGGTATTCGTAATCTGGCTGATTACAAAAAGAGCGGGTACGATCTGGATAAATGGGTCATTCGACCTGTGAAGGATTTCAGGTCGTCTAATTACGCCGCCTCATACAGAAGAAATTTCAAGTCTTCATCTATCGATGAGATATTGGACGGGGCAACCCCCGAGAATGCGGCAGCTTACATTCCATTCCTTCCTGCTGATAAAGTTGAGCTTGAGAAGTTAAGGGGCTTCTTAATATCCAACCGAGCAAAAATGGACTACTCGATCTCTAGCTATGCCAGTAGCTTTAGGAAGCTTGCTGCACTTTATGATCGGCTTAAGTGGGGATGGTGAAAGTAAGTAAATAAGTGGGTTGACTTGTTTAGAATGGGGTCAGGTTCAGTTATCAATCGACGGCGCTCGGCTTGCGTGGCCGATGCGCGGGCCTAACGCCCGCAAAGCGGCGGGTCTTGGCTTCGACCACCGCGCGGAAGGCGTCGTGGCCCAGGGCTCGCTGCTGCTGTAAATATGCTGGCGAACAGATCGTCCGACAGGGCTTCATCGAGCAGAGCGCGGTAGGCGTTGGATCGCTCAGTCGGGTCGTTGCCAAGCGCAAGCCAGCAGGGATGTGGCGTCAACGCGGAGTGCCCGCGCTGGCCTAGATTGGCCGGACAGCTAGACCAACGATATGACGCCGGATCGTCGGTCAGGCTAGCGCGCACCGGTTGAGCTCGATGTAGCGGTAGCAGCGAAGCACGTAGTCATCACTGTCCACGAGGCAGGCTTTGTAGCGTCCCTCCCATAGCGTACCGGTGCGCCCGTGGCGGCCATTGAGCAGCGAGACGTAGTTGCGCCCAAGCCGTTGCATCAATTGCCCGATCCGTCCCGCTGCAGGTGGCAAGATTAGCAAGTGCTCATAGTTGTCCATCAATACATAGGCATGCAGCTGGCAGCCCATGGCCTGTAGGGCCTCATGCAGCAGGTGCAGATAGCGCAATCGGTCGTCATCATCCAGAAAGCACGGCAGGCGGGCTGTTAGCCCGCTGCGCGATGTGCTGCGGGACGCCGACGAGGTCGATGCGTGCAAGTCTGGCCATGGCACAAGACTCGCAGCCGGGTGTTTGGTGCTGCTATCGAGGGAGGCCTCACGAGAGCTGATGCCGTAGCCTGCAATTTACTTAGGAAGTAAACCTGACCCCGTTAGCGCCCAATTATTAATAGATTTCACGCTTTATGCGAAGTGGTTGTTTAGTCAATGGCCCTCTGCAGTACATATGGTTTATCCTCTGCCATTCGAACCATATCTATTTGAGCCACAGCACAGGAAGTTGGCAGCGTATGGAGATGCACTTTTGCAAAATCGCCAAAGACTTATACAATCCATCAGGTATGAGGTCGTGCTTTACCCTCAGAGAGGATAACTGGGACGATTATTCATACAAGACAATGTTTCATCTTGTCTACCATGATCAAGAAGGTAAAAAAACCGAGATTGGGGAAGTAAAGATTGGCTTTGCCGGTCAGCAGTCTGGACGGACTGCCGACAGTATTCCTCAGAAATTTACGACTCTTCCTGTCGAATACTTCTCTATCGGTCAGAGTACCGAGTACTACAGTAATCTTATAGCTATCCAAGGGTATGAGAGAGCATGGCTAGAGAGCTTGGGCGACTTGGCGGTCATGCCTGCAAGGCGTTCAGTTGCATATGGTGAGAAGGTTTTCATTGACTCATTGACACGAACGGTCAGCGAATCCGTGATCGAACAACAATTCGCTAGAATTGCCAGGGGTCTTCCTGCGCTGACATCTTTTGACTTCGAGTTTTCCCGGGAATTAAGTGATCAGCTCTCTGAAGTTCGTCTTAGGTTCAAAGTCTCTCCTGAATCAAAGCCTCCATCGAACATTCATGTGCTAATCGGAAGGAATGGTGTCGGCAAGACCAAAATTCTCAATGGAATGATTGGGGCTGCCTTAAGAGGCGCCGAGAACGTACCTGCTACAGGTTGCTTTATTGAGCATCGAGATTATTATCAGCCGCAGATAATTGGTGAGAAATACTTTAGTGGCGTTATCTCTGTATCGTTTAGTGCATTCGACCCTTTCAATCCGCCGCCCAATAGAACCGATCGGGAAGGAGGGGTGCGTTATTCTTATATCGGTCTAAAAGACAACTCTGTGCCCGGGGTTAGCGCGCCGCCTAAAGGAATGCAGGTCCTCGCTAGTGATTTTCACCGAAGCCTCCTCGTTTGTTCAAGTCAGAGTAAAAAGAGGTCTCAATGGTTAGAGTGTATATCAATTTTAGAGTCGGACCCGAACTTTGCCGAGATGGGACTTTCTCGACTGTTTGAAGCAAGAAACCAGACTCCTGAAGCGATTACATCGCTCTTCATGTATTTAATGAGTTCCGGTCACGCCATCGTGTTGCTCACACTGACAAAGCTAATTGAATCAGTGGAAGAAAAGACGCTCGTTCTAATCGACGAGCCAGAGAGCCACCTTCATCCTCCCTTGCTGTCAGCCTTCGTGCGAGCGCTTTCTCATTTACTTACGACGGAGAACGCGGTAGCCATCGTTGCCACCCACTCCCCAGTACTGCTTCAAGAAGTGCCACAAAACTGCGCATGGATATTGTCGCGTTCGAGACTGGTGAGCTCTGCCGATCGACCAGCAATCGAGACGTTTGGTGGAAATTTAGGTGTTCTCACGAGAGAAGTATTCAAGTTCGAGGTATCGAAGTCTGGCTTCCACTCGATGCTCGCAACTTCAGTCGCAAGCGGCAAAGGGTTTGATGAGCTGATGGCTGAGTACGACGGCAAGGTCGCTATAGAAGGTCAGGCCATTTTGATGTCGATGATTAGCTCTAGGGATGGAGGTAATGTGTAATGCGTCAAGTCCAAATGTATAGCGAGTCATTCACAACCGTGTACGCTAGCTGCGTGGGTGGTGTGGGAAATCCTGTGAAACTGGCGGACTATAATTCGGCTATGTCAATGATGCAGGGCGAGGCTATCATTTATGAGCATCTTGCGAGGCGGTCGGCGATCTATCAGATTCAAGGCCAAAAAACGAAATTGGATGATATTGTAAGGGGGGCTTTGACAAGAAGAGATCTTAAGGATCTTTATGAGGTTCAGATGGTAGGCTTGGCAAAGCAGGCCCGCTTTCATTATGACAGAATATTGCTCTCTCCCCCGCACAAGAAGTGCCCGTACTGCAGCCTTGGCCAAGCTACTACCTTAGATCACTATCTTCCAAAATCCAGGTTTCCTCAGTTCTCTGTTGCTGTATGTAACTTGGTTCCTTGTTGCAAGGACTGTCAATCCAGGAAGGGTAAAGAGTATGCTGCGACTAAGTTCAGCCAAACGCTTCACCCGTACTTTGATGATCCCACATATTTTCAGGTTAACTGGGTTTATGGCCATGTTGTTCGGTCAAAAGCAATTACAGTAGAATTCTACGTAAAGCCGCCTTCAAGCTGGCCAATGAATATGCAGCAGCGAGTGGGTGCGCACTTTAGTTCGCACCGACTCGCGGAGCGCTATGGAATTGAGGCCGCAAGTGAACTGGCATCTGTTCGCGAGATATACGCAGATTTGAGAGCATCTGGTGATTTTAACCAGATTAGGATATTGCTGCAGCGGCAGGCGAAAGGATATACGGCTAACTGCCCCAATTCGTGGCAGGCAGCGCTCTATACTGCTCTTGCGGCAGACAACTGGTACTGCAACTCTCCGGTCGTTTAGTTGATTGACGGCTAGTAAATGAATCAGGTTCGAAGGTCTACCGAAGTTTAGATCCGCAAGCACCATCCAAGCAACGGGGGCAGATTCAGTTGTCAATCGACGGCGCTCGGTCGCGTGGCCAATGAGCGGTCCTAACTCTCGTAAAAATCGGCAAGGTTCACTTGCCCTGAATAGCAGTTGGGTTTAGATTCCGGGGGTGGGTGGAGGCCTTTATTACGCTGCAGCTCATTAGTTGTAAGCGATGGAATATGGATAATTAAAAATGAGATATACATCAAATTTTAAACTAATTGTAATTCTTCTTGTTATGTGGGGAGCCATATGCCGTTATGGCATACGATACGCCTGAAGGGAATCAGATGAGAACGGAATTAGCTTACAGCGAAGAATTTAACGACATCATCAACGCGGAACGGGCTTACGAGCTCTATTGGGCGGATATCATCACTGATAAGCGAGCATTTTGCTGCCCAGGCGAGGCCTGTTCAGCACGCTACACCTGCGCGAATTTAGACACGCCTGAGCTGGAACTCAAACAACAGCCGCACTATCGTGTCCAGCGTGGCTACGATACTCACACAGCTGGCTGCCCATTTGAGGGGGATGTCGAAAAAATTGTGGGGTCGGGAGTTGGGAAGGGACGAAAAGCGGACGCGGGTTCGCCGGCACCGGACCGATTTCTCATGAGTCGTCCTGCAGATCACTTTAAAGCCAAAACTGCAATTTCTGGTGGAACCGGCGGACTACGAGGTCATGGTGTTGGGGGCGGAAGTGGTGGACTTCGCAGTAGACGTACAGATTTCTACTCAGTGGCAGCGCTTGTCTCACGATGGAATAAAGCAAGGACCGCCGGAGTAGACGCAGACCAGACGATCCGGGTCGGTGCTAATCAAGCTATCACCTACAAGGAGATGTTCGAGTGTATTTTTTCTAAGCGTCCCCAGCTTAGTGGAAAGGACCGAGTTTATTGGGGGGGCGCTTCTATCGCGGAAGAAGAGAAGGGGTTTAGAATTAAATTTCGTGACGCAATTGAGTCCGTTCTGCCTGGGACTAAATTGCCACGAAAAGTTCGTCCTTCGCTAATGATTTGGAGGAGTGATTTACAGGCTTCAGAGATGAAAAAGTTACACGCAAAGCGTCTGATGCGATTCGCGTCAAGCGGTGAACCTTGTGTAGTCTTTGTGTACGGTGTTCCGTTGGTAACAAAGGGGAAGGATGAGAGTGGTCTCTACGTAGGTTTTAAGGTGAAAAATCTGGATCTTATTGATGTTGAATCAATGGATATATACGAGAGAATTAAGCGCCCGCCTGCCAAGTAGGGTTTTTATAATGTGTGACGGGATTTCTTGTTGGGAGCGTCAGATGACTGTTTAGCGTAAAGTGCTCACGGGCTTCTTCGTGATGGGGGATACAGCTGGATCCTTGATAGGGGTTTTGAGGAAATGGATGCAGTAATCAAGCAATTAATACAGGCTGGTGGTCTATCGTTAGCCGTTCCGATTATAATCATTGTGCTAGGAAGCATCCTAGTGAAGGGTGGGTTCAGTCTGCACCGATCGCGGAGCGCAGACCGAAAAGATTTTCTCGATGCGTTCAAGGATATAGAGGGGCGCAGCGACCTATGGCTATGTGTAAGTGTTCGTCATCTGTTCGGGAAATATCTGCCTACAATTTTGATTCGTAAGCTGATGGTTAGTCAGAATCCTGGTAGAGCACTACTTGACGTCTCGGACGGATGGGGCCTTTTTACGTTCGACGTGGCGACATCGCAGGTACATTGGCGTAATCCAAAGAATATCAGTGCGATCACTCGAAAGCGCAAGGTGCTGATGCTGAATGTGGGGTATTTCTTGCTGGGCTGCCCAGGACTTTTTCTGGCCTACTGGATTGTGACTGGAAAATTGGCTCAGCAGTTCGCAGTCGTAGCTTGGGTCTACGTTGCATTGGCTGCCATCGGCGCAATTACCTGTTTGATCAACGGCGATCAGCTGAAAGATGCTGGTCGAGCTGCAGAGTGGTTGGAAATTGGGGGCTAGAAATTTCGGCCAATATCTATCGATTTCCGCCGACTGCAGGGAATACAGTCCCTCGGAGATCCCTAGACTTTGAAGCGATTTTGCCTGTGCCACTCCAGGTAGGCCTGGTGCGGGCGCAGTTCTGAAACCTTGGGAAGGATGAGGCGACGATCCCTAACGATCAGCCTGTCCAGTTCATCGGGAACTCCGTGTGGCGATACGAGGATGTCGTAGGTTGGAGAGATGGAAATCAAGCCACGGTCGAAGAGCCAGTGGGCAGTTCCTGTGAGCGCGATGCCGTTACGCACCGTGTCCGGGCCATTCGCTTCCACAGGGCGAATATGTGCAGCCTGCACTTCTGGCCTGCCGCCTCCGTTGATTAGCCTCAGGCCGGTGACCGAGCAAGTGTTCTCGTAGGCAATCCTGACATGTCTGCGAAAGGCCACATCTCGGAATGTTCTGTTTGTCAGTCGTTGCACAACGCTTCTCTCTGCATAGATAGGGGCTTCGTGCTCACTGATCCGGTGCCCTATGGAGTCGATAGCAGAGTTCTGACGCTCCCACGATTCGATCGGGGCGGACATGCCTAGCCTGACAATTGCATCGAACTCTTCGGGGCTGATGCCGCGTACGGACCTTCCGAATGCCCCCTTGTTTGTTGACCCATCTTCCTTCTTCAGCATCGCTTCGTAGTAGTGGCCGTTCTGAGAGAATGGAACTGCACGATCAAATTCTATGAACTCCCCCAGCCGCGCATAGAAGTAATCTTGGTGCATCGGGTCTGGATCGACTGAGAGCAACCGTGCGCAAGCAAAATACGCGCTGCGTCCAGTGGCTCTGTGAGGGCCAGAGGTCCGTCTCGGTTCGTAGTAAATAATCAGATCGCCAAGCGCTGCGTTGACCGCGCGAAGGTAGGTTGAAGGGAAGTGATAGCGCTCCTCAATCCTGTCGTCATATGCAGAACTCTCGGACGCAGTGAAAACGGCATGGGTCATGGTCATCCTCGCTGCGCACCAGGTTAGCAAGTTGATGCTCGAAGATGTGGAGCCAGTTCAAAGCTTCTTTCTTGGCCGCTTGTTTTAGTAGTTGACAAGCTTTCTTTGCCAGATGCAAGCTCTCCAACAAGGAGCGTCGAAACTCCTCACACAGCGGTACCCACCTCCGTCAAACCGGTGGGTTTTTTGTGCCTGCATCCTGCAGGTACAAGCCGACGCGATGCCTGCGTCGGGAGGGCGGCTAATACAACACCCGCAAGGGAAATACGCCCGCCGGCTGTGTGCGGTTTCGAACCTCCCGACATCCCGTCGCCGTTGGCGGCGGTTCTTGGGTTGTTCCAGGAGGGCGTTGCCATGTCTACCGCACCATCCACGCCGGCATTTGTGCCGGTTGATCTGTCGCCAGCTTCCGCTCACCGCCTGCGTTGGGATGTAGGCGAGGTACTGCGCCGGCGCGTCGCACTCGCAGGTGTTGAGCAGGCGAGCGCCCATCCCGCGCATCCGCTGAGTCGCCAGCTCGATGTGTTACCGCACACCTCGCGCCGCCGGTTCGCACGCAAGGCCGTGGCGTTGCAGCAGCGCGTCGCCGCATCCACCAACCACCACCCGGAGGCGCCATGACACGCCGCCGTCCACCCACGGCATCTGCCAGCACACGGCCCACCCGCACGCGTGCGCGCCCCACGCCGCCCAAGCGCGTGCAGTGGGTCGTTGTGGAACCCGACCGCACCAAGCTGCCACCGATGCTGCCGCCCGACCCGGACGCCTCCCCGCAAGGACCCGGCACGCTACGCGCACCCCGCCGCGCCCGCCGCCCACGCCAATGCACCGTCAGCTACACCCATTACCCCGGCGCCCATGACCATGCCGGCGACCAGCACGTGCCCCATGTCCGCCTCAGCGGCCTATGGCTGGAACAACTGGGCTTTGCCATCGGCACCAAGCTGCGCATCACCGCCAGCGCGGGGCAGCTGTTGATGGAGGTGTTGCCGCCGGTGGGAACGCCGGCAAAGTGACCTATCGCGTGTCGCTTAGGGCCGCCTGCCGCATTCATGTTCAGTCGGTGCGCGGTTCGTCAATCGTGCGGTCCAAGAACGACTTGCGGTGATTGCTGCCTATGCCTGATCCAAGATCATTGACGTGTTAGATTTCAGCGACACTCTTAGCGCAGGACCAGAGAGATGGCCCTTCACCTTGGGGAATCGCTTGGCAGGCAAGGCAACAACGGACGTAGTGACTCACCCCGGGCAACGTTGTTAGCGAGTGCGCTGCTGGCACTATGCACCCTTCATGCGGGATGTGCCCCGAGCACTCCACGCGATCAGTTAGCCATAGCGGCTGCAAAGCCCTCCGCTGAAACCAGGAGCAAAGACGTGACGGAGCGCCTTAAACAAGACGTCGATCGTTTGATCGCAACAGACTTCCAGGATGTCGCCGCCGTCAGTACTCAGCTCCAAGCTCAATTTGGACCACGGCACTTAGACGGAGAAAGAGAGCTTCGGGTAAGCGAGCAAGGCGTGCTGGCAGGTGAAAAGGTGCAGCATGTTGAGTTCATTAGTGCAACAGATGATCCATCGCGTGGGAAGTTGGTTATCGATTTCTCGCCACCTGGTCCGGGTTTTATGGAGTCTCCCTGGGTAGACGCTATTCCTTACCCACCTCGTCCAGATGCGCGAGATTCCAGGGCCTATTGGGAGATGACAGTTAAAGGCACTAAGGTCATCTTTGGTCTGACGGAAGACCAGTCACACCTAAGTTATATCTCGATCAGCAAACTTTGAGATAAAGTTTGATGAATCAAGCAAGGGAAATGCGTGATGGAAAGTAATGAAGAACAAAAATTTCCACAGCCGAAACAGGTAGGTGCACCATCCAATGGCGCGCTGCCGGCTTCTCCGCTGAAGGATCCAGCATTAGCGCCTCTAATTAGCTCTTCGCCTACACTCCAAGCAGGCCTCTCTCAGTTCAAACGCGATGGCATAGGCGTTGATTGGGGCAGCGCGGGTGGAGGTACTTACCTGGATCCAGGTAAAAAAGTAGTGATTGACCAGGACGCAGCTGGCAAAGGCGAACGGATCGCCAGATCACTATCGCATGAGATTGGACACCATGGTTTCGCTGAGCCTAAAGATTATTCTTCCAAGCAAGCTTATGTGAACAACATGCTGCGCGGCGAAGCAGCTGCAACGCTCAGTAACGCACTAGTCCGACGTGAGATTCTGAATCATCAGGGGCCGGATATCGGTATTTCTGGAAGCGGCACGAGGCCGCAGCAGTACGAGGCAATTGCAGATCAGCAAATGGCAGGTCGCATCACACGCGATGCTGCATTGAACCAGATTGCCCAAGTCTTCAAGACGGAACAACCTTCGGTCGCTCCAAGTAAGACCTACGAACAATATTATGGCGACTACTACGACAAACACATCGTCCCCTGGAAGCTTAAACAGGGGCGGCCGGAGCCCGGAGCCGTTGGCGACATCACTACTTCTGATGTAAAGCAGGGTGGACTTGGACCCGAATCACATCCGGCATCACCGAAGACCGCGTTGTTGCCCTCACAGCCAGGCCATGCGGACCACGCGCTTTACCAGCAGATCAAGGGTGGCGTGACGCAGCTCGACGCCCAGCACGGCAAAGAGTGGGACGGGGCAAGTCAGCGCATGACTGCCAGCCTGCTTGCGCTGGCAAAAGAGGAAGGGTTGTCGCGGGTGGATCATGTAGTGCTCAACAACCCAACAGGTCAGCTGGCCGGCGGCGAGAAGGTCTTTGTCGTCCAGGGCGCCCTCAACGACCCAGCACACCAGCGCGCGCACATGCCGACGGTGGACGCCGTGCAGGCACCAGAGAACCAGTCGTTCGATCGCCTGCAGGCAATCAACCAGACTCAGGCCCAGGCACGCGAACAGCAGCAGGCGCTGGAGCAGTCGCAGCAAGCTGTTACTCAGACAGGACCATCAATAGCGCGCTGAGACATTCCATGTCGTTGGTATTGCTGTCACTGTGTGCGACTGACTTGTTTATTGTGTCGTTGATCCACCTTCACAGAGCTGTAATCAGATGGGCGACTCCTCAAAATCCAATGTAGTTGTCTGATCGAAATCTCCAGGACTTCCTCGGCAGGCGTGGGCCAGAATTCGTTAGATGGGGGCGTCGCTATTCCTGTAAGGATGCGTGCGCTTTGTGCTTCTGGTAAAACATCGCTCTACCGCAGGAAGGAGCCGCGCCGTATGTCATTCGCTATCTTCCGTTCTTACGTTTCGGCATCGGCCGCAGTGGTCGTTGCCACCTTTGCAGGATGCGCCATGACCGAGCCGCCAATCTCAAAAAAACAGTTCTCCGAGCATGTTGTGACGCTGCTGGCCGGCAAGGACTCGGCTGTAATCGAAGCCGGCAAGCTGACCGATTTCCCTTGGAAGACGCTGTGCTTCGAGCGCGATGACAGTCTGTTGCTGAAGTTCGATCGCGACGGAGAGATATCCGTCCTGCCGTTGCCTTATGAAGAGTTCTTCGTGGATGAGGGACATGTTGCCAATTCACTGGAGGACAGCTGCGTCTCGCCATCAGACCACATCCTGATAAAGAAGAAGTATCCGGGCTATCAAGGGCCTATCGAGTTTCAGAAGGCAGCGCAGGGAGGCTAAGCCATGGTCGATATCACCGATCCGAAGGGTGCCAAGCGTGAGATTGAGCAGGAAGCCTATCGGCACTACGAACAGCTGAGCGGCATCACCTTGGCAAAGCGTCCCGATGGCAGTTTCCAATCGCAGGGGCACAACGATGAGCTCGATGCCTTTCGACATGCGTATACCAGCGGCCGTGTCACCCAGCTTGCGTTAGGTCAGCAGTGGATCGCACGCAGGTTCGGAGATGATGCCGAGATTGGGCCAGCCCATCCAAATGATCCCTACGAACATCGCATGGATCTATGGAACAACGAAGCCGGTCGCCGGCTCGGCGATCAGACCTCCGGGCAGGATGAGCTGGCGCGACAGGCCTACACTGCCCTGCGCCAGGGCGATCTGGCGACCGGTTTGAACGATCCGCGGCTCAGGCAGCTGTTTCCCGACGATCCACGCTTGGCGCGGCCCCAGGGAGATCCTCAGCGTGATCTTGTGACCAGCGGCGATGTTGACCGGATCAACAAGGATGTATCGCGTTTGCAGGACCAGGCGCGTGACAAGTTCCCAGACACGCATCCGGATCGTGCGTATTTCCAGACGTTGCGTGGGCAGCTGCCGGCATCCGTTTCCGATACCAAGGTTGCCGAGGTCATGATTGCCGCAAAGCAGGCCGGCATGGAATGGGTCGACCAACTTGCCGGCGCCGTGTTACGTGACGATCACATCTTCGTGGCTGGAAAGACGCCGGGATTTCGTGCGCAGGTGGACGCAACAACTCCGGCACCCGATATGCGCCAGAGCCTCTACACGGCCGACCAGCAGAATGCTGTCCACGCCTATGACCAAGCGCAGTCGCAAGCTGCACCACAAGCCCCTGCACCTGCACGTTAGCCGGCCCACGGGGGCCTAGCGGGCGGTTGGAGATTGTCGCGTGCTACCCGATGTCTTTCGTATCCCAGCCTGTCGGTCACGACTAGCCCTTCTTTTGCCTGGCAAGCCCTTTTTTGCATAACCCAATATTGGTTCTAGCTGCGCGAACGATTGCCAGATAGCGATCGGCAAGGGCCGGCGGCCAGTTGTCTGTCACCGCATCATCTGGTGACGCTGCATCGTCAGCGTAGTCGTGCAGCGTTTCCAGGCATTGCGTGTACTGGGAAGTCTTGTATTGAGTGATTGCCAGGTCGTTGCGCATCTCTCCCTTCTCGTCCATTCCAGTGTCTGCCCGCACTGGGTTAGGATGGGAGACAGTGTAGAGAGCGCTGCTTGATAGTCCTTGCGATCGTAGTGCTGCTGAAACACCGCGCGCGTGCGGGTAATGGCGTTGCGGTTGCAGCCTGTCGTGGCACGAAGGTAGCGCGCCTCAAAACCGCCGTTATAGCCGCACAAGGTTTTGCATTCCATTGGGGTGGGCGTTGTGACGTCGATGCCTTCGGCGACTGGTGAGAACTGAACCTTGCAGCCTGTAGCACCAGTTTCATCCTCTGCGTTGCCTTGCGTGCCGCGGACGGTGCCCTGCAGTGAACACATGGATTGGCCGGTGGTGCTTTCCACGGAGAATCGGAGCGCGCCATTGTCTTTGGTCAGCAGCAACCGGCCCCATCCCGCGTCTGTATTGTATTCACCTGGCTCAAGCGGCCTGGCTTCCACATGCTGCGCAGCGGCAGATGTATGGGGAGCTGCCGTCAATGCGGTTGGCCCACGCTTGCCGATGGTTGACTGCACAGCAATTGGCGCGGCGATGAGGGCGCCGGCAAGCCCTGCGAACATCCAGGCGGTACGCATGAGGTAGTCCATTACGTTGGGTTTCCTTTGCTTTTATGCGTGTGGCGTAAGCTGGTTGCATCGGTCTACGCGGTGTCTGAATCCGGATAGCAGCGTGCCCTGATCCGTCATCAGCACTGCAGACGATAGTCTGCCCGTTTCGCTTTGCCTCTGCCGTATGTATGTGCGTACTGACGGCAATGTGCGGGCTCATTTTCCCTCGGCCACATGCAGTGGCCTAGTGCCCGCTTCGTAGCAAGCGGCGTATCCATTGTTCGCGACTGCTGCAGTATTCCGCCTTACTGTTTGCGTGGGGTGTTTGAGGAAAACGTGGCAACCGTGCGATGCCGCGGGCAGGACTGCGCTTGCAGCGACCAGGCGTGGAGTGCGTGGTGATCTCGACGGAGGCTGACTAACGCGCAAGACGTAGGGGGTTAGCATCGCTTGCCGTCATAGAGGAAGAGGTGGGGCTGCGGTTCGGGGTGCGGTGCCCACCACCCACTCTCCACCTTTTGGCTGCACTGCTCATGTTCAGATCCACTTGCACGGCCCTTGCGCGCGCATGGCGCTGGTGTGTTGTGTCGCAAGATGCGTGGGGGCGTTGGTGGGCAGCGGCACTTGGCCGAAGGCGCGGCGATCACGATGAGCTCGCGTGACGGGCCGCCTGCGGCGCGCGGCCAGCTGTCGCTTGGGGAAAGGGAGCGCCTGCGTGCCGAGTTCGACCAGGCGCTGGCCGCACTGCATCCTGAGCTGTTGGTGTACCTGCGCCGCCGTACGCGCGATGCCGAGACGGCTGCAGACCTGGCGCAGGAGACCTTCTCGCGGATGATGGTGTACCGCGATGCGCCCAACATCGGCGACCGCCGGCTGCTGATGTATCGCATTGCGCACAATCTGGTGATCGAACTGCGGCGCTCGCGTCAGCGGCGGCTGGCGGCGCAGCATGTATCGCTGGATCAGGTGGCGCCGATCAGGGCCGACGAGGCCGGCGTGGACGAGATTGCCGAGGCGCGCCAGACGCTCGATGTGCTGCTCAAGCGCACCTTGCTCGAGCTGCCGCCGAAGTGCCGGCTTGCGTTCAAGCTGAGTCGGTTCGACGGGCTCACCTATCCGCAGATTGCCGCGAAAATGGGCATCTCCATCAAGATGGTGGAGAAGCACATCAGCCGTGCGCTGCTGGCGTGTCGTGCGGCCGTGGGGGAGTTGCCGCAGTAACCGGCCTGCGAGGCGGCTGGCTGGCGCCGCCGGAAGTTGCTGGTAGCATCGTGCACGAGGGCGCAGGGAGACCGCCCGCCAGGAGTCACCAGCCATGCGTGCAGAGTCCGAGCGCATCCATGCGCAGGCGGCCGCCTATCTCGTGCGACACGGGCGCGAGAACGCGGCCGAGCGCGCCGCACGTGAGGCATGGCTGGCTGCCGACCCGCGTCACCATGCGGCCTACCAGCAGCTGCTCGAGGTGGACGCACACGCGTCGGCGGTGCTGGATGATCCCGAGTTGCAGGCCGCCACTGCACGCGATCTGGAGCTGCTGACGCCACCCTCCGGTCGGCGTCGTCGCTGGCCCTGGCTGGTGCTGGCAGCGATGCTGGTTGCTGCGATCGGCTATGCGGTGCATCACCTGCTGAGGCAGTAGCGCGCACTCGGCACTCTGCACTCAGCACGTAGCACACAGCACACAGCACACAGCACACAGCACACAGCACACAGCACACAGCACTCTGCACTGCGTGTCGCATAGACCGTTGAATGTGCGCTCTGCTGCAGCGCTGCCTGCCTCTTGCAGACGTTGCTGGTAGGGCATTGCGCTTGCGCAGCATCACTTGTTGTCGGGGGACGCAATGGCGATGGTGCCGCGCCCAGGACGCGAAGGATGCACATGCACGCACGACGGGCAGTAACGGGGAGCGGTGTCGGTTTTGATCATGCACGCAGCAGGCTGGCAGTGGCGGGGATGGCGCTGCTGTCGCTGCACGGCCACGGGGCGCAGCAACACGCTTCCGCCCAAACGCGTGCAGGTACCTGCGGTGGAAGCCGACACGCAGCGCGTTGATGCGCCTGCCAACGTAGCCGTTGCAAGGCGTGTACTGGCGATGGCGATGCGTGCATAGCGCGTCGAACGCGCAGCAGGTGGTGGGGGAGGGCAATAGCGCACACAGCGATTGACGTGTCGGGGCCCGGATGGGTGCCGAGGCACTGTGCGTGCGCGATGCTTGCTCGCAAGCAAAACAGTTAGCGATTCTGATCACTGTTCGCCGCGTTGCGGGGTCGGTGTTTCAGCAGTCAGGTGCAGGACCGATCTTGCTCAGCTGGCGATGCGCACCGGGCCGACCGGAGTGCGCCGTCGGCGGGCCAACCCAGGCAAGCCAAAGGACGCAGCATGAAGACACGTACGTTACGTAACGCCATTTCCGTCGCCCTGTTCGCCATAGCGAGCGGGGCGGCAGGTGCGGTGGGGGCACAGGCGGCGACGGCGCGGGTGGCGACGGGACCTCAGGCAGCAGCGCAGAAAACGCCGGCAGCCGTGGCAACGAACGCAGGCGAGCCGGCCAGGCCCGGCTCGCCGGGGCCTGCGATTGCGGCGGCACCGCCGGCGCAAACCGCCGCGACCGAGTTGGAGTCCATCGAAGTCACCGGCACGCGCATCAAGGGCGGTGCAGTTCCGTCGCCGGTGATTTCGATCAGCGCGGCGCGGATCCAGGAAGAGGATTTCAGCGATCTGGGCGAGGTGATCCGCAGCGTGCCGCAGAACTTCTCCGGTGGGCAGAACCCCGGCGTGCTGAGCGGCAACCTGGCCGGGGCCGGCAATGCGAACCAGAACATGACCGGTGGCGCGAGCCTCAACCTGCGCGGCCTGGGCGCCGATGCCACGCTCACCCTGCTCAATGGGCGCCGGCTTGCCTATGGCGGATTCACCCAGGCGGTGGACCTCAGCGCGATCCCGGTGGAGGCAGTGGAGCGGCTGGAGATCGTGGCCGACGGTGCGTCGGCAATCTATGGGTCGGACGCGGTGGGTGGCGTGGGCAACGTGATCCTCAAGCGCGACTACGACGGCGTGAACGTCGGTACGCGCTTCGGGCGGGCGACGCAGGGCGGGCTCACCTCGCGGCAATACAGCGTCACCGCCGGCACCACCTGGCGCAGCGGTGGCGTGATCGCAACCTACCAGGACGTCTCGGCAGACCCGATCTACAGCCGTCAGCGCAGTTACACCACACAGCTGGTGGACCCGTCCACGCTGTATCCGGGCAGCGACCTGCGCAGCGGGCTGCTGAGTGCCTACCAGGCGCTGGGCGACAACGCCGAGCTGCGCCTGGATGCGTTACGCACTGAACGCGACCAGCTGCACTTTTATGCTGTCAGTGGCCGCAACAGCCGGGTCACGCCGACCACCACCAGCCTGCTGCTGTCGCCGAGCCTTGCGGTGTGGTTGCCCAACGATTGGACGCTGACGCTGGGCGCCACCGACGGCAACAGCAAGCACGATCAATACCGCCAGGAAACGGCGCTGGCCAGCGGGGCGGTGAGCGTGACCGACCTGTGCTACTGCAACGACAGCCGCAGCTACGAGCTGGGTGCCGAGGGGCCGCTGTTCGCATTGCCGGCAGGCGATGCGCGCCTTGCCGCCGGGGTGGGGTATCGCAGCAACACGTTCCGCAACGTCAACCACGTCAATGGCGTGGAGACGATCGAGGGCAGCGAAAGCGCGCGCTTTGCCTATGCGGAGGTGAGCCTGCCAGTGGTGGACCCGGCGCAGGGCGTGCCCGGTGTGCAGCGACTGACGCTGACCGCGGCGGTGCGCGGGGAGGACTACAGCAGCTTTGGCGGGGTAACAACGCCCAAGTTCGGTGTGCTGTATGCGCCTGGCAGCGATGTGACGCTCAAGGCCTCGTGGGGCAAGTCGTTCAAGGCGCCGACGCTGTTCGAGCGCAACTACGCGCAGGAGGCGTGGCTGTTCCAGCCGGGTGCGTTCGGCGGGGTGGGCTCTCCCGCCGGGACGACGGTGCTGGTGGCCGATGGCGGCAACCAGGATCTGCAGCCGGAGCGCGCCATCACCCGCTCGGTCTCGCTGGCCTGGCACCCCGAGGCGCTGGATGGCCTGGAGGCGGAGCTGACCTGGTTCGGGGTGGACTACAGCAACCGCGTGCTGCAGCCGATCGCCAATGCCAGCCAGGCCTTGCGCAATCCGATCTACGCGCCCTTCGTGGACCGTATGCCGACGCCGCAGGCGCAGGCCGATGTGATTGCGCTCGCCAGCCGGTTCTCCAACTTCGCCGGCGTCGCCTACGACCCGAGCCGGGTGGCGGCAATCATCTACACGCAATACGCCAACGTGGCGCAGCAGGATATCGAGGGTCTGGACCTGAGCGGTAGCTACCAGGTGGCGTTGGCGCGCGGCACGCTGACCTTGCGCGGGGCGGCGAGCTGGCTGGACAGCACGCAGCAGACGTTGCCCGCGCAACCTGCGTTCGATCTGGCCGGCACGCTGTTCAACCCGCCCAGGCTGAGTAGCCGCGTGGGCGCGGTATGGAAGCAGGGCGGGCTCACTGCCTCGCTGTTCGGCAACTACCGCGGCGGGGTGCGCAACCGCGCCGATGGAGTGGAGTCGGCATCGTTCACCACATTCGACATGGCGTTGCGCTACGCCACCGGCGCACGCCGCGATGCATGGGCGGGGCTGGAGTTCGGGGTATCGGTGGACAACGCCTTCGATCGCGATCCGCCGTTGTACCGGGTGACCTCGCCGCTGTACGTGGCCCCGTACGACTCCACCAACTATTCGGCGATCGGCCGCTTCGTGAGCGTGTCGGTGTCCAAGCGCTGGTGATGCGTCGGCTGCCTGCTGCAGCCGAGGTACAGGCATGGCTCTTGAGTGTTGCTGAGAGGAGTGTGTGCGTGAGGAATCAAGAAACCTGGCGCCTGCTGCTTGCAGGCGTGCTGATGACGGCAGGTGCGTGCGTGTGCCACGCGCAAGCGGTGTCGCCCCAGCGCTTGCTGGAGGTGGTGGATATCGGTAGCCCCACGCTGTCGCCGGACGGCCGCAGTGTGGCCTTTCGCACCGAGCAGGCAGCGGTGCAGCGCAATACCTATGACAGCGTCTGGTATGTGCAGGGCCTGCAGGATGCCGCGCCCAGACGAATTGCCGATGGCGGCGTGCCGTTGCGCGATTCGGCTGGCGGGTCCTTGCCTGCAAAGGTGCTGTGGTCGCCGGATGGCCGTTGGCTGTACTACCGCGCGTTGATCGATGGCGTGATCGCGGTCTGGCGGGCGGCGGCGGACGGTTCCGGGGCGGAGCCGGTGACGCACGATGCGGCGGATGTGCAGGAGTTCGCGCTGCCTGCGGACGGGCGCATTCTGCGTTACCGCATCGGTGCGACGCGCGAGCAGGTGCTGTCGGCAGAGCAGGACGAGTATGCGCAGGGCATCCGGATCGACGAGACGGTGCCGCTCGGGCAGGGCCTGTTCCGTTCGGGCAATGTCGACGGGCGCCTGGCCACGCAGCGCTTTGGCTCGGTGTGGTTCGATCGTACCGGGCTGTCGGCCGGGGTGCCGGCGCGGTGGATGGCACTGGACCTGGCGACTGGGGCCACACAGGTGCTCGCCGATGCACAGCGACCTGACGCAGAGCCCGACGTCAGCGCGCTGCGCGGCCTGGTCGGCGATGTGTGGAAATCTGCGCGCGCGCCACAAGGCGGTGCGGTAGCGGTGTTGTCGCGCGTGGGTGACGGCAGTGGGCAGCTGTCCCGGCCGGACGTGGCGCTGTCAGTATTGCCCGGTGCACATGCGCGCAAGGCCGTGCGCTGTACGGCAGCGGCCTGCGTGGGAAAGGCAATCACTGCAGTGCAGTGGCGCCCGGGGAGTGCGGAGGTGTTGTTCACCATCACCGATCCCGCCTTGGGGCTTGCGCAATCCATCCACCGCTGGGACCCGGCCAGCGGCCAGGTGCAGCTGGTAGTGCAGGGCGGCGGGTTGATCAATGGCGGGCGCGATCCATCGGCACACTGTGGCGCATCGGCCACGGCACTGGTCTGCGTGACGGCCGATGCCGACCGCCCGCCACGTCTGGAACGCATCGCGCTGGACGGCGGCACGCGCGGCGTCCTGTTCGACCCCAATGCGGCGTTGGCGGTGGACATGGCAAACGCGACGCCCGCGCGCCTGTTGCAGTGGACCGATACCCGCGGGCGGCACTACAGCGGCCAGTTCTTCGCGGCACACGGCCACGGCGACGGCCAGGTGCCGATGTTTGTCACCTACTACAGCTGCCCGGGCTTCGTGCGCGGTGGCGTGGGCGATGAGTGGCCGCTGGCCACGTTGGCGCAGGTGGGCATCGCAGCGCTGTGCATCAATCAATTGCCCGGCTACACCATGGATGCGGTGGAACGCCACGGCGAAGGACTGGCGGCGGTGGAAAGCGCGGTGGCCTTGCTGTCGTCGCAGGCGGGCATCGATCGCAGGCGGGTGGGCATGGGCGGGCTGAGCTTCGGCGGTGCGGTGACTCTGTGGACGGCGACCGAGTCGAACCTGCTGGCTGCCGCTTCGGTGGCCAACCCGGTGGTGTCGCCGTCGTACTACCTGTTCGGCAGCATGAAGGGCGAGCCCTTCCTCAAGGGGCTGCGCGAGATGTGGGGCCTGGGTGCACCGGAGCAGACGCCCGAGCGGTGGAAGGCACTGTCGCCGGTGTTCAAGCTGGAGCGGATTCGCGCTCCCATCCTGTTCCAGCATTCCGAGCAGGAGTATCTGTACGCGCTGGATTACCTGATTCCATTGCTGCGTACGCAACGCGCCGAGTTGTACGTGTTTGCGAACGAGCCGCATCAGAAGTTCCAGCCGCAGCACAAGTTGGCCGTGTATGCGCGCAACGTCGACTGGTTCCGCTTCTGGTTGCAGGATTACCAGGACGCTGCACCGGAAAAGGCCGCGCAGTACGCCCGCTGGCGTGCAATCAAGGCGGCACTGCCGGCGCGTGACGACTAGTGTGGGTGGTGCGGCTGACGCGTGGCACGTTGGCATGCGGGCGGCACGCACCTACGCAGCGCAGGCAATGTCAGCGCTGATGACGGACCCAGTTCTCGACCTCACACAGGTCGAAGATGCGCATGACGCTGTGGTCGCCGTCGGCCAATGTGTGGTCGAAATGGTGGCGCAGGGCATCGGCATCCAGCAGGCCCTGGCCTGCAAGCCGACCCTGCAGCAGATAATCGCGGATCTGCTGCCTGCCCCGACGATAGACCGCGCCGGAGTAGTTCATGAAGGTGCCTTTGCTGCGGCGGTGCAGGATCTGTGCAGGCAGCACATCCGCAAACGCATCGCGTGCCACGGCGCGATTGCGGCCACTAGCGATCCACATCCAGCTCGGCACTGTCAGGCAGGCTTCCACCACCGGTTGCGACAGCAGCGGCATGCGCAGGTGCCACGACGCACTGCGCGCCAGTCCATCGCGGAACACCTGGGTGCCGGCCAGATCAAAGATACGCTCGCGGTCGCCGGGCAGGCTGTCGGGTGGGGCATCGAACCAGGGATGTGATTGCAATGGAACCGCAGCCTGCGTGCCTGGCAGGAACGATCGCTCCGGCGTGCGCGGCGGTCCGGCCTTGGCGCGGAGTTTCTTGATCGTCAGCCTACCTGCTTTCCAGAGCGTGCACTGGTGCAGCTCGGCAAGCGCATGGACTGCGCTGACACCGGCGCGCAGGCCGCCTGCACGGAAGGCATCTGCGGCGGGTGCGGCGGTTCTGGTGTTGCAGAACACGGTGTCGCCACCGCCGCCGGAAAAGAAACTGGTGATGGCCAGCTGCGTGCCGATCGCTTCTTTCAGCGCATTGGAGGCATGCTGCAGAAACCAGGTGCTGGGCGCGACCGCGTGTGCCGGCGGTGCGAAATCGACCGGTGCAGCGTCAAATCCCAGGGTGCGCACGATCAGCTCGGTGCCCAACAGATCGCTCATCTGCCGGGCATAGTGCCGCTCGTCGGCGCCAGGCACCGGCGTGACCAGATTGCAGCATGCCACGCGCGCGGCGGTGTCTTTCAGGCATGCGGCGAGGATGGACGAGTCCAGGCCGCCAGAGAGTTCCAGCAGCACGGACGCATCGGTCTGCGCCCAACAGGTGACGCTGGAGGCCACCGCCTGACGCACCTGCGCCTGTGCGTCGAGTGGGTCGTGCCGGCGCCGAGAGGCAGCGACGAAATCCCAGGGGTTCCAGACGTGTTCGACACTGCTGCGGTTGGGCTGCAGACATAGCTGGCTGCCCGGCAGCAATTCGCGTACGCCGACAAGCCCTGTGCGCTCGGTCTTGAGGTGTGGGTAGTGCAGATGATGGGCGATGGCGTCCCAGTCGATCTCACGCGTGTACACACCCGCATGCGTGGCGATCGAGATATCTGAAGTGATGAAGCCATGCTGTAGCGCGTAAACGCATGCCACGCCGCCGGAAGGCTCGCGCATGACGGTGATGGCGCTCGGGTCCGCGTGCGGTGCATGCAACAGCAGGTACTCGCCCCAGTGCGTCTCGATCAGGTGCCGCGTCCGCTGTGCTGCGGACAACGCATGCAGCGATGCGCCGTCCAGCAAGGGGGCATTGTTGCGCTGCGAAAAGACATGGCCGATCAGTGCGCCACCACCAGGCAGGTCGAGCACGGGCGTGTCGTGTGATGCATACAGGTCGATATGCCCAGCGCGTTGCCGTAGCTGTAACCCGATCTGTCGCAACGACGCATCGACAGCGGCGCGGTCGCCATCGCGGTGTGCCTGCGCATGGTTGAACAAGGCGATGTAGCGGTACATCACACCACCCGGATGGGGGTATGCGCGTGGACGTTGCCGACCGTGTCGTTCAGGACGAGATCGCCTGTCTGGACCCAGCAATGGGCCGAAAACGGATCGAGTGCGACGCCGAAGACAACCTGGGCGTCGAGCTGGCGCCGACGCAGGAATCTTGCCAGTGCGACTGAATCGAGCAGGCAGCGCATCTCGACCGGCACCCACACGCGTGCGCGCCGGAAGACGGATGCCGCGTCGGTGAGCCGTTGCTCGAGTTCGGCGAGCGGGCGTTGCTGCATCCCCCGACCCTGTGCTGCAGCGGAGAGGCTGCCAAGGACCCTGCCAAGCGGGTTGCGCTTCAATGCCAGGCGCGTGGACAGCACAAGTGCCAGTACCTCGAGTTTTTCAAGCAGCTGTGGTCGTCGCGCCGGCACGGGCATTTCCATCGCGCTACGCGCAACAGGTATGACGGAAGGCTGCGGGCCTACGGTCGCTTGCGACTGTTCCACCAGCAGTCCCCGTTCGATAAGGTCGTTGATCTCCAGGTCCGACACCGGGTCTTGCGCCAGATAGGTGAGCAGGGAGTGCTCCAGTGCCTCGGGCAGGCGGAAGTAGCGGTCGTTGCCGATATCCAGGAACACCAGGCGCTCGCCAATGCGGCAGAACGCTAGGTCGTCGCGCAATGTGTAGCGTTGCATGGCGCTGTCCTTGAGAGAGAGAAGGGGCGCACCGTTGCAGTGCGCCCCGTGGCCTGGGAAGTTGCCCACCGGCATGTACGGCCGAGTGGCGACTGCCGCGCGTTGGCAGTGCCTAGTCCTGGCTGATGCCCAGCGTGGTGATGCCACCCATTTCTTCGCCTGCGAGTGGCCCGCCCTGCGTGTCTAGGCTTGCGATGCCAAGCACGATGAGATCCTGGCCAGACGTCGTGGTATGCGCGTCGTTGTTGCTGGTATCCATGGTCTCTACTCCTGGTGGGAGGGGCGTGCGCTCAGGCACGCCTCGGGTTCACTCTTCGGAAATGCCCGGCACATTGAAGCCGCCGATTTCTTCGCCGGCGAGCGGGCCGCCCTTGGTGTCGGTGCTGGCAACGCCAAGCACCGTGATCTCGCTGGATGCATCGCTGCGGGTGGTGTCATTGATGTTCATCGCTGTCTCCTGGTTGTGCCATGGGGATCCATGACACAGACACGTTAGGAAACGGGTGTATTGATTTTCAAATGATTAAGTCGTAACACCGTCATGATTAAATGCACTGTGTGACCGCCATCGAAGATGACCGTGCAAGCCTGGCCGGTGGCGTCGCATCGCGCCATTCATGCCACATCAGGCGCACGCTGCCGGCGGTGCGCCTGCACAGAATGTGGATCTTGCGAGGCGTAGCGCTGGCGACAGTCAGTGGCCGAGCTTTCAAACCCGACGGCCGCGCTCACGCATGACCGCCACGATGCGCGGCACGGCCTGGATGCGACGCGCACGGTAGGCATGCAGCGCAACACTTAGCGCCGCAGGGTCACGCTGCACTGGCAGCAGCGTGGCCGACCTGTCAAACCTGACGGCTGCGCTCATGCATGACCGCCACGATGCGCGGCACGGCCTGGATGCGGCGTACGTGATAGGCATGCAACGCTGTTTGCAGCGCCGCAAGGTCGCGCTGCTGCCAGTGCAGCGTGAGCTCTGCCAGTTCTTCATCGAGCCCGTCGAGCAGGCCGTGTTTGGCACGTCGCACCGGGGCCAACCTGTCATTGGTCTGCCTGACTGCGTGGTGCAGCGACCAGTGCGCGGTGGCACGGGCGATGGCGTCGAAGAGCTTCCAGGTCTGCTTGACCACGTCTGTCGCTGCACTGGTGGATTCCAGCTCGGCAGGGGCATGCGGCACCAATGCAACGCCGATATCGCAGGCCATCCGCAACAGGCGCTCCATCCAGTCGTACAGGTCCCGCAACGCGACCTCGGTGAGCAGCGGTACCTGAAAGCCATAGCGTGCGTGATCGATGAGCAGGCCTTCGCCGACCAGGCGATACAGCGCAAAGCGAACTGGCGTGGAGCTGATCTTCAACTCGGTGGCCAGCTTTGCCGGGTCGATGCGCTGACCGGGCGGATACCGCCCGGACTGCAGTGCGCGCCTGACCTGCGCATAGGCAACTGCACGTTTGGAGTGGATTTCACTCATGACGAACTCCTTGTCTGACCGCGACGCCTCCCCTGGCTGGATCGTACATGCAATGGCTGCGGCAGGAGTTGCTGCGGTAGTCCTTTTGGTCCCGGGCTTGTCACATCGTGCCGCGTACGAGTCAGGCTGCGAGCCAATACGCTGCCCCGACAGTAAGAGTCTTTATAACGCCCAAACTGAGGCCACTAAAAGAGGGCCGCCTGGTTTGCCAGGGCGGCCCTCGTTTGAACATTATCTGTTCCTGCTGTCGCGTGGCACGACCAGCGTGCCAAACACCGTGGCTTGCTTAGCGAAACGACTCACGCAGCCGCTTGCCCGCATATTCTTGCGCAGCCTTTGCCTTGGCAACGACTGCGGCACACCCGAAGAACTCGTGTGTCACGCCGGTGTAGACCTCGCGCTCGACCGGTACATTGGCCTCCTTGAGGGCGTCTTCCAGCTTGGCGCCGTCGCTGCGCAGCGGGTCGATGGTGGCGTTGATGATCGTTACCGGTGCCAGGCCGCGCAGGTTGGCGTTGACCAGGTCCAGGCGCGTGTCTGCCTTGTCCGCATCGCTACGGATCAGGTGCCCCACGAACCATTCGATCATGGCCTTGTTCAAGGGCTTGGCGATGGCGTTTTCGATGTAGGACTCGGTGTGCAGGCTGCCGGTCTGGCCGACCGGGTACACCGCCAGGATATGCGTAGGTGCCTGCAGCCCCTTGTCGCGTGCGGCCACGGCCGTGGCGATGGCCAGGTTGCCGCCGGCGCTTTCGCCTGCAAGGGCTACACGCTGCGGGTTGCCGCCGATGCTGGCCGCGTTTGCCAGCACCCATTCGTAGGCGGCGAGTGCGTCGTCCCAGGCAGCGGGGAACTTGTGTTCGGGCGCCTGGCGATAGTCGACCGAGACCACGATGGCGCCGGTTTCCTTGGCCAGCCCGCGCGCGCCGCCGTCATAGACCTCGGCATTGGCGATCACCCAGCCACCACCGTGGAAATAGACGATGACCGGCAGTGCGGTGCCGCCCTGCGGGGTGTAGACGAAGGCAGGAAGATTGCCGGCAGGCGTTTCCAGGGTGTGGGAGGTGCGCTTGACGCCGGGTACCAGCACCTCGGGATCGGCGGTCTTGCCCTGGTCCTGCAGCAGCTTCTTGACCGCATCGGCGATGGTTGGCTGCTGCCGGGCTTCGGCCGGCGTGAGCTTTTCGATGGCCTTGGGTTCGAGCGCATCGTGGGCCTGGGCCAGGTCGTGCATGTCGTCGTCGGCACGGATGGCGCCGATGACGTTGGAAAGGGTGTCGATGATCGGGTTGGGCTTGCCGTGCTCTGTCATGTGTGCGTCTCGGTTGGTTGACCCTGACGCTAGCGGTGGCACAGTCAATGGGGTGAAAAGGGAGCTCGGCCGTTATGCACATGGCCGCAACATCTGCGGCGGACGCCGCTTGCAATCGCTGTTGCATGATCGCAGCGGCGCGCGCTTCGTGCCGCTGGCGGCATCACGCGAAGCCCCGGCTGCAGGCAGCGCTCACCAATCGGTGGGCGCATAGTCCTTGAGGAACTGTCCCCACACATGCTCGCCGGTGTTGGCGCCGTGGATGATGGGGTCGACGATGCGCGCGGCGCCGTCGACGATGTCCAGCGGCGGGTGAAAGCGTTCCTGCTGGACCTTGAGCGCGGCGATGTCGGCCGGATCCTCGTCGGTGACCCAGCCGGTGTCGACGCTGTTCATGTGGATGCCGTCGTTCTGGTAATCGGCCGCCGAGGTGCGCGTCATCATGTTCAACGCGGCCTTGGCCATGTTGGTATGCGGATGCCGGGTGGTCTTGAAGTTGCGGTAGAACTGCCCTTCCATCGCCGAGACGTTGACGATGTGCTTGTCGCGCTCGGGCGTGCGCAGCATCAGCGGCTTCAGCCGCGCATTGATGATGAAGGGCGCGATGGCGTTGACCAGCTGGGTCTCCAGCAGCTCCACCGAGGGCACTTCGTCCATCAGCAGGCGCCAGGAGTTGCGCCCGCGCAGGTCCACCTGCTGCAGGTCCTGGTCCAGCCGTCCTTCCGGGAACAGGTGCTGCTGGCCAACCAGTTCGTCGTCCAGCAACGCCACCTGCGACAGCTCGGCGGCGCGGGTGAGGCCGTCGGCGCCGTCCAGGCCGCGGCCATGCACCGCCGGCAGCGCCATCGCCGAGGCATCGCGCAGTGGTTCGGGCGTGCGCAGGCCTTCGTAATGGCCGACCAGGTTGCGCACGGTGTCCGGCAACTCATGCAGCGCGGCGGTTTCGCCGGCCATCATGTGCGCGTAGAACTGCGGCGGGCGGCGCACGGTCTGGCAGGCATTGTTGATGATGAAGTCCAGGCGGTCGCGGGTGGCCAGCAGCTGGCTGCAGAACGCTTCCACGCTGGGGGTGTGGCGCAGATCCAGGCCGAACACCTGCAGGCGATGGCCCCACTCGTTGAAGTCCGGCTCCTGCGCATAGCGGGCGGCCGAATCGCGCGGGAAACGCGTGGTCACGATCAGTTCCGCACCGGCGCGCAGCAGTTTCAGGCCGGCCTGGTATCCGATCTTGACCCGGCCGCCGGTCAGCAGCGCCACGCGTCCGCGCAGGTCGGCGGTTTCGGTGCGCTTGAAGTAGTTCAGCTCGGCGCAGGCCGGGCACATCTGGTCGTAGAAGTGATGCAGCTGGGTGAACTTCTGCTTGCACACGTAGCAGTGGCGCAGCTCCGGCGAATGCGTGGGCTCCGGTGCGGCAGTGGCGTTTTCGCCGTTGTGCGCATCGTGCAGGCCGGCGGCATGCGGCGGGAAGAAGTTCGGCGTGCTGAATACCGGTTTGCGCCGCAGTGCGCGGATGCCGCGCTGCTCCAGCAGCGCCTCGGCCTTGCGCACCTTCTCCTGGTGCCGCTCGCGCTCGCGCTGCTTGAGCAGCTGCCGCCGCGCCTTGGGCTCGGGGTGATAGACCCTGGCCACCACCTGGTGCAGGCGCACGCGGTCGGCCTCGGGCAGGGTATCGAGCACGCTGCGGTCGGCCTCGATGGCCTCCAGCAGGTCCAGCGCCGCGCGCAGGCGGTCGGTCAGGGGCAGGTCGTCGGCGGGCGGGAGTGGGGCGTTGGTGTTCAAGATGGATCCGGGAGTGAGCGGCAGCAAGCCGTGACGAGTGCGGCGGGCAGCCGACAGGAGAGCGCAATGGACGGTGAGCCTTTGTACAGCGGACGAGGACGGCACGCCGCTGGCCGGTGGTGCGGCCGTCCGCTATTTTCGCCGATTGTGATGGGTTGGCGCCAATGGAGAGGGGTGGAGGGGAGGGCGGCCAAGGGACGTTTTGATCGGGACTTGGGTGCGCTGTTGTGTCGCAGCTGGATCGGCCGCTCGCGGCAGGTGGCGAGGGAACCGTCGCAGTCATGGCAGGCAGTTGGCGTTCTGCCAGTGGTTGAAGCCTCGAGCGAGGGCGGCCCCGGTGCCAATGCGCGGGAGTTTAGGTAACCTTCGCAACACACCGGAACGGCAGTGACGCCCGACCGCTCAAGGGGGAAATCGATGAAGACGTCCGTGCTGGCCGCTGCGCTGGCCAGCTTGCTCTGTGCCTGTACCGTTGTCTCGCCCGATCCTGGCCAGAAGGCCGTGTTGGTGGATAAACCGATGTTCTTCGGCAAGGGTGGCGTTCGCCTGGACGATGTGCGTGAGCCAGGTCGGACGTATGCGTGGTTGACCACGTCGGTCACCTATGTGGATGTGACGCCGCAGACGGTGCAGGTGGCTTTCGACGATTTCTCGTCCAGCGACAATATCCTGTTGGACTTCTCGACCCAGATCCAGTACCGGATCACCGCCCCGGCCTTGCTGCTGTCCGGGTTTGGGCAGGACTGGTTCAAGAACAATGTCGCCAGCCAGTACGCCTCGATCGTGCGCGATCAGGTCAAGCGCTACGACATGACCAAGATGATGAGCGACCCGGATACCGCCAGGAAAATCGACGGTTCGGTCACCCAGAACGTCAGCGCGCTGGTCAAGCAACAAGGCTTGCCGATCCAGATCCAGAACATCACGCTCGGACGCGCGCGCCCTAATCCGGACGTGTTGCAGCAGATGAACCTCACCGCTGCGCAGCAACAGCGTGTCAAGACGCTGGTCGAGGCGACGACCGCAGAGCGGCAACGCGAGCAGGAACAGGTCGCCAAGGCCGATGCCGACAATGCATACCGCAACCGCATGGGCCTGACGCCCGAGCAGTACCTGGCCAGCCAGATCGCCGAGCTCAATGCCGATGCCTGCAAGAAGGCGCAGGCCTGCTACATGGTGCCTTCCGGCACGTCGGTGATTGCCAGGTAGCGTGCGCTGCTGGCCGACGGCAACGCGGCGCTCCTGTTGCCTTGCAGCGGTGGGTCTTCGGTCTGCAGGCGCTGCTGGCTACTCGCGTCTGCTCACGCCGCCACGGCCGCTCACGCACTCGCCAGACCGGCTGGGCTAGGGTTGCGGCCTATTGTGGTAGCGGAGAAGGCAGCATGGGCCTGTTGGTCGATGGCAAGTGGCAGGACAGTTGGTACGACACCGACAGGAGCGGCGGGCGTTTCGAGCGCTCGCAATCGCAGTTCCGCAATTGGGTGACGCGCGATGGCAGCCCTGGTCCGCACGGGAAGGGCGGTTTTCAGGCTGCTCCCGGCCGCTATCACCTGTACGTGTCGCTGGCCTGCCCGTGGGCGCATCGCACGCTGATCTTCCGGCGCCTGAAAGGGCTGGAGTCGCTGATCGACGTGTCGGTGGTGAACTGGTTGATGCGCGACCAGGGTTGGACCTTCGATCCTGGCCCGGGCGTGATCGCCGATCCGGTTCACCATGCCAAGCGCCTGTATGAGGTGTATCTCAACGCCGATCCGCGCTACTCCGGGCGCGTGACCGTGCCGGTGTTGTGGGACCGCGAGCGCAACACGGTGGTGAGCAACGAATCGGCCGACATCATCCGCATGTTCAACAGCGCCTTCGATGCCGTTGGTGCGGCCGACGGGGACTTTTATCCCGCTCCGCTGCGTGAGCAGATCGATGCGCTCAATACGCGGATCTACGACACCGTCAATAACGGCGTCTACAAGGCGGGCTTTGCTACCACGCAGGCGGCTTACGAAGAAGCGGTGGTGCCGCTGTTCGAGACGCTGGATTGGCTGGAGGCGCGCCTGGACGAGCATCGCTATCTCTGCGGCGAGGTGCTTACCGAGGCGGACTGGCGGCTGTTTACGACGCTGGTGCGGTTCGATGCAGTGTATGTGGGGCACTTCAAGTGCAACCTGCGACGGATTGCCGACTATCGACACTTGTCCGGATTCCTGCGCGAGCTCTACCAGATGCCCGGTATTGCAGACACGGTGAATTTCCAGCACATCAAAGGCCATTACTACCAGAGTCACGGCACCATCAACCCCACCGGCATCGTGCCGCTGGGGCCGGTGCTGGATCTGCAGGTGCCGCATGGGCGTGGCGGCTGATGCACCCGGCGGCTGCACGGCGCAGCGCTCGGGCGCACTGCCGCATGGCGTGCACTAAGCTGTGCGCCTTGGTGACCAACAGGAGCGGTCAGTGCTGAATCATGTGATGGTGGGATCGAACGATATTGCGCGATCCAGGCAGTTCTACGATGCGGTGCTCGGCGGCGTCTTCGGCGCTCCCGCGCCGCTGGTCAACACTGCCGGCTCCGGCCATGTGCGCCTGTTCTATCGCCATGCCGGCAGCACCTTCGCCGTCAGCGAGCCGATCAACGATGCACCGGCGACCAGCGGCAACGGCGCCACCGTCGGTTTCACCTGCAGTTCGCCAGAGCAGGTCCAGGCCTTCCACGCCGCCGCCGTGGCTGCAGGCGGGGTGTCCATCGAGGATCCGCCGGGCGAGCGTGAGAGCCGCATGGGAGCGGTCTGGCTGGCCTACGTGCGCGACCCGGATGGCAACAAGCTCTGTGCGATCTATCGACCTGACTAAACCGCGATGCCGCACTGCTGCGACATAACGCAGCGCGCCCCGCACCCGTGTTGTTGCTACGCCACGGCGACGGTCGAGTGGCGGTCGCCGCGGCGCGGCACGCGGCTGCGTCAGGTGATGGATCCGGCCACCGGATTGTCGCGCTAGTGCTTTGCCGCGTCGCGCATGATCAGCGTCGCCGCGCCCACCGTGATCGCGTCCTCGACCACACCGGTGCTGGTCTGGCCATAGCGTTCGATCGCACGCATGCGCACGTTGAAGGTGAGATAGGCGGCCACCACTGCGGTGGTCGCGCCCAGCACGGCAGCCACGCCGCGCTGATGGCGCGGTGCCAGCGCGGTGCCGACGATGACGCCGGTGGCGATGCGGGCAATCATGCCGGGCAACACGATGCGGTCGGGAGCGGTTTTCATCTTGTCGCCGGCCAGCTCACCACCGGCCAGCGCCAGCATGCCGGCCGATGCGAGGGGATTGGCGAGCAGTGCCGGTGCGCCGTTGTCGGCAGGCAGCTTGCCGGTGCGCGCAGCGTTGGCCACTGCGGCCAGCGGGGTCATCGAGCGCATGCCGGCGACGGCGCTCATCAGGAGGGAGTGGATCAAAGCCATGTGCACCTCTGCAGGAGCATGCTGCCAGGCGCCAATGTGGAGCCGGCAGGCATGCGTCGGGTTGTCGATGCCCAGAGCCTAGGAGGCCGGATGTCTGCGCGATGGCAAGGCGGTGCCAGTGCGATGCGCCTGCCTGGCGGGAGGGCGGTGTTGCCTGACGCGTGGGGGAAGGTGCAGGTCGATCCATGCCGGGGTAGTGGTGCGGGCGTGCGGCAGCAGCCGGCAAGGCCATGCCCGTGTCGCCGCGCTGCCTGGCCATGCGGGCGCGGCAGCGCGTTGCCATCGCCAGGACCGGTCAGGGCTGCTTTGCAAAGCTGCCCGCGCGCCACGCCAGCCACAATACCGACAGACCCACCGCCAGGCAGATGAGCACGCCGGGCAGCGAGGCTTCCGGGCCGAAGGCCCCGCCGGTGAGCCATTGCGGAAATCCGGGCGTTGCCGTGCTGCGGGCAATGGCCGGGCCCATGTCGGTCCCGGAGACCGCCGCACCGAACAGATAGCCCTGGGTGAAGTTCCAGGCGATATGCACGCCGATCGACATCCAGATGCGGCCGGTCAAGGCATAGAACGCGCCCAGCAGGATGCCTGCTTCCAGTGCGATGCAAATCGCCGCAAACGCCGTTGCATGCGGGTTGGCGATATGGCCGAAACCGAACAGCGCGGCAGAGGCGATAAACGCCACCCACGGGCCGAACGCGCGCCATACCAGGCGCAGAAAGATGGCGCGGAACAACAGCTCTTCGATCACCCCGGCCTGCAAGGCCTTGCGCACCGCCGTCCAGGCCGGCGCCGGGCCAAGCGCCTGGATGTCGTACAGCCCGAACAGCGCCATGATGCCCATGACCGCGGCGAACATGGCCGCGCCGATCAACAGTCCAATGCTCAGCTGCGGCAACATCGGGCGTAGTGCGAGCTCGCTGGCGCGCCGTCCTTCGGCCAGGCGCACCGCCACCACGTAGACCGTCAAGCCCACCGCGATACCGACCAGGCTGGCAATCAGTTGCAGCGGCCCGGAGTCCTTGGGCAGCAGGCTGCCGACGGCCCTGCCGGCCATGGGCGCCAGCGTGGCGACCGCCACCAGCAGCAGGACCGCCCAGCCGATCGCCCGCAGCCAGCGTAGGCGGCCGGGCTGCAGGAAGTTGCGCTCGCCCAGCGCAATGCGGTGGGACGCGTGGCCGTGTGTGGTCAGTGCGCTATTGGAAACCGCCGGCGTTGGTGCGTGCATGGGTTGGGGGCCTGTGGGTGGTTGCTAGCGGGTGGTTGAACGGGACGAGGCGTCTGCCACGACTGCGATACGGCTGGCGAATGAGCGCTGTTGCACTGCCGGGTCGATCAGCGCGTGTCACCCGGTGAGGAGCTGCTGCGCAACAAGGACTTGAGCCCGTGCGTGATGCCGCGCGGTGCGACGCTCAAGTGGTCTTCGTCATCGAGAACCTCCAGCGCGAGATGCAACGATGGATAGTGTCGCGCGCGCAGCGCCTGCGCCATCTTCTGTGCGTCGATGACCATGTCGTAATTCTGGTGGTGGCGCACCTGCTCGTATTCGCCGACGTACATGTACACCTGCGCCGGCAGGTCGGTATGCGACGCGGCAAAGCTGTTTTCCTGCGCCACCATCGCGTGCTCGCCATACCAGTACGAGGGGCTGCCCAGGATGTAGCCGGCGAACATCTCCGGTGTGCTCAACAGGATCTGCGTGCCCAGCAGGCCGCCGTACGAGTGCCCCAGATACAGGCGCCGCTGTTCGTCGGTCCGGTAGCGGTTGGCGACGAACGGCAGCACGCGATCGCGCAGGTAGCGGATGTAGTCGGCGCTCTTGCCGTGGGTGGCAACCGGCGCTGCGGTCGGGCCATCTTCCGGGGTGGGCGTGTAATCACGTCTGCGGCTCGGCATGGGCTCGTCGCCGACTGCGTAGGACAGCCCGACCAGAATGAAATCGGCGATGGCTGGCCCTTCGCCGTTCAAGCGCCGCGCGATCTGCTTGACCAGCGGGAACGCATAGTCGCCATCGGTGGCATACAACACCGGGTAACGACGCTGCGGATTGTCCGCATAGCCGCGTGGCAGCGCGACGAAGACCTGGTAGGTGCGGCCTGTCGCCGGATCGGGCACGTCCCAGACCTGCGTATCGGCCAGTTCATACGGTTGCCCACCGCCACGCTGGCTAGCAGGCGCGTGAGCGGGCGTATCCGCTGTGGCTGCTGGTGTCGCTTTGGCAATGGGTGTGGGTGCTGGCGGTGGTGCCTTGCCGCAGCCAGTCAGTAGCAACACTGCCAATCCAGCCCATAACAGCTTGTTCAATACAGCCTCCTGCATGTGGTGAAGCGTGGTGCCGTTGCAGCGGTGCAGACGAGAGCTGGCTGTCGATACGTGGCGGACCGCGCGTGCCGATTCTGTCGCGTTGGGTGCGTACCGACATCGACGATGCCAGCAATGCCGGAAGACGCGACTGGCATGGCAACGTATAACACGGGCCGCTGCCAGGTTCTCGATGCTCGAAGAACCCAAGCGCCCGCGGAATCATCGAGAACCCGGGAGCACCCGTGCTCAGTGCAGACGACCAACCACGCGCAATGCCGCCGACTTGGCCATATCGTTCGGATTGGTGCCGGGCAGGCCCTGCGGCACGGCCATGCCCTTGCTGCGATAGAAGTCGGTCCAGTACGGCGACACCTGACCGGTCTGCGGGTTCCTGAAGTTCATCGGTTGCAGCGCAAACACGTGATGTGCGCGGAAGGCGCGCTCGATGAAGTCCGAGCAGTAATAACTGTTGTCGTCCTGCACGTAGGTCTGGTTGTAAGGCTTGCCGAGCATGCGCCGTGCCTGCGCGATGGCATCGGAGATGGCAGCGCGATGCTTGGGGGTGAGCCGGTACACGACGATCTGCCGGTGCCTGGCGCTGGCGTCGTCGATGAACGCCTGCAACGCCTGCTCGCGCGAGCCGTGTTCGTCTGCATGCAGCACCACCTGCGTATCGCCGGCATGCGCTACCAGCGCGACGTGATCGAAGCTGGGTGCGTCCTGTTTGGCGGTGGCATCGTCGATGGCGCCGCTCAGGCCGGTGCGGGCGGCGGTGACGAACAACAGGTCGCCGTCCTGGAGCTGGACTGCGATGGACGTTGCGGGCAGCAGTGCCAGTGCGAGCACGGCGAGCAGGAGGAGGACGCGCATGGGAGGCCGGCAGGTGATGCAAAGGGCGCCCATTATCGCCAGGAACGACGGCGGGCGGCTGGTGCGCGATGCGCTCTGTAGAATGCGGTGGCCAGCGGGCGTCGCCGCCGCCATCGCGTCGCGGCAATCCCTGTCCGTCTGGAGTGTTGCATGCGTGCTTCTTCTGCGTTGTCGCCGATCGGCCGGCTGTTTGCCGCCGCCGCCTTTTTCGAAGGGCTGACCTGGGCCGGGCTGTTGGTCGGCATGGTGCTCAAGTACGGCACCCACACCACCGAGCTGGTGGTGTGGGTGTTCGGGCGCCTGCATGGCGCGGCCTTCCTGTTCTATGTGGCGGTCAGCGTGCTTGCCGCGCTGCGGCTGCGCTGGCCGTGGTGGGCGTGGGCGCTGAGCCTGCTGGCCGCGTTGCCGCCGCTGGTGACGGTGCCGCTGGAGATGTGGTTCCGGCGCATCGGCTTGCTGGGTGTGCGCACACGGAGCGGTGTCTGAGCACATCAGGGCAGGCCAGGCATTGCCAGGCGGCCGTGCGCGGTACGCGGCATCTCGCTGGGAACGCATCCAACGTCACGCCAGAGGATGGACGCCGCCAACCGCCTTTGCCACCATAGGTGGACCAAGGAAGAGGCGGAGTGTCGCAATGCATTACTGGATGAGGAAGGCGACTGGGGCACTTGCGGTGGCGATGGCGATGGCAATCACCGGATCGGTTTGCGCGCAGACGCCGCCGCAACCGGTGGATCTGACGCCCTATCTCAAAAGCGACCAGTTCGAGCGGATCAAGATCTCGCCGACGGGCGACTATTTCGCGCTCACCATGCCGCTGGAAGATCGCACCGTGCTGGGCATCGTGCGGCGCCAGGACAAGGTGGCCACCGCGAAAGTCACCGGTGGCGCCAACAGCGTGGTGGACGATTTCTGGTGGGCCAGCGACGACCGCATCGTGGTGTCGATGGCGCAGCGGCTGGGCTCGCGCGACGAGCCGATGGCGATCGGGCAACTGCATGCCATCGACGCCGATGGCAAGAATGGCCGCCTGTTGGCCAGCCCCTATGGCACCAATCCGGAGATCAACGGCGTGCAGTTGAAGATGGACCTGGAGCCTGGCACGTTCATGCTCGATACCTTGCCCGGTGATCCGCGCAACATCCTGGTGTCCACGATCCCGTTCGTCGGCGACCCGAGCATCCGTATCGACAAGCTGGATATCCTGACCGGCCGGCGCAGTACCGTGGCGACATCGCCGGTGCGTCGTGCGAACTTCGTGACCGACCAGCAGGGGCGCATCCGCTTTGCCAACGGCGCCGATGTCACCAACGTCAGCAAGCTGTATTACCGCGACGACGATGCTGCGCCGTGGCGGTTGGTTAACGATGCCGCCAGCAGCGGGCATCGTGCGTTTCCGCTCGGCTTTGCGGCCGATGGCAGCCAGGCCTACCTGCAAGTGGAGCAGGCGACCGGCACCGATGTGCTGGTGGGATGGGACCCGGCCAGCGGAAAGTCCACGCCGTTGTTGCACGACGACACCGTCGACCCCTACCGGATCCTGCGCGACCTGGATGGCACCACGCCGATCGGTGCGTCCTACATGAGCGACCGGGTGCGCAACCGCTTCTTCGACGAGAAGTCGCCGGCGGCTAGGCTCTATCGCAGCCTGGAGAAAGCCTTCGACGGCAATGCGGTCTACATCACCTCGGCCACCCGCGACCGTCGCCTGGTGCTGGTGTATGTGTGGAGCGATCGCAACAACGGCGATTATTATTTGTTCGACACGGTCAGCAAGAAGGCCGACCGGGTGTTCAGTCGCCGCGAATGGTTTCCGCCCGATGGCGTGCCGGCGACCAGGCAGGTGAGCTTCAAGGCGCGCGATGGCCTGGAGTTGCACGGCTATCTGACCCAGCCGCTGCACGCCGAGGCAGGCAAGCCGCTGCCGTTGATCGTGATGCCGCATGGTGGCCCGTTCGGGATCTTCGACAAATGGGAGTTCGACGACGACACCCAGCTGCTGGCCGCAGCCGGTTACGCGGTGCTGCGCGTCAATTACCGCGGCTCGGCCAATTACGGGCGTGCCTTCACCCAGGCCGGTGCCAGGGAGTGGGGTGGGCGCATGCAGGACGATCTCACCGATGCAACCCGCTGGGCTATCGCGCAGGGAGTGGCCGATGCCTCGCGCATCTGTCTCTACGGTGCCAGCTACGGTGGTTACGCTGCGCTGATGGGGGTTGCCAAGGAGCCGGCGGTGTACCGCTGCGCCGCTGGCTATGTTGGCGTCTACGATCTGGACATGATGGCCCGCGACACCGCGCGCTCCGCGCGTTGGGCAAAGAACTGGACCGGCGACTGGCTGGGTGCACGTGACACCCTGGCCACGCGCTCGCCGGTGGTGCTGGCCAAGCAGATCAAGGTGCCGGTGTTTCTGGCGGCCGGCGGCAAGGACGAGCGCGCGCCGATCGAACATACCAAGGCCATGGAGCGCGCGTTGAAGGGTGCGGGGGTGCCGGTGGAGTCGCTGTACTTCCCCAACGAGGGCCACGGCTTCTACACCGAGGCGCACCGACGCGAGTACTACACGCGCTTGCTGGCGTTCTTGGGCAAGCAGTTGGGTGGTGGGACCGCGAAGTAACGGGGTGGCGTTCCACCAGGTGTTGCCTGATGGGGCGCGTGATCTCGCGTGCCGGTGGTGGTGCATGCGGTTTGATGTGGCAGCTGTACCGTGTGCGCCTGCATTCCTTTGCGGTGCTGTGTTGCGACGTTTGCGTGTGCGGGTAGGGCGTCGCGGCCGGGTCCGCTCCTACGGTTCTTGGGGGGCATGGTGTTGCGCCCAGGACCGATGCTGCACGACGGCGCAGGCTGGCTGCGGCGCCGCTTTCTCTGCACTCCCGGTTCAACTGCGCGATAGCGCGGCACCGTCGATGGCCGACGATGCCGCTTGCAGCGTCGCCTATTTTTCCGGCATCGGCTTCATCTGATACTGCGCCGGCGGGGTGGCGCCGAGCAGGTGCTGCACGAAGTAGTCCCAGCGGCGGCGGGCGACGTAGGGGGTGAGCTCGCCGTAGCCGTGTTTGGCGTTGGGCAGCATCAGCATGTCGAAGTCCTTGTTGGCCTTGATCAGCGCATCGGCGACCAGCAAGGTCAGATACGGCGGCACGTTGTCGTCCAGCGTGCCGTGCACCAGCATCAGCTTGCCCTTGAGCTTGCTGGCGCGGGTGGCGTTGGCCTGGTCATCGTAGTTGGAGGTCCCGTCCTTGTTGACGATGTGCTCGCCGTGATACTTCTCGGCCCAGTCGTCCTCGTAGCCGCGGTTGTCGTGGTTGCCGCTTTCCGACCACGCCACCTTGAACAGCTCCGGGTAGCGCAGCATCGCGGCGGTGGACGCATTGCCGCCACCCGAATGCCCCCAGATGCCGACGCGGCTGGTATCGAACCACCGGTAGCGCTGGCCGAGCTCCTTCACCGCGGCCACCTGGTCGGGCAGGGTGTTGTCGCCCATGTTGGCGTACCAGGTGTCGTGGAAGGTCTTGGAGCGCCACGGCGTGCCCATGCCATCGATGGCGATCACGATGAAGCCCAGTTCGGCCAGCGACTGGTTGTCGCCATGGCCGGCCAGGAAGCTGCGGCCGCGCACCGAGCCGGTCTGCGGGCCGGGGTAGACGTAGTCGATTACCGGGTACTTGCGTGCGGGATCGAAATTCGTCGGCTTGAACATCAGGCCATACAGCGTGGTCTTGCCATCGCGTGCCTTGACCGTGATCGGCTCCGGCGGCACCCAGCCGGCGGCCTTCAGGCGGCTGATGTCGGCGGTGGCGATGGTGCTGAGCGTGCGACCGTCGGCGGCATCGCGCAGCACGCTTACCGGCGGCGTGACCGAGGTGGAATAGGTGTCGACGAAGCGCTTGCCATCGGGCGACAGCGCGATGCTGTGGTCGGCGACCTCGGGCGTGAGCAGTACCGGCTCGCCGCCGTCCAGGCTCACCTTCCACAGCTGCTGGTAATACGGATCCACGCCCGGCGTGCGGCCTACGCCGACAAACCATGCAGTGCGCGTCACCGGGTCCACGCGCAGCAATTCGGTGACGTTGCCTTCGCCGCTGGTGATCGCGCGCTTGGGTTTGCCGGTGGCCAGGTCGTAGAGATACAGCTGGCCCCAGTCGCTGCGCTCGGAGAACCACACCGCCTCGTTGCTGCCGGGCAGGTAGGCCCAGTTGGCGGCGACCTGGCCACTTTCGTAATAGGTCTTGGCGGTTTCGTCGAAGGCAGTGCGCACGGCGCCGGTGCCGGCATCGGCGATGCGCAGCCAGACCTGCTTGTGGAAGCGCGAGGTCGAGGCGAACGCCAGGGTCTTGCTGTCCGGCGCCCATTTCACATCGTCCCACAGGCCCGGCGAGCAGCTGACGTCGTCGCACAGCGTGGAGCGGTGCTGGTCCGCTGGCATCTTCAGCCGCACCACGCTGGCACTGGGCACGTCGATGATCACGCGCTCGATCGTGGTCACGTCCTTGTCGCCGGCCAGCGGGTACTTCCACGACTGCAGTTCCGGATGCCCAAGCTTGGTGCTGACCAGGTACATGTCGCCGGTCTTGCGCTGATCCTGCTGGAAGGTGGCGATCTTGCGCGAGTCCGGCGACCACGCAACGATGGCGTTGTCGCTGTGCTGCCAGCCGGCGTTGTCGGTGGCGTAGCCGAAGTTTTCCACGCCATCGCGGGTGAGCTGGGTTTCCTGGCCGCTGGCCAGATCACGCACCCACAGGTTCCAGTTGCGGATGAACGCTTCGCTGCGCTTGTCCGGCGACAGCACGCCCGGTTCGGGCTTGTCCTTCGCATACAGCTTGCTGCAGCGCGCACGGGCGTCGCAGACCACCGCGGTGTCGCGCACGTTGAGGCGGTAGCGGCCATCGGCGCCGAGGCTGACCTTGGGCGCCAGGGTGGCGGCCTTGAGCGGCTTGTCACCGGTCTTGAGCAGGGTGTTGAGCGCGGTGGCCAGCGCCGCGGGCTTGAACAGCGGCGCGGTCTTGCCGGTGGCGGTGTCCAGCTGCAGCAGGCGGTCGCCCTTGGCATCGTGGTCGACGTAGACCACATGGGTGGCATCCAGCCAGGTCACGCGCGTGGGCGCATGGTCGACCAGGGGCTGCGCGGCGTAGTAGATCAGGCGCTCGGCACGGGCGTAGTCGGCCTCGGTCACGCCCGGTGCCTGCGCGCTGGCCACCGCGGGCAGCAGGGCGGTCATCAGGGCAGCGAGCAGGTGGCGCAACGGCAACGGTGTGGGCATGTGGACCTCATCAAAAGGGTGCGCGCCGACAACGGCGGTGCAACCTCGCATGCTACGTGTGCGGGCGGGGCATGCGACCCTGCCAAACGTCGTGCCTTGCCGTGGAACGAAGATGCCAGGCGTGGCGCCCCAGGTGCCGCTCGCCCTGCGGCACCGGCGACTACTTGCCCATACACCGCTTCCAGCGCGCGTTGACCCGCTGCGCGAACCAGGCGGTGGTGAGGGTGCGGGTGATCTTGGGGCTGTCCAGGGTGATGCCGGGCAGTACCGCCCGTGGCAGCGGTTTGCCGGCGCTACGCTCGGCCAGCGCGAACACCTGGCGATACAGCTCGGTGTCCTGGAAATCGATGGAGTTACCGGCCTCCAGGGCACGGCGGAGCTGACGGTCACTCATCGCCAGCTGGCTGCCCAGGGCGCGTGCGGCGCGTTCGGTGGCGCCGGGCGCATCCAGGCTGGCGCCGGGCGTCAGCAGGTCGCCGTCCAGGGTCAATGCGATCCCGCTGGCCTTGCTCAGCGCTGCCTGGAACGCGGCATTGCGGCTGGCGTACCAGCCGGCGTTGAAGTCGGCAAAGCGGTACAGCAGCGCGTCGTAACTGGCGGGGTAGCCGAGCAGGTGCCGGGTGCCGAACCACAGCCCGCCGCGACGGCTGAAGACCTCGTGGCGGATCGAGTCGCCAGGCGGATACGGATAGCGCTCGGCGTGCTGCTCGGCAAACGCGATGCTGACCTGCATCGGCCCGGCGGTATGCACCGGATTGAGCCCGTCGAACAGGCGCGCGCCCAGCGGCACGCTGCCGGTGAAGTCTTCGAAGATGCGGCTCAGCTCCTGTTCGGTGCGCGCGCTGGCAATGCGCGTGGCATAGCTGCGGCCATCGGGCGAGGCGATGCGCAAGGCGGCATCGACCATGAAGCCGGGGATGTGATGCGCGCTGGCGCGGCGGTCGATCTCCGCGCGCGAAATCCTGCCGAGATTGGGCACGACCGGGTTGGCCTGGTAGGTCGATTCCTGCTCGGTCACCGCCAGCACCGCGCAGATGTCCTCGGCGCTGGTGTCCAGCCCCTGCGAGGACAGCGCCACGTACACATCGTCGGCCCAGCCGGCGCGATCGGTCAGCGTGGTCGGCAGGCGCCGGGCGATGTCGGCCTTGACCGCGTCCGGCGAGCGCTGTGGCGCGCGCGGCGCCTGGGTGGCGCAGGCCGACAGCAAGGCGACGGCAAGCAGCGTGAGCAGGCGGGGCAGGCGGGATGTCACGGCGTCTCCAGGATCGATGGGGGCGGTGCGGCAGTTTACGTGGCTGTCGCCGGGCCGCATCCGGCGATGTGCAGCAGGGCGGCTGCGGCAAGCCTGCCGGGTCGCAGGCGTTTCGCAACGCGCCCGGCCGCCGGTCGCCACCGGCACGAGCTGCAGGCCGATTCAAGCCCGCAGCCCGCAGGCCGCTAACGATCCTGGCGCAATGCGTGGCGATCACATGACCTGCCGCGCTCGCCAGTCATCATGACCGTGTGTTTGCATCGCGGCGTCAGGCAGACGCCGACGTCGCTCCGATTCCACCGCCAGCCAGCCAGCCACGGGAGAGCTTCAGTGCTGCAGCAACCAGCAAACCCGATACGGGGCGGGCGGCATGTCCCGTCCACGGCAGCCATGCGGTGTGGCTTGTCGTCGCCGTGAGGGCCCGATGAGCGGCGCGACGCCGCGCTGGCGGCGCATGGTCGTTGCGATGGCCGCGATGCTGTGCAGTGCGACGCTGTGGGCGCAGCCGCAGCCATGGAAGCGCATCGAAACCGCCACGATCGACGACCCCAGGGCCGCCCTGCAGGTCGCCCAGGCCGCGTTGCAGCGTGCCCGCAGCGATGGCGATGCCGACGCGCAGTTCTGGGCCTTGCTGGCGCAGGCGCGTGTGCTGATTTCCCTGGAAGAGAGCGAGCGCCGTCAGGCGGCCCTGGCCCAGGCGCGTGCGATGTTGACGAACGTGCGTGGCAACACGGCGCAGGCGCAGCTGTGGCTGGCGATCGTGCAGGCGCTCAGCGATGTGCGCGAGAGTCCCAACCGCGGCATGCTGGCGCGGCTGGAAGCGCTGCGTCAGCAGGCGCGTGCGCTGGGGCGCAACGATCTTCTGTGCGAGGTCGAGGCGGTCGACATGTGGAGCATGCTCGCCTCCGGCAGCAGCGACGAGGCCTGGAACGCCGCACAGGCCAGCTACCAGTGCGCAGTGCGCGAACACAGCCTGGGCCTGGAGCTGGATGCCTTGACCCAGCTCGGCTCGCTGGCCAGCCGCGTGGGTGGCCGCTCGACCGAGGACAACGACGCCGAAGACTACCTGCAGCGCGCCCTGGAGCGCCTGCGCGGCCAGCCGGCACGCTTTCAGCGCAGCCTGATCGAATACGAGTACGGCACGTCGCTGGCAGCGCAGCAGCCGGACGCGGCGTTGCTGCATTTCAAGCGCGCGCTGGCGCTCAGTCGCGAGCTGGGCGATCAGGCCGGCGTGGCCGCGGCATTGACCAGCGGCAGCGAGGTCCTGATCGAAGCCGGCGATGCCAGCGCGGCATTGGCAATGGCGCGCGAGGCACTGCCGTTGATGCAACGCCAGGGCAATGTCGGCCGGGTGGCCGCCTGCCATGCGGTGTTGCTGCAGGCATTGACCGCGCTCAAGTCCGGCAGCCTCGGCGTGGAGATCGTCGCGGCCAAGGCGGCGGACGACCCCCACCTGTCGCTGGGACGGCGCGCGAAGCTGCTCGATGCCATTGCCCAGGCACTGGCGGCGGAGGGGCGCCATGCCGAGGCATACCAGGAACTGCAACGCGCCAACACGCTGCGTGCGCAGAGCCTGGATCGCCAGCGCGACACCGTGATGCTGCGCCTGCAGGCGCGTTACGAAGACGCGCGCCGTGGCGCCGAAACTGCCGAGCTGCGCCGGCGCAGCGAGACCGCGCAACTGGCCTTGCAGGCCCGCGAAGCCGGTCAACGCGCCCTGTGGATCGCCCTATGTGCGGCCTGCCTGTTGTTGCTGGGTGCGTTGGTGGTGCTGGCCTTCGGTGCGTGCCATCGGCGGCAACTCTCGCGGCTGGCGATGCGCGACGAGCTCACCGGCCTGCCCAACCGCCGCGCCATTCGCGCCGAGGCGCAGCAGCAGGTCGAGCAATCGGTGCGCTCGCAGGTGCCGTGCATGCTGGCATTGATCGACCTGGACCACTTCAAGCTGATCAACGACGTGCACGGGCATGCTGCCGGCGATGCCGTGCTCAAGGCGCTTGCCTGCGCCTCCGGGCTGGCGCTGCGGACGCAGGACCGCCTGGGGCGGCTAGGCGGGGAGGAATTCCTGCTGGTGCTGCCGGGCTGCAGCGCAGAAGAGATTCCTGCCGTGTTTACGCGGCTGCGTAATGCCGTGGCCGCGATCGAGATCGCCGGCCTGCCCACCGACCAGCCGGTGCGCTTCTGCATGGGCGCGGTGAGCGTGACTGCAGGAACCGGCCTGGATGTGCTGCTGGGGCAGGCCGATCTTGCCCTGTACGCCGCCAAGACCGCCGGGCGCGATCAGTGGGCGGTATGTTGACGCGTGGATGAGGGCGCCTGCGGCCTGGCTGCCGCAGCGCTCGCTGATGCACCGAGTGCAGTGCGCGCGGTGGTGCGTGGCAGCGGTCACCAGGCTCTGCCCGCGACCGCCCGACACCCATGGGCGTACACTGCGCCGCCTCCAGCGAAGCGATGCCTGCGTGAAGAAAAAGCGGCCCAAATCACCGCCACCTGCGCCAGCGCCCGCAGCGTCCCGGATCCATGAATGGATCATCGGCGGGGGGGCCGTTGTCGTGGCGATCGCCTGCTGCATGCGGCTGTGGCTGTTGCTGGAGGCGATCGTCACGGGGCGCTATATCAGCGTCATCCGCGGCCGGCCGACCAGGATCTTCCATGCGGATGCAGACCCGCAGCGGTTCTGGATCGCCATCGGCTGGGATGCGTTACTGACCAGTGTGCCGTTGGCGGTCATCGCCTGGTTCGCCTACGTTGTCTGGACCGCGCACAGACGCGGCCGGCGATGACCTGCGCGGTGCTCCACGGCATGCGCAACTGCGGTGCCACACTGTCGACGACGACGCGGCTGCGCAGGCGTGCGGCGAGCCGCTGGTCAGTACACGGTGTTGATCAGCAAACGGGTCATAAGGCGGTGGCAACCGCCTGCGCCGATCGACACCTGCGCGTCATGCGGCAATCAGGGCTGCGTTTGCTTTTGCTTGCGCGATGGCGTCTGCGTCTCGCGCTTGGGCCAGGTGTCGTAGCTGTAGACGAACTGCTTCTGATCGGCGCCCACGGTGGGGTCGCAGGGCCAGGAGTTGGCGACGCTGCCGGGTTCCAGCACGCCATCCACCTCGCGCACGGCCTGCGCTTCGAATGCGCAGATCGGCCCGTACAGCTTGATGTCCCAGTCCGGCTCCGCGCGGGGGTGGGCGTGTTGCACGAGCACGATATCGCTGCCGTTGAAGTGATGCACCTGGGCGCCATGCTCGCGATTGATGCTGAAGTAGCACGGCGCGCCGATGTCCAGCGGGAGCACTTCATCATCGCGCAGCAGCGCGCACTTGCCGGCGTGTTCGCCCAGGCGAATCGTGCGCCCGGCCAGGATGGCGGTGGTGACCGGATGGCGGGCGGTGACGTCGGACATGGGTTGCGACGGTGACGGTGTTTGCGGCGCGGTCTGCGCGTGTGCCGGCGCGCCGGTCATCACCACCAGCGCGGTCAACAACCAGGTCGTAAAGTGGAGGTGCATGCAACGTCCTTGTCGTGGGCAGTGCAGTATCGCAGATCCATTTGCAGGCCTGATGCCGGTGGCAGACGCGATGCGCTCCGCGCATGACTAGCCGATACTCGACGCGGCCTGTGTCTGCTGTAACGCAGCTTGGCGCACAGCATCGCCGGATGGCTGGCTGCTGTTGACCGCGCGTTTCAGTTGCCGCAAGACGCGTGCGATCAGCGCCGCGCCGGCAGCGTCGCCAGCACGCCATCCAGCGCCAGCTGCGTGCTGAAACCGGCCTTGCTCAAGCGTTTGCTTACCTCGTTGGGCACATCGCGCCCGCTGGTGAGCCGGTTGGGCGCGCCGGTGTAATGGAACAGGCGCCCGCCACGCCGCAACACCCGCGCCAGCTGGTTGTAGAACAGCTGCGAGTACAGCTCGCCGGCGATGCCGAAACGCGGCGGGTCATGCAGGATGGCGTCGAACGCACCGTCAGCCAGCGTGGCGATGTGCTGCGAGATATCCGCCTGGGTCAGCTGCAGACGCCCGCCGTGGGCGGCATCGTCCGGATCCGGCGACCACGGATTGAGCGTGCGCAGCCACAGCACGTCGGCATTCTTCTCGAACGACTGCAGCTGCGCCACCCCGGCCTCCAGGCAGCAGGCGGCGAAGTAGCCCAGCCCGCCACAGGTATCCAGCACGACCTTGCCGCGCGGATCGACCAGCGCCACCTTGCGCCGCGCATCCTCGAACGGCGACAGCTGCGCCGAGGGCAGCATCTTGATGCCATCGATCTCGAAGGTCGGCGCGCCCCATTCGGTGGGGACCAGCTTGATCAACGCGCCGCCGAAGCGCGAGATCGGGGCGAAGTCATCCCCGTCCCAGAAGTACAGCGTGCGCTCCTTGAGCTTGCCCGGATACGGGTAACCCCGGCCACGCCACTGCCAGGTCTGCGCGTCCAGCTGCGCGATGCCGGTACTGCGGCCCAGGTCCAGCGAGCCGGTCCATTGGGTCAGGCCACTGCCGCGCGCGGCAAGCAGTGCCTGGGCATCGGAGCAGGTGAGGAGTGGGCCGGAGTAGTGGGGCACGGGTCGCTGGTCTGGGGTCGGCGCGCGTGACGCGCGTCGCCATTACAAGGGATGGACCGGCATCGTAACCGACCCACCGCGCGTGGGCATCCAATGCATGACCCGCACGCCGACGGGGCGGCGCAGCGGCCATTCCTGCAACGCGGTGGCCAGCCCGGCCGTGTGCGGCAGTGCCGGTGGCAGTGCATGAGCGCCCGTGCCCGGAGACCTGCGCCGATTCCTCTGGCGCACGCCGCACCGCATACTGCGCACTGCCCCGTCGACATGGTGTCCGATTGGCGCCAACCGTGGAGGATCGGCAATGGAGGATCGGCAATGCTGAAGGGTGTGTTGTTGGGGTTTGCCTGCTATGCGGCCTATTCGATCAGCGATGCGTTCGTGAAGCTGCTGGAAGGCACGCTGCCGGTCTACGAAGTGCTGTTTCTCGGCGCCTTGCTGATGCTGGTGGCCGTGCCATTCCTGAAGAAGCCGGACGACCGGTTGCGCGAACTGGTGATGGCCAAGCAACCCAGCCTGTGGTTGTTGCGTGCGCTTACCGGCGCCATCGGCAATCTGACCTCGGTGATTGCGTTCACCACCTTGCCGATGGCCGAGGCATTCGCGCTGATCTTCCTGATGCCGATCTTCGTCACCGTGCTGTCGGTGGTGTTCCTCAAGGAAGAGGTGCACTGGCGGCGCTGGTCGGCGGTGATCGTGGGCTTCATCGGCGTGTTGATCGTGCTGCGCCCGGGCTTTCGCCATCTCACCCATGGGCATGTGGCCGCGATCGTGTGCGGCCTGGTCGGCGCCATCTCGGTCATCACCCTGCGCATGGCCGGCCACAGCGAAAAACGCCTGACCCTGTACGGCGCCGGGGTGATCGGCCCGTTGGTGATGGGCGGGATCATGATGTTGCCGACCTTTGTCTGGCCCACGCTGTCTCAGTGGGGCCTGTTGGCGGGCTATGGCCTGCTTGCCGGCCTGGCGGCGATCTGCCTGATGTATGCCACGCGCATGGCGCCGGTGAGTGTGGTTGCGCCAACGCAATACAGCCAGATGCTGTGGGCGATCGCCTTCGGCTACCTGCTGTTCCACGACCACCTGGACTGGCCGATGGCGGTCGGCATCGCGCTGATTCTGGGCGCCGGGCTGTTCACGCTGATCCGCGAAGAGCAGGTCTCGCGGTGGTGGCGGCGGACCAAGATTGTTTGAGGGCGGCACTGTGCGCCGCGGGAATCGGGAATGGGGAATGGGGAATCGGAGGGGCGCTATATCGAAATGTCGCGATGCGCTTGATGCTGTTGCGATTCCCGATTCCCGATTCCCGATTCCCGATTCCCGTTACGGCGCCGTCGTGGATTCCTTGCGCGGTGCACGCCAGGTTTCGACGATGCGCGCGTACTCGCCGCTGGCCTTGCTCAGGTGCAGCCACTGATCGACATAGGCTTTCCAGGCGTGATCGTTGCGCGGTAGCAGGAAGGCCTTTTCGCCGTATTGCAGTGGCTGCTCCGGTGCGACCGCGCACAGGCCGGGCAGGCGTGCCTGCTGGTGGAGCGCTTCGGAGGCGTCGGTGATCATCACGTCCGCGCGCTGCGCCAGCAGCTCCTGGAAGATGGTGGTGTTGTCGGCGAACAGGCGCAGGCTTGCGCGCGGCAACTGGTGGCGTGCGAAGGCCTCGTTGGTGCCGCCCGGTGGTTCGATCACGCGCACCTCGGGTCGATTGAGTTGCGCGATGCTGCGGTAGCGCGCCTGGTCGGCGCAGCGCACCAGCGGAATCTTGCCGTCCACGTCCAGCATCGTGCTGAAACTGGCCTGGCGCTGCCGTTGCAAAGTGACCGAAATGCCGCCGACGGCGATGTCGCAGCGATTGGCGAGCAGGTCGGGCATCAGTTGCGGCCAGCTGGTGCGGACGAACTCCACGCGCGCGTCCAGGCTGCCGGCCAGCGATTGCGCCAGGGTGATATCGCTGCCTTCGAACTGCCCGTCGGCGCGCAGCAGCGAGTAAGGACGATAGTCGCCGGTGGTGCAGACCCGCAGCACGCCCGACTGCAGCACCGCATCCAGGCGCGAGGCAGGCTCGGGCTCGGCCGCGTGGGCGATGCCGCAGCTCAGCAGCACTACAAGGCAGATGCGATGGCGCATGGCGTGGCCTCGAGGGAGTGCGGCCATGATAGTCGCGGTCGGCACGACGTGGTCGAGTACGGCTCAGGCGGACAGGCCGATCTCAGGCGGATGCGCAAACGCTTGCTGTTCAGGACGGCGAGGACGCAGCGGCGCTGGCACGCAGACTGCCTTGGCGATAGACATCGCCCTTTGTCTTTTGGTCGCAAAGTGCCAGGTGCCAGGTGCGGGCGCCAGGTGCCAAGTGGGTGAGCCGTGTCGACACGCGTCAGCCTGCCGGCGTCAACGGTATGTCAGTACGATCCCTCTCGGGATCACGGTGCGGTAGCGCTGCGATGCGCACTGTCGGGGCTCCATTCGAACCCGCCGGAGCCACCCCATGCAGCTCAATCCACGCACTGCGCGTCCGATGACCATCGCCAATGCCGGTCTGTCGGCACACGGCACCCCCGACCCGGATACCAATGAAGACGAGATCCCGCTGGAAGAGCAGACGCCGCAGCAAGGCGGTTTGCGCGAGGAGGTGGGCGACCTGGAAGAAGATGACGATCAGGCCTTGCCAGGCCGAGTTGGCGGTGGGCTTGCGGGTGGGTAATACGGGTGGGTAATCGCGGCTAAGCTCGATCAGTCACCTGGTAAGCGCGGCCGCCACCGGGATTCTTTCAGCGTCGGTCGTTGCAATGCGCAGGTGCCAGGCAAATGGCGATGACGCTCGGGGCGTGGGGTGCGCGCATCGACGGGGCTGCGATTCCTCGATGAGAGCAGTGCCGGACGTGCGGATATCTGGCGCACCAGGATGGGGCAAGCCGGCCACCTGCGCCGGCGCCCGCAGTGGCCTACCCGGCGCGGCGACGCAAACCGCTGGTGTGCGCTGCCGCGATCTCGTATTTTTGACGGCTTGTTCACTTGCCGGTGCCGTGCCCCATGTCTGATCCGTCCGCGCCCGATCATCTGCAACGTAGTCTCTCCAATCGCCACCTGCAGCTGATCGCCATCGGTGGCGCGATCGGCACCGGGCTGTTCATGGGCTCGGGCAAGACGATCAGCCTGGCCGGCCCGTCGATCCTGTTCGTGTATCTGATCATCGGCGCGACGCTGTTCTTCGTGATGCGCGCGATGGGCGAACTGCTGCTGTCCAACCTGGAGTACAAGTCGTTCATCGACTTCTCCACCGACCTGCTCGGGCCGTGGGCGGGGTTCTTCTGCGGGTGGACGTACTGGTTCTGCTGGATCATCACCGCCATCGCCGATGTCATTGCGATCGCCGCCTATGCGCAGTTCTGGTTTCCGGGGCTGGCGCCGTGGATCCCCGCCATTCTCTGCGTGCTGTTGCTGCTGAGCCTGAACCTGGTGACGGTCAAGTTGTTCGGCGAGATGGAGTTCTGGTTCGCGCTGATCAAGATCATCGCCATCTGCGCGCTGATCATCACCGGCGCCGGGCTGGTGGCCTGGGGCTTCCGTTCGCCGTCGGGCAACGTGGCCTCGCTGTCGAACCTGTGGAACGACGGCGGCATGTTCCCGATGGGCATTGGCGGGTTCTTTGCCGGGTTCCAGATCGCGGTATTCGCCTTCGTCGGCATCGAGTTGGTCGGCACCACCGCTGCGGAAACCGCAGACCCGCGCCGCAACCTGCCCAAGGCGATCAACTCGATCCCGGTGCGCATTTTGATCTTCTACGTGCTGGCGCTGGTCGCGATCATGGCGGTGACGCCGTGGCGGCAGGTGGTGGCCGACAAGAGCCCGTTCGTGGAGCTGTTCGTGCTGGCCGGGGTGCCGGCGGCCGCGAGCCTGATCAACTTCGTGGTGCTGACCTCGGCCACCTCCTCGGCCAACAGCGGCATCTTCTCCACCAGCCGCATGCTCTACGGCCTGGCCGAGGAGCAGCACGCGCCCAAGGGCTTTGCCAAGCTCTCGCGTGCGGCGGTGCCGGCACGTGGCCTGCTGTTCTCCTGCCTGTGCCTGTTGCTGGGCGCGATGCTGGTGTATCTGATCCCCAACCTGGTCACCGCGTTCACGCTGGTCACCACCTTGTCGGCGGTGCTCTTCATGTTCGTGTGGTCGTTGATCCTGTGCGCCTACATCGCGTACCGGCGCAAGCGGCCCGAGCAGCACGCGGCCTCGGCGTTCAAGATGCCCGGTGGCGTGTTGATGTGCTACGTGTGCCTGGCGTTCTTCGCCTTCGTCATCGTGCTGCTGACCTTGCAGGCCGATACGCGCCAGGCGCTGCTGGCCAGCCCGGTGTGGTTCCTGATCCTGGCGATCGGCTATGCGGTGAAGCGGCAGCAGGCGCGCAGCGGCTGAGCGCTCGCACGGGCCGAACACATCCACCGAGACATCCTCAAGGCCCCGCATTGCGGGGCCTTGGCGTGTGTGGCTGCACGGCGCCGAGATAAAGGCCACTGGCAGCTAAGCGCGTTGTGCGCGTGACGTTGACGTGGATCGGATGGAACGGGATGCTCGCCGCCATCCATCGCCACGGCCCATCGCATGATCACCACGCACCCGATCGCCACAACGCAGCACACGCAAGGGTGCTGGGTCGACCTGTGCCAGGCCAGCGCGCAGGAGCTGGCGCAGGCCGCAGACACGGTGGGGTTTGCGCTGCTGGATCGCGCGGCGATCGGCGAGATCGAATTCTCCAGCCGGGTGCGGCGCCAGGGCGAGGTGCTGTTTCTCAACGTGCCGCGCTTCCAGGACGACGATGGCCCGACCGCGCCGCTGGGCTTTGCGCTGTCGCCGACCATGCTGGTGACCCTGCGCGAGCAGCACATGGGTTCGCTGGATGCAGTAGCGGCGCAGCTGCAACATGACCCCTGCCATAGCGCCGACGATCTGCTGCTGCGCATCTTCGACCAGCTGGTGGGGCGGCTGGCAGACCGGCTGGAATCGCTGGAAGCCGAGGTCACCGACACCACCCGCCAGGTGTTCGACAACCCGCACAAGACCAAGGACCTGGAGCGCATGCTGCATCAGGTCGGTGGCATGGGGCGGCGTCTGGGCGGCCTGCACAATGCCGGGCAGGGACTGCTGCGCCTGGTCACCTATCTGGACGGCACTGCGCCGGACTGGTTCGGCGCCGATGCGGCCAAGCGCATCGGCTTGCTGCACAAGGACCTGACCACCCTGAGCGAGTTCCAGCAGCACATGGACGACCGCATCGAGTTCCTGCTCGACAGCGTGCTGGGCATGATCAACATGGACCAGAACAACGTGATGAAGGTGATGGCGGTGGCGTCGGTGGTCGGCATTCCGCCAACGGTGCTGGTCGGCATCTGGGGCATGAACTTCGCCTACATGCCCGAGCTCAAATGGCACGATGCCTACTACTGGGCGCTGGGCGTGATCGTGCTGAGCATGGTGGTTCCGCTGGCGTGGTTTCGCAAACGTGGCTGGGTGTAACGCATCAGAGCCATAAACCCGTAGGAGCGCACCCGGGCGCGACATGGCGTTACCGGTAAGTCCCTCGCGCCCGGGTGCGCTCCTACGACGTGCCGCCAACGCATCATCTGGTGTGCACGACTCGCGACCACGCACTGCCAAGCCAGTGCAATTCGGTAGCTGTGCAGCGCGCGCCAAACTACCGGAAACCCGTAGGAGCGCACCCGGGCGCGACATGGCGTTACCGGTAAGTCCCTCGCGCCTGGGTGCGCTCCTACGACGTGCCGCCAGCGCATCATCTGGTGTGCACGACTCGCGACCACGTACTGCCAAGCCAGTGCAATTCGGTAGCTGCGCAGCGCGCGCCAAACTACTGGAAACCCGTAGGAGCGCACCTGGGCGCGACGTGCTGTTACCGGTAAGGCCCTCGCGCCCGGGTGCGCTCCTACGACGTGCCGCCAGCGCATCATCTGGTGTGCACGACTCGCGACCACGCACTGCCAAGCCAGCGCAATTCGGTAGCGGTGCAGCGCGCGCCAAACTGCCGGAAACCCGTAGGAGCGCACCCGGGCGCGACGCGGCGTTACCGGTAAGGCCCTCGCGCCCAGGTGCGCTCCTACAGGGGCTGGGGTGCGCAGCTGTCACTGCGCACCGTGTCGTGACTGGAAAACTGCCTAGCTGGGTAGCGTGCGCCCAGGCGATGCGCCTTGCTGATTGCTACGGGGCGGGCTGGATCAGCCCTTGGCCTGGAAGCTGGCCTCTTCGTACGGCTGCACCACCACCCAGCCTTCGCCGGCAAAGCGCATCTGCAGGCTCTCGCCCGAGCCGCGGCCGAACAGCGTGCCGATCGACACGTCGGTCACCAGCTCCGGGCTCAGCGTGCCCGACCAGGCCACGGTGGCATTGGGGTCGGTAAACACCGGGCCGCTGGCGGCGGTGACCGGCAGGGTCAGCGGCTCGTAGTGCGAGGTGATCGCCACGATGCCGTGGCCGCTCAGGCGCACGTTGAACAGGCCGCCGGACAGCATGCCGGCCACCTTGCGCATCATCGTGATCTTGTGTTCGACGCCGGATTCGAAGGCCAGCACGTCGTTGCCGTTGACGAAGATCGCCTCGCCATTCAAGCGCAGCAAGGTCACCAGCTTGCCGAGGTCGGCCAGATACACCCGGCCCTGGCCTTCGGCCTTCATCAGCTGCATGCCTTCGCCGCTGACGGCCTTCTTCAGCAGGTTGCCCAGGCCCTGTTCCAGCAGTCCCTCGCGGGTGAACTTGACGTTGCCGGTACGCGCGACCATGGCGCCGGCCTTGGACCACACCATGCCGTTGAGGCGCACTTCCAGCAGGTGCGGGTTTTCCAGTTCGAACGGATCGGGGCTGACGTCCTTTTCCTTGGAATGGGCGAGAAATTCGTTGAGCGTGCGTACGGCCATGGGTCCATCCCGATGCGTGAAAGAGTGCGCATGATACGCGGCAGGCTGGTGTCTTCGAAGCGTACTGGTGTGCGAGTCGCTTTGCGTCTGCACAGATGGCGCGCTGATGTTGCGGCGCACATGGTGCGCAGTCAGCGCGTCGCGCGCGATGACAGCCACAAGCTGGCGACCATCCATTAGGGTCTGTGCGTCATGGCGAAGTGGTGCTGTAGCTTTTTGCAGCGTCATGGATGCAGGTTGTCATCGACGCACTGCACGACGATGAAGAGATAACGCCGATACGCCACTGGTGCAGTGACACTGTGCGCGCCACGCTCCGGCGTATGCAATCTCGGCTGCGTTACACAGTTCGGCACGAAGGCACGTCGCAAATAAAACAACCGCCCGGCCTGCGCCGTGCTTCTGAGATCGGCGTCGGATTCGTGGCATTGCTGCCGGGCTAGATTGCTCCTGCAGAAAACGTCTTTACGTTGTTCAAGGAGCGGGGCGATGCGCGTTGTTGGTGGTAGTCGAGTAGAAGGGGGCTGGTCTGGAATGTCGCTGCGTGGTGACGCGATCGCGTCGTGGTTGGCCCTGGCCGCTGCTGCCACTGGCTTGCACAGCGCACCCGCGCACGCGGCCGTGGGGCCGGGCGTGGTGAGCGGCGACACCATCGTGCACGATCCGTCGATGCTCAAGCTGAGCGACGGGCGTTACTACATCTATGCCACCACCGGCGTGGTCACCAGTACCGACCGGACCAAGTTCAGCAATGCGGGTGCGATCTTCAGCAGCATGCCGAGCTGGGTACGCAGCTACAACCCGGACAACCAGCTGTGGGCGCCGGATGTGTCCTTCCATGGCGGGAAGTATCTGATGTATTACACCGCCTCCAGATTCGCCACCAATACCTCGGCGATTGCGCTTGCCAGCAGCAGCACCGGCAAGCCTGGCTCGTGGAAGGATCAAGGCATCGTCTATACCTCCAGGAGCAGCGACGACTACAACGCCATCGACGGCAATCTGGTGGTGGATGGCAATGGCAAGTGGTGGCTGGCGTTTGGCTCGTTCTGGTCGGGCATCAAGCTGATCCAGCTCGATCCCGGCACCGGCAAGCAGCTGTCCGGCAACACGACGCGCTACAGCCTGGCAAGCCGGCCGTCCCCGGGCGCGGTGGAGGCGCCTTTCATCCAGCAGGCCAATGGCTGGTACTACCTGTTCGTGTCGTTCGATGCGTGCTGCAAGGGCGCCAGCAGCACCTACAAGATTGCGGTGGGGCGTGCGCGCTCGGTGACCGGGCCGTATCTGGATCGCGCCGGGGTGGACATGCGCAACGGCGGCGTCACGGTGATCCAGTCCGGGTTGGGCAGCATGCATGGGCCGGGCGGGCAATCGGTGTTCCGCGATGGCGACGGCGACATCCTGGTCTACCACTACTACGACGACCGCGGCGACGCGCGCCTGGGTATCAACCGGCTGGGTTATGACGGCAGCGCATGGCCGGTATTGCAGTAGCAGCAGTCAATGGAGCACGCTGCGGCGCCTTGCAATGACGCAACGATCCGGCGATGCGTGTCGGAGTGATCGGCCGGCGCTGCCGACTGATCGACATGCGATGCCGCCAGCGGATGCCGGGCAGTGCCCGGCAGCGCTGGTGCACCCTCAGCGCGTGGCCGACTCGGGCTTGCGCACGCGTTTGACAGGCGCCGGCTTGGTCGCGGTGTCCGGATACAGGTTCAACAGCATCAAGGTGACGCCGTTGGTCCAGCCGAAGCCGTCCTGCAGCGCGTATTCGCCACCGCCGCCGCCGGCCGCATCGGCTTCCAGCCCGTATTTTTCGACCAGCTTGTGCTCGCGCGCGAACAGCGCCTGCACCTGGGTGAGGAAGCGCTCGCCGATGGTGCGCGCCAGCGCGTCTTCGCCATAACGGCGCAGGCCGTCCACCGCCACCCATTGCAGCGGCGCCCAGCCATTGGGCTCGTCCCATTGCTGGCCGGTCTTCACTGCGGTGGTGGCCAGGCCACCGGGGCGCAGCAGGCGCGCACGCACGGTGCTGGCGGTGCGTTTGGCATGCGCGTCAGTCGCCAGGCCGGTGAACAGCGGATACAGCGCCGCAGCGGTGACCTGGTCGCTGAGCTTGCGCGCCTGCCAGTCGTAGTCGGCGTAGTAGCCGGCCGCGTTCCACAGATGCGCATCGATGGCCTGCTTGCGTTGCAGTGCCAGCGCCGCGTAGTCCTGCGTGCATTCTGCGCCGGGCTGCGCGCAGGCCTGGGCCAGCGTGCGCTCCAGGTGGTACAGCAGGCTGTTCAGATCGATCGGCACGATCGCGGTGGTGCGGATGGTGCGCAGGTTCTGCCCATCGGCCAGCCAGCGGCTGGTGTAGTCCCAGCCACTCTCGGCACCGGCGCGCAGGTCGCGGTAGACCTCGGCGGCCGGGCGGTCGCCGGCCTCGGCGGCGGTGCGGGTGTCGTGCAGCCAGGCTTCCGGGCGTGGGGTGTCGCGCTCGTCCCAGTAGCGGTTGAGCAGGCTGCCGTCGGCCAGGCGCACCACATGGCGCGCGGCCTGGCCGGGCTGCAGGCCGTCGCTGCCCTGCATCCAGTAGGCGTATTCCTTCTGCAGCTGCGGCAGGTAGCGCTGGTAGACCGCTTCGCCTTCCACGCCGGCTTGCAGTTCCACCATGTAGGAGAAGAACGGCGGCTGCGAACGGCTCAGGTAATAGCTGCGGTTGCCGTTGGGGATATGCCCGTAGGTGTCGATCAGGTAGGCGAAGTTGTCCAGCATCTGGCGGCTGAGCGTGGTCTGCCCGCTCTTCACCAGGCCGAGCATGGTGAAGTAGGAATCCCAGTAGTACACCTCGCGGAAACGCCCGCCCGGCACCACGTACGGATATGGCAGCGCCAGCAGGCTGCTGTAAGGCGGCACGTGGGTCTGGCTGCGCACCAGCTTGGGCCACAGTTCGTCAATGTGTTCGCGCAGCGCGGTGTCCTGGCGGATCGCGTCGGTCTGCACCGGCGGCGACTCTTCGAAATTGGCATCCACGAACTTGCGCAGGTCAAAGCCGGGGTGATCGTGCTGCGCCAGATAGTCGGCGTTGATCAGCGCCGGGTCGCGCAGCGGCAGAAAGTCGACGAAGTGCTTCTGGTCGTCGAACAGCTCGCCGCGCTGCACCGCCTGGAACAGTTCCGGGTAGGCCAGGTCGGGCGTGGGCGGGGTGGCCGCCGGGGCGTTGACGACCGGAGTGTCCATCGGCGCGGCGGTCAGCGTGCAGGGCGCCACGAACATGCTCAGCGACAGGCCAAGCAGCGACGTGCAGCACGGGGGCGCGGCAGAACTCATGGCATCTCCAGAACGGGCAGTGACGTGCGGCATGGTAAACGACCGAAGTGGCGGGCGGGGCCGGACGAGGGGGTCGGCAGGCCGACAGACTTCGCACGGAGACGACAGGATTCAGCAAGGCGATCGGGCGCGGGACTGCAGGTGGTTGCGCCGGTTGCCTTGCCGATTCAGGCCTATCGGCCCGGATCGAGGCAGCTTGAGCCGCATCCAGGCCGCGTCGGATTGCCGACATTGCTGCAAGATGCGCGCCACAGCGTGCGGCGGGTGCGCAGCGGAGTGAGCGACGGGCGGGGTGGCGCTGCCCGTGCACGGCAGCCGGTGCACGTGGGCAATGGCGGGCGTCAGGCGGCCCGCGCCCGGCGAATGGCGGCGGCGTGGACGCACCGGGCTGCACCGGCGGCAGGCCGGGTCACGCCAGGCGGCCTGCCGTCTTCGTGTGGTCCAGGCGCACCTGGGTGTTCTTGCGTCAGCCTGGGCGCTGGCGACCGATCTGCAGCAGCCGTTGCAGCTGCAGCGCGTTGGGCACCGCGAGCCCGGCGGCGGTGTTGTCGAAGATCACCCAGCGTTCTGCCTGTGGATGCGCCGCATCGTGCGCCGGCTTGCGCACCGCGTCGGCCAGTGCCTGCAGCGCACTGTCGTCGTAGCTGCTGTAGTAAATGCGTGGTGCGCCGTGCCAGCGCCAGTAGTGCGGGCCGGCTGTCGTCCCCGGTGTGGCGGCGGCCGGCACCGGTGCCGGGTCGGCGGCGCAGCGTGCGATGCGGTGGCGCGCCAGCAGCGCCTGTGCCTGCGGCAGGAACCAGCTGGCATGGCGCGGTTCGCAGACCACGCCGCCGTCCCAGCGCCGCCGCAGCATGGCGAAAAACCTGGCCGCCACTGCCGCATCGAAGACGGCGCTGGGTGGCAGTTGCAGCAGCAGGCAGCCCAGTCGCGTGCCAAGCGCGCCAGCCTGGGCGAGGAATGCATCCAGCAATGGGCCGGTGCCCTGCAGGCGTGCATCGTGGCTGATGCTGCGCGGCAGCTTGACCGAAAAGCGGAAATCCTCCGGCACGCTGTCGGCCCAGCGTGCATAGGTCCCGGCACGGTGCGGGCGATGGAACGAGGAGTTGATTTCCACCGCATCAAAACGTGTGGCATAGCGCTGCAAGACGCTGGTGCCATCGCCGAATGCGGCGCGGTCGGCGGCCGGAATCGACCAGCCCGCGCAGCCACAGCGCACGCGCGGCAGGGCGACGGATGAACGAGCTTGCATAGGGTGTGCGCAAGGCCAGTGGGCAGCACTCTATGCATGCGCGCGCGTCAGCGCCGCGTGTGCACCGCGCTCACGGGCGACTCACCGACGACTTCGATACTGGGCACATGCCAGAAGGCCCCTCCCTTGTCATCCTGCGCGAACAGACCGAGGCGTTTGTCGGTCGCAAGATCCTGCGCGTGTCCGGCAACAGCAAGCAGGACATCGCGCGGCTGGGGCAGCAGAAGGTGCTGGCGTTACGCAGCTGGGGCAAGCACTTCCTGATCGAGTGCGCGCAGTTCAGCGTGCGCATCCATTTCCTGTTGTTCGGCAGTTATCGCATCGACGAAGACAAGCCGAATGCGGTGCCGCGCCTGTGTCTGGAATTTTCCAAGGGCCAGCGCCTGAATTTCTACGCCTGCTCGGTGCAGTTCATCGAGCGCCCGCTGGATGAGGTCTACGACTGGACGGCCGATGTCATGAACCCGCACTGGGATGGCGCGCAGGCACGGCGCAAGTTGCGCGCCGCACCGGGCATGCTCGCCGCCGATGCATTGCTGGACCAGGACATCTTTGCCGGCGTCGGCAACATCATCAAGAACGAAGTGCTGCATCGCATCCGTGTGCATCCGGAAAGCCCGGTGGGTGCGTTGCCGGCGCGCAAGCTTGGCGAGCTGGTCACCCAGGCGCGCGCGTACAGTTTCGATTTCTACACCTGGAAAAAAGCCTTCGTGTTGAAGAAGCATTACCAGGTGCATACCAAAACCAGCTGCCCGCGCGATGGCGCGCCGTTGCAGTATCGCAAGCACCTGGGCAAGGCCGGGCGGCGGGCATTCTTCTGCGAGGTCTGCCAGCGGCTGTACCGCTCGGAGGACGGCTGAGGCGGGCACGTCCCGCGCCCGGCGAGCGTGGTCGGTCGCGATGGGCGTGCGCCCGGTGCACGGCAGGAAGGATGCGTGCCGTTGGGGCAGTGGCTGAGGCCGTTGGCAGGCGCCGCAACGACCCGCCGTGCTTGCCAATGTGAATGGCGGCTGGCGTTTGCCGCCCAAACAACGAATTTCAAACGCGCGCTGGCGCCGCGCCCGCTAGATTTGCGCATCCTGCACCGGGTTCACGGTGCGCGCACGCATCCCCCATCTCATCGGTCTCCCGCATTGTGATTACCCGCAGGAAGGAAACGCTTGTCCCGCATGTCGCTGCTGTCGCATGCACGGGCGCCATCCTGTTCTTTCTTGCCTGTCTGTTGCTCTACATGCCGCCGCCGCGCGACCCGGTGCGACGCGACGACAGTTTGCAGGTGTATTTCGTGCCGCGTCCGCAATTGACGCTGCCGGTGACGCCGCCGCCGCAACGCCAGCCCACACCGCGCGCTGCGCCGGCCGCGGCCTCATCCGCCCGCACTGCGCCACCACCGACACGCACCCCGCCGCCGCAGCGGCAGGTGGCAGCCGCCAATGCGCCGGCTGGCGAGTCGATGGCGGCCCAGCTCTACACCGGGCAAGGCCGCTTGCGCATGCCGCGTGACGCGCAGGTCGACCCGATGGCGCAGCCCGGTGCAGCGCCGCCGGGCATGACCGACGAACGCGCGCAGGCCAAGGCGCGCAACGTGATGGAACGGGTCAATCCGGTGCAGTACCAGGACACGCGCTTTGCCAAGGACTGGAAGAGCGACGGCACGCTGGGCGATGTGGCGATGCAGGAAATGAATCGCGGCATGAAGAAGTTCAACGACATGCTCAACGGGCCGCAGACGCAGGTGGCCAAGGCGCGGCCACCGCCGGATGTGCGCTTTAACCCCGCGTTGGCCGGCAACCAGGCCGAGATGGGCAGCGAAGCGACCGGCGATGCCTACAAGGCCGCGCCAATCGCGCACGAGACGCCGCCCGACCTCAAGGGCGAAGCCAGCCGCCGTATCCGCGAGGCGCTGGCAGCGCTGGAACAACGCAGCGCGCGTTGCGATGCGTCCAAACGCAAATCCCTGTTGTCGCCGGTGCGCGCGCATCTGGGCGACCTGGAACGCGCCGAGCACGCCTTGAACAATGGCGCCGACCCGGTGATGGCCGCGCAGATGCTGCCGCGCCAGGCCGATAGTGCCTATGACCTGGCCCGCCGCGCGCTGTGGTATGCGGACCGCCAGTTGAAGCAGTGCGCGATCGGGTGAGTGGTTCGGGGAGCGCGTTTGCCTGCGCTGCGCTGTAGGTGGCTGACAGCACCTTTAGAACGCTGCTGACAAGACGACTGAATGTCAGGGCGTCGCGGTATCTGGGTGTAGTCAACAGCTCGGTAAGTCGCGTGCGCGGCGCCCTCACCGCTTGCGGGACAGGCCGTGAACCCGTCCCTGGGGGCTCGGTGGCGGCATCCATGCCGCCACACGGTCCCGCAACCGGCGAGGGCACCGCACCAGATAGTTGGTCGGCGCTCATCTGAAAAGCTGTCTGTCGTGCGGTGTGCATCAGACCTGGAGCCGACGCTTCGATGATCGAACAAGACGCATCCGGCACCGCTCTTGCCATGCACACCGACCATCCCGACTGGTCCTTGCCCGCTCACCGTCGCGGGCTCTTACGCGGCATGGATGCCGCGTAAGAGCCTACAAGGACGTACTTGCGGCGTGTCCTGCGATGGTGGGCGGGCAAGGACCCTGCAGCCAAACCGCAGCTCCGCGGCTCTGCAGCCGACTCACCCACACCGCTCAATCACCTGGTCGCCGCGCGAAGTGGAAGTGGACGAGTGAGGAAGTTGGTGTGGTCGGAGACAGCCAGGAGCTATGAAAGCTTGCACGCCAAGCGCGCCGCACGAGCGCGTAGCAACCGCACCCTCATCCGGCGCTGCGCTTCCCTTCTCCCGGTGGGAGAAGGAAAGTGTCCCGACAGGAATTGAAGCAGTAAGGCAGTAATTGAAGAAGTAGGCAGTCTTCGTCAGATATCGCAACTAGCCCCCCCCGCCGGGGCGAGAAGGCACGGCTTTCGCAGCGAGGGCGCGTGTGCCTTGGAGCGCCCGCGCCGCAAGCGCGGTTGGAGGCGCGCAGCGGAAGGTGTGAGGGCACGTCTATGAAACGGCGGATCAGCCGGCAGCCGGGCTGCCGCCCGCGCTACATCAGGCGCTGAGTCCGTCCTGCGCCAGACTCTGGCGGTAACGGTCCTTCTCCGCGCTCAGCGCGACTTCGGCACGTAGGAACACTTGCCCGATCGGCTCGTCGCCGCGGGTTGCCTGCGCCTGGCCAATCAGCACCGTCAGGCCGTGGGCATGCTGTTGGTGGGCGATATCGCGCAGGCGCTGCAGCTTCTGGTCGGCATCTGCGCCGCGCAGCACGGCGATGAATTCTGCACTGTCGGTCACCCGGTCCACGCTGTCGCCGTCGGCTTGTGCCTGCGCTGCCAGGGCCTGGTCGAGCTGTTGCAAGGCGCGGCCCAGCAGCCGCTCGCTTTGTTTTTCGGCCAGCGCGGCCAGTTCCTGCACTTCCAGGATCACCAGGTAATAGCCGGTGTCGGCGGCCGCCGCGATGGCAACCGGTGCCACCGGCTGCAGGATCGCTTCGCGCTCGAGCTGCAACTCGCGCTTGCGCTCGTCCAGCAGGCGCATGGTGACGCGTGCCAATGCCTGCAGCCCGGTGCGTTGCATGTCGGTGAGCGTGCGCGGCTCGGTGTCGAGCACGCAGACCGTGCCCAAGGCCACGCCGTCGGAGGTGACCAGGGGCATGCCGGCATAGAAGCGCGCACCGGTCTCGCCGGTGACGACCGAGACGTCCGCAAAGCGGCTGTCCTGGGTGAGGTCGGGCACTTCCATCAGTTGCTCTGGGCTGCGGATGGCGTGATCGCACACCGCCTGGCTGCGGTCGGTCTGCTGCATGCCCAGGCCGAGCTGGGCCTTGAACCATTGGCGGTCACGGTCGACCAGCGACATCAGGGCGATCGGTGTGTCGCACAGCGAGGCCGCCACCTGCACGATGTCTTGGTAGGTGTCCTCGGGCAGGCTGTCGACGATGCGATAGCCGTCCAGGACCTGTTGGCGAGAGGCTTCGTCAGCCGGGGGCATGTGCTTCATCGAATAAGCCGGGCAAGCGCGAACGAGAAAGATGCCACGATACCGGCGCTGCCGATAACGCGGCGTGGATATCGGCCACGCGCCCTGGCGTGACCTCACGGGCGGATCCGGATCCGCATCCCTGTCGCACTGCGCAGGCGAGGAAGCAGGAACCGGCGGGCTGAAGCGCCGGGGGCCAGCTTGCCAGCCCGCGTGGGCCGCCTGCGTCTTGCGCGCAGGAGCCGGGTACTGAGACGCACACACGCCATTGCGTACCGCGCACCTGGCGACGGCGCGGCTTGCAGGCCGCGCCGTCGGTGTGCGACTGACCAGCCTCAGCGCTTGACCGGCTTGCCGTCCACGTCCAGCACCTGCACCTCACCCAGCTTGAGCGCCCGCACCGGGGCCTCGATCTTCTTCAGGTCGCCCACGATCACCCAGGTCATCGCATTGGGGGCGATGATTTCCTTGATGGCGGCCTGCGCGGCCGGCTGGTCGATCGCTTCCAGGCGCGGCTTGAGCGTCTGCACGTAATCGTCGGGGCGGTCGAACTGCACGATGCCCTCGATCGCACCCAGCACCGCGCCGGTGGTTTCGAAGCTGCCGGGCAGCGCGCGGATGCGCTGGTTCTTGATCTTCTCGATCTCGTCGGAGGTCAGCGGCTTGTCGCCGATGACCGCGGTGGCTTCCTTGAGGATCTCGTTGGCCGACTCGGCGGTCTTGTCGGTCTGCACCGGCGCGGAGAACATGTACGGCCGCTGGCCCTGCGCATCCAGCATGCGGGTGCCGGCGCCGTAGGCCCAGCGCTTGTTCTCGCGCAGGTTCATGTTCAGGCGCGAGGTGAAGGTGCCGCCGAAGGCACCGTTGGCCACGCCGATCGCCAGGTTGTCCGGCGCCTTGGTGGACGGTGCGAGCAGGCCGGCCAGGATCACCGACTGCGGCGCATCCGGCCGGTTGATCAGGTAGACGCGCGGCTTGGGCTGCGCAGCGACGTTGACCAGGTTCTTCTTCGGCAGGGGCGTTGCCGGCGCCTTCCAGTCGCCGAAGGCGGCATCGAGCTGCGGGATGATCTGCGCCAGCGTGGTGTCGCCGGCCACCAGGATGCGCAGGTTGTCCGGACGCAGCCACTGGCGGTGGAAGGCCTGCAGGTCCTGGGCATTGAGGCTCTTGATCGCCGCCTCGGTGCCGCTGCCGGTGAGCGGGATGCCGTAGGGGTGGTTCTGGCCGAACAGCAACGGCGGCAGCGCACGCAACGCCAGGCTGTTGGGCTGGGTCTTTTCCTGCGCAATGCCGGCCAGCCATTGGCCGCGGATGCGCTCGATGTCGGCAGCCTTGAAGGCCGGGTTGCGCACGATGTCGGCGAACAATTGCAGCGACGGCTGCAGCTGGTCGTTGAGCGCATCCAGCGAGGCGCTGCAGCTGTCCAGGTCGCAGCCGACCGCGGTGATCGCGCCCAGGCGCTGGCGACGCTGCGCCACTTCCACCGAATCCAGCGCCGCGGTGCTCTCGTTCATCAGCGCGGCGCTGAAGCTGGCGGTACCGAGCTTGTTGCCCTGGTCGGCCGCATAACCGGCATCGAACAGCAGCTCCACCTGGGTGACCGGAATGGTGTGGCGCTCGGCCAGGATCACCTCGATGCCGTTCTTCAACTTGCCGCGCTGCAATTGCGGGAAGCTCAGGTCGGGGAACTGGCTGGTCTGCGGCACGCCCTTGCCGCGGTCCAGTGTGGAGGCGGTGACGTTGTACTTGCCGGCGGCCGGCAGCTTGGGCGCCGGCTTGCCGGGTTCGGCACCACGGGCGACCACCGCCTTGTCTTCGGCGGCGGGGTCGAAGCCCTTGCCGGCCGGCAGCACGGTGAGCAGGTAGTCGCCCTTGCCGAACCAGGTGGCGGCGGTCTGCTTGACGCTGTCCACGGTGGCGGCCTGGCCGCGCTGCAGATCCTGCTTGTAGGCGCCCGGGTCGCCGCGATAGACCTGGCCCTCGGCCAGGATCACCGCCTTGCCACCGAAGCCGCCGACCTTTTCCAGCCCGCGCACGAAGCCGGCGCGGTAGGCCACCTGCGCGCGCTGCAGTTCGTCGGCGGTCGGGCCCTGGGCGATGAACTTCCTGAGTTCCTCGTCGATGATCGCCTCCACCTTGGCCGGGTCCACGCCGTCCTTCACGTCGGCCTGGATCTGCACCTGGCTGGACAGCGCGAACGGCTGGATCGCCGCCGACACGTCATCGACCAGATTGTCCTGGTAGACCAGGCGCTGATACAGCCGCGAGGTCTTGCCGCCGCCGAGCACGGTGGTGGCCAGATCCAGCTGGATCGCCGCATCGCTGCCCAGTTGCGGCGCCACCCAGGTGCGGTAGATGCGCGGCTGCGAGACGTGGTCGTGCTGCACGCCACGCTTCTGCGCGGCCAGCGGGGTCACCCAGGGCTGCTGGCGCGCCACCGGCTTGCCGGACGGGATGTCGCCGAAGTACTGCAGCGCCTTGGCGCGCGCCTGCGCCACGGTGATGTCGCCGGCCAGCACCAGGGTGGTGTTGGCGGCGCCGTAGTTGTCGTTGAACCACTGTTTGACGTCGGCCAGCGAGGCCGCGTCCAGGTCTTCCATCGAGCCGATGGTGTCGTGCTGGTACGGATGGTTGGCCGGGAACAGGTTGGACAGGATGTTCTGGTCCACGCGGCCGTAGGGGCGGTTCTCGCCCTGGCGCTTCTCGTTCTGCACCACGCCGCGCTGGGTGTCGAGTTCTTCCTGGCCGATCGCGCCAAGCAGGTGGCCCATGCGGTCCGATTCCAGCCACAGCGCGGTGTCCAGCGCAGTGGTCGGCACGGTCTCGAAGTAGTTGGTGCGGTCGAACCAGGTGGTGCCGTTCATGTCGGTGGTGCCGACCTTTTCCAGCGGCGCAAAGAAGCTGCCCTTGTTGTTTTCCGAGCCGGAGAACATCAGGTGCTCGAACAGGTGCGCAAAGCCGGTCTTGCCGGCCGGCTCGTCACCGGAACCGATGTGGTACCAGATGCTCACTGCCACCACCGGCGCCTTGTGGTCTTCGTGCACCACCACGGTCAGGCCGTTGGGCAGGGTGAAGCGGGTGTAGCCGATCTCGGGGATGGCACTGCTGGCCGCGGGCTTGGACAGGCTGGCCGGGGCGGCCGCGATGGCGGGGGCAACGGGACCGGCAGCGGCGCCGAGCACACCGGCGATCAACAGGGACAGCGGACGCAGCATGTGACACTCCAGGGGCAAGACAATCGGCCGAGGGTAGTGGCTGGCTGGCGGCGTCGCAAATGCTGTCCGGCAGGGGGGGCATGTGCGGGTGCCGGCAGGGCGGCAGGTGAACGAGGCCGGCTTGGGCGTCGGCCAGGGCGCGGCGGTCGGACCGGGCACCTTCGGGGGTGCCGGAGCGGCCCCCCGATCCCACACCGGGCCTGACGGCAAGGCGGGTGCAGGTGGCCTGGGTCATTCGCTCCCCCGCCGGGCGCGGTCGATTGCGCAGGCACGGCAAGTGCACCGGGCCGAGCAGCGAAGCCTTGCGACATTCAGATGCCAGCGGATCGGCCGGCGGGCACTGCGACCGCGCGCCGACCAGCCATCAAGCAGGCCCGGCCGCACATGCTCAAGTTGCCCGTCGCTTCGCCGTTACCTGGGGCGACCTACCTTGCCCAGACCTGACCTGCCGACCACGCCATGACCGTCCTGTTGCCGCCCGTGCCCGTTCCCGCCGACGACGCCTTGCGCGTGGAGGCGGTACGTCGGTTGGGGGTGCTGGACACCGAGCCGGAGGCCGAGTTCGACGATATCGCCTGGCTGGCTGCACACATCACCGGCGCCCCGATGGCGCTGGTGTCGCTGCTGGACGCCGACCGCCAGTGGTTCAAGGCACGTTGCGGCACCGATCTGGAAGGCACCCCGCGCGCCATGTCGTTCTGTTCCTATACGGTGATGGGGACCGAGCTGCTGGAAGTGCCCGATGCCGTGGCCGATGCGCGTTTTGCGCGCAACCCGCTGGTCACCGCCGCGCCAGGGGTACGCTCGTATGTGGGCGTGCCGCTGATCGGCCGCGAAGGCTATGCCTACGGCACCCTGTGTACGCTCAGCACCCAGTCGCGCCTGCTCGACGAGAGCCAGAAGCAGGGCCTGATCCGTCTGGCGCGTCAGGCGGTCAGCCAACTGGAGGCGCGCCGCGACCGGCTGGCCGCGCAAGCGCAGCGGCAGACCCTGAGCCGCCTGCTGGAAGCCATGCCCGATGGCGTGGTGTCCTGCGACAGCGACGGGCTGCTGCATGAGTTCAACCACGCCGCGCGGCAATGGCACGGCACCGATCCGCGCCTGTTGCCGCCATCGCAATGGGCGCAGCACTTCGACCTCTACACTGCCGACGGCAGTGCGCTGCTGCCCACCGAGGCCATTCCGCTGGTACGCGCCTGGGCCGGCGAGCACGTGCGCAATGCCGAGATGGTGATCCGCTCCACCGGCCAGCCGGCACGCAGCGTGCTGTGCAATGCCGATCCGGTGGTCAGCGACCAGGGCGTTGCCCTGGGGGCGGTGTGCGTGATGCATGACATCACCCAACTGCGCGATGCCTCGGCTGCGTTGGCGGGCGAGCGCGCACGCCTGCAGTCGCTGGTGGACGCTTCGCAGGATGTGGCGATCATCGCGTTCGATCCGAACGGGCGCATCGAATTGTTCAATCCCGGTGCCGAGCGCCTGCTGGGCTACGCGGCGGACGAGGTGGTGGGCAGCTGCCCGGCGCAGTTCCATCTGCCGGCCGAGCTGGAGCGGCACATGGCCACGCTGGCGTTGTCGCCGCCGTCCTACCTCAAGCTGGCCGCCGCCGCCGCGGGCGATCAGCTGGAAGAAGAAATCTGGACCCTGGTGCGAAAAGACGGCGGACTGCGGCGCGTGCGGCTGTGCTTCAACATCATCCACGACGCGCAGCAGGGGGTGTCCGGCTACCTGGCCATGGCCATCGACGTCACCGCCGAGCTGCAGGCGCAGGCCGCCGCGCAGCTGGCGGCGGAACACTTCAGGGGGGCGTTCGAAACCGCCCCGCAGGGCATGGCGATCGTCTCGCTGGACGGCGCCTGGCGCGACGTCAACCCGTCGCTGTGCAGCATCCTGGGATATCCGCGCGAGCAGTTGTTGCGCACCACCTTCCAGACCATCACGCATCCGGACGACCTGGATGTGGACCTGCGCCTGGTGGAAGAGCTGATCGACGGCAAACGCGACAACTACAGCCTGGCCAAGCGCTACATCAGCCAGCAGGGCGCGCTGATCTGGGCGCAGCTGTCGGTGTCGCTGGTGCGCGACAGCAGCGGCGCGCCGGTGCATTTCGTCTCGCAGATCCAGGACGTGACCGAACGCCATGTCGCCGCAGAACGCCTGGCCGAAAGCGAAGCGCGGCTGCGTGCGATCAGCGATGCCACGCCCACCCTGGTGGGGCATTACGATGCCGCCCAGCGCTGCCTGTTCGCCAACCAGGCGCATCGCGACTGGCTCGGCGTGGAGCCGGCCAGCCTGGTCGGCTCCACGATCACCCAGGTGCTGGGCGAGGACCTCGGTGCGGACGCGCGCGCTGCGCTGGCGCAGGTGAGCACCGGGCAACGGGCCAGCTTCGAACACGTCCTGCGTGGCGGTGCGACACCGCGCGATGTGGAAATCACCCTGGTGCCGGAAGTGCAGGGCACGGCGACGCAGGCGCAGGGATTCTTCCTGATGGCGCACGATGTCACTGCGCACAAGTCCCTGCACCGGCTGATGCACGAACGCGCCACCCGCGATGCCCTGACCGGCCTGCCGAATCGCCACGCCTGGTCCGAGGCGCTGCAGGTCGCGGTGACCCAGGCGCAACAGCAGCAGTGCGCGGTCGCGGTGATGTTCCTGGACCTGGACGGCTTCAAACGCATCAACGACGTCCATGGCCACCGTGCCGGCGACGCGGTGCTGGTCGCCTTCGGCCGCTGCCTGCAGCAGGCCGCAGGCAGCCGCTATCTGGTGGCACGCCTGGCCGGCGACGAGTTCGTGGTGTTGCTGGACGACCTGCAGGATCCGCAGACCGAATGCGCCGCAATGGCAGAACGGATTCGCACCGCGGCCGCAGCGGGCGCCGTGTTCGGGGAGCAGCATCTGCCGATCCACCCAAGCATCGGCGTCGCCTGGCAACACGGCCAGCACGCCGACGCTGCCAGCCTGATGCATGCGGCAGACGAAGCGATGTACGCCGCCAAACGCGCCCGCTGCGGCAACGCCACCGCCCCCACCGGACGCGACGCCTCGCGCTGACGCAATGCATCCAGCACCACTCCCTTCTCCCCCTGAGAGAAGGTGCCCGAAGAGCGGATGAGGACACGGCCGACCCGCAAAGCTGCATCAACCAGGAACACACCCTTCTCCCTCCGGGAGACAGTGCCCGCAGGGCGGATGAGGACATGGCCGACTCGCAAAGCTGCATCAACCACGAACACTCCCTTCTCCCTCCGGGAGAAGGTGCCCGAAGGGCGGATGAGGGCATAGCCGACCAGCAAAGCTGCATCAACCAGGAACACTCCCTTCTCCCTCTGGGAGAAGGTGCCCGCAGGGCGGATGAGGGCATGCCCTGCCCATAAAGTCGCGTCAGTCAGAAGTGCGCGTTGCACGGATCGATGTGGCGCTGGCAATGCAATCGCATCGATCGATGGTCACTGTCCGCGGCGTTGAAGCTCTAGATCCCTGTCGTGTTTAGAGGCGATAACCGTATGGAAGCGTCGATTGCACAGCGGCTGATCTGCGGCCTGGCTGCAGGTCCCTTGCCCGCCCACCATCGCGGGGACACGCTGCAAGTACGTCCCTGTCAGCTCCTAGGCGGCATCCATGCCGCGTAAGCTCCCGCGACCGTGGGCAGGCAAGGACCCGTCAGAAGGGTCGGTGCGCATGGTTACGAGCAGGACAGGGGCGTGCGTTGTCCGGATCACCGCGCCCCCCGATCCGCCGCCCCCGATCCGCTGCTCCCAGGCAGGCGCACCAGTGGCGTGCCTGCCGTCTCTTCCCGCCGCGCAGGGGCGCGGGCGATCACCCCATCGATCAAGCCGCCTGCACGACCGAGCGCCGTTGCGGCAGCGCAGCCTGCTGCGGCACCAGGCGGAACACTGCCACGGCGCGCGTCAGATCCGCCGCCTGATCTTCCATGCTGCGTGCCGCGGCGGTGGCTTCTTCCACCAGCGCCGCGTTCTGCTGGGTCATTTCATCCAGCTGCATCACCGTGGTGCTGACCTGCTCGATGCCGGCGCTTTGCTCGGTGCTGGCGGCGGTGATCTCGGCCATGATGTCGGTCACCCGCTTCACCGAGCTGACCACCTCGGTCATCGTGCTGCCGGCCTGCTGCACCAGGTCCGAGCCCTGCGCCACTTTTTCCACCGAATCGGAGATCAGCTGCTTGATCTCCTTGGCGGCGCCGGCCGAACGCTGCGCCAGTGCGCGCACTTCGGTGGCCACCACCGCAAATCCGCGGCCCTGCTCACCAGCGCGTGCCGCTTCCACCGCCGCGTTCAGGGCCAGGATATTGGTCTGGAACGCGATGCCGTCGATCACCCCGATGATGTCGGAGATGCGCGCCGACGATTGCGTGATCGCCTGCATGGTGGTGACCACTTCCTGCACCACGCGCCCACCGCTCTCGGCCACCTCGCCGGTGCCCTTGACCAGCTGATTGGCCTGGCGCGCGTTGTCGGCGTTCTGGCGCACGGTGGAGGTGAGTTCTTCCATCGACGCGGCGGTTTCTTCCAGGTTCGCGGCCTGATGCTCGGTACGCGTGGACAGGTCGGCATTGCCGCTGGCGATCTCGCCGGCGGCGGTGTTGATCATCTCGGCCGAGTGCTGGATGCCCTGCACGATGGTGGTCAGCTGGATCGCGGTGCGGTTGGCCGCATTGGCCAGGCGGCCGAATGCGCCCTCGTAATGCGATTCCACCCGCTGCGACAGGTCGCCATCGGCAATCGCGGCCATGATGCGGCCGACATCGTCCAGGCCTGCATCGGCCTGCTGCATCAGCCGGTTCAAGGCCTGCACCATCTCGGCGAACGCGAACTGGTAGCGCGCCTGCTCGCCGCGTGCGGAGAAGTCGCCGCGCGCGGCCGCATCGGCCAGGCGTGCGATGTCGCTGTTGATCGCCGACAGATTGCCCTTCACCGTATCCAGCGCCTCATGCAGCGCCGCGCGCTGGCCGGGCAGGCGGCGCATGTCGCGGCGCAGATCGCCACGGCCATACTCGCCCATCAGGTCCATCGCCTCGTTGATGGCATCCAGATGCTCGAATACCACCGTGTTCACGCCGTGCGCCAGGGTGCCGTAATCGCCGGGGAAATCCTCCGGAATGCGGTGCGCGATGTTCTCGCCCTGCTGCAGCCGGATCATGGTCTGCATCTCGCCGTTGAAGCGCTGCAACTGGGTCTGCATCTGCTGCATGCTGTGCATCAGCTGACCGGTCTCGTCGCGCGACTCGACCCGGATATCGTTATCGAAGCGGCCCGAGGCAATCGCCTCGGCGGTGCGCGATGCTGCGCGCAGCGGTGCCGCCATCGCCGAGGCGATCAACCAGCACAGGCCGATCACCATGGCCACCAGGGCGCCGCCGATCAAGGTCAGGGTGCGGGTGAAGCCCCAGGCCTGCACCTGGATGTCCTCGGCGTACACGCCCATCACCAGCACCCAGTTCCAGGCCGGAAAGGTCTTGGCATAGCTGATCTTGGGCAGCTGTTCCTGCTTGCCCGGCTTGGGCGCATCGTAGTAACTGAAGCCGTCGCCGCGCTCGATCGCGGTCTTGATGTCACGATAGACGTACTGCCCGGCATCGCTCTTGTAGTCGCTCATGTCGGTGCCGACGGCGCGCTTGGGATGCATCAGGATGCGCATCTGCGGGTCGACGATGAAGAAGTAGTCCACGCCGTCGTTGGTGCGCATGTCCGCCAGCGTGGTGCGCGCAGCTTCCTTGGCCTGTTCGACCGTCAGTTCGCCGGCCTTGGCCTTGTCGGCATAGTGCTGCATCACGGTCAGGCCCATCTCCACCTCGGTCTTGACGCTGAGCTTGCGCGCCTCGATCAGGTCCAGATACTGCAGGCGTGCCGCGGCCACTGCCAGCAGGATCACGCCCACCGTCAACAAGCTGCACAGCAGGACGAACTTGCGGGTGAGCGGGAGATTGGCAACGTGACGACGCAACAGGGACACGACAGGCATGGCAACGAGATCCAGAACGCGCACACGGCGCTATGTCATGGATAGCGGCTGATTCGCATGCGGGTTGAATGCTAATTGCGGCAGCGTTCGCTTGGACAATGCAGCAACACGCCACTGCAATGTAGGAGCGCACCCGGGCGCGCCCGGGCGTTACCGGTAACGCCTGGTCGCGCCCGGGTGCGCTCCTACGACGTCAGGAGCATTGATCCATCGACGCAATGGCGGACACGCGCTGCGTGCCCGCCGCATGCATCAGCCTGCCGCGCAGAAGCCGAACTCGGCCGTCGCACCGGCCGCCAGGGTGCGGTTGAAGTCCACGCCGCTGGCCTTGAGCGTGCTGCCGCTCTGCGACCAGGTGACGTTCCAGGCATTGTTGACGGTGCCGGTGACCGGCAGCGAGATCGCCCAGGTGCCGCTGGCGGTGCCGGTATTGGTGACCTGCACGCGATTGCAGTAGCCGCCGTTCCACTGGCTGTCCACGCTCACCTTGGTGCTGAAGCTGCCGCTGGGTGTCGGTGTCGGTGTCGGCGTGGGAGTCGGAGTCGGAGTGGGTGCGGGCGCCGGCGTGGTGCTGCTCAGCGTGCCCCACAGCGTCCGCAGCAGCGCCATCTTGTCTTCGCGCACGCTGGTCCAGTCGTCGCGCAGGATGCCGCCGGTGTCGCCGCTGTTGGGATTCCACGACCAGTAGAAGCCTTCGTTGATGCCCTTGCTGCGCAGGTACTGCACCAGCGCGTCCTGCCAGACCTTGTCGCGTGCGTCGCCTTCGCCGTACTTGCCGCCGAATTCGCCCAGCAGCAGCGCATACGTGCCGGCGAACTGGCCGAAGTGACGGTCCCAGATCGCAGGCATGTTGTTGGGGAACGTGCTGTCGTTGAAGTACGCCTGCGCGTACACGTCCGGCCCGTACACATGCGGTGCCAGCAGCAGCCGGTTGGCCGGAATGTTCAACGGGGTGCAGGCCAGCGGCTGCAGATTGCCGCCCCAGAAGATGCCGCCATTGGTCGAGCAGACCGGATTGTCGGTGATGCCTTCCACCGCGATGATCCATTTGGGCGCCACCGCCAGTACCGCGGCCGAACCGCGCTCGGCGGCCTTGTTCCAGTCGGTGGCCGCGTTGCCGGTGCCCCAGGTCGCGGCACCGTGCGGCTCGTTCTTCAGGTCCAGGCCGATCACGCTGGGCACGTTCTTGTAGCGGTTGGCGACAAAGCGCAGATCGTCCAGCCACTGCGCTTCGGAATACGAGCCGGTGTACCAGAGCTCGGAGATGGCAGCGCAGTCGGGGGTGTGGTGATCCAGCAGCACGTACATGCCGCGTGCGTTGAATTCGTTGATCACCTTGTCCAGGATCTGCAGCGAGCTCAGGCCCTGCAGATCGGCATTGAGGCTGTAATCGATGCTGGTCGGCATCGTGCTGCTGCGCAGGGTGGCCGGGCAGAACGGCAGACGCACGGCGTTGAAGCCCAGGCCCTGCATCTGGTTGATCATGTCCTTCCAGTTGCGTGCCCACAGGCCATGCATGACATGGTTGCCGGTCTCGAAGCCGAACACGTTGACGCCCTTGAGCTGGACCACCTTGCCGCTGTCGTCGACGATCTTGTTGTTGCTGATGGAGTAGCTGAAGGCCGGTGCGGCGGCGAGCGCCAGCGCCGTGGCCAGTGCGAGCGTACGTGCAGTCCTGAAGATGGACATGGTGGTCTCCCTAGCGAACCCGGCTCGACACCCGAACCCGGTGAGGGGGGCATCTTGGTCCGCGGCTGCGTCGTTTGGCGTGATCCGGCCCACAGAAAGGCGCATTGCCGCACCGATCACACGCCGGCTGCGGGCCGGTTCGCTTTCGCGCACACTATCGTCGTTGTGGCCTGTCCGCAGGCTGTCCTTTCTGTCCCCGGAGTGTCTTCCAATGTCTTTCCTGCGTGCCGAACTGGCGCAATGGCGCGCCTCGCCTGCGCGCGAACTGATGGCCGGTGCGGTCGCCACCTTTGCGCTGATTCCCGAAGTGATCGCCTTTGCGTTCGTGGCCGGTGTCGACCCGCAGGTGGGGCTGTTCGCGTCGTTCGTGATCGGGATCGTCATCGCGGTCTTCGGCGGGCGCCCGGCGATGATTTCCGCCGCGGCCGGGTCGGTGGCCCTGGTGGCCGCACCGCTGGTGGCCGCACACGGCTTGCCCTATCTGCTGGCGGCCGGGCTGCTGGCCGGTGCGGTGCAGATCCTGTTCGGCCTGTTGCGGCTGGGCGTGCTGATGCGCTTTGTCAGCAGCTCGGTGCGCACCGGCTTCGTCAATGCATTGGCGGTGCTGATCTTTGCAGCGCAGCTGCCACATCTGCAGCACGCCAACCTGGCCACCTGGGGCATGTTGGCGTTGGGCCTGCTCATCATCTACGGCCTGCCACGGCTGCCGCTGCCGGGCGTGTCGGCGATTCCGTCGCCGTTGCTGTGCATCCTGGTGCTGACGCTGCTGGGCTCGGCCCTGCATCTGCCGCTGGAGACGGTGGCCGACCTGGGCAAGCTGCCCGACGCGCTGCCATTCCTGCAATGGCCGGCGGTGCCGCTGACGCTGGAGACCTTGCGCATCATCGCCTTGCCGGCGCTGGCCATCGCGATGGTGGGGCTGCTCGAATCGCTGATGACCGCACGCGTGGTCGACGAACTCACCGACACTCCGAGCAACAAGAACCGCGAGTGCACCGGGCTGGGCCTGGCCAACACCGCTGCCAGTCTGTTCGGCGGCATCGCCGGCTGCGGCATGATCGGGCAGACCGTGGGCAACGTGAAGTACGGCGGGCGCGGCCGTCTCTCGACCCTGTTCGCCGGCGTGTTCCTGCTGATCCTGATGGTGCTGCTCAAGCCATGGGTCTCGCAGGTACCGGTGATCGCCTTGGTGGCGATCATGGTGATGGTCTCGGCCGAGACCTTCGACTGGCGTTCGCTGCGCACCGTGGTCACCCATCCGCGCACCTCCAGCGTGGTGATGCTGGCCACCGTGGCGGTGACCCTGGCCACCCGCAACCTGGCCGCCGGCGTGGCGGTGGGCGTGGTGCTGAGCGGTGTGTTCTTCACCTTCAAGGTGGCCGGGCTGCTGCAGATCACGCACAGCGACGGCGACGATGGCGTGCGCACCTACCACGTGCGCGGGCAGGTGTTCTTCGCCTCGGCCGACGTGTTCATCGACGCCTTCGACGCGCGCCAGGTGCCTGGTCGTGCGGTGGTGATCGATGTCAGCCGCGCGCATTTCTGGGACATCACCGCGGTGGCGGCGCTGGACAAGGTGGTACAGCGGCTGCGCCACCATGGGCTGGAGGTCCAGGTCAAAGGCCTGAATGCCGGCAGCCGGCGGCTGATGCAGGCGCACGCGCTGGGCGACGATGCGCTGGAGTCCGCATTGCCCTGAGCGGCGCAGGGATGCAGGCCTGTCGCGCGCCTGCACATCCGTGTACGCCGGCTGGCCGTGCGCGGCGGCGGCCGGCGGGCAGACTCAAGTTCGCGCGCGCAGCGCCGATGAACCGGCATCGAGATTGCCGGTAACCCGTCGTGATGCCAGTGCGTTCCAGCCCGAGAGGTGTGCCCGCGTGCCGTGACCGGCGCTGCGGGCCTGCGTCCGCCCGCAGAATGGTGGGGCAATGACCACGGCACCGTTGCTGGAACGCATGGTGGACCTGACCGCCATCCGCGACGCCGATCTGCTCGATCTGAGCCTGTTGCGCACCATGCGCGAGGTCTGCGCGTCCGAGGAGCTGTCGTTGCTGCGCATCGCCCCGGATGGCCGCACCATGGCCGAGACGCGGCTGCGCGAGGATGGCCGGCTGTCGCTGACGGTGGCCGACATCCACGACGCGCACCTGCGCACGCAGCTGGCCGACCTGCACGGGCCGGGCGATGTGGTGCAGTTGCAGCAGGACGGCCGCGCGTTGCTGGTGTATCCGATGATGGAAGCACGCGGGATCCGCACCTGCCTGCGCGTGGGCGGCACGCGCGCACCCGGCGCCGCCGAGCAGGTGATGCTGCAGGGTTTTGCACGTTTCTTCCAGAATTACCGCAGCCTGCTCGACGATGCCCAGCGCGATGCGTTGACCGGCCTGCGCAATCGCAAGACCTTCGACGATGTGATCCTGCGCCTGTTCTCCGGTGGCGCGGATGCAGCGGCCAGCGAAGGCGTGTGGCTGGGGATCGTGGACATCGACCACTTCAAGCGCGTCAACGACGGCTTCGGCCATCTGTATGGCGACGAGGTGCTGCTGCTGGTGGCCCAGTTGATGCAGCGCTGCTTCCGTCAGGACGACCTGCTGTTCCGCTTCGGTGGCGAAGAGTTTGTGATCGTGTTGCGCGGAGTGGATCGCGACACGGCGGTGGCGTTGTTCGAGCGCTTCCGCGTGGCGGTGGCCGAGCATGTATTTCCGCAGGTCGGCAAGGTCACGCTCAGCGCCGGCATCGTCGAGCTGACCGACGGCCGGCTGATCAGCCAGTTGCTCGACGAGGCCGACAAGGCGCTGTACTGGGCAAAGCAGCATGGCCGCAACCGCGCCGAGGTCTACGCCGAACTGGTGGCCAGCGGGCAGATGCGCCAGGTTGCCCAGCAGGTCGGCAGCGTCGACCTGTTCTGAGACGCATCGGCGTTCGCCGGCGGTAGCGCTGCAGTGTTGGCCGCCGCGGCATGCGGCGGCTGGACGCCACCCGGCGCCATGACACGCCCGCACAGCGCAGGCCGTGCGTCGGTGGCAGCATCGTCGCATGGCATCGCCACCTGGCCTTGTCGATCAGTGCTGCGTCGCTGCCACTGCACGTCGCCGCGCATCGGTGTCCGCCGTGCACACTCGATCGAACGCCGCAGTGGCTACACTCCAGGGCTGTTCGGACACTACCTGGGTGCTGCAGTGAAGCGAGTTGTTACCAAATGCGTTGCAATGGGGATGTTGGCGATGGCGGTCTCGACCGCACTGATGGCGGCCACGCCGACCTTCGATGGCGCGCGCATCTCGCGCGACGTCAAGGAGCTGGCCTCCGATGCCTACGAAGGCCGCGGCCCGGCCACTGCCGGCGAAGAAAAGACCATCGCCTACCTGAGCAAGCAGTTCGCCGCTGCCGGCCTGCAGCCGGGCGGCGATCTGCGCGACGGCAAGCGCGCCTGGACCCAGGCGGTGCCGCTGCGCCGCGCCGATATCGTCGGTACGCCGACCATCGCCCTGCAGCATGCCGGCAAGCCGCAGGCGCTGACCCAGGGCAAGCAGATCGCCATCCGCGCCGCGCTGGACGGCTCGTCCAAGGTCGATATCGCCAACGCACCGCTGGTGTTCGTCGGCTACGGCGTCAAGGCGCCGGAGCGCGACTGGGACGACTTCAAGGGCGTGGACCTGAAAGGCAAGATCGCGGTGGTGCTGATCAACGACCCGGACTTCGAAACCGGCAAGGGCGCCTTCGACGGCGCCGGCATGACCTACTACGGCCGCTGGACCTACAAGTACGAAGAAGGCGCACGCCAGGGCGCGCTCGGCGTGCTGGTGGTGCACGAAACCGCGCCCGCCTCCTACGGCTGGGACACGGTGGCCAGCTCCAACACCAACACCATGTTCGATGTGGTGCGCGACAACCCGCGCGCCGCGCATCCCACCCTGGAAGGCTGGATCCAGCGCGACCTGGCCGCCGACCTGTTCAAGCAGGCCGGGCTGGATTTCGATGCCTTGAAGAAGCAGGCGCAGACGCGCGGCTTCAATCCGGTGGAACTCAAGGGCCAGGGGCTGAGCGCAAGCTACCAGGTCAAATCCGATGTGATCACCTCGCACAACGTGGTGGCGCGGCTGGATGGCAGCACGCATCCGGATGAAACGCTGATCTACAGCGCGCATTGGGACCACATCGGCGTGGGCAAGCCGGACGCACGCGGCGACACCATCTTCAACGGCGCGCTGGACAACGCCAGCGGCACGGCCGCACTGCTGGAACTGGCGCGCGGCTTTGCCGCCGGCCCCAAGCCGCAGCGCTCGGTGGTGTTCCTGGCTGTCACCGCCGAGGAAAAGGGCTTGCTGGGCTCGGAGTTCTACGCCTCCAAGCCGCTGTACCCGCTGGACACCACGGTGGCGGTGATCAACATGGACGGTATGAGCCCGTTCGTGCCGTCGCGCGATTTCGGCATCTACGGCACCGCAAAACTCCAGTTGCTCGATCAGCTCAAGACCGTCGCCGGCCAGTGGAAGCTGCGCTACACGCCCGATCCCAAGCCGCAGGCGGGGTACTTCTTCCGTTCGGATCATTTCTCCTTTGCCAAGCGCGGCGTGCCGGCGCTGTCGTATGCGGCCGGGCAGGATTGGGAAGTGGGCGGCGTGGCCGCAGGCAAGGCCGCCTCCGACGACTACACCGCCAAGCGCTATCACCAGCAGGGCGATGAGTGGAAGCCGGACTGGACCTTCGCCGGTGCCGCGCGCGATCTGGGCGTGCTGTACGCACTGGGCCAGCAGCTGGCCGATTCGCGCCAGTGGCCGAACTGGAGCAACGATTCGGAGTTCCGCGCCACCCGCGATGTCAGCGAGGCGGCGCGCAAGTAGGACCGGCACGCGGCGACGGCGCTTCCATCAGCGGCGTCGCTGTTGCCCGATGCGGCATGTGCCCCGTGTGCATGCCGCCATCCGGCTCAAGCCACGTGCCCGGTGCTCGGGGGTCTTGTCAGTTGCTTCAAGGCGGTGAGCCTGCGGTTGTCCAGGCAGCCCTGGGTGCCATGGATGCGTCGTTTTGCAAAGCGGCTGACAAGTGGCCTGGTTCTCAGGCCAGTGCCAGCGCATCGGCGTGCTGCGAGGGCGCCAGAGCGGCGGAGCCGCGGGTTGGCTGCAGGGCCCTTGCCCGCCCACCATCGCAGGACACGCCGCAAGTACGTCCGTGTAGGCTCTGGCGCGGCATCCATGCCGCTCAAGGTCCCGCGACGGTGGGCGGGCAAGGACCAGTCGAGATGGCGGTGTGCGTGGTGCAAGCAGGGCATGGGGTGCGTTGTTCGAATCACGTTGCGTCCGATCAGTTCCTCGCGCAAGCCGAGCGGCAGACAGGCCTCCAACACGCAACCTGCAAACGTCTCGTCTGCTCCCCGCAAGCCGGGCAACACGCTTTCAAGAAAACAGCCGACCAACTGCCTGGTGCGGTGTCCTCGCCGTTCGCGGGACCGTGTGGCGGCATGGATGCCGCCACCGAGCCCCCAGGGAGGGGTTCACGGCGTGTCCCGCGAGCGGTGAGGGCGCCGCGCCCTCGACCCGCCAGGCGTTTGACCTGGCCTTCTGACTGCATCTAGACGCGGCACCGACGCGAGAATCCCGGTTGTCTTGAAGCGGTTACAGAGTGCGGAACGCACCGCCCGTGGCCAGAACAAGGTCGGCGCGGGCCTATAGCGCTGATTTCGAGACCCCCCTGACGCGCGCCTGCCGTCGCAATCCGGTCAACGTCATCGCCGCGATCGCCAGCGCCGGCAGGCTGTCGCTACAACCGATTGCGCCTCCTGGCACATCTATTGCATTTGTCTGACACGACAGCGTGGTTTGACGCCCGTGACGGCACGCGTGCCAGACTGCAATCTGTTGGGGTAGCGTTCGGTCGCTGCGGCGTAGTCTGCCGCGCGGTCCTCGTCAGGTGGGGCGAAGACTGCAGCGCGGCCTTCGTTTCCTTTAACGGTCGATTCTTTAAGATGAGCCGCGGCGTCATCGTCGCAGCCAGGAGAGCTTGTGCATCGGAGTGGTCTTAGAGCTGCTAATTCTGCGACGTGGTCGCGCACCGCCGGGCCTGCCCGGACCAGGGTGCATGCGACGGCGGCGCCACGCGTAGCGGGTAGGGATCTTCCGCTTCAGCCCACACTGCCGCGATCGTGCGGCGGGCAGCCTTGATGGACGGCACAGTGACTCTTTCCCCCGCACCAACCGATCTTCACCCCGTTTCCGCCCTCGACGCCGGTCAGCCCACGCTGCCACCGGAAGCGCCGCTGGCCATGCCCGAGCAATCCCTGCGCGAAGGTCGCCTGCAGGTGCCGCATCAGCGCACCGCGCCGGTCGGCATCGGCCTGCGGCGTTTCTATCTGATTGGCGGCACCGTCGCCACCACTGCGGTGGCGGTCTGGGTGATGCTGAGCGTGCTGTGGCCCGATGGCCTGAGCGTGCTGGAAGGCTGCCTGCTCGGCCTGTTCGTGCTGCTGTTTGCCTGGATCGCGATGTCCTTCGCCAGCGCGGTGGCCGGCTTCGTCACCGTGGTGGCGCGCGCCGGACGCAAGCTCGGCATCGACCCGGACGCTCCGCTGCCGACCCTGCACACGCGCACCGCGTTGCTGATGCCGACCTATAACGAGGACCCGCGCCGGCTGCTCGCCGGCCTGCAGGCGATCTACGAATCGGTGGCCGAGACCGGCCAGCTGGAGCATTTCGACTTCTTCGTGCTCAGCGACACCACCCGCGAACACATCGGCGCTGCCGAGGAACTGGTCTACAACGAGCTGTGCGATCGCGTCGGCGGACACGGGCGCATCTTCTACCGTCGCCGCGCCGACAATGCCGCGCGCAAGGCCGGCAATGTCGCCGACTGGGTGCGCCGTTTCGGCGGCAACTACCCGCAGATGCTGATCCTGGATGCCGACAGCGTGATGACCGGCGACACCATCGTGCGGCTGGTCGCCGGCATGGAAAACAATCCGGACGTGGGCCTGATCCAGACCCTGCCGGCGGTGGTCAACGGGCAGACCCTGTTCGCCCGCATGCAGCAGTTCGGCGGGCGCGTGTACGGGCCGATCATCGCCTTCGGCGTGGCCTGGTGGCACGGTGCCGAGAGCAATTACTGGGGCCACAACGCCATCATCCGCACCCAGGCCTTTGCCGACCACGCCGGGCTGCCGTCGCTGCGCGGGCGCAAACCGTTCGGCGGCCATGTGCTCAGCCACGATTTCGTCGAAGCAGCGCTGATGCGGCGCGGCGGCTGGGCCATGCACATGGTGCCCTATCTGCAGGGCAGCTACGAAGAAGGCCCGCCCACGCTGACCGACCTGTTGATCCGCGACCGCCGCTGGTGCCAGGGCAACCTGCAGCACGCCAAGGTGGTCGGCGCCAAGGGCCTGCACTGGGTCAGCCGCATGCACATGCTGATCGGCATCGGGCATTACTTCACCGCGCCGATGTGGGGCCTGCTGATGCTGATCGGCATCGGCATTCCGCTGGCCGGTGGCGGCATCGATCTGGCCGGCGACCTGCCGTTCTCGCCTGCCCGCTACTGGCATGGCAGCAGCCAGGGCAATGCGATCTGGATCTTTGTCTGCACCATGTTCGTGCTGCTGGCGCCCAAGTTGCTCGGCTACATCGCGTTGCTGCTCAACCCGCGCGAACTGCGTGCCTGCGGCGGCGCGATCCGCGCGCTGCTGAGCATCCTGCTGGAAACCGTGCTGGCGGCCCTGATGGCGCCGGTGGTGATGTACCTGCAGTCGCGCGGGGTGTTCGAAGTGCTGGCCGGCAAGGATTCGGGGTGGGATGCGCAGGTGCGCGACGACGGCAAGCTGTCGTGGCCGGCGCTGTTGCGCAGCTACGGCGGGCTGACCGTGTTCGGCCTGTTCATGGGGGCGGTGGCCTATACGGTGTCGCCGTCGCTGGCGGCCTGGATGGCGCCGGTGATCGTGGGCATGGCGGTGTCGATCCCGGTGGTGGCGTTGACCTCGCTGCGTCGCACCGGCCTGGGCCTGCGCCGCGCCGGCATCTTCTGCATTCCCGAAGAGCTCGATCCGCCCAAGGTGCTGGTGCGAGCGGCCGAGCTGCGCCGCGCCGCCGCGCTGGAGCCGTCGCTGATCTGAGCGCCTCCCAGGCGCATGGCGGTATGGCCATGCGCAGCGTGAGCTACCCGCCTGTCCTGCCAGGCAGGCCGCGACAGTGGCGACCCGGGTCACGCGCATGTCGCTTGGCCGCTCCGTGAGCGGCCCGGCCGATGGCGCAAGGCATAATGCCCAGCCCGCAAGCGGAGCTGGATGATGCTGGAAGTGATCGAACGCGAGACCGGACCGAACCCGCAATGGACCGTGCTGTGGCTGCACGGCCTGGGCGCCGATGGCAGTGACTTCGCCCCGATGGTGCCGGAGCTGGTGCGCCCGCAGTGGCCGGCGCTGCGTTTCGTGTTTCCGCATGCGCCGGTCCGCCCGATCACCATCAACAACGGCGTGCGCATGCGCGGCTGGTACGACATCGTCGGCATGGATTTCGCCACGCGCGCCGATAAGGCCGGCATCGCCGAATCGGTGGCCCAGGTCGAGGCGTTGATCGCCCATGAGCAATCCCGCGGCATCGCTCCCGAGCGCATGCTGCTGGCCGGGTTCTCGCAAGGCGGCGCGGTGACCCTGGCGGTCGGGCTGCAGCGCCGCGTGCCGCTGGCCGGGTTGATCGCCCTGTCCACCTACCTGCCGGACCCGGCGGCGGCCGCCAGCCAGCTGCAGTCGGCCGCCGCCCGCCAACCGGTGTTCATGGCCCACGGCACGGCCGATCCGGTGGTGCCGTTCGGCGCCGGCCAGGCCAGCATGCAGACCCTGCGCACGCTCGGGTTCGAACTGGACTGGCACACCTACCCGATGGGCCACCAGGTCTGCCTGGAAGAGATCGAGGCCTTGTGCAACTGGATGCAGGCGCGCTTCACCGCCGCCTGAGGCCATGGCCCAGCACGCGCCCCAGATCGCCTGGATGCCGGACCTGTGCCGGCTGCCACGGTTGGGCGCCATGCTGGGCCTGGCCGAACTGGTGGTGCTGGTGGTGACCCTGGTGCCCGACGCCGGTGCGGCGCGCACTATCACCGTGTCGCGCTTTGTCTCGGCCAGCGGCCTGGCGCTGTGGCTGGCGCTGGCGGTCAGCGTGCTGCTGTGCGTGCTGCGGCCGTCGTTGTCGCGGCTACCGCCACGCGTGGGCGCGCTGGCCGCGCTGTCGATCGCCGCGGTGGTGGCCATGCTCGGTGCCGGCATCGTGCATGCCCTGTATGCGGCGCTCGACCAGGCCCCGCTTGGCCTCCTGGTCGGCTTCTGGCGTTTCACCCTGGGCAGCGCGGCGACCGTGGTGCTGATCACCGCGCTGGCGCTGCGCTACTTCTACGTCAGCGACCGTTGGGAAGCACAGGTGCAGGCCAATGCGCGTGCCCAGGCCGATGCCTTGCAGGCGCGCATCCGCCCGCATTTCCTGTTCAACAGCATGAATCTCATCGCCAGCCTGTTGCGCCGCGACCCGGTGGTGGCCGAGCAGGCGGTGCTGGATCTGTCGGACCTGTTCCGTGCCGCGCTCGGTGCCGGCGAAGGCGTGTCCAGCTTGCGCGCCGAATGCGAACTGGCCGAGCGCTATCTGGCGATCGAATCACTGCGCCTGGGCGAGCGCCTGCAGGTGCGCTGGCATCGGCAGGAGCCGTTGCCATGGGAGCTGCCGATGCCGCGCCTGGTGCTGCAGCCGCTGGTGGAGAACGCCGTGCTGCATGGCGTTTCGCGCATGCCCGAGGGCGGCACGCTGTACCTGTCGCTGCGCCAGCGCGACAACCAGTTGCAGATCCGTATCGTCAATCCCGCCCCGCAGCCGGGCACCCAGTTGCCGCTGGTGGCCGGTGCCGGCCACGCCCAGGCCAGCATCTCGCACCGGCTGGCATTCCAGTTCGGTGCCGGGGCACGGATGGCGGCCAGCTGGGCCGAGGGCTACTATGCGTGTGAGATCACATTGCCGCTGCCGTGACGGGGGAGTCGCTGCAGCGAAGGGGGATGTCCATGACGGCCACGCAAGTGCGGGTGCTGATCGCCGATGACGAGCCGCTGGCGCGTGAGCGCCTGCGCATGCTGCTGGGTGAACATCCGCACGTCGAGGTGATCGGCGAGGCCGAAAACGGCCAGCAGGTGCTGCAGCAGTGCCACCACCTGCATCCGGATCTGGTGCTGCTGGACATCGCCATGCCCGGCGTCGACGGCCTGGAAACCGCGCGCCTGCTGCGCCAGAACCAGCCGCAGCCGGCGGTGGTGTTCTGCACCGCCTACGACCAGCATGCGCTGTCGGCCTTCGATGCCGCCGCGCTGGATTACCTGATGAAACCGGTGCGCCCCGAACGCCTGGCCGCCGCGCTGGAAAAGGTGGCCACCTTTCTGGCCGGGCGTGCGCCCAGCGCCGCGCCGCCGCGCACGCACCTGTGCGCACGCCTGCGCGGCAGCCTGCGGCTGATCGCCATCGGCGATATCCGCTACCTGCAGGCCGAGGAAAAATACGTCATCGTCCACCACAGCCGTGGCGAGGACCTGATCGAAGAGTCGCTCAAATCGCTGGAAGACGAGTTTGCCGATCGCCTGGTACGCATCCACCGCAACTGCCTGGTCGCGCGCGCCGAACTGGTGGAGCTGCGCCGCAGCGGCGATGGCCAGGTGCATGCGGTGCTGCGCAACGTGCCGCACCCCCTGGAAGTGAGCCGCCGCTGCGTGGCCAGCCTGCGCGAGCAGTTGCGCTAGCGCGCGGCATGCCGGAGTGTGGCCGGGTGCATTGGCCGGTCGGCGGCGCGGTGTTGCGGGCGCCGGCGTGCGGCCCAGGTAGGAGTTCCGCGCCCGGTCCGTGATAATGGCCCGATGACCACGCTCCGCATCGCTACCCGTAAGAGCCCGCTCGCCCTTTGGCAGAGCGAACACGTCGCCACCGCGCTGCGCCAGCACCACCCGGGGCTGGAGGTCGCGCTGGTGCCGATGAGCACCCGTGGCGATGAGGTGCTGGACCGCTCGCTGGCCGCGATCGGCGGCAAGGGCCTGTTCCTGAAGGAGCTGGAGCTGGCGATGCTGCGCGGCGAGGCCGATTGCGCGGTGCATTCGCTCAAGGACGTGCCGATGGAGCTGGACGCGCCCTTCGTGCTGCCGGCGATCATGGAGCGCGGCGATGCAGCCGATGCGCTGGTGTCCAACCTCTACGCCACCTTGCAGGCGCTGCCGCTGGGCGCGCGCGTGGGTACGTCCTCCCTGCGGCGTCAGGCGCAGCTGCGCGCCGCGCGCCCGGATCTGGAATTGATCGACCTGCGTGGCAACGTCAACACCCGCCTGGCCAAGCTCGACAACGGTGGCTACGACGCCATCGTGCTGGCCTGCGCCGGCCTGCAGCGGCTGGGCCTGGATGCACGCATCACCGCGCGCCTGGACGTCCCCGACTGGTTGCCGGCGCCGGCCCAGGGCGCGGTGGCGGTGGAATGCCGTGGTGACGATGCGCGCATCCACGGCCTGCTGGCGGTGCTGGATGCCGGCCGCACGCGCGCCTGCGTAGAAGCGGAGCGGGCAATGAATCGCGCGCTGCACGGCAGCTGCCACGTACCGGTGGCGGCGTTCGCGCGTTGGGAGGGGCAGGGCCTGTTCCTGCAGGGCATGGTCGGCAGCGCCAGCGACGGACGCCTGATCCACGCCGAGGCGCACGGCAGCGCCGACGACACCGAGGCACTGGGCCGCCTGGTCGCGCAAGGCCTGTTCGACAAGGGCGCCGCGCAGCTGCTGGCCGAGCTGTAAACACGCCGCCGCGTCACCTGTACCTGTAACGCAGTCGGCATCGAGATGGCGGCAGGTGCAAGTCCAGCCCTCGCCGCCAAGCAGGCAATACCCGCCCTCATGTGACGCCCGCTCTCGTAGGAGCGGCCCCGGCCGCGAGAGGCTTTACCGGTGAAGCCCCTTCGCGGCCAGGTCCGCTCCTACAGGGCGCGGTTGCGTATTCGAATGTGGGACTGACCGACTGACCGCCGCATCGCGGCCTGTCCGCCAAAGGCACCGCTCTTCGTAGGAGCGGCCCCGGCCGCGAGAGGCTTTACCGGGAAAGCCCTTCGCGGCCAGGTCCGCTCCTACAGGGCGCGGCTGCGTATTCGAACGTGGGGCGATCGACCGCCGCGTCGCGGCTTGTCCGCCAAAGGCACCGCTCTTCGTAGGAGCGGCCCCGGCCGCGAGGGGCTTTACCGGTAAAGCCCTTCGCGGCCAGGTCCGCTCCTACGGGGCGCGGTTGCTTATTTGAACGTGTAGACCAGGTTCACGGTGGTCAGCGTGTCGGTCTTCTTGTCGCCGTCGCTGACCTCGCTGTTGTGGCGCATCTGCCAGGCGGCCTTGAGCGCGAAGTGCGAGTTCATGCTGACCTGCACGCCGAAATCGTTCTGCGCGTAGGTGTTGTATTCGCCCGATTCGACCAGCAGCGTGTTGATCAGGTCGGTGTTGTCGGTGACGGTGTACTTGAGGTCGAACAGCCCGCGCCCGATCAGGCCGGTCTCGTTGCGGTCTTCGTCGCTGTTGTGCGCGCGCCGGATACCCGGGCCGATCTGTGCATCCAGATAGAAACGTTCGGCATCGATCAGGCGCGTGCCGTAACCGATACCGAAGGTGGCCAGGCGGTCGTAGGTGGCGAAGTCGTCGTGTTCGTAACGGCCGGTGGCGGTGAGCTGGCGGTGTTCGCCCAGCTGCAGCGCGCTGCCGGCGCTGCCGGTGTAACGCTCGGCCGTGGTCTGGCGTTCGCGCGAGGTGCTGCCGTCGTCGTTGGTATTGGTGTACTCGGAGCTGGAGCGCAGCGCGGTGGCATCCAGGCTGTGGATCCAGTCGCCGTCGGTGTAGCGCAAGCGGACCCGGCCGTTGAGGCTGTCGGTGGTGCTGTTGCCATGGGCGGCGGCGTAGCCGAGCTCGCCACTGCTCCCGCTCCACGGCGACGGCATCACGGCGGCAGCGGGGTCCGCCGGTGCCGGTGCAACTGCCTGGGCCCAGACGGTGGGCGTGATCAACAACAGGGGCAGCAGGGCAGACAACGGGGCACGGCGGGACATGGGCGGCTCGCTTTGGAGGTCAGGGGCGAAGAAGGGTGGAAGCGATTTCATGATAACGGACTGAGCGGCTGCGTCATGAGCGAGTGAACGCTACGCTTCAGAAGAGGTTGGGGCGCCGGCACCGGAACGGCAGCGACTGGCCCGGTTGCGCACCTCGCAGGCAGATCCGGCCCGCGCGCAGCACAGGCGAACGCGCCGGCCACGGTGGCACCGCCGCGGCGGCGTCGAGGCGGGCATGATTGCCGGTAGACAGCGACGCTCACCCCGCCACGCAAAGACTCGGACATAATCGACGCATGGACCGCTACGAACGCATCAATTCCCTGCATCGCTTGCTCAAGTCGGCACGCTACCCGGTCACGGTGGCGCGGCTGCAGGATGAGCTGAGCTGTTCCCGCGCAACCGTGTACCGCGATCTGGCGTTCCTGCGCGATGCGCTGATGGCGCCGGTGGAAGGCGACGGCGAATCGGGGTTCCGTTATCTCTCTGGCGAAAGCGATCGCTTCGAGCTGCCTGGCCTGTGGCTGAGTTCGGAGGAGCTGCACGCGCTGCTGGCGTCCCAGCAATTGCTGGCGCGCACCGGCGGCGGGGTGTTGTCCTCGATGCTGGCGCCGCTGCAGCAACGCATCGAAGGGTTGCTGGCCGCCCAGGCCGGTGTGTCGCAATGGCCGGTTGACCGGGTGCGGGTGATTCCGCACCGCGGCCGCAAGCTGGACGAGGCCAGCTTCCGCACCGTCGCCTCGGGTGTGCTGGAGCGCAAGCAGCTGAGCTTCGACTATCGCGCCCGTTCCACCGACGAATCGACCAAGCGCACCGTGTCTCCGCAGCGCATCACCCACTACCGCGACAACTGGTACCTGGACGCCTGGGACCACGGCCGCGATGGCGTGCGCAGCTTTGCGGTGGACCGCATCAATCACGCGCGGCTGCTCGAGAGCGTGCCGCGCGATGTGCCCGACAGCGAGCTGGACGAGCAGCTGGCGGCCAGCTACGGCATCTTTTCCGGCGCGCCCAAGGGCTGGGCCACCATCGTGTTCAGTGCCAAGGCCGCGCGCTGGGTTGCCGACGAGCATTGGCATTCGAAGCAGCAGGGCCGCTTTCTGGCCGATGGCCGTTATGAGCTCAAGGTGCCCTATAGCAACTCGCGCGAGCTGCTGATGGACGTGCTGCATTACGGCTCGGATGCGGAGATCGTCGAGCCGGTCTCGCTGCGCGAGCAGGCCAAGGCGCTGCTATCGCTGGCATTGAGCAACTACGACTGAGCCTGCGTCAGCGCTTGCTTGGCACTTCAAAACCCAGGCGGTCCACCTGCTCGCGCAACTGCGGCACGCGCTTGAGCTTGTCGGTGTAGATGGAATAGTCGTCGCGCATCTTGTCGACCAGCTTGCGGTACTGGTCGCGGCTCATGTCCGGCTTGCGCGCGAAGATCCAGGCCAGGTCGCGGCCGGGATAGGAAATCAGCATCCAGGAGCCGTCCGGCGCGATTTCCAGGATGCGCTGCTTGGCCGGAATGACCTTGTAGAACCACACCCGCCAATCGCGGTTGCCGCTCTCGGCGTCCACCGAGGCGCGCGCGTTGACCTCCTTTTCCGGCTCGCCGAAGCCCTCGCGGTACAGATAGCGCACCGCCACCTTGCCGTCTTCGACCAGGGTGTACTCGTCGCGGCTGGTGACGTGGCCACGCTCCACCGGATTGGGCATACGCGCAATCACGTACCAGGTGCCCATGATCTTGGACAGATCGACTGCCGGCTCGCTGGCAGGCGTGTCCTTGGCGGATGCCACGGGCAGGCCGAGGACGAACAGAAAAGCGAGGGCGATCGTAACGGTCAGGCGCATCGCAACATCACAAAGGGGCAGTTGGAGCAGCACACTACCGCATGCAGGGGGCAAGTTCGCGTCAACGGTCGGGTCTGGCGCACGCGGCTGTCTCAGACGCGGCATCTGGGGACTGGGTCTGGGTGCGAAAGAGGGTGCCGTTGGCGGCCTGGCGGTGCTGGTCGCGTTGCCGGGAGCGCTGCCGCTGCCGTGCCGGAGCGCCTTGGTGCCGGAGCTTTTGCTGGTTTCGCAGCCAGGTCGCAGCCGGTGAGATGGGCGCAGGCAATCCTGCCGGCCTGTTCCGATCCTTCCTGCCACGGAGTGCCGCCATGTCGATTCGTCCTTCCCGTCGTTCCGAACGTCCCGACCCGCGCGTGCTGCGCCTGGTCCGGCAGATCGCCCTGGCCGGCCTGGCCCTGGTGCTGGTATGGCCGGCCGCGCGCGGCCACAGCGAATGGATCGGCTGGCTGCCGCTGTGGCTGGTCGGCATGCCGATGCTGGCCTGGTGGAGCCTGCACCGGTTCGCGCTGCCGACCCTGGCGCGGCCCGGTGCGCGACGCGGCGCGCCACGTCGGCGCGGGCCGCAGGCGCAACGCCGACGCAGCACGTCGCGTGCGGCGACACAGGTGCGCGCGGCCTGACCTTCGGCAGGGTCGGGCGGGCGGAGGGCTATGCTACGTTCCCGGCGTTCGTTCTCCCGGAAACATTCATGTCCAAACTCGCCTCGATCTGCCTGGTTGCCGGTCTGATCACCGCTGGCGCCGTCTCTGCAGAGGAAACCGCCGTGTCCAACGACCCTTACGCCTGGCTGGAAGATGTCTCCGGTGCCAAGTCGCTGGACTGGGTCAAGGCCCAGAACGCCAAGACCGAGGCGCGCCTGGCCGCCACGCCGGCCTTCAAGCAGATGGAAACCAGCATCCGCGAGGTGCTGGATTCGGATGCCAAGATCCCGGGCGTGCAGAAGATCGGCGAGTACTACTACAACTTCTGGAAGGACAAGCAGCACGAGCGCGGCCTGTGGCGGCGCACCACGCTGGATGAATACCGCAAGCCGGCGCCCAAGTGGGAAACGGTGCTGGACCTGGATGCGCTCAACAAGGCCGAAGGCGAGAACTGGGTCTGGCACGGCGCCGACTGCCTGCGCCCGGACTACCAGCGCTGCCTGATCGCGCTGTCGCGCGGCGGCGCCGATGCCGATGTCACCCGCGAGTTCGACCTGGCCGGCAAGCAGTGGGTCAAGGACGGCTTCTTCCGTCCCGAATCCAAGGGCGGGCTGGGCTGGATCGACCAGGACACCGTCTACGTGTTCACCGATTTCGGTGCCGGCACGATGACCAGCTCCGGCTATCCACGCATCGCCAAGCAATGGAAACGCGGCACCCCGCTCAGCGCCGCCACGGTGGTGTACGAGGGTAAGCCCACCGACATGTACATCGCGGCGATGCATGACGACACGCCCGGCTTCGAGCGCGATTTCGTCAGCCGCACGCTGGCCTTCTACAACGAGGAGCTGTACCTCAAGGGTGCCGACGGCAAGCTGGTCAAGGTGGACGCCCCCAACTCGGCCAGCAAGTCGGTCAAGCGGCAATGGCTGACCCTGGAGCTGCGCGACCCGTGGACCGTGGGCGGCAAGACCTACAAGGCCGGCTCGTTGCTGGCGACGCGGTTTGACGACTTCATGGCCGGCAAGCGCAGCTTCGATGTGCTGTTCGAGCCCACCGACAGCACGTCGCTGGCCGGCACCGCGTGGACGAAGTCGCACCTGGTATTGAACGTGCTGGAAGACGTCAAGAACCGCCTGAGCGTGATCACGCCCACGCAGGATGGCTGGAAGAAGAGCGCCTTCGTCGGTGCGCCGGCATTCGGTACCGTCGATGTCGGCGCGGTGGACAGCGACGACAGCGACGCGCTGTGGTTGACCGTCACCGACTACCTGACCCCGACCACCTTGTCGTGGGTGGAGGTGGGCAGCGCGCCGCAGCCGCTCAAGTCCATGCCGGCGTTCTTCGATGCCGGCAAGGACAGCATCGAGCAGCACTTCGCCACCAGCAAGGACGGCACCCGCGTGCCGTATTTCCTGGTGCGGCCCAAGGCGTTGACGCTCGATGGCAGCGCGCCGACCCTGCTGTACGGCTACGGCGGTTTCGAGATTTCGATGACGCCGAATTACTCCGGCGGACTGGGCCGCGCCTGGCTGGAAAAGGGCGGCGTCTACGTGGTGGCCAACATCCGCGGCGGTGGCGAATACGGTCCGCGCTGGCACCAGGCCGCGCTCAAGCAGAACCGCCACAAGGCCTATGAAGACATGGCTGCGGTGGCAAAGGATCTGGTCACGCGCAAGATCACCTCGACCAGGCACCTGGGCGTGCAGGGCGGCAGCAATGGCGGCCTGATGACCGGCAACATGCTGACCCAGTATCCGGAGCTGTTTGGCGCAGTGGTGGTGCAGGTGCCGCTGCTGGACATGAAGCGCTACAGCCATCTGCTGGCCGGTGCCTCGTGGATGGCCGAATACGGCAACCCGGACACCGACGACTGGAAATTCATCCAGACCTTCTCGCCGTATCACCTGTTCGATCCGAAGAAGACCTATCCGCCGGTGATCTTCCTCACCTCCACGCGCGACGACCGCGTGCATCCGGGCCACGCGCGCAAGATGGCCGCCAAGATGATCGAGGCGGGCAAGGACGTGACCTACTACGAAAACATCGAAGGCGGCCACGGCGGCGCGGCCAACAACGCGCAGGCAGCGCACATGGCGGCGCTGGCCTACAGCTTCCTGTGGGAGCGACTGGCCGATTGATCAGGCGTTGATCGAACGCAGTCGGTAACGCGATTGCGTTGCTCATGCGGTGCCTTGAAGAAGCCCTGGGCCAAATGGCCAGGGCTTTTTTTCCTTCTCCCGCCGGGAGGTGCCCGAAGGGCGGATGAGGGTACATGCGCACGCAACCGGCGACGCCGGGACGGGGCGCACGTACTGCCAGGCGCGGCTGCGGTGCAGGCCTCGCTTCAGCGCGAGGCCTGCCCGCAAACAGCAGTGCAAAAACAGCGGCCAGCAGCAGTCACGGCTGTTTCCATCGGCGCAGTGAACCTGCGGCTAGGGCCAGGCGCTACCCGGAGAGAGGAGCCGTGCGCACTGCCGGCCGTCTGATCAAAGGCCTTGTAACCCACGCGCGATGCGCTCCACCGCCTGTTCCAGCCGCGGCAGGCTTTGGGTGTAGGCGATGCGCACGTGCTGGTTGGCGCGGTGGACGCCGAAGTCGATGCCGGGGGTGAAGGCGACATGCTCGGTTTCCAGGAAATGCGCGCAGAAGGCCTGGGCATCGTCAGAAAATGCGCTGATGTCGGCGTAGAGGTAGAACGCGCCCTGCGGTTCGACGGCGATGTTGAAGCCGAGCTGGCGTAGCGCCGGCAGCAGATAGTCGCGGCGTTGCCGGAACTCGGCGCGGCGGGCTTCGAAGATGGCGATGCTCTCGGGCGTGAAGCAGGCAAGCGCGGCGTGCTGGGCGATGGTGGAGGCGCTGATGTAGAGGTTCTGCGCGAGTTTTTCCAGCTCGGGCACCGCCGCCGGAGGGGCGATCAACCAGCCCAGGCGCCAGCCGGTCATGCCGAAGTACTTGGAGAAACTGTTCAGCACGAAGGCGCTGTCGTCCACTTCCAGCACGCTGTGCGCGTCCATGCCATAGGTCAGGCCGTGGTAGATCTCGTCCACCACCAGGTGCCCGCCGCGTGCATGCAGCGCCTGGGACAGGCCGGCCAGTTGCGCGCGCGACAGCACGCTGCCGGTGGGGTTTGCGGGCGAGGCGACCAGTGCGCCGACGCTGCCGGTGTTCCAGCAGGCCTCGACCAGGCCGGGCGTCAGTTGGTAATCGGTGTCTGCGCCGACCGGCACCAGTTGCGCGGCGCCTTCGACCAGGCGCAGGAAGTGCCGGTTGCACGGATAGCCGGGGTCGGCGAGCAGCCAGTGTTTGTCCGGGTCGACCAGCAGGCTGCTGGCCAGCAGCAATGCACCGGAGCCGCCCGGCGTGACCAGGATCCGTTCCGGGTCGAGATCACAGCCATAACGCTGCGCATAGAAGCCGGCGATGGCGGCACGCAGTGCGGGCAGGCCACGTGCAGCGGTGTAGCGGGTGTGTCCGGCCGCCAGTGCGGCCTGTCCGGCCGCGACGATCGGTGCAGCGGTGGTGAAATCCGGCTCGCCGATCTCCAGGTGGATCACATCGTGGCCGGCCTGTTCCAGCGCATTGGCGCGCGCCAGCAGCGCCATCACATGAAACGGGGCGATGTCCTGGCTGCGGCGGCTGTAACCGGAGAAGTGCGGAGGCGTGGTATCCATCGCCATGATGGTAGACCAGCGGCGGCACGGGTTTTGTTACTGCGCGGGAAAGCGCGCTACCAGCCCCCCTGGCACATGACGCTGCGCGCCGGTCTCTTCTACACTCGGGCGCTGGGATGGCATTGCGTTCATCCAACGGACCCCAATCTGATGAAGCCTGTCCTCTCTTTTCTGATCGCCAGCCTGATGACCACATCTGTTCCTTCCGCCCTCGCAGCTCTGCCATCGCCGCCGGACGTGGCCAAGCGTCCGCATGTGGTCAAGGCCCCGTTCGGTGCCACCCGTGATGACGACTATTACTGGTTGCGCGACGACAAGCGTGAGGACAAGGCGATGCTGGCCTATCTCAATGCCGAGAACGCCTACACCGACACGGTGATGGCGCCGCTCAAGCCGCTGGAAGACACGCTGTACACCGAGATCGTCGGGCGCATCAAGCAGGACGACGCCAGCGTGCCGTATCGCGAGCGTGGCTACTGGTATTACACGCGCTTCGAAGCCGGCAAGGACTACCCGATCCAGGCGCGCCGCAAGGGCAGCATGGAGGCGCCGGAACAGATCCTGCTCGACGTCAACCAGATGGCGCAGGGCAAGGGGTACTTCAGCGTCGGCGATGCGGAAGTCAGCCAGGACAATCGCATCCTGGCCTGGGCCGACGATGCGGTGGGCCGCCGCCAGTACACGATCCGCTTCAAGAACCTGGACACCGGCGAGATCTATCCGGACACGGTGGAAGGCGTGTCGCCCAACGTGGTCTGGGCCGACGACAACAAGACCCTGTTCTATGTCGAAAACGATCCGGAAACGCTGCTCACCGTGCGCGTGAAAAAACACGTGCTGGGCACGCCCGCCAAGGACGACGTGCTGGTCTACGAGGAGAAGGACGACAGCTTCTACATGGGCATCGGCCGTACCCGCGACGACAAGTACATCACCATTGGCGTGGAAAGCACGGTGTCGTCGGAGACGCGTTACGCGCCGGCCGACAATCCGGAGCGGTTCACGCTGCTGGCCAAGCGCCAGCGCGATGTCGAATATCACCCCGAGCATTTCGACGGCCGCTGGGTGATCCGCACCAATGCCGATGGTGCCAAGAATTTCAAGCTGGTGACCGCACCCACCGACGCGACCACGCGCAAGCAGTGGACCGACTGGGTGGCGCACGATGACAAGGTCTACATCGAGAATTTCGAGCTGTTCGATGGTTTCACCGCGGTCGAGGAGCGCTCCGGCGGCCTGGAACGCGTGCGCCTGCTCAAGCGCGACGGCAGCCAGGAGTACGTCAAGGCCGATGAGCCTGCGTATTCGATGGGCCTGGCGATCAATTCCGAGCCGGACACCGCATGGTTGCGTTACAGCTACACCTCGCTGACCACGCCGGCCACGACGTACGAACTCAATACGCAGACCGGCGAGCGCAAGTTGCTCAAGCAGCAGCCGGTGATCGGTTACGACGCCGGCAAGTACGTCACCGAGCGCGTCTGGGTGACCGCGCGCGACGGCGTCAAGGTGCCGGTGTCGCTGGTGTACAAGCAGGGCTTCAAGAAGGACGGCAGTGCCGCGTTGTTCCAGTACGCCTACGGCAGCTACGGCATGTCGATGGACCCGGCATTCAACCTGCCGGCGATCAGCCTGCTGGACCGTGGCGTGGTGTATGCCATCGCGCACATCCGCGGCGGCCAGGAAATGGGCCGCCAGTGGTACGACGACGGCAAGCTGCTGCACAAGAAGAACACCTTCACCGACTTCATCGACGTCACCCGTGGCCTGGTGGCACAGGGCTACGCCGCCAAGGATCGCGTCGCCGCCTCCGGTGGCAGTGCCGGTGGATTGCTGATGGGTGCGGTGGCCAACATGGCCCCGCAGGACTACCGCGTGATGGTTGCGCAGGTACCGTTCGTCGATGTGGTCACCACCATGCTCGATGCCAGCATCCCGCTAACCACCAACGAATACGACGAGTGGGGCAACCCGGAAAAGAAGGCCTATTACGATTACATGCTGTCCTACTCCCCGTACGACAACGTGACCAAGCAGGCCTATCCGGCCCTGTTCGTCGGCACCGGCCTGTGGGATTCGCAGGTGCAGTACTGGGAGCCCGCCAAGTGGGTGGCCAAGCTGCGCGACGACAACACCGGCACCCAGCCGATCGTCTTCCGCACCAACATGGAAGCTGGCCATGGCGGCAAGTCCGGCCGTTTCCGCCGCTACCGCGAGCTCGCCGAGTCGTATGCGTTTGTGCTGGAGCAGCTTGGGGTCAGGTAGCTGAGGGGCGGGGATCGGGGAGTCGGGATTGGGGATTGGGGATTGGTAAGAGCAGGTGGCTGGGTCCAACACCGACGCCAGGCCACCTCAACGCCGGCTGGCCGTATCATTTACCCATGACGCGACCGACTCGATTCCGCTGGGCCTGGTGGTTGCTGGCCTACGTCAGCCTGGCGACCGGCATCGTCGGTATCTTCGTGCCCGGCCTGCCGACGACCGTGTTCATCCTGATTTCCGCCTGGGCCGCCTCGCACGGCTCCGAGCGCCTGCACACCTGGCTGCTCTCGCACCCGCGCTTCGGCCCGGCGATCGTCGAGTGGCAGACCTATCGGGCGGTCAGTCGCAAGGCCAAGTGGATGGCCACGCTCACCATGAGCGTGTGCGCCGCCATCATGCTGTGGTGCGTGCCGGTGTTCTGGGTCAAGTGCGTGTCGATCGGCAGCATGGCGGTGGTGGCGATCTGGTTGTGGCTGCGCCCCGAGCCGCCACCGCGCGCGATCTCCGCGCCGCGCTGAGCACACGTCAGTCAGGGTGTTCTGGCTATACTTCGACGCATGAGCCTTCTGTCCCGACCATCCGTTCGCCTCGCACTGGTTGGTGCGACCTTTGTCCTGCTTGCCGCCTGCGGCAACAAGGGCCCGCTGGTGATGCCGCAGAAGCCGGTGCCGGTGGAAGCCCAGCCCGTGCCGCAGCCGCCGGACGCGCCGCAACCACTGGACGAGTCGAACCCGGCACCTGCGCCGGTGAATACCGATCCGCAGCCCGCGCCCACCACCGACCAGCCCGCTAGCAGCGGCAATGAGCGCTGACGGTCGCAGCGGGCGCCTGCGTTTCACCAAGATGCATGGCGCCGGCAACGATTTCGTGGTGCTGGACCTGCGCGACGGCACGCCGCCGCCGGATGCCGCGCTCGCTGCACATCTGGCCGACCGCCATTTCGGCGTGGGCTGCGACCAGATCCTGACCATCGAGCCTCCGCGCAGCAGCGAGGCGGTGGCCGCTTACGGCATCTGGAATTCCGACGGCACGGCCGCGCGCCAATGCGGCAACGGCGCGCGTTGCGTGGCGGCCTGGCTGGTGCGCGACGGCACTGCGCAGGGCGATGATTTCGTCATCGATAGCCCGTTCACCTCCCACCGCGTGCAACGTCTGGACGCAGGCACCTACGCGGTGGCGATGGGCGTGCCGCAATTCGAGCCCACACAGATCCCGCTGGCCGGCTTTGCGCGCGCGCGCGAGGAGTACGCGCTGCCGGTGCATGGCGAAACCGTGCGCTTTGGCGCGGTGTCGATGGGCAATCCGCATGCGGTACTGGAAGTGGGGCGGGTGGATGCGGCGCCAGTGGAGCGCGTCGGCGCCTCGCTGCAGCAGAACGCCGCGTTCCCCGATTCGGTCAATGTCGGCTTCGTGCAGGTTGTCGACCCCACGCACGTGCGCCTGCGCGTGTTCGAGCGCGGTGTCGGCGAAACCCTGGCCTGCGGCAGCGGCGCGTGCGCGGCGGCGGTGGTGCTGATGCAGCGCGGCCGTGTCGAGCGCGACGTGCAGGTGTCCTTGCCCGGTGGCGAACTGCGCATTCGCTGGGATGGCGATCAGCAGCAGGTGGTGATGTCCGGTCCGGCCGTGTTCGTCTTCGATGGAGAGTGGAACTGATGAGCGAGAACACGGACAAATTCGGCGCGCACGACGTGGCAACCTGGTTGCGACGCCATCCGACCTTCCTCAAGCAGTTCCCGGACCTGGCGGTGAGCCTGCTGGTGCCGCGCGACGACGGCCCGACCGCGTCGCTGGCCACCTACCAGCTGGAAGTGCTGCGCGACAAGAATCGCGAGCTGTCGCGGCGCCTGCACGAGCTTGGCCACAATGCGCAGGACAACGAGCGCCTGGCCGTGCGCACGCATCAACTGACCCTGGCACTGATGCGCCAGACCAGCGCGGCCGACACGCTCAAGGCGATGGCCGCCTCGCTGGCGGAGGATTTCAACGGCGAACTGGTACGGCTGGTGTTGCTCAAGCCGGTTGCCGGCCTGGAGGCCGACTGGCTGCAGGTCATTGCCGCCGATGACGCGCGGCTTGCCCCGTTCCGCGATTGCCTGGGCGACGGCGAGCCGATCTGCGGCCGCCTGCAGACGGAAAAACATGCGCTGCTGTATGCCGGCCAGGCCGCCGACGTGCAATCCACCGCGCTGCTGCCGTTGCCCGGCATCGGCCTGATTGCGGTCGGCAGCAGCGACGCCAACCGCTTCTATCCCGGCATGGGCACCTTGTTCCTGCGCATGATGGGCGAGTCCTTGAGCGTGGCGTTGCAGCGCTTCGATACATGATGCGTGGCGCGGGCTGCGCCGATGCGTGCCGCCTGCGTTGGATGGCCGCGCCGATGACGTGGCAACGAGGAGTCTGAGGTGGCGTCGGTCGACGATTTCCTGGCGTATCTGCAGATCGAGCGGCAGGTGTCTGCGCATACGCTGGATGCCTACCGGCGCGATCTTGCCGCGTTGGTGGGGTGGGCCGGCGAACAGGCCATCGACGATGTTGCGCAGCTGGAGAGCGCGCAGTTGCGGCAATTCGTCGCGGCCGAGCACCGGCGCGGCTTGTCGCCCAAGAGCCTGCAGCGTCGCCTGTCGGCATGCCGCAGTTACTACGCCTGGTTGCTCAGGCATGGCCGCATTGCCGCCAGTCCTGCCGCGGCGCTGCGTGCGCCCAAGGCGCCACGCAAGTTGCCGCAGGTGCTGGATGCCGACGAGGCGGTGCGTCTGGTCGAGGTGCCGACCGATGCGCCGCTGGGCCTGCGCGATCGCGCCTTGCTGGAGCTGTTCTATTCGTCCGGGCTGCGCCTGAGCGAGCTTTGCGCGCTGCGCTGGCGTGATCTGGATCTGGACAGCGGGTTGGTGATGGTGCTCGGCAAGGGCGGCAAGCAGCGCCTGGTGCCGGTAGGCTCGCATGCGATCGGCGCCTTGCGCCAATGGCTGCGCGACAGCGGCGGGCGTGCCGACACGCATGTATTCCCCGGCCGCGCCGGCGGAGCCATTTCGCAACGCGCAGTGCAGATCCGCATCAAGCAACTGGCGGTACGCCAGGGCATGTTCAAGGACGTGCATCCGCATATGCTGCGGCACAGTTTTGCCAGCCACATCCTCGAATCCTCCGGCGACCTTCGTGGCGTGCAGGAGTTGCTTGGGCATTCGGATATCGCCACCACCCAGATCTACACGCATCTGGATTTCCAGCATCTGGCCAAGGTCTACGACGCCGCGCATCCGCGGGCAAAGCGCAAGAAAGCCGCCGAGTAGGCGGGACGCAGCGCCTGACGTTGCGATGCCTGGTGCGCAGCGCAAGGATCTGCCGATTGCGTGATGGACAGCCACAGGCAGTTGATGCACGTCGCCGGCCGACCACCGCAGCTATCGCCTCTCCGCCGGTGCTAGAGGGGCTTGACCGCACTCAGGTGCTGCCATGTCCGAAGGCGGCGAGCAGGGCCGGCACGCGTGCGTCACGCTGCGCTTCCGCCTCTGGAAGATCGTCATGACCTCGTTTCGTTTGACCGGGCTCGATCCGGCCCTGTTCGCCCATCTGCACGGACTCGATGACGTTGCGTTGACCCGCCACCACGCAATGCGTGTGATCGCCGATGCCGATCACGGATTTCCGTGTCGTGTCAGCCTGCAGGATGCGCGCGCAGGTGAGCAGTTGCTGCTGCTGCCGTATCTGCATCAGGCTGCCGACTCGCCCTACCGCGCGAGCGGGCCGATCTTTGTGCGTGCCGCAGCGGTGCCCGCACGGCTGGAGCCCGATGCGGTGCCGGCTGCGATCCAATCGCGGCTGATCTCGCTGCGGGCCTACGATCATCGCCATCATCTGGTGAACGCCGAGGTGTGTGCAGGCGACCACGTCGCAGCGTGGTTGCACGCGTGCCTGGACGATACGCAGATCGCCTACGTGCACCTGCATCACGCCCGTCAGGGCTGTTACGCGTGCCGCGCCGATCGCGTTGCGGGGACTGAGCGTGATTGAAATCCTCGCCCAGCACCCCGGCGTGTGGCGAGGGTAGGCACGGGCGATGGATCGGCCGATGGCAGGCCGGATGTCGTGTAGACCGCGGCCCATCTGCCCGAAGCAGGCCTGCGGGCGCTGATGCGCCGAAGGTGCCGGGAGCAGTCCCGGGCGGACGCTGTCGCGCGCGTAGGGCGCACTCACCCCCGCCTAGATGCGGCGCCTGGTCGCAGCGCGCTTGAACCCGGCAGGGGCGTCCCCACCTCATGGGAAACCCCCGGAGGACCCATGGATCCCAGCCAGAATCCCAACATCGTTCACGCCACCACCATCATCTCGGTTCGGCGTGGTGGGCATGTCGCCGTTGCCGGCGATGGCCAGGTCACCCTCGGCCACACGGTCATGAAGGGCAATGCGCGCAAGGTGCGCCGGCTCGGCCGCGAGGGGCAGGTGCTGGCCGGTTTTGCCGGCGCCGCTGCCGATGCGTTCACCTTGTTCGAGCTGTTCGAAGCCAAGCTCGACAAGCATGGACAACTGACCCGCGCCGCTGTGGAGCTGGCCAAGGACTGGCGCACCGAGCGCCGCCTGGGCAAGCTCGAAGCGCTGCTCGCGGTCGCCGATAAAGAAACCTCGTTGATCATCAGCGGTACCGGCGATGTGATCGAACCGGAAGACGGCATCATCGCCATCGGTTCGGGTGGCTCGTACGCCTTGTCGGCCGCTCGCGCGCTGCTGGCGCACACCGAGCTCGATGCCAAGACCATCGCCACCGAAGCGATCAATATCGCCGGCGATATCTGTATCTATACCAATCGCAATGTGGTGGTCGAGGAGCTGTGAATCGGGAGTAGGGAATCGGGAATCGCAACAGCGGTTTCGGTTCCACCCCGACGACAGAGGCTCTTGATTTCGCGCTTGCGATTCCCCTTTCCCCATTCTCGATTCCCCAATGCCAAATCCCGATAGCTCAACCATGACTCCGCGCGAAATCGTGCAGGAGCTCGACCGTCATATCGTCGGCCAGCACGATGCCAAGCGTGCGGTTGCCATCGCGCTGCGTAATCGCTGGCGCCGCATGCAGCTACCCGAAGAGCTGCGCAACGAGGTGATGCCCAAGAACATCCTGATGATCGGCCCGACCGGCGTCGGCAAGACCGAGATCGCACGCCGCCTGGCCACGTTGGCCAATGCGCCGTTCGTCAAGGTCGAAGCCACGCGCTTTACCGAAGTCGGCTATGTCGGCAAGGATGTGGAGCAGATCATCCGCGATCTGGCCGATACCTCGGTCAAGCTGTATCGCGAACAGGCCAAGGTGCGCGTGCGCAACCAGGCCGAAGAGCGCGCCGAAGATCGCATCCTGGACGCGCTGCTGCCGCGCCGTGCGGCCGGGATCGGCTTCGATCCGGAAGCAGCACGCAACGAGCCCTCGTCGCAGGACAACGACACCCGCATCAAGTTCCGCCGCATGCTGCGCAGTGGCGAACTGGACGAGCGCGAGATCGAGCTGGAAGTGGCGGTCAATGCCAGCATGGACATCATGACCCCGCCGGGCATGGAAGAAATGGGCCAGCAGTTGCGGCAGATGTTTTCCAACCTGGGCAGCGGCAAGTCGCAAAAGCGCAAGCTCACCATCAAGGCCGCGCGCCCGCTGCTGATCGAAGAAGAAGCCGGCAAGCTGGTCAACGAAGACGATGTGCGCACGGCGGCGATCGAAGCCTGCGAACAGCACGGCATCGTGTTCATCGACGAGATCGACAAGGTGGCCAAACGCGGCGAAGCCGGCTCCAATGGCGGCGATGTCAGCCGCGAGGGCGTGCAGCGGGATCTGCTGCCGCTGGTGGAAGGCTCCAACGTGTCGACCAAGTACGGCACGGTCAAGACCGACCATATCCTGTTCATTGCCTCCGGTGCGTTCCACCTGGCCAAGCCCAGCGATCTGATTCCCGAATTGCAGGGCCGTTTTCCGATCCGCGTGGAATTGACCGCGCTGACCAAGGCCGATTTCGTGCGCATCCTCACCGAGCCCAAGGCGGCGTTGATCAAGCAGTACGAGGCCCTGCTGCAGACCGAGGGCGTGCGCCTGACCTTCGGCGCCGATGCGGTGGAGCGCCTGGCCGAGATTGCCGCACAGGTCAACGAGCGGCAGGAAAACATCGGCGCGCGCCGCCTGCACACGGTGCTGGAGCGTCTGCTCGATGTGCTGAGCTACGAGGCACCGGACCGTGACGGGCAGAGCGTCACCGTCGATGCGGCCTATGTCGATGCGCAGCTCGGCGAGCTGGTGCAGGATCCGGACCTGAGCCGCTACATCCTCTGATCGCAGCGCATTTGCGCGCAGATGCGCAATGCAATGCGCGTATGGCGTCTGCCGTGAAATGCAGTGCAAGCGCGGCAGAAACGCATCACGGGACGATGCAAGCTGGCCGCATGCTGGCAGATGCAGTCAAAAAGCCGAGTCGGTGGAGGGCGCGATGCCCTCACCGCTTGCGGGACACGCCGTGAATCCATCCGTGGAGGCTCGGTGGCGGCATCCATGCCGCCACACGGTCCCGCAACCGGCGAGGGCACCGCACCAGACAATTGGTCGGCGCTTAGTTGAAAAGCTGTCTGCGTTGTGGCGTGCATCAGACATGGAGCCGAGGCTTCATGATCGAACGAGGCGCATCCAGCACTCGAGGCGCATCCAGCACTGCTCTGCCATGCACACCGACCATCTCGACCGGCCCTTGCCCGCTCACCGTCGCGGGACCCTGAGCGGCATGGATGCCGCGCCGGAGCCTACAAGGACGTACTTGCGGCGTGTCCCGCGATGGTGGGCGGGCAAGGGCCCTGCAGCACACTCGCAGCGCCGAGCGCGCTGCGCCCTCACCGCTTGCGGGACACGCCGTGAACCCATCCCTGGGGGCTCGGTGGCGGCATCCATGCCGCCACACGGTCCCGCAACCGGCGAGGACACCGCACCAGACAATTGGTCGGCGCTCATCTAAAAAAGCTGTCTGTCGTGTGGTGTGCATCAGACCTGTAGCCGATGCTTCAATGATCGAACAAGGCGCATCCAGCACCGCTCCATCATGCACACCGACCAACTCGATAGGTCCTGCCCGCCCATCGTCGCGTAAGGGCCTACAAGGACGTACTTGCGGCGTGTCTCGCGATGGTGGGCGGGCAAGGGCCCTGCAGCCAGGTTGCAGATCACTCCCTGCAACGAAGGCGCAGATCATCGGCTCTGCAATTGGCCCTCACCTTGGCAGCCACCTGCACTGCACAGCCAATCTAAATCCGGCAAACCGCTCAGTCCTCGCCGATATCCTCGTTCCACACGTCCGGGTTGGCGGCGATATAGCCGCCCAGCAGGTCGATGCATTCCTGGCTCTGCAGGTCGATGACAGTGACGCCATGCTCGCGCAGCCAGGACACCCCGCCCTGGAAGGTGACCGACTCGCCGACCACCACGGTGCCGATATTGAACTGGCGCACCAGTCCGCTGCAGTACCAGCAGGGCGCCAGCGTGGTGACCATGATGGTGTCCTTGTAGCGGCGCTGACGGCCGGCCTTGCGGAAGGCATCGGTTTCGCCATGCACGGAAGGATCGTTTTCCTGCACGCGGCGGTTGTGACCACAGCCGAGCAGGCGCCCGTCGTTGTGATACAGCGCCGCGCCGATCGGGATGCCGCCTTCGGCCAGGCCCTGGCGGGCTTCGGCAATGGCGGTATCGAGCAGGGCGCGGTAGTCGGGGGTGGTGATCATGCAGGCTCCTGGGTGGCAGCGTCGGCGCGACGCAGCATGTCGATGTGGGGAATGCCGTCTTCCAGATAGGGGGCGGACGAGGGCGTGAAACCATGTGCGGCGTAGAACGCCTGCAGGTGCGCTTGCGCGCCGAGTTGCACGGCACTGGCAGGCCAGTGTTGCTGCACCACGCGCAAGCCTTCGCGGAGCAGTGGATGGGCAAAGCCGTGCCCACGCTGCGCGGCGGCAATCACCACCCGGCCGATGCTCGGCTCGGGATAACTCACGCCTGGCGGCAAGACGCGCAGATAGGCAGCCAACGCATCATCGTCGGTACTGCCGAGCAGATGCAGCACACCTGGCAGGCTGTCCTTGCCATCCAGCTCCGGGTACGCGCACTGCTGCTCCACCACGAACACGTCCGAGCGCAGCCGCAGCAGCGCGTACAGCTGCGTGGTGCTCAGTTGGTCGAAGCGCAGGCATTGCCAGTGCAGCGAGGGTAGGGGCAGGGACGACATCAGCGCATCATAGCGGCTGCGTCGCCTCAGTCGACCGCACTGTCGGTGTCGATCGCCACCACCACCGACATGCCCGGGCGCAGCCGCGGTGCCAGCGGCTGGTCGGGATCGACGCTGATGCGCAGCGGAATGCGCTGGGCGATCTTGACGAAGTTGCCGGTGGCATTGTCGGCCGGCAGTACGCTGAATTCCGAGCCGGCGGCCGGGGAGATGTCCTGCACGCGCCCGTGCAGGCGCGCATTGTCCAGCGCATCCACGGTGAAGCTGGCGCGCTGCCCGATGCGGATCCTCGCCATCTGGGTTTCCTTGAAGTTGGCCACGATCCACAGCGTGTCCGGCACCAGCGCCATCAGCTGCGTGCCATTGGTGACGTAGGCGCCCTGGCGTACGCCGAGCTGGCCGAGCTGGCCATCGCGCGGGGCAAGGATGCGGGTGTTGTCCAGATTGATCTGCGCCAGTTGCACCGCCGCCTGCGCGTTGGCCACTGCCGCTTCCAGCGCGGCGCGATTGACGGTGACGCTGCGTGCGTTTTCTTCGGCGGCCTGCACCGCGGCACGTGCCTGTGCCACGCCGGCATCGGCCTGCGCCCGTGCGGCGAAGGCGGTGTCGCGGTCCTGTTCGGAGACCAGTTTCTGGTCGGCCAGCTGCTGCGCCCGCGCATAGGCCGAGCGGGTGCGGTCGCGCTGGGCCTGGTTGCTGCTCAGTGCGGCACGTTGTTCGGCGATGGTGGCAGCGGCGCTATGCCGCTGCTGGTCCCAGTTGGACAGGTTGGCCTGCGCGGTCTGCAGTTGCGCCCTGGCCTGCTCGAGCTGCTGGGCGTAGATGCGGTCGTCGATTCTGGCCAGCAACTGGCCGTGTTTGACGTGCGCGAAGTCCTGCACCGGCACCTCGGTGACGTAGCCGCTGACCTGCGGCGCGATCACCGTGATCTGGCCATGCACCATCGCGTTCTCGGTGCGCTCGACGGCGCTGACGAAGGGCGGCAAGCGCCATGCATACAGCACCAGTGCGACGCCGAGCAGGGCCAGCCCGCCAAAGCCGATCACGCCACCGATGCGACGACGTCTGCGACGTTGCCGATCGGCAGCAGAGGTTGAATCTGCAGGTGTATTCATGGGCGTGGACTGGAAGCAGGAGAAGGGGGCGAAGCGGGTGGGCGCAGATAACGCCGCCACACCAGCACGGACAGGATCCACAGCCCGGTGGCGATGGCGATGCAGCCGATCAACAGGAACACGTCGTTATAGGCGAGCACGTTGGCCTCGCGCGTGGCCACGCTGCCCAGGGCGCGGACACCCTGGGCCTGGCGCAGGGCCGGGTCGCCGATGCTGCGGCCGTACAGGGTGGCATAGGCCTGCACGCGTGCGGCCACTTGGGGGTCGGTCAAGGTCAGATGCTCGACCAGCTGGCTGGAATGGTATTTCTCGCGTACGACCTGCACGGTGCCGAGCAGCGCGCTGCCGAGCAGGCCGCCCATGTTCTGCGCCATGCCGAACAGCACGATGAAGCTGATCAGGTTGGCCGGCTGCGCAATGACCCGGCCCAGCCCGGCCACCATCGCCGGGCCGATGAAGAAGGTGCTGCCAAAGGCGAGCAGGAACTGGCTGAGGTACATCTGCTCCGGGCGGGTGAGGCTGGTGGCATGGGCATCCATGAAGCAGCCGATGCAGATCGCCGCCACCGCGATGATCAGGTGCTCGGCCACGCGCGCCGGGTTGATCAGCCACGCGCTGGCGGCCACGCCAACCACCGCGCCCAGCAGCATCAGCACGAACAGGGTTTGCAACTGCGTGTTGGCCAGCCCCAGGGTCTGGAAGAAGCCGATCGCGCCGGTGCTCTGCTCGGACAGCACCAGCCGGATCAGCAGGATCGCCAGACCCAGCCGCAGCATGTCGCCGCTGGCTAGCCAGCGCGTGTTGATCATCGGGTTGCGGCGGTTGTGCTCGATCCACGCCGCCGTGCACAGCAGCACGATGGAGGCCGCCAGCACCACGCCCAGCCACGGCGTGCTGGTCCACCACAGTAGCCGCCCCAGCGACAGCACCGCCGCCAGGCCGGCCGCACCGGCCGCGAACAGGCTGAAGGTGAGGAAATCCAGCGGCTCGAACACGCGATAGCGATCGCTCGGCGGCAGCTTGAGCGCCAGCACGCAGGCCAGCGCGAACACCGCCAGGCCAAGTTCGAACAGGTACAGGCCCTGCCACTGTGCAAATTCCAGCAGATCGGTGGAGAACACCCGCGCCAATGGCAGCGCCAGCTGGGTCACCCCCAGCCCGGTCACCACGGCCTTGAGCCGGTACCGGGCCGGAAACGCCTGGATCACGTAATACAGCCCCAGCGAACTGAGCGCCGCGCCCACCAGTCCATGCGCGGCACGCACGGTGATCGCCGAGCTCAGGCTGTGCACGAACAGGTGCGCGAAGGCGATGACCGCATACAGCGCCAGGAAGATCTCGGTGAAGCGCCGCAGCCCGAACTGCTGGCGGAACTTCACCAGCAGCAGGTTGGCCGACATGTTGGTCATCACGTAGGCGGCCGGCAGCCAGGCCATTTCGGTGGCGTAGGCGCCCAGCGTGCCCTGCAGATAGGTCAGGTTGGCGGTGACCAGCGCATTGCTCAGCCCGCCGGTCAGCGCCACCACCACGCCCACCAGCCCGTACTGGATGCGGCGCCGGGTGGAATGCAGGGGCGTGGAGGCCGACCCGGGCAGGGTGGGCTTCTCGTGGGGCTGCCAGTCGCGCTGGACGTACTTGTCGTGCACGCAGGGCTCGCAGGGCCGGTCGCAGGGAAGACAGCGATTGTGGTCCGGTTGCGGTCATGGCGGCGTCAGCAGTGCGATAATCCGCCCATGAGCGAATCCCCCTATACCTCCGGTACCACCCATTTCGGCTTCCGCGATGTCGCTGCCAAGGACAAGCAGAAGCTGGTCGGCGAAGTGTTCACCTCGGTCGCGCGCAATTACGACCTGATGAACGATCTGATGAGTCTGGGCGTGCACCGAGCATGGAAACGCTACTTCGTGGCGACCGCGCAGGTGAAGCCGGGCGACCGTGTGCTGGATCTGGCCGGCGGCACCGGTGACATCGCCGTGCTGCTCAAGGAGCGCGTCGGCAACGAAGGCGCGGTGGTGCTGGGCGACATCAACGCCGGCATGTTGTCGGTGGGCCGCGACCGGCTGACCAACCGCGGCCTGGTGGCCGGCTTCGATTACGTGCAATGCAATGCCGAGGCGCTGCCATTCCCGGATCAGAGCTTCGATCTGGTGACCATCTCCTTCGGCCTGCGCAATGTCACCGACAAGGACGCCGCGCTGCGCGAGATGTACCGCGTGTTGAAGGTGGGCGGGCAGGCGCGCGTGCTGGAATTTTCCGAAGTCACCGCCGACTGGTTCAAGCCGATCTACGATTTCCACTCGTTCAAGATCCTGCCCAGGCTGGGCCAGCTGTTCGCGCGCGATGCCGACAGCTACCAGTACCTGGCCGAAAGCATCCGCAAACATCCGCCGCAGGAATCGCTCAAGGGCATGATGGGCGAGGCCGGGTTCGCGCGTTGCCACTACAAGAATCTGACCGGCGGCATCGTGGCGATCCATTCCGGCTACAAGATCTGAACCGGATCGGGCGGGTGCGTGTCTGAGCATCCCGCCCGGCGCACATCCCGCGCCGGGTACCGCGCGCCGGACATCGCACGAGCACGCCATGCTCGTGTTCGCTTGCCGCACGATTGCAGTCTGCGCGTGTGCGTTTGCCGACAAACTTTTGAGACTCCCGTCGCGTCGGCTCCACCAACGGTCGGCGACACTAGGCGCTCTTTTGTCGGAGACGTGGATGCGCTTGTACGCAGGGTTGTCGCGCGTGTTTCCCCGCTCCTTCAGTGCCAAGCTGCTGGCGGTGACCTTTGTCGGCATCCACCTGCCGCTGCTGTTGTTGATCGCCTGGCTGGCCGCGCAGAGCGAGTTGAGCGGGCGCCCGCTGTGGTCGGTGGTGATCGTGGCGCTGCTGGCCACGCTGGCAGGCACCGCGGCCACCTTGTCGGCGCTGTATCGCCTGCTCGCACCGCTGCGCATCGCCGCCGACGCCCTGGATGCGTATTACGCCGACCAACGTCTGCCCAGCCTGCCCGAACATGGCGACGACGAGCTGGGGCGCTTGCTGCGCGGAATCAATCGCAGCCTGCGTGGCATCGATGCCGGCATGCGCGATCTGAAGAAGCATGCCTTGTTCGACCCGCTGACCGAGGCCTTGAACCGGCGCGGTTGCGAGCAGGCGATGCGCGATTCGGTCACCGCCGCACAACGCGAAGGCTGGCCGTTCGTGTTGTTCGTGCTGGACATGGACAACCTCAAGCCGATCAACGACCGCTTCGGCCATCTGGCCGGCGATCGCGTGCTGGTAAGGCTGGTGGAGTCGGCCTACGGCTGGCTGGGCGCGCAGGACTGGATCGGGCGCTGGGGCGGCGATGAATTCCTGATCGGCGTGCATGCCAGCGAAGACGACGCCACGCTCAAGCTCAATCAATGGCTGTCGATGCTCGAACGCGAGGATGCCGACGAGGCGCCGCTGCATGTGAGCGCCGGCAGCGCGGTGTGCGAGCGGGGCCTGGATGCCACTGAGCTGTATCGCCGCGCCGATGCGGCGATGTATCGCGCCAAGTTTTCCGGCGGCCGGCGTCTGGTACGCGACGGGCATGACAGCCCGCGCAGCCATCCGGTGGTCTAGGCGCGATCCGGAGATCACCTGGCGGGCGGGCCGCAGGCTGCTGCGCGGCTGCGCACCGGCGGCATGCATCACGCTACCGCTGCGGCGGGCGCAGACGGTTCGCGCCGGCCCAGGCAGCGACATGGGCGTGGTCCTTTGCCGCCGCAGCTTGACCAGCCGCCAGGTGCTCGCCTGGCGCCACACGGGCAGGCAAAGGCCCGTGGCGTTAAAATGCCCAATTCCCTCGCTGCGGTGCCGTCGATGCGCTTCCCGTTCCTGTCGCTGTCCCTGGCCGTGTCCATCGCGCTGGCCGGCTGTTCCAATGAGTCCACGCCGCCGGCCGCCAGCACCGCCGCGCCGGCCACCACTGCCAAGGCCCCCGTGAAAGCAGACGCCCGCAACCACGATGAGAGCTCCTACGCCCAGCCGCAGCTGGTGGTCATCAAGGATCTGGCGCTGGACCTGAAGCTGGACTTCGACAGCAAGCAGATCGGCGGCACGGCCACCTATACGCTGCAGTGGAAGGACAAGGCCGCCAAGCAACTGGTGCTGGACACGCGCGAGCTGAGCATCGCGCAGGTGCAGGCCGACGACGGCAAGGGCGGCCTGGCACCGCTGCAGTTCGCGCTGGCGCCGGCCGACAAGACCTTCGGCAGCAAGCTCACCATCGAAGCGCCGACTCAGCCGGCCAAGGTCGTGATCACCTATCACACCGCACCGACCGCCTCCGGCCTGCAGTGGCTGGAGCCGTCGATGACCGAAGGCAAGCAGCTGCCCTTCATGTTCAGCCAGTCGCAGGCGATCCACGCACGCAGCTGGGTGCCGTTGCAGGACACCCCGAGCGTGCGCTTCACCTACAGCGCGCATGTGACCTCGCGCCCGGACGTGATGGTGCTGATGAGCGCCGACAACGACCCCAAGGCCGCGCGCGACGGCGACTACAGCTTCAAGATGCCCGAGCCGATTCCGTCCTATCTGCTGGCGATCGCCGCCGGCGATGTGGTGTTCAAGCCGATTTCCGCACGCTCGGGCGTGTGGGCCGAGCCGGCCATGGCCGACAAGGCCGCCAAGGAATTCGAAGACACCGAAAAGATGATCGGCGCCGCCGAAAAACTCTATGGCCCGTATCGCTGGGGCCGTTACGACATGCTGGTGCTGCCGCCGTCGTTCCCGTTCGGCGGCATGGAGAATCCACGCCTGACCTTCGCCACGCCCACCGTGATCGTCGGCGACAAGTCGCTGGTCTCGCTGGTGGCCCACGAACTGGCGCATAGCTGGTCGGGCAACCTGGTGACCAATGCCAGCTGGAAGGACATCTGGCTCAACGAAGGCTTCACCACCTACGTGCAGGCGCGCATCACCGAGGCGCTGTACGGCGCGGAGATGGCCGAGATGGAGCGCGAGATCGACCAGGGCGATCTGCTGGCCGAAGTGAAGGACATGGCGCCGGCCGACCAGGCGCTGGCATTGCCGCCGCTGGCCGAGCGCGACCCCGACGAGGCCCTGAGCCAGGTGGCCTACGTCAAGGGTGCGTGGTTCCTGCAGTTCCTGGAGCAGCGCTTCGGGCGCGCGGTGTTCGACCCGTTCCTGCGCGGCTGGTTCGACGATCATGCGTTCCAGAGCGCCACCACCGACCAGTTCGTCGACTACCTCAGGAAGAACCTGCTGGACAAGCATCCCAACACGGTCAGCGCGGCCGAGGTGGATGCGTGGCTGAAGCAGCCGGGCATCCCGGCCTTCGCCACCAAGGCGCGCTCGCGCAGCTTCTCGATCGTGGACACCGCGCGCATTGCCTGGAGTGGCAGCGGCACGCTGCCGAGCAAGCAGGTCACCGGCGAATGGGGCACGCAGGAGTGGGTGCACTTCCTCAGCGGCATGGGCGCCACGCTCAAGCCCGAGCAGCTCAAGCAGCTGGATGATGCCTATCACTTCACCGGCACACCAAACGGCGAGATTGCCATGCGCTGGTACCCGCTGGCGATCCGCAGCGGCTACACCGATGCGCGCACCGCCGCCGGTGAGTTCATCGAACGCGTCGGCCGCCGCAAGCTGGTGCTGCCGATCTACACAGAACTGCTGAAGACCCCGGACGGCATCGCCTTTGCCGAACAGGCCTTCGAAAAGGCCAAGCCCGGCTACCACCCGATCACCACCGCATCGGTGGCCGAGATGATCGCCAAGGCCAAGTCGGCACCGCCGGCGCAGCCGCAGCCGCAGCCGTAATGGCAGAGGAGGGCGGTGCAGACGCCCTCCGTCGCTTCCATCGCCGCATCGTGCCTGCAATCACCGCCGTAGGAGCGCACCCGGGCGCGACAGGCTTTCCCGGTGAAACCCGATCGCGCCCAGGTGCGCTCCTACGATGCGGGGTGGCTGATCGCGGGTGGTGCGGCAGGCCGGTATCGTTGCCGCTGCCGTCCATGCCTTCCGGAACCGACGATGCAGTCGCGCCGTGGTGCATGCCCGCCCGCCGCTTCCATCGCCGCATCGTGCCTGCAACCACCGCCGTAGGAGCGCACCCGGGCGCGACGGGGCTCCACCGGGAAAGCCCGTCGCGCCCGGGTGCGCTCCTACGCTTTGCGGCGGTTGATCGCGGGGCATGCGGGCAGGCTGGTATCGTTGCCGCTGCTTTTCATGCATTCCGGAGTCGACGATGAAGTATCTGCTGAGTGCGGCCTTGTGCGTCGCTGCAGTGAGTGGCTGTACTGATCGCGAGGCGCAACGCCAGGCGCAGGAAACCGCGCAGGCGCAAGCCAAGGAACACGATGCCGATGCACTCGCCAAGCAATACGACGAGGCAGTGAAGGCCGAAAACTGGGACATGGCGCGTGCGCATGGCGCCGCGGTGCTGGAAGGGTTTCCGGGCACGGCGGCGGCCATACGTATCGAGCCCGGTTATGCCGACATCAAGGCCAAGGGCGAACAGGCGCGCGAACTGCGCCGCATGCAGGCGTTGTGGCAGTACTCGCAAGTGCCGGCCAAGGGCGGCACGCAGCGCTCGGCGATGATCGATGCCAAGAGCCGCGTGGATGTCGACGGCAGCGGCCCCAAGCCGGTGAGCCTGGTGTTTCGTGATCACCCGCAGTGGAAGCGCCACAGCTATCTCGTGCTCAAGGCCGGCGACTTCAACTGCTATCGCGGCTGCAAGGTGCAGGTCTCGGCCGATGGTGGCGCACCACGCGCGATGGCCGCGCACCGCCCCGATACCGACGAAGCGATCGCGATGTTCATCGACGATGACAAGGCGCTGTGGACGCTGGTGCGCAACGCCAAGCGCATCAGCATCGCGTTCCCGGTGAAGGCCGGCGGCACCCGCACGGCAGAGTTCGACGTGGGCGGCCTGGAGACCACCCAGATGCCGGGCTGGAAGTAGGCACGACCGCCGGCTGCCTGGCACCGGGCGCGCGCTCGGTGTACGGCATCGGCATGCACTGCTGGTCCATTGGGGTGAATGCGCCAGGTGTGGGTTCACCTGGCGACGGCTTGCGGTATCGCGTCAACCATCTCTCGAGTGTTTGCACGTATGGACGGTAGGACCATCCCACAGAGAACGCCCGCACTTTCCACCTACCGCCATTGGGTGTTCGACATGGACGGCACGCTGACCGAAGCCGTGCATGATTTCGCGTTGATCCGGCGTACGTTGGAGATTCCGCCCGAGGCGGACATCCTGCATCACCTGGCAGCGCTGCCGGCCGAGCAGGCCGCAGCCAAGCATGCGTGGTTGCTCGCGCACGAGCGCGAACTCGCGCAGGCCGCACAGCCGGCACCCGGTGCAGTGGCATTGGTGCACGCGTTGCAGGCCGCCGGCTGCCGGCTGGGCATGCTGACCCGCAACGCGCGCGCGTTGGCGCAGGTAACGTTGCAGGCGATCGGCCTGCACGATGCGTTTGCCTGGGACGACATCGTCGGCCGCGATGAAGCTGCCCCCAAACCCGCACCCGACGGCCTGCAGTACTTCGCACGACGCTGGTCGGTGGAGGGCGCGGCCCTGGTCATGGTCGGCGACCACCACAACGACCTGGCCTGCGGTCGTGCAGCCGGCGCCCGCACCGTGCTGGTCAACACGCCCGGCGATCCGTGGCCCGGCCTTGCCGACTGGCGATTGCAGGATTGCACGCAGTTGCTGGCGCAGTGGAACCGCTAGCGTGAGGTTTGGCGAGTAGGCCAGGCGCGCGGAAGGATGGATCGCGACGTGTGACTGGCCGCGTGTCGCTGGAGGTTGCTTGCGATCAGGACATCGTCATCGCATTGGACCCCGTCATCGCATTGGAAGAGTGGCATGCGCCCGAGAGGCGTGGACGCTGCTGAATCCTGCAACGCGTCATCGGCAAGCCGGACACCACACGGGCTGTCTGCGCCGTCAACGCATCCACCCGTCGGGCAGCGTCTCCCGATGGCAGAAAGAAATGCGGCGGCACCTTGGTCAACCCTGTCGTACGGTCTGTGGATGATCTGCGGCATTGAGTTGCACGAACCAGAGACAAGCATGTCGCCTCGCGCAAGCTGAGTTCATGGCACCGGCTGACAGGCCGTTCCACATCCGCTGCGCCACCAATGTCACAGCACGCCCGGCGCAAACTGTGCCAGAACCGTGACAGCGCGCCTGACGCAAGCCACTGCCATCACTGCAGATGCCTGCTGCTACGACATGGTGCGTCGCACCAGTACGCTGGCATGGCGTTTGCTCTTTCCCTCTCGACGTTTTCCGACGTCCGCGACGCAACTGGCGGGTGCAACGCCGGCGTCGCGGGATGTTTCAACCGACTGGTTGTTCAATCGAGAGGGGTAGACGCACATGCACCAATCTTCCTGCCGCAGCCTGCGCAGCAGTGTGCTGCTCATGCTTGCGCTGAGCGCCGCGCTGGCCGGCTGTAAAAAAGAGGCCGCCACCGAGACCGCTGCGCCGGCACCGGCCGCTGCACCCGCCGCTGCGCCGCCGGCCGCCGCCGTGGTCGATACCGATGGCGAGTTCACCACCAATGCCAGCAATCCGGACAACTGGGGCGGCATCGGGCGCGACTTCGCGCTCACCCGGCACAGCCCGCTGGCCGAGATCAATCGCGACAACGTCAAGAACCTGAAGATGTCGTGGGAAATGAAGACCGATGCCACGCGCGGCCACGAAGGCCAGCCGCTGGTGATCGGCAGCATCATGTACATGGTCAGCGCGTATCCGAACAACGTGTTCGCCATCGACCTGGCGGCGCAGGACGACGGCGGCAAGGTGCTGTGGAAATACACCCCGCAGCAGGACGAGCGCTCGGTGGCGGTGGCGTGCTGCGATACGGTCAACCGTGGCGCCTCGTATGCCGATGGCAAGCTGGTGTTCGGCAGCCTGAGCGGCGATGTGATCGCACTCGATGCCAAGACCGGCAAGGAAGTGTGGAAGCAGAAACTCGCGCACCCGGACAAGGGCGAGACCATCACCATGGCGCCGATCATCGCCGACGGCAAGGTGGTGGCCGGCATCAGCGGCAACGAGTTCGGCGTGCTCGGGCGCGTGGCCGCCTACAACCTGGCCGATGGCAAGCAGTCCTGGTCCTGCGATGCGGCCGGCACCGACAAGGCGATCTGCCTGGGTGCGGATTTCAACAAGGCCAATCCGCAGCACGGGCAGCTCGGCGATCTGGGCGTCAAGACCTTTCCCAACGACGAATGGAAGCGTGGCGGCGGCGCGGCCTGGGGCTGGTACAGCTACGACCCGAAATTGAAGCTGCTGTATTACGGCACCGGCAATCCCGGCCTGTGGAGCCCGTCGTATCGCTGCGGCAAGACCTCGCAGGAGGAATGCAACAACGGCGAGCATGACAACAAGTGGTCGATGACGCTGTTCGCGCGCAAGATCGATACCGGCGAAGCGGTGTGGGGCTATCAAAAGACCCCGTTCGACCAGTGGGATTATGACGGCATCAACGAGCCGATCCTGGTGGACCTGAGCATCGACGGCAAGCAGGTGCCCTCGGTGGTACAGTTCGATCGCAACGGCTTTGCCTACGTGCTCGATCGGCGCGACGGCACCTTGCTGCGCGCGCACAAGTTCGTGCCGGCCAACTGGGCCGAACGCATCGACATGAAAACCGGCCGCCCGGTCAAGGTGGCCGCGCATTCGCCGCTGGAACGCGGCAGGAAAGTGCAGGCCTTCCCCTCTGCCATGGGCGGCAAGGACCAGCAGCCGTGCTCGGTGGATCCGGCCAACTCCGCAGTGTTCTTCTGCGGCACCAACAACTGGCACATGGAGCTGGAACCGCAGGAACGCGGCAACACCATGATGGGCCTGCCCTACGTGTTCGCCAACGTGATGATGAAGCCCAACGAGCCGGGTGCGCTGGGCATCGTCAAGGCCTTCGATGTGGTGGAAGGCAAATCCAAGTGGGAGATCAAGGAGAAGTTCCCGGTGTGGAGCGGCACCCTGGTCACCGACGGCGGGCTGGTGTTCTACGGCACGCTGGACGGCTGGTTCCGTGCGGTGGACAAGGACACCGGCAAGAAGCTGTGGGAGATGAAGCTGCCCTCCGGCATCATCGGCAACCCGATCGCCTACAAGGCCAACGGGCACCAGTACGTGGCGGTGTTCTCCGGCATCGGCGGCTGGATCGGTCTGCCGGTGGCCGCAGGTCTGGATCCGTCCGATCCGTATGGCGCGCTGGGGGCTGCGGGGCTGGCGTTCGGCGCCGGCTTCGACAAGATCCCGCTCGGCGGCATGGTGCACAGCTTCCGTATCGATGGTGCGGGCAAGACCGTGGCTGCCGGTACCACCGCCACCGCCACCGCAGCGGCAGGCGGCGGCGCGGCCAACGCCGTCGCGAAGACCGCACGATGAGATCCACGCAAGGCGTTGGACGCGCGCACCGGCAGTTCGCTGCCGGTGCGCGTGGCATGCCCCGGCATCTGCACAAGATGCTGGTGGTTTGCAGCCTCGGACTCGTCGCCGCAGGCTGCACACGCGAGCCGTCCTCACCGACGGCTCGCGCTTCTGATTCCGCAGCGGCGCCCACAGCGGCGGCTGCCTCCAGTGCACTGCCGGCTTCGGCGCAATCGACGGCAAGCACGCCACCGCCTGCGCCCGATCCCGCGGTGCTGCGCGTGTGTGCCGACCCGGGCAACATGCCGTTGTCCAACAAGGCCGGCGAAGGCTTTCAAAACAAGATTGCGCAGGTGGTGGCCGAGGCCATGGGCCGTCGCCTGGAATACGAGTGGCGCACCTACTACCAGCGCGGGCTGGCGCGCAGCACCATCACTGCCGGCCGCTGCGACGTGCTGATGGACCTCAACAGCGACTTCGAGCAGGGCCTGACCACACGCCCGCTGTATCGCTCGGCGTATGTGCTGGTGACGCGCAAGGGCCTGGATCTTGTGCCGGCCTCACTGGACGACCCGGCGCTGAAGAAGCTGCGGCTGGGCGTGTTCCAGAGTTCGCCCGCACGCCAGGCCCTGTACGAGCACGGCATCAGCGGCGAGGTGCAGTACCTGTTCTACGACTCGGCCACCGCGCCGGAAGAACATCCCGGCAAGCTGGTCGAACGCGTCGCCGCCAATGAACTGGATGCGGCCGAATCCTGGGGCCCGGTGGCCGGCTACTACGCCCAGCGCAACGGCCTGGGCGTGGTGCCGCTCAATACCATCGACGATGCAGTGCTGGAGTATTCGATGGCGTGGGCGGTGTCGCGCAAGAATGCGCAGTTGCGCGATGCCCTGAACACGGCGATGCAGCAGAGCGCGGCAAACATCGCGCAGATCCTGCGCAGCTATCACGTGCCGCTGGTGCGCTGCAGCGAGTGCGTGGTGAGCGGCGATCTGGCCGCGCATGGGCCGTATGCGACGCCGACGCCAGTGTCCAAGGCGCCAAGCCCGGCCGCATCCTCGCAGCAACTGGCGCAGCTGCAACTGCGCATCGCCGACGGTGCCGACGCGAACCAGGAGCTGGCGCATGCGCTGGATGCCGGCGATGGCGTGCGGGCGGCGTGGCTGTTGCGGCATGGCGCCGATGTCAATCGGCCCAACCTGCTTGGCGAGCCGCCGTTGCACCAGGCCATCCGCAATCAGGAACCGGAGCTGGTGGGTCTGTTGCTCGATGCCGGCGCAGCCCTGGATACACGCGATGCCGGTGGCTGGACCGCGTTGATGAAAGCCGCATGGGCCAACGATGCCGACAGTGTGGCCAGGTTGCTCGGCAAGCGTGCGTCGGTGGACACCGTCTCCGGCGACGGCTGGAGCGCGCTGGAGCTGGCGGTGGCCTACGCCGATGTCGGCGTGGTGCAGGCATTGCTGAAGGCAGGGGCGGACGTGCGGCGTGCCAATCCCGGCGGCTTCACCCCGGTGATGTTTGCGGTGGCGCGCGAGGACCCGGCGATTCTCGATGCGGTGCTGGCCGGCGGCGCCGAGGTCGGCCACGCGAATCAGGCTGGTGTCACTGCATTGATGCTGGCCGCCGCGGCCGGGCGCGAGGCGGTGGCCAGGCGCTTGCTGGCGGCCGGCGCAGACCCGTCCGCACGCAATCGCGACGGCAAGACCGCCGCCGCATTGGCGCAGGCACGCGGCGATGGCGCGCTGGCCGCGCTGCTCACCCAGGCCAGGCACCCGTCCCGGCAATGACTGTGTCACCCGCCGCGCGCACGGGGTGCGCGGTGTTCCCTCCGACCAGAAAGGTTCGTTCATGCGCAAGTCCACCGTGGGTTGTTCCGATCGTTCCATGCGCGCACCGCTGTGCGCGGTGATGCTCAGCGTCGTGCTGGCCGCCTGCGGCAAGCCGGCACCACCGCCCGCGCCCGAGGCGGCCGCTGTGCCGGCCGCCGCCAGTCCACCTGCGCCGGCCGCCACCGGCGCCGCCGCGCCGGCGCCCGCAGCGGCGCCCGCCGGGATGCCCAACCCGGCCGCCGGGCCTGCACCGGATCCGGCCACCCCGCCCGCAGCGCCGGCCTCCGTCGTGGCGATCCCGAAGGGGCCGGAGGTCAAGGTCACTCCCGAACTGATCGCCGAAGGCAAGAAGATCTATTTCTCGGCCGGCTGCAATGCCTGCCATGGCGGCACCGGTGGCGGCGGCATGTGCCCGCCGTTGACCAACGACATCTGGGTGTATGGCAGCGACGACGACACCTTGCGTACGCTGATCAGCGAGGGCACCGCCGCGATGATCACCCACGGCAAGACCCGCATCGGGCATGAGAAGGTGGTCGGGCAGATGCCGCCGTTCGCGCCGGTGCTTAAGCCGGGCGACACCGAGAAACTGCTCGCCTTCATCCACTCGATCAACAAGACCGCGGGCAAGGCGCAATGAGGCCAGCGCCCATCGGGTGGCAGCGCGTCCTGGCGACCACCGCGCTGGGCGTGCTGCTGGGCCTGGCCGGTTGCCGGCGCGATGCGCAGCCGCCCGCGGCAAACGCTGCGCCGGCGACAACGACGACTGCGGCTCCTGCAGCAACACCGGCGCCATCGATGCCGCCGGTGTTTGCGTATGTTCCCAATCAACGCAGCGGTACGGTATCGGTGATCGATACGCACAGCGATACGGTGGTGCGCACGCTCAGCGCGCAGGGGCAACTGGGCAAGCGCTTGCAGCAGGTGTTGCCGGGCCCGCACGGGCATCTGTACCTGATCGATGCCGAGCATCATCGCCTGATCGAACTGGATACCGAAAAGGACGCGGTGCTGCGCAGCGTGCAGATCGGCGAGAACGCCGAGGGCATCGCGCTGTCGCCGGACGGCAGGCAGTTCGCGGTGTGCGTGGAAGGGCAGAACCAGGTGATGCTGATCGATGCGGCGCAGTTCCGCGTGCAACAGGTGATCGCCACGCGCGGGCAGGCGCCGGAACATTGCGCCTACACGCCGGACGGGCAGTGGCTGCTCACCAGCAACGAGGGTTCCAACGACATGGACATGATCGAGCTGGCCACCCATCGATCGCGCGGCGTGGTCGCCACCAGCGGCCATCCGCGCGGCATGGCGTTCGCGCCTGACGGGCACAGCGTCTACATCGCGCAGGAAACCGCCGACGTGGTAGACGTGATCGACCTGCAGGCGCGCCGACGCCGCGCCAGCCTGCCGGCCGGCGTACGCACGGCGGGCGTGGCGTTGTCGGCCGATGGCACGCGGCTGTATGCGTCCAACGGCGGTGCCGGCACGGTCAGCGTGATCGATACCCAAAGCGCGCGCAGGCTTGCCGAGATCGCGGTGGGGCTGAGGCCGTGGAATCCGGCGCTGACCCCGGCCGGCGACAAGCTGTATGTCGCCAACGGGCGCTCGAACACCGTGAGCGTGATCGACACCGTCGCGTTGCGCGAGATCAAACAGATCCCCGTCGGCGACCTGCCGTGGGGCGTGGTCATCGCGCGCTGAGCGGCGGCCATGCCGACGCGCGCCAGGGGGGCCGGATGAAGACACGCGCTGCGGTGGCATGGGGTCCGCACCAGCCGCTGACCATCGAAGAGGTGGACCTGCAGCCGCCGCGGCCCGGTGAGGTGCTGGTGCGCCTGGTTGCCACCGGTATCTGCCACGGCGATGCGCATGCGTTGGCGCACGGGCAGGCGAGCAGCTTTCCGGCGATCCTGGGGCAGGAGGGCGCGGGCATCGTCGAGGCAATCGGCATCGGCGTCACCAGCGTGCAGCCCGGCGATCACGTCATCCCGCTGTACATGCCCGAATGCGGTGTGTGCAAGTTCTGCCGCTCCGGTCGCACCAACCTGTGCCAGGCGATCCGCAGCAGCCAGGAGCGCGGCCTGATGCCCGATGGCAGCAGCCGGTTCTCGTTGCACGGGCGGCCGATCCTGCACCACATGGGCACCAGCACGTTTTCCGAATACACCGTGGTGCCGGAGATCGCGGTCGCGCGGATCCCGCCGGATGCACCGCTGGATCAGGTCTGCCTGCTTGGCTGCACGGTCACCACCGGCGTCGGTGCGGTGCTCAACAGCACGCATGTGCGGCCCGGCGACTGCGTGGCAGTGTTCGGCCTGGGCGGCATCGGCCTGTCGGTGGTGCAGGGCGCGGTGCTGGCGCAGGCCGGGCGCATCATCGCGGTGGATATCGACCCGGCCAAGTTCGCGCTGGCGCGTGCCCTGGGCGCCACCGATTGCCTGGACCCGCGCGACTACGGCGCGCCGATCCAGCAGGTGATCGTGGACCTCACCGATGGCGGCGCCGACCACAGCTTCGAATGCGTGGGCGATGTCGGCGCGATGCGCGCGGCGCTGGAGTGCTGCCACAAGGGCTGGGGCGAGAGCGTCATCCTCGGCGTGGCCGACGACGCGCAGGAAATCAGCACGCGCCCGTTTCAGCTGGTGACCGGGCGGGTGTGGCGCGGCAGCGCGTTCGGCGGGGTGAAAGGGCGCAGCGAGCTGCCCGGCTATGTCGCGCGCTATCTGCATGGCGATCTGCAGCTGGCCCCGTTGATCACCCGCATCCTGGCGCTGGACGACATCAATCAGGCGCTGGCGGATCTACGCGCGGCGCGTGGCATCAAATCGATCGTGCTTTATTGAGGGAGACGACATGAGGTCGACGCATCACTTACCGTGGGATCGCAGCACACCGCCGCTTCGCGTCGCACACCATGGCCGCGATGCATTGCAACGACATCGGCTTGCCTGCGCCTGCGCAGCGCTGCTGTGCGCTGATACGATCGGCACTGCGATGGCCGAAGACGCGCCGCAGGTGACCTGGCTGGACCGCATCGAGGTCACCGCCACGCCGATTCCCGGCACCACCATCGACGCGGCGCAACTGCCTTACATGGTGCAGTCGGCCACCGACAGCGCGTTGTCGCGCGGGCGCAGCAACAACCTTGGCGACCTGCTGCAGCGGCGCTTCGTCGGCGTGGATGGCAACGACGTGCAGGGCAGCGCGTTCCAGAACGATCTTACCTTCCACGGCTTTCGTGCCTCCGCCTTGCCGGGCGCCTCGCAGGGCGTGTCGGTGTATCTGGATGGGGTGCGTTTCAACGAACCGTTCGCCGACATCGTCAGCTGGGACATGCTGCCCGAGTCGGCCATCAATGCGGTGACGCTGATGCCCGGCTCCAATCCCTTGTTCGGGCCGAACACGCTCGGTGGCGCGGTGGTGCTGTCCACTGCATCGGGCCTCACCGCGCCGGGATTGCAGGGCGAAGCGAGCATCGGCAGCGGTGCGCGCAAGCGCCTGGATGCCAGTTATGGTCTCGCCAGCCAGGACGGCTGGCATGGGCTTGTCGCGGTCACCGGCTTCGACGAGAACGGCTGGCGTGATGCCTCCGAGGGCCGCCTGGGCACCGTGTTCGGCAAGGTCGGCAAGCAAGGCGAGCAGACCGACTGGAGCCTGTCGGTGCTGCACGGGCGCAGCCGCCTGATCGGCAATGGCCTGCTGCCGGATACGCGCTACACCGACGATGGCCCCGAGCCCGGCCTGTATCGCGCCGACCGCCGCGCGGTGTACACCTCGCCCGATCTCACCCGCAATCGCACTACGCTGTTCACCGCGCAACTGGACCATCGTTTCGATGCGGACACCGCATTGCATGCACTGGCTTATTCGCGGGTGGGCCGCCGCGACACCGTCAATGGCGATATCGGCGAGGACTACGAGGAATTCGTCGAGGAATGCGCCTCCGGTTACGCTGCCGACGGCAGTGCGCTGCATGCCGAGTGCGATGTCGCACGCGCCGATGCCGACGCCCTGCCCACCGGCGCGCTCAACACCACCCAGATGCGCCAGGAGGCGCAAGGCCTGGCAGTCAACCTGAGCAGGCAATGGGGCGCGCATGCGCTCAGCACCGGCGTGACCTTTGATCGTGGTCATGTGCGCTATCGGCAATTCGCGCGCGATGGCTGGGTCCAGCCGGACCGCTCGGTCGCTGCCGATCCGGATGCCGGGCGTGCGTTCTTTTCCGGCGTGCGCGGCAGCACCAAGACGCTGGGTGTGTTCGTCGCCGACACCTGGGCACTGGACGCTGCCACCCATCTCAGCGCTGCAGTGCGCTGGAACCATGTGGTGGTGGACAACATTCTCTCCACTGCCGACGACGGCGACCGCCCACGCGAGCGCTTCGTCTACGCCAAGGCCAACCCATCGTTGGGGCTGACCCATCGGCTCGCTTCGGGGCTGACGCTGTACGGCTCGGTCGCACAGAACAGCCGTGCGCCCACCGCGATCGAACTGGGCTGCGCCGATCCCACCCAGCCGTGCCGATTGCCGACCGGCCTGCAGGCTGACCCGCGCCTGGAGCAGATCGTTTCGCGCACCTACGAACTGGGTGCGCGCTGGACACCGTCGACCGACAGCAGCGCGAGCGTGTCGGTATACCGCGCCGACAATCGCGACGATATTTTGTTCCTGCGTGCGCCGGACACGCAGCTGGGTTACTTCGACAATGTCGGCCGCACCCGCTACCAGGGCGCGGACCTGGCGCTGCGCCTGCACAGCGGCGACTGGCACTGGTCGGCCGGCTACAGCTTTCTGGATGCGACCTACCGCAGCGATGGCGAGCTGCTGTCCGGCGAGCGCGTGATCGCCTTGCGGCCGGGCCTGCGCATCGCCGCGTTGCCGCGTCACAACCTCAAGCTCGGCGTGGAATGGCAGCGCGATGCGCTGACGCTGGGCGCCGGGGTGCGTGCGGTGTCCGGGCGCGTGGCCAGCGGCAACGAGGATGGCCAGGTCGACAACGCCGAAGACGGCGAGCCCGCACCTGCGCGCATCGACATCGGCACCGCCGGCTATGCGCTGGTGGACCTGCAGGCGCGTTGGCAAGTCAGTGCGCGGCTAGCGCTGTTCGCCCGCGTCGACAACGTCTTCAACCGCCGCTATGCAACCTACGCGGCAGTGGCCGAAGACGTGTTCCCCGATGGCGAACTGGCGCGCCCGCAGGATGCGCCGGTGGAAACCGGCCCGGCGCGGTTTCTCGCACCGGGCGTACCGCGGCAGTATCTGATCGGGGTGCGTTGGGCGCTCTGATCGCAGAGGAATGGGGAATTGGGAATCGGGAATAGGTGAGTGCAGGGCGTTAGCTCTACGATTCCCCATTCCCCATTCCCCATTCAACCGGTATCCAGGCCGTGCTTGCGCAGCTTGCGATACAGCGTATTACGGCTGATACCCAGCGCATCGGCGGTGCGGCTGACGTTCCAGCGGTGGCGTTCGAGTTGTTGCTGCAGCACCAGGCGTTCGGCCTGGTCGAGTGCGACGCGGCCGGGCATGTCGTCGGCGGCCACCGCGCGGCCATCGACCAGGCACGGTGCACTGCCGGCATCGACGATTTCCTGCGGCAGATTCGGCAGGCGGATCACCCCGTCGCTGCACAACACCGCCGCCGTGCGCAGCACATTGCGCAACTGGCGCAGGTTGCCCGGCCATGCGTAGCTCAGCAGTTTGTGCATCGCTTCTTCGCTGATGCGCACGCTGTGCTCGCTGTTCTCCTCGCGCAGCAGGGTGCGGATCAGCTCGGCCTTGTCGCTGCGCTCGCGTAGCGGCGGCAGATGCAGCACCACGCCATTGAGCCGGTAATACAGGTCCTCGCGAAACTCGCCGGCCGCCACCCGCTGCGCCAGATCGCGGTGGCTGGCACTGATCACGTGCAGCTCCAGCGGCACCGCGCGTTCGCTGCCCAGCGGGGTGACGCATTGTTCTTCCAGGACACGCAGCAGGCGGCTCTGCAACGGCAGCGGCATGTCGCCGATTTCGTCCAGGAACAGCGTGCCGCCGCTGGCCTGCAGCAGCTTGCCGTGGCGGCCTTCGCGCGCGGCATCGGTGAATGCGCCGCGGGCATACCCGAACAATTCGCTCTCGATCAACGCCTCGGGAATCGCCGCGCAGTTGATCGCCACGAAGGCGCCGCCCGCCCACGGCGAGCCACGATGCACTGCCTTGGCGAATTCCTCCTTGCCGGTGCCGGTATCACCACGCAGCAGGATCGATACGCGATGTGCGGCCAGCTTCAGCGCATTGGCCAGGTTGTGGCGCATGCGCGAATCCGAGCCGACGTGCTCGCCGGGTTGCAGCTCGGTATCTGGCGCCAGCTGCGCCGGCCCGCCCACCGCCGGCAACGCGGGGCGCGCACGCGGCGGGCGCACCAGCGCGTAGAAACGCCGCCCGTGGCAGGCGCAGCGGATCGACCACAAGGTGCCGGCATCGCTGCCGGCGCGGTGCTCGAGGGTGTCGAAATCCAGCTGCATCACCTGCGCGATGTTGCGGCCCACCAGCTGGCTGCGATCGAGCTTGCCCAGTTGCTCCAGCACCGCCTCGTTGACTGCCAGCACGCGACCGTCGGTATCGATCGCAATCAGCGCCTCGTGCAGCAGGCCGGCGAACTCGGGCCGGCTATGGAAGCGCAGGATGAAGGCATGGCCGAACTGGTTGAGGAAATGCGAGCGCGAGATCTGCGCCGCCGACATGCTCACCAGCGCCACGGTGTGGCGCTGGGTCTGCTTGCCGTCCTGCGCATTGGGGGTGGAGGCATCCAGCACCGCCAGCAGGCCGCCGTGCGGGTCCAGGATCGGCGCGCCGCTGCACGACAGCGGCAGATGGCGGGTCAGATAATGTTCGCCACGATGCACGCTCACCGCAGTGCGCTCGGCCGCGCAGGTGCCCAGGCCGTTGGTGCCTTGATGGCACTCGGCCCAGCTGGCGCCGCAGAACAGACCGGCCTGGCGGAATTCGCGCAGCAGGGTCGGGTCGTGCACGCTGTGCAGCACGGTTGCCTCGGCGTCGGCAAAGATCACCGCATAGCCGCTGCCGGCGATCTGCTCGTAGAGATTTTCCATCTCCACCTTGGCAATGCGCAGCACATCGCCCAGGCGTTGCTGGCGCTCGCGCACGTGCAGCGCATCGTGCACCAGCGGCTCGGGGGCTGCCTCGGGCAACAAGGCGTAATCGTCCAGGCAGCGCCGCCACGAGCGCGACAGTGGTGCGGCAAGCGGCGCAATGTCGCGCAGCCGGCGGATCTGCCGGAGCGCATCCGGTTCGATCTCGGGCAGGGCGATGGACGTGGCGGCGACAACGCTTGGCTCTGACATGGGCCAGCGTTCCTCAGTGGGCGCGAAGCGTCAGTAGAGGCACAGATCGCTGCCATGCTCAAACTGCATTGCAGCAAATTGCGGTGCAGACGAGCCCCTTTCCTGCGGGAGAGGGGTTGGGGTGAGGGGACGGTGCGAAGCCCGGTGCTGTTCAACCTGCACGAGGCTTCGCCCGTACCCTCATCCGCCCCTGCGGGGCACCTTCTCCCGAGGGGAGAAGGGCAAAGCGCTGATCAGCGGCGGTGCCGCGTCAGGGCGCGTAGCCGAACTGCTGTGTGCGCTGATAGTTGAACTGCCGAGCCCCTCATCCTACGGGAGAGGGTTGGGGTGAGGGTACGGTGCGAAGCCTTGTGCCGTTCAACCTGCACGAGGCCTCGCCCGTACCCTCATCCGCCCCTGCGGGGCACCTTCTCCCGAGGGGAGAAGGGTTGTGTGAGCTCGACGCTGCGGATCAGGCCAGCGTCAGAGCGCGTAGCCGAACTGCTGCTTGAACTGCGCCAGGCATCAACCGGGCCACCCAGATGTCCCGCCGTCGCCACGGCCCGCGATCTCAGGCGACCGACCTTTGCTGCGGCCTCAACACTCCAACGTCGACGCCCACCTGCGGCGCCGATGCCGTCTCAGAGGGCGCCGATGTCGCGTCAGAGCGCGTAGCCGAACTGCTGCTTGAACTGATCATTGAACTCACTGAAATCAAACCGCTGATTCTGCGTGCCGGGGTGCTCCACCTTCAGCGCGCCCATCAGGTTGCCCATCCGCCCGATCGTCAGCCAGTCGTAGCCGCCCTGGATGCCGTAGATCAGCCCGGCGCGGAAGGCGTCGCCGCAGCCGGTCGGATCGACCACGCGGCGCTCGTGCGCCGGCGGGATGTCGTAGGTCTTTTCCGGCGTATGCACCAGCGCGCCCTTCGGGCCCTGGGTGGTGATGTAGGCCTGCACGCGCGAGACGATGTCCTTTTCGTTCCAGCCGGTGCGTTCCTGCAGCAGGTTGGACTCGTAGTCGTTGACCACCACGTAGTCGGCCTGTTCGATGAATTGGCGCAGTTCCGGGCCGTTGAACAACGGCATCGCCTGGCCGGGATCGAAGATGAAGGGAATGCCGGCGGCAGCGAACTCTTCCGCATTCTGGATCATCCCCTCGCGCCCGTCCGGGCCGACCAGGCCCAGGGTCACGCCCGGCACGTCCTTCACATGGTTTTCGTAGCTGCGCATCATCGCGCCCGGATGGAAGGCGGTGATCTGGTTGTTGTCGTGGTCGGTGGTGATGAAGGCCTGCGGGGTGAACAGCTCGTCGATGATCTTCACCCGCGACAGGTCGATGCCCAGCGCCTCGAAGTGTTCGCGATACGGGCCGAAATCCTGGCCGACGGTGCCCATCGGGATCGGCGCGCCGCCGAGCAGATGCAGGTTGTAGGCGATGTTGCCGGCGCAACCGCCGAACTCGCGGCGCATGCGCGGGACCAGGAACGACACATTCAGGATGTGCACCTTGTCCGGCAGGATGTGGTTCTTGAACTGGTCCGGAAACACCATGATGGTGTCGTAGGCGAGGGAACCACAGATCAGTGCGGACATCGAGTCGGGCCTTTGCGTTGGGAAATACCCGCCAGTTGCCGGCATGGCGGCGGGACGGCGCGAGCGCCGCGGCGCAAAGGGTAACGGCTGCGATCGATCAGGGCCACAACCGCATGCCATGCCCGGCGTGACCGGCACATGAAAACCACGCCGAAACGGCCGATTTTTCCTTGCCCGCACCGGGGGGGATTGCTAGGCTAGTGGACTTCGTTTTCTGCCCGCTTATCGACCAGTTGGTTCTGCATCGGCGACAGGGCAAGCGACTCTTTCAGGAACGGCTCCCTCGATGTTCAAGAAACTCCGCGGCATGTTCTCCAACGACCTGTCCATCGACCTGGGCACGGCCAATACGCTGATCTACGTGCGCGGACAGGGCATTGTGCTGAATGAACCTTCGGTGGTGGCGGTGCGTCAGGACCGCGCCATCGGCGGCACGCGCTCGGTGGCTGCCGTCGGCGCCGAGGCCAAGCAGATGCTCGGCCGCACCCCGGGTCACATCACCACGATCCGCCCGATGAAGGACGGCGTCATCGCCGACTTCACCTACACCGAGGCAATGCTGAAGCACTTCATCAAAAAGGTGCACAAGTCGCGCTTCCTGCGCCCGAGCCCGCGCGTGCTGGTGTGCGTGCCGGCCGGTTCCACCCAGGTCGAGCGCCGCGCCATCAAGGAATCGGCGGAAGAAGCCGGTGCACGCGACGTCTACCTGATCGAAGAACCCATGGCTGCGGCGATCGGTGCCGGCATGCCGGTGACCGAGGCGCGCGGTTCGATGGTCATCGACATCGGCGGCGGCACCACCGAGGTGGCGGTGATCTCGCTCAACGGCATCGTCTACTCGCAGTCGGTGCGCGTGGGCGGCGACCGCTTCGACGAGTCGATCACCAACTACGTGCGCCGCAACCACGGCATGCTGATCGGTGAAGCCACCGCCGAGCGCATCAAGCTGCAGATCGGCTGCGCCTACCCGCAGGACGAGGTGCAGGAGATGGAAATCTCCGGCCGCAATCTTGCAGAAGGCGTGCCGAAGATGATCAAGATCAACTCCAACGAGGTGCTCGAGGCATTGCACGAGCCGCTGTCGGGCATCATCTCGGCGGTCAAGCTGGCGCTGGAGCAGACCCCGCCGGAACTGTGTGCCGACGTGGCCGAGCGCGGCATCGTGCTCACCGGCGGCGGCGCGCTGCTGCGCGACCTGGACCGCCTGATCTCCGAGGAAACCGGCCTGCACGTGCAGGTCGCCGACGACCCGCTCACCTGCGTGGCCCGCGGCGGCGGTCGCGCGCTGGAGCTGGTGGACATGCATGGCAACGAGTTCTTCGCGCCGGAGTGAGGCGTTCGTGAATCGGGAATCGGGAGTAGGGAATCGTGAAAGCATTCCCTGCCCGCGCTCCTGAGCGGTTGCGACGCGGTCCCGCCCATGTGAGTTTTCGCCTCAACCGTCTCGGGGGCAGCACACTGCTTCCCGATTCTCCATTCTCGATTCCCCATTCCCGGCCCTGACAGTGCCCTCCTACGCCGGTCCTCCCGTCGCCTCCCGTCCGGGCGAAGTCACCTCCACGCTGCGGCTGCTGGTCTATCTGGTGCTGGCGATCGTGCTGATCGCGCTCGATAGCCGGGGGGGCTGGCTGAGCCAGGTGCGCCTGCAGGCCAACCTGCTGATCCAGCCGATCTGGGCCGTGGCCGGGTTGCCGGGGCGGATCGGCTCGCAGGTGCGCGACAACGCCGCCACCCACGCGCAGCTGGTGAAAGAAACCCGCGACCTGCGCAACCAGCTGCTGGTGGCCAATGCGCGCCTGACCCGGCTGCAGACCGCCGCGCTGGACAATGCGCAGCTGCGCGAACTGCTCAACGTGGCGGAGCGCCGCGGCCTGGACGTGCAGCTGGCGCCGATCCTGGATATCGACCTGGACCCGACCCGGCAGCGCCTGCTGCTGGACGCCGGCAGCCGCGATGGCGTGCTGATGGGCCAGGCGGTGATCGATGCCGGCGGGCTGATGGGCCAGGTGATCGAGGTGACCCCGCTGCATTCGACCGTGCTGCTGCTGACCGACCCCGACCACGCGGTGCCGGTCAGCGTGGCGCGCAACGGCGTGCGCCTGATCGTCTATGGCCGCGGCGACCGGCTGGAACTGCGCGACATCCCGCTCAGTGCCGGCGTGCAGGTGGGCGACGAGATCGTCACCTCCGGCCTCGGCGGTCGCTTCCCGGCCGGCTTCCCGGTCGGCAAGGTGTCCGAACTGCATCCGGACGACACCCACGCCTTCCTGGTCGGCGAACTGACCCCGGCCGCCAAGCTCGATCGCGGCCGCGATGTGCTGTTGCTGCGTGCAGGCAAGCCGCTACGGGTGGCGCCGGGAATCGGGAGTGGGGAATCGGGAATGGGGAGTGGCAACGGCGCCGGTGCTGCATCGGTGCCGGCCTCGACGCCGACCGGACAGGCCACTCCCGTTCCGCCGCAAGGAAGTGCGCCTGCCAAGCCGTCGGGAATGGGGAATGAGGGAGCGGGAATCGGCAACGGCAACGGTGCTGCATCGATGCCGTCCTTGCGATTGACCAGGCAAGGCGCAGCATCTGCATCGTCGCAAGGGGCCGCTCCTACCGATTCCCGATTCCCGATTCCCAATTCCCGTCCCCGAAACAACCAGGGCGCAGCCACCGCGCCGCCGCAGAACATCGCTCCTGCCGATTCCCCAATCCCCAATCCCCAATCCCGTCCGTCTCCAACGGAGACGGAGCAATGACCCGCATGCGCAACACCTGGATCCTGCCGGCGAGCATCCTCATCGCGCTGGTGCTGGGCCTGCTGCCGCTGCCGGTGGTGGTGCAGCCGCTGCGTCCGTACTGGCTGGCGCTGGTGCTGGCGTATTGGGTGATCGAGGAGCCGGACCGGGTCGGGCTGGGCATCGCCTTCGTGGCCGGTGTGCTGGCCGACCTGCTGTATGGCGGGCTGCTCGGCGAACAGGCGCTGCGGCTGGTGATCATGACCTTCATCCTGCAGCGCTTCCGCGCGCGGATGCGCTTCTTCCCGGTCTCGCAGCAGGCGCTGGCGATCGGCGGGCTGCTGCTCAACGACCGCATCGTCTCCTCGGCGGTGCATCTGGCGGTGGGCGAGCCGACCCTGCCGTGGAGCTACTGGTGGGCGCCGCTGCTGGGCATGGCGCTGTGGCCGCCGCTGTTCGTGTTGCTGGATGCGGTACGGCTGGGCAAGCGGAGCAAGAAGTAAGCCATGCACGGGCGTCGTCACCCCAAGAACCCGCACGCGGAGGCCGAGCAGTTCCGCCGGCGTGCGGTGCTGGGCTTTGTGATGGTGGTGATCTGCCTGGTCGGCCTGGGCGGCTGGTACTTCAAGCTGCAGGTGCTCGACCACGAGGTCTACGCCACCCGCTCGGAAGCCAACCGCATCAAGCCCAAGCCGGTGGTGCCCGGGCGCGGCATGATCTACGACCGCACCGGCCGGCTGCTGGCCGAGAACGTGCCGGCCTTCCGCCTGGACGTGACCCCGGACAAGGTCACCGACATGAACGCCATGCTGGCCGCGCTGGGCAAGGTGATCCCGATCGCGCCGGAGGACCTGGAACGTTTCAATCGCGAGCGCCGCGCGCGCCGCAGCTTCCTGCCGGTCACGCTCAAGCTGCGCATGAGCGATGAGGAAATGGCGCGCTTTGCGGTGGAGCGCTGGCGCTTTCCCGGCGTGGAGCTGGAGCCGTACCTGACCCGGCGCTACCCGTACGGCCCGCTGTTCGCGCACATCATCGGCTACGTCGGCCGCATCGACGAGAAGGACCTGGCGGTGCTGGGCGAGGGCAATGCCGCGCTCACCCACATGGGCAAGTCCGGGCTGGAGCGCTACTACGAGCAGGATCTGCGCGGCCAGGTCGGTTACGAGCAGGTCGAAACCAATGTGCAGGGGCGGGCGATCCGCACCGTCGGCCGGGTCGCGCCGCAGTCGGGCGCGGACCTGCGGCTGTCGGTGGATGCCGACCTGCAGCGCGCGATGGTGGCCGCGTTCGGCGAGCACGAAGGCGCGGCGATCGCGATGGACCCGCGCACCGGCGAGATCCTGGGCATGGTCAGCCTGCCCAGCTACGACCCCAACCTGTTCGTCAACGGCATCTCGCATACCGACTTCAAGATGCTCAACGACAACCCGTCGCGGCCGCAGTTCAACCGGCTGGTGTTGGGCGGGGTGGCGCCGGGCTCCACGCTCAAGCCGCTGATCGCGCTGGCCGGGCTGGACAGCGGCCTGCGCCGGCCGGAAGACCGGGTGCTGTCCACCGGCATGTTCTACCTGCCCGGGGTCAGCCGCGGCTGGGGCGACTCGCACCGCGGCGGCCATGGCTGGACCGATCTACGCAAGTCGATCGCCCAGTCGGTCAATACCTACTACTACCGCCTGGCGGTGGACATGGGCATCGACCGGTTCGACCACTACATGGGCGAGTACGGTTTCGGTCAACCGACCGGGGTGGACCTGCTCGGCGAGATCGGCGGCATCCTGCCGTCGCCGGCCTACAAGTACAAGACCCGCAAGGAACGCTGGTACCCCGGTGATACCGTCAACATCGCCATCGGCCAGGGTGACTGGAAGGTCACGCCCCTGCAGCTGGCGCGCGGGGTGTCGGCGATCGCCAGCGGGCTGCTGCTGCGCCCGCACCTGGTGCTGGAGGAGCGCACCGGCTTCGACCACCCCTGGCAGCCGATGATCCAGCCGCCGGGCAAGCCGATCAGCCCGAGCGCGGCGCACCTGCAGGTGGTGCGCGAGGGCATGATGGACACCATGCGTCCGGGCGGCACCGGCTATGCGATCACCCCCGGCGCGCCGTACCAGATGGCCGGCAAGACCGGCACCGCGCAGGTGGTCAGCCGCAAGGGCGTAGCCGCGGTGGATCCGCGCAGCCTGCCGCTGCATCTGCGTCACCGTGGCCTGTTCGTCGGCTTCGCCCCGGCCGACAACCCGGTCATCGCGGTGGCGGTGGCGGTGGAGGGCGGCGGGTTCGGCACCAGTTCGGCCGCGCCGATCGCACGCAAGATCTTCGACGCCTGGCTGCTCGGCAAGCTGCCCGCCGGCCTGGAGCCGCTGGACAGCGAGCTGGGCATGACCGCGGTGGGCGTCAACCAGTTCGAAGCCGGCGCCACCGATGCGCGCCAGGCCGGCGATGCGGCCGCAGCCACGCTGGCCGAGTTGCCGGTGGTGATCGGCCAGGCCGCGGTGGCCCTGGACCCCAATACGCCGGCGCAGCCGGTGGTGCCGGATGTGCCCGATGCGGTCCAGGAGACCGACCATTGAGTGACATCCTGCGCTGGCTGGTGGACATGGTGGCGCGCTTCACGCGCAGCCTGGACTGGGTGCTGTGCCTGGCGCTGGGGGCGCTGATGGTGATCGGGCTGTCGGTGCTCAAGAGCGCCGGCGGCGCCGCCAACGGCGATCACCTGGTGATGGCGCAAGCCGTGCGCTTTGTCATCGGCCTGGCCGCGATGTGGGGCATTTCGCGCATGTCGGTGCTGCGCCTGCGCGCCTGGACGCCATGGGTGTACGGCCTGTCGATGCTGCCGTTGCTGGCGGTATTCGCGCTGGGCACCGGCAAATACGGCCGCCAGTGGCTGGATCTGAAACTGTTCTACCTGCAGCCGGCCGAGTTGCTCAAGATCAGCCTGCCGATGATGGCGGCCTGGTATCTGCACCGCATGCCGTTGCCGCCGCGCATCTCCACCGTGCTGGTGACCGGCGTGATCATCGGCGTGCCGACCGCCTTGATCATGCTGCAGCCGGACTTCGGCACCGGCGTGCTGATCGCCGCCAGCGGGGTGTTCGTGCTGCTGCTGGCCGGCCTGCCGTGGTGGTGGGTGGCGGTGGGCGTGGGTGGCGTCTCGGCGGCCGCGCCGGTGGCCTGGTTCTGGCTGCTGCGGCCGTACCAGAAGGACCGCATCATGATGTTCCTCAACCCGGAAAACGATGCGCTGGGCGCCGGCTGGAACATCATCCAGTCCAAGATCGCGATCGGTTCCGGCGGCTTCGACGGCAAGGGCTGGGGGCTGGGGTCGCAGTCGCACCTGAACTTCATCCCCGAACAGACCACCGACTTTGCGTTCTCGGTCCTCAGTGAAGAATTCGGCTGGATCGGCGTGGCGACCGTGCTCAGCCTGTACCTGATCGTGATCGCGCGCTGCCTGTGGATTGCCTCGCAGGCGCGCGACACCTATTCGCGCCTGGTCGCCGGTGCCACCGGGCTGGCCTTCTTCGTCTACGTGCTGGTCAACGGCGGCATGATTTCCGGCCTGCTGCCGGTGGTGGGCGTGCCGATGCCGCTGATGAGTTACGGCGGCACCTCGGCGGTGTCGTTGCTGGCCGGGCTGGGCCTGGTGATGGCGGTCAAGACGCACCGTCCGGTGCATGGGTACTGAGCCGGCGCGTGCTGCAGCCCACGGTGGCAGGCGTACCCGCGTCGCCAGAACGAATCATGGCCAACCAGGTGCACCACGCCGCCTGCGACAGGCGCATGACACGCCGCTGACACTGCGCAGGACGCGTGCGGTTGTGCGTGCTGCGTTGCAATGACGACACGCCGACGCAGGGCCGCTTCGCGCGTGCGGCACCGGGTTCGCTCGCCTTCTGTGGGTGAGAGCGTTGCGCCGTAGAGTCCGATGCGCCGCTGTCTGCCCGCGGCTGCGTCGCGTTGCAGCTGCAGGCGCGCACCATTCCTCTTTCCGGTGACCTCTTCCATGAAATTGCTAAGCGCCGCCATCGGCGGTGTCTGTCTGACGTTCGCTGCACACGCCGGCGCCATCACCCTTGCCAGCGGCGATGCGCGCGCCGTGTCCGAGCCGGCGATTCCTGCCACCTGCCAGGCGGTGAGCGCCAGCCACACGCCGAGCGGGCGCCTGTTCGATGCCGCGCTGGAAAGCGCGCCGCCTGATACCAAGACCATCCAGGCCGCGTTGACGGCCTGCACCGGCAAGAACGGCAGCGTGCTGCTCAAGGCCGGCACCGGCGACGCGTTTCTCAGCGGCCCGCTGACGATTCCCACCGGCGCCACCCTGGTCGTCGATCAGGGCGTGACCCTGTACGGCTCGCGCAATCCGGCCGATTACGGCAGCGGTTGCGGCGTTGCGGGCGCCAAGAGTGGTGGCTGCCTGCCGCTGATCGGCATCAAGGGCGCCAGGTCCGGCGTGATGGGCGTACGCACCGGCGGGCGGCAGGGCACGATCGATGGGCGTGGCGACCTGCCCATGCTCGGCAGGACCACCACCTGGTGGCAATTCGGCGAAAACGCCAAGACTGCCGGCCAGGTGCAGAACAGCCCGGACCTGATCAAGGTGCAGAACTCCACCACGTTCACCCTCTACCGCGTCAATCTGATCAATGCGGCGTACTTTCATTTCTTCGCGCACATCGTCGATGGCCTGACCATCTGGGGCGTGCGGGTGAAATCGCCGGCGACCAGCCCCAACACCGACGGCCTGGATCTGGACAGCGTGCTCAACGCCAGCCTGGTCGACAACGATGTGATGGGCGGCGACGACTGCGTGGCGATCAAGACCATTGCGTCCAGGTCCGGCAACATCAGCGTGCGCGACAACCGCTGCTACGGCACCCACGGCATCTCGATCGGCAGCGAAGTGATGTCCGGGGTCAACAACGTGCTGGTCGACAACAACGCCATCACGGCCAGCGACGATGCCGGCAATCGCAGCACCGACAACACCGGGCTGCGCATCAAGACCAGCCTGGCCAAGGGTGGCCCGGTCAGCCTGGTGACCTATCGCAATACCTGCCTGTACGGGGTGACCAGCCCGCTGGTGATCAACCCGTTCTATGCGACCGGCGGCAGCGGCACCAAGCCCAGCTTCAGCGACATCGTCGTCAACGGCCTGCGCACCACCGGCGATGCCGGCCTCAAGGGCAAGGGCTGGATCCTGAGAGGTTTCGATGCGCAGACGCCGCTGGACCTGACACTGGCCAACGTGGCCACCGGCAACACCACAGTCGCCGCCAGCGACGCGCGGATCGGGCTCAGCAACAGCGCGCTCACCCCGACCGGCAGCAACGTCACCACGCCCACCGTGCAACTCGGCGGCAGCGTGCCCACCTGCTCGACCGCACCGCGCTTCCCGGCCCTGTAATCAACCAGGCGCGGCCACCCGGCCGCGCCTGGCGGCCGCAGCGACAGCAAAGGGACCAACGCCCGCCGATCAGGCCGCCAGGTGAAGAAACCAAAGCAGGCCCCACGGCACGGCGCCGAACCCGATGCTTCCTCGGCACCTAACGAGGTTCGCCTGACAAACTCGGGCGGCACACGAGCAACACCCCGCACGCCACACCATTCCCCATTCCCCATTCCCCATTCC
>NZ_QEZI01000011.1:0-521086 GCF_003993525.1 Xanthomonas sp. BRIP62411
ATCCCAGCTTTTACGATTCCCGATTCCCGATTCCCAGCTATCTTGTACAACCCCATCGCCCAGCTAGGCCTGCCGCCATGACACCGTCTCCTGTGAAAGTTCTGATCCACGGCGCCTCCGGGCGGATGGGCAAGGCATTGCTGCGTCTGGCGGCCGAAGACGAGGCCTTGCACGTCGTCGGTGCGGTGGTGGGGCGCTCGCCTTCGCAGCGCGTGGTGGACGGCGTGCCGTATTTCGCCGCCAGCGAGCTCGGCGGTGCGCCGAGCTTCGACGTGGCGATCGACTTCAGCCTGCCGCAGGGCTTCGCGCCGATCCTGGCGTTGTGCGTGCAGCGCGGCAAACCGCTGGTGTCCGGCACCACCGGTCTGGATGAGGCGCAGCGCGCCGCCTTGCTGGAGGCCGCGCAGCAGATTCCACTGGTGTGGGCGTCCAACTTCAGCCTGGGCGTTGCGGTGCTCACCGAACTGGTGGAGCGTGCCGCCGGCAGCCTGCCGGGCTGGGATTGCGACATCGTCGAAGCCCACCACGTGCACAAGCAGGATGCACCCTCCGGGACCGCGCTGACGCTGGGGGAGGCGGCCACCGGCAGTGGCGCGCAGCCGCGCTTTGCCAGCCTGCGCGCCGGCGACATCGTCGGCGAGCACACGGTGCAGTTCACCGGGCTGGGCGAGCGCGTGGAACTGGTGCACCGCGCCACCAACCGCGACATCTTCGCGCGTGGTGCCCTGCATGCGGCCAAGCGGCTGCTCGGCAAGCCGCCCGGCAGCTATCGCGTGCGCGATCTGGTGCTGTAAGCGGTGCGTCGCCGCGCATGAATGGCAAATGATCGCAGTGGCGCATTCATCCCGCCATTGCGATGCCGGCACGGCAGCCGGTGTTCTTCAGGCTGGCATGCCGGGGCACTTGCCTTTACAATTCTCGCTTGCCCGAACCAGCGTCGGACCGGTCCCCAGCACCGCGTCCGCGCTTTGCTGCAACCGGAATTTGGCCGGAAGCGCATCGGAGTCCCAGGCAGCCAGAGCGAGACCCCCACGTGACCCAACCCGCAATCCTTGTCCTCGAAGACGGCACCGTGTTCGAGGGCGAATCCGTAGGCGCCAACGGGCTTTCCGTCGGCGAAGTGGTGTTCAACACCGCCATGACCGGTTACCAGGAAGTCCTGACCGATCCCTCCTACGCCCGCCAGATGGTCACGCTGACCTATCCGCATATCGGCAATACCGGCTTTACCGATCAGGATGACGAGGCCAGCAAGATCTGGGCCGCCGGCCTGATCGTGCGCGACGTGCCGCGTCGCCCCAGCAGCTGGCGCAGCGAAGTCGCACTGCCGGAGTGGCTGCAGGCCCGCGGTGTGGTGGCCATTTCCGGCATCGATACCCGCAAGCTGACCCGCCTGCTGCGGCAGAAGGGCGCCCAGAACGGCGCGCTGATGGCCGGCGAGATCGATGTCGACAAGGCGCTGGAAGCCGCGCGCAGCTTCCCCGGCCTGAAGGGCATGGACCTGGCCAAGGTGGTTTCCACCGAGACCAGCTACGGCTGGCAGGAAGGCTCGCTGGATCTGAACTCCGACACGTTCGTGCGCACCGAGCTGAAGCACAAGGTCGTGGCCTATGACTACGGCGTCAAGCTCAACATCCTGCGCATGCTGGCCGACCGTGGTTGCGACGTCACCGTGGTGCCGGCACGCACGCCGGTGGCCGAGGTGCTGGCGATGCAGCCCGATGGCGTGTTCCTGTCCAATGGCCCGGGCGACCCGGAGCCCTGCGATTACGCGATCGCCGCGATCAAGGAACTGGTCGCGCAGAAGGTGCCGACCTTCGGCATCTGCCTGGGCCATCAGCTGCTGGCGCTGGCCGCCGGCGCCAGCACGGTCAAGATGACCACCGGCCATCACGGCGCCAACCATCCGGTGCAGGATCTGGACGGCGGGCGGGTGATGATCACCTCGCAGAACCATGGCTTTGCGGTGGATGAAAGCACGCTGCCGGCCAATGTGCGGGTGACCCATCGTTCGCTGTTCGATGGCACCAACCAGGGCATCGCGCTGACCGACGCGCCGGCGTTCTCGTTCCAGGGCCACCCGGAAGCCTCGCCGGGGCCGCGCGATGTGGGGCCGCTGTTCGACCGGTTTGTGGAGCTGATGGCCAAGGATGCCAAGCGCGCATGAGCGCTCGGTTGATGGGTGTGCTGATCCTGCTGGTGGGCGCCGCCGTGGCCTATTGGGGCGTCTGGATGCCGCTGCAGCAGGCGCAGGCGGGCGTGGCGTCGATCACGCTGCCCGGAGGCATCAAACTGGCCTTGCTGGTGCCGATGTGTGTCGTCTTCGGCATCGGCTATGTGGTTGGAGGAGGATCCTTTCACCAGCGCATGCAGAACACCGACCCGGACAAGGTGCGTCGCTGGGGCAAGACCTCCGGGACCGGCTGGCTGTTGCTCCTGGTCAGCTTCGCCGCCGCGTTCGCGCTGCATCAGTGGATGCAGAACACCCTGCGCGCCCTGGGCTATGGATACGCCGGATGACCCCGGCTTTCGGCTCCGTGGAGTCGATGCAACATCATGCCGCGTCGCGATGCGATCGCCGCGGCCACTCTTCCGCACCTGCGGCTCGCCGCATGTTCCTAATCGAGTAAAGAAATGCCAAAGCGCACCGACCTAAAAACCATCCTGATCATCGGCGCCGGCCCGATCGTCATCGGCCAGGCCTGCGAGTTCGATTACTCCGGCGCGCAGGCGTGCAAGGCGCTGCGCGACGAGGGGTATCGCGTGGTGCTGGTCAACAGCAATCCGGCCACGATCATGACCGACCCGGACATGGCCGATGCGGTGTACATCGAGCCGATCAACTGGCAGACGGTCGAGAAGATCATCGCCAAGGAAAAGCCTGATGCCCTGCTGCCGACCATGGGCGGGCAGACCGCGCTGAATTGCGCGCTGGATCTGGCCGACCACGGCGTGCTGGAGAAGTACAACGTCGAGCTGATCGGCGCCAAGCGCGAAGCCATCCGCATGGCCGAAGACCGCGAGCTGTTCCGCGTGGCGATGGGCGAGATCGGCCTGGATTGCCCCCGGGCCGAAGTGGCGCATACGCTGGAAGAGGCGCTGGATATCCAGACCCGCGTCGGCTACCCGACCATCATCCGCCCCAGCTTCACCCTGGGTGGCAGCGGCGGCGGCATCGCCTACAACCGCGAAGAGCTGATCGAGATCGTCGGCCGTGGCCTGGAACTGTCGCCGACCACCGAAGTGCTGGTGGAAGAGTCGGTGCTGGGCTGGAAGGAGTTCGAGATGGAAGTGGTCCGCGACACCGCGGACAACTGCATCATCGTCTGCGCGATCGAGAACCTCGACCCGATGGGCGTGCATACCGGCGACTCGATCACCGTGGCACCGGCGCAGACGCTCACCGACAAGGAATACCAGCGCCTGCGCGATGCCTCGATCGCGGTGCTGCGCAAGATCGGTGTGGATACCGGCGGTTCCAACGTGCAGTTCGGCATCAGCCCGACCACCGGCCGCGTGGTGGTGATCGAGATGAATCCGCGCGTGTCGCGTTCCTCGGCGCTGGCGTCCAAGGCCACCGGCTTTCCGATCGCCAAGGTCGCCGCCAAGCTGGCGGTGGGCTATACGCTGGACGAATTGAAGAACGAGATCACCGGTGGCCTGACCCCGGCCTCGTTCGAGCCATCGATCGACTACGTGGTCACCAAGATCCCGCGCTTTGCGTTCGAGAAATTCCCGCAGGCCGATGCGCGCCTGACCACCCAGATGAAGTCGGTGGGCGAGGTGATGGCGATGGGCCGCACCTTCCAGGAATCGCTGCAGAAGGCGCTGCGTGGGCTGGAAACCGGCAAGATCGGGCTGGATCCGACCGGGCTGGACCTGAGCAGCGAAGACGATATCGCCGCGCTCAAGCGCGAGCTCAAGGCGCCGGGTCCGGAGCGCCTGTTCTATGTCGCCGATGCCTTCCGCGCCGGCATGAGCGTGGCCGATGTCTACGCGCTGTCGTTCATCGACCCCTGGTTCCTGGATCAGATCGAGGAACTGATCAGCCACGAGCAGCAGCTGGCCGATGACGGCATGCAGGCACTGGATGCGGCGCGTCTGCGCACGCTCAAGCGCGCCGGTTTCTCCGATGCGCGCCTGGCCGAGCTGACCGGCACCAACGAAGAATCGGTGCGCACGCTGCGTCGCGCGCTCAAGGTCCGCCCGGTCTACAAGCGCGTGGATTCGTGCGCTGCCGAATTCGCCACCAGCACCGCGTACCTGTATTCGACCTACGAGGACGAGTGCGAGGCGCTGCCGACCGATCGCGACAAGATCATGATCCTCGGCGGTGGCCCCAACCGCATCGGCCAGGGCATCGAGTTCGATTACTGCTGCGTGCACGCGGCGCTGGCGCTGCGCGATGACGGCTTTGAAACCATCATGGTCAACTGCAACCCGGAGACCGTGTCCACCGACTATGACACCTCCGACCGTCTGTACTTCGAGCCGCTGACGCTGGAAGACGTGCTGGAAATCGTCGAGCTGGAAAAACCCAAGGGCGTGATCGTGCAGTACGGCGGCCAGACCCCGCTGAAGCTGGCGCGCGCGCTGGAAGCCAATGGCGTGCCGGTGATCGGCACCTCGCCCGATTCGATCGACCTGGCCGAAGACCGCGAGCGTTTCCAGCAACTGGTCGACAAGCTGGGCCTGAAGCAGCCGCCCAACCGCATTGCCCGTAATGCCGAGGAAGCCCTGGTGCTGGCACGCGAGATCGGCTACCCGCTGGTGGTGCGCCCGAGCTACGTGCTCGGCGGCCGCGCGATGGAAATCGTCTACGGCGAATCCGATCTGGCGCGCTATGTACGCGATGCGGTCAAGGTCTCCAACGATTCGCCGGTGCTGCTGGACCGCTTCCTCGACAACGCGGTGGAAGTGGACGTGGACATCATCGCCGACAAGGACGGCAACGTGCTGATCGGCGGCTTGATGGAACACATCGAGGAAGCCGGGGTGCATTCGGGCGATTCGTCCTGCTCGCTGCCGCCGTATTCGCTCTCGCCCAAGACCCAGGCCGAGCTGCGTCGCCAGGTGGTGATGCTGGCCGAAGGCCTGAACGTGGTCGGCCTGATGAACACCCAGTTCGCGGTGCAGGTCGATGAGGCCGGCGACGACGTGGTGTTCCTGCTGGAAGTGAACCCGCGTGCCTCGCGCACCGTGCCGTTCGTGTCCAAGGCGATCGGCATGCCGCTGGCCAAGATCGCCGCGCGCTGCATGGCCGGCAAGACGCTGGCCGAGCAGGGCGCCACCAAGGAAATCGTGCCGGGCTATTACTCGGTGAAGGAGGCGATCTTCCCGTTCGCCAAGTTCCAGGGCGTGGACCCGATCCTCGGGCCGGAGATGCGCTCCACCGGCGAGGTGATGGGTGTGGGCCGCAGCTTCAGCGCCGCGTTTGCGCGCGCGCAGGAGGCTGGCGGCATCAAGGCACCGCCGGTGGGCAAGGCGTTCGTGTCGGTGCGCGACCCGGACAAGCAGCGCGTGCTGCCGGTGGCGCAGGCCCTGGTGGAGCGCGGCTATACGCTGGTCGCCACGCGCGGTACCGGCGCCTGGCTGCAGCAGAACGGGCTGAACTGCGAGATCGTCAACAAGGTCGCCGAAGGGCGCCCGCATATCGTCGATTCGATCAAGAACGGCGAGATCGTGTATATCGTCAACACCACCGAAGGCCGCGCCGCCATCTCCGATTCGTTCTCGATCCGGCGTGAAGCGTTGCAGCATCGCGTGACCTATTCGACCACCGTTGCCGGCGCCAAGGCGCTGGTGCATTCGCTGGAATTCCGCGGCACCGGCCCTGTCTGGTCGCTGCAGGAACTGCACAAGGAACTGGAAGCATGAGAGCACCCATGACGGCAAAGGGCGCGCAGCGCCTGCGCGAAGAGCTGGACCAGCTGAAGTCGGTCAAGCGTCCGGCGGTGATCAATGCGATCGCCGAAGCACGTGCGCACGGCGATCTGAAGGAAAATGCCGAATATCACGCCGCACGCGAGCAGCAGAGCTTCATCGAAGGCCGCATCAAGCAGCTGGAAGGCGAGCTCTCGCATGCCGAGATCATCGACATCACCAAGCTGTCGGCCGGCAACAAGATCGTGTTCGGCGCCACGGTGACGCTGGCCGACACCGAGACCGACGAAGAGAAGCGCTACCAGATCGTTGGTGATCTGGAAGCGGACATCAAGCTGGGCATGATCGCGATCTCCTCGCCGTTGGCACGCGCGTTGATCGGCAAGCTGGAAGGCGATTCGGTCACCATCGATGCCCCGGCCGGCCAGCGCGAGTACGAAGTGGTCAGCGTTGCCTATCTGGACTGACGGGCCGGGATCGAGCGACGCCACCGACCGATGACCACCGCAACGCTGCTGCTGCCGGAAAGACGCCGCCTGCCCGGTGCGTTGGGCGACACGCCGGTGGCGCGTGCGCTGGCGCGCGCCGACCAGCAAAGCGTCGAGCCCGGCGAGGTGGCGCAGCTGCAGCGCCACTTCACGCTGACGCCTGCGCAGTGGCCGGTGGCCGCATTGACCCGCCAGCTCGATGCCGGCGATGCGGCCGGTGCGACCTGGGTGCGTGCCGATCCGGCCTACGTGGTACCGGACATGCAGGGCGCCCGCTTGATGGGCTACGGCGAGGCGCTCGGCCCTACCGCCGAGGACCTGGCGGTGTTGTTGCCGATCCTCAAACCGATGTTCGGCGATGCCGGCTTCCTGCTGGATGCGCCCACGCCTGCGCGCTGGTATCTGCGGCTGTCGCCGGATGCCAGGCTGCCCGACTTCGCGCCGCCGGATCTGGCGATCGGCGATGACCTGTTCGAGCATCTGCCGGCTGGCGAGATCGGCCGACGCTGGCGTGCCTTGCTGACCGAAGCGCAGGTACTGCTGCATCAGCATCCCTGGAACGAGGGCCGCGTGGCCAGCGGCAAGCCGGCGATCAATTCGCTGTGGTTCTGGGGCGGCGGCGTGCTGCCGCAGGCGGTGAGCTCGCCGCACCGTCAGGTGCGCAGCCGCGAATCGCTGCTGCGTGCGCTGGCGCTGGCGGCTGGCGCCGATGCGCAGGGCGAACAACGCGTGGACGCATTGGTGGACCTGCGGCACCTGCGCTCGCTGCAGCAGTTCAGCGACGACGCGGTGGCGCCGTTGCTGGCGGCAATGGCGCGTGGCGAACTGGATCGGCTGGTGCTGGATTTCCAGGATGGCGACACCGTGTCGCTGACGCATGCGCAACGCTGGCGTTTCTGGCGCAAGCCGCGGGCACAGCTGGCGCAATGACCTCCACCCCGCGGATCGTCCGGCGCCCACCCGGGCAGGCCGGCAGTTGGCCCGATGCCATGTTGCCGCTGCTGCGCCGCATCTATGCTGCGCGCGGCGTGACCGATACGCAGGGCGCGCAGCCGCGTCTGGGGCAGTTGCTGTCGCCGCAGTTGCTGCACAACAGCGACGTCGCGGCCGAGCTGCTGGCCGATGCGATCGCACAGCAGCGTCGCATCCTGGTGGTGGGCGATTTCGACTGCGATGGCGCCACCGCCTGTGCGGTCGGCGTGCGTGGCTTGCGCATGCTCGGCGCGCTGGATGTCCACCACGCCGTGCCCAATCGCATGGTGCATGGCTATGGTCTGTCGCCTGCGCTGGTGGACGAGTTGGCTGCATTGCAGCCGGATCTGCTGGTCACCGTCGATCACGGCATCGCCTGCCACGCCGGCGTGGCCGCGGCCAAGGCGCGTGGCTGGACGGTGCTGGTCACCGATCATCACCTGCCTGGCGAGGTGTTGCCGCCGGCCGATGCGATCGTCGATCCGAACCTGGCCAACGACCGCTTCCCGAGCAAATCCCTGGCCGGGGTCGGGGTGATCTTCTACGTACTGATGGCCTTGCGCGGCGTGCTGCGCGCGCGCGGCGCCTTTGCCGAACGCGCCGAGCCGGATCTGTCGGTATTGCTGGACCTGGTGGCGGTCGGCACGGTCGCCGATCTGGTGCCACTGGACACCAACAACCGTGCGCTGGTGTCGGCCGGCCTGCGCCGCCTGCGCGAGGGCAAGGGGTGCATCGGCCTGCGCGCCCTGATCGAGGCCAGCGGCCGCGACGTGGCGCGCCTGAGCGCCAGCGATATCGGCTTTGCATTGGGGCCACGTCTCAACGCCGCCGGCCGGCTGGAAGACATGGCGCTGGGCATCGAACTGCTGCTCAGCGAAGACTGGAGCCGGGCGCGCGAGATCGCCGGCACCCTGGAGGAGATCAACGCCGAGCGTCGCGCGGTGCAGCAGTTGATGACCGACGATGCCGAGCAGGCGGTCACCAAGGTGGTGCTGGATGCCGATGGCGAATTGCCGATCGCCGCGTGCCTGTTCGACGCCGACTGGCACCCCGGTGTCATCGGCCTGGTCGCCTCCAAGCTCAAGGACCGGCTGCATCGCCCGGTGATTGCATTGGCGCCGGCCGAGCCGGGCAGCAGCCAGCTGCGTGGCTCGGCGCGTTCGATTCCCGGCCTGCATATCCGCGATGTGCTGGCTGCGGTGGACGCGCGCCACCCAGGCCTGATCCAGAAGTTCGGCGGGCATGCGATGGCGGCCGGATTGAGCCTGGAGCAGGCCGCGCTGGCGACCTTCGAGCAGGCATTCCAGCGCCAGGTGCAGACGATGGTGGACGCCTCGTTGCTGCATGCCGAATTGCACAGCGACGGCGAACTGGCCGCGCACGAGCTCGATCACCTGCATGCCGAGGCACTGCGCGTGGCCGGGCCGTGGGGGCAGGGCTTTCCCGAGCCGCTGTTCGATGGCCGGTTCGAAGTGCTGCAATGGCGCCTGCTCAAGGAGCGCCATCTCAAGCTCACGCTGCGCTGTGCCGGCCGCGTCGAACCGCTCAACGCCATCCACTTCAATGGCTGGCGCGGCAGCGAGCCGGCACGCATGGTGCGGCTGGCGTACCGCCTGGTCAGCGACGACTATCGCGGCGGCACCGCGGTGCAGTTGATCGTCGAACATTGCGAGCCGGCGACAGTCACTGGCTGAGCTGCGGGCTCAGCGTTCTCTCTATCTCTTGTAGGCTGCAGCTGGCGTCATCTGGATGATCCAGGCCGCGTTGGTCGAGGGCGCGTGGTGTCCTCGCCGCTCGCCGGATGCGCCGTGAATCCGTCCGTGGAGGGAGCTGAGCGTCGGGGTCTCAGGCGCGCGGCTGCCAGTCGCTGGCTTCGGTAAGGGGCGGCAGCGCGGCCGGGGATCGGCTCCTGGGTTCGGTCAGACATCCTGTCTGACTCGCCGCCGCGGGACATCCTGAGTGCCGCTCTCCGCCAATCCCCGGCCACGCTGCCGCCTCGGCATGTCGTTTCCGCGACCTGGTCAAGGCAGGCCGCTTCACCATCTTGTTTTCAAGCTTCGCGATGACGACGCTGCAGGTGTTTTCTTGAAGGCCCTGTGTTGTTCGGCGTGTGCCGGGAAGCCGATCGGACGCGCCGTGATCCAAGCCACACGCGTCGTGCTCCGCCTGCAACACATACACCGACTATCTGGAGAGGTCCTTGCCCGCCCACCGTCGCGGGACCTTGAGCGGCATGGATGCCGCGCCGGAGCCTACATGGAAGAGCCTGCAGGGACGTACTTGCGGCGTGTCCTGCGATGGTGGGCGGGGCAAGGGCCCTGCAGCCAGGCAGCAGCTCAGCCGCTCTGCACGTGCTCTGCACTGAGCTTCGCACCACAGGCGGCATTTATGCGGGAGTACATGCTCTAAGAGCCGCATGCCTGACGGCTGGTTTGCAGTTCGAAGCGTCCTGCAAGACCGTGCAAGCGCACACTGACGCTCGCACTCGCTCGCACTGTCCTCGCCTCGATCAGGGCGCCTTCTTGACCTCGGTCACCAAGGTCGGCAATTCCCACGCGCCGCCAGCGGCGACCAATCTGCACAGGCCGGAGGTGGATTCGGAGGTCGGCACAAAACGGCGGCCGTCCCAGGTCCAGCTGGCCTCGCTGTAGCAATCGCCCAGGCCGCGGCCCTTCTGCGATTCAAGGATGGTGGAACCGTCGATATCGCTGGCGTGCGTGGTCACCAAGGTCGGCGCGAACGGCGCGCGTGCATTGATCACCCAGAAACCGGTGCCGACGTTGTAGGCGCCCATCCAGCAGTCGGTCGACACCAGCAGTTTGTCGCTGCTGAGCCGGGTGATCGACAGCGGCTCGGCCGTATCGTCGGCCTGCAGTCCCTTGCATTCCTCATCGGCCGGCAAGCTGGCACGCAGTGCTTGATAGAGCGCAGGCAGCGTGCCCAGGCGGGCATCGGCCGCTTGCGGGGCTGCGAGTTTGACCGCGCGCACCTGTGGTGCCGGCACGGCCGGCAGCACCGTGGCCTCGTCGCGATCGCCCTTGCGCACCAGTGCGCCGCGCGTGCCTAGCCGGCCCTGGAACTCGTCCATCTTCAGCAACACCGCCGCCGCCCCGCGATCGGACAGCTGCCAGCGGCGGCCATCGTTGCCCACTGCCACGATCTTGCTGCTGCGGGTCAGTGCGGCCAGCAGTGCGGTCACCTGCGCGCTGGTCAGCGGCGCGGTGCCGCTGTCGCGATTCAATGCCAGCTTGCCCAGGTCGCGCTGGTCGATGCGCAAGCTGAGCGAGGCCGGCATCTTGACCTCGTCGTACTGGCCCAGCATCAACTCGGCGGTGACCGCTTGTCCGGCACCGGCCTTGCGCGTCAGCAGCACCGACACCGGCGTGCTGCCGTCGTCATCCGGCTGATAGCCGGCAGCGCGGCAGGTGCGGGTGTTGTCGCAGGCGATGGTCCAGTCCTGGTGGTCGAAGGCGATGCCGACCGGCGCATCGGCAAGGGCGGCGACAGGCGCGAGCAACAAGGTGGCGGCAAGCAGGGTAGGGCGCATGGTGTCTTCGAAAGAGCGTGTCCGGCGCGCATCTTGCGTTGCTGCCGACGGGCAGTCCAGTGCGTGGCAGGCGAAACAGCGCCACCCCTGCGCCTGGTGTTCATGAGGTCATCGGCATGACGTCGGCCTTCCTCGCCGAACGCGGCGTGCGTGCGCGCAATCCGAACAAGGGACGCAACCAGCGCACCCGGCGGATCGCAAACTCGTGCAACGCCAAGCAGCCGATCACGGTGGCGGCGATCACCAGCGTCGGCTCCAGCCAGGCATTCAGATGCAGGGGCATCAGACAGTACAGCGTCACGATGATCAGGCTCTGGTGCAGGATGTACCACGGGAACACCGCCTCCGTGCAGTACGGCAGCCAGCGGAACGGGCGGTTCAATCGGTGCCTGGCCCAGCCAAGAATCGTCAGCAGCGCCAGCCAGGTGTAGGCGGCACGTGCGCTGTGCTCGATCACCGCCCACGGCAGCGTGGCCAGCGCTGCACCCGGTTGCGTAGTCTGCCCATGGATGCTGGCATAGCGGATGGCCAGTTCGGTGCCGATTGCCGTAAGCGCGGTGCCTAGCGTGAGCCAGCGCAGCTGCACGGCCCACTGCCAGAAGCGCTCGCTGCGCGCCAGCAGGTATCCCAGGACGAACAACGGGAACGACTCGGCGTGCACGAACCAGTCGCCAAACAGCGCGTGGGTGGGCGGATGGCGCGGCATCACCCACAGCACGCAAAACGCCTCCCACAGGATCGGCAACAGCAGCAGTGCCGGCACCGCCAGCGCAGCGGGCAGGCCCGGTAACGCACTCAGCCGCAGCGGGCGTGTCAGCGACACCAGCGCCATCAATGCGACGGTATAGGGCAGCAGATAGGCCAGATACCACAGGTGGTTCCAGGTGATGCCATGCTGCCAGCCATCGAAACTGCCGGCCGGCCACGGCCGCACCTGCCAGTAGCGCAACAGGAAGTTGCCCAAGCCCGGGCTGACCTTGCCGTTGCTCACGCCCTGGCAATAGGCCTGCACCGCGACCACCACGAACATGCCGAACAACAACGGTGGCAGCAATCGCCCGCAGCGCCGCAAGGCAAAGCGCCAGGGCGTGGCCTGCGGCCGCGACAGCCCGATGGCGATGCCGGAGATCATGAACAGCAAGGGCATCCGCCAGCGGTTGAGCACGATCATCGGCCATTGCAGCCACTGCGCGGTGTGCACGCTCTTGAGGTGGAACTCCCAGTCGGCCACGTAGGCCATGCCCGCGTGGTACAGGATCAGCAGTGCGAAGGCGAAGACGCGCAAGGCGTCGATATCGTGGCGGCGCTCGGTCATGGTCGTGTCGGTAGGAGACGTGCCCGCATCCTCGGCAACGCCGGCCCCAGGCAGCTGCGCCAAGGGTGGCAATGTCGTCCCAGAGTGACCAGTTGCGGTCCTGCAGGGACGAACCGGGGGCGGCAAGCGGGCGGTTTGCATAGAATGCGCGGATGAATTCACCTGTGTCCGGGGCGATCGAACGCGAGACCGACAGCGCTGCCAATGCGGGCAGGCGCTGGGTAGCGTTGATCTGGCTGCTGGTTTTCTATGGCAGCGCGCTGGGCAACACCGCCAGCACATGGCTGGCGGCACGGCGCGACGGTCAGCCGCTGCTGCTGTGGCAGGTGCTGACCTGGGAGTTGAGCAGCGCGACCGTCTCACTGCTGCTCTTGCCGCCGCTGATCTGGCTCTGCACGCGTTGGCCATTGCATGCCGATGTCTGGCGGCGGCGCGTTCCTGTCTATATTGCGGCTGCACTTGCCTGGTGGCTGCTGCACGTGAGCGGCATGGTGCTGCTGCGCAAGCTGGTCTATCTGGCGGTCGGTGCGCACTACGATTTCGGCGCCTTGCGGTTGCAGTGGATGTACGAACTGTCCAAGGATCTGCGCACCTTTGCTCTGCTGGTGGCGCTACGCCACACGCTGGCATGGTATGGCCGGCGTCGGCAGGGCGAGGCGCATCTGCTGGCCGCGCCGGACGAAGGCCCGCCGGTCGAGCCACTGGACCGTCCGGAACGCTTTCTGGTGCGCAAGCTGGGGCGCGACTTCCTGGTCGCCACCGCCGACATCGAGTGGATCCAGGCGTCGGGCAACTACGTCAACCTGCATGTACGCGGCCACGATTACCCGCTGCGCAGCACGATGGCCGCGATCGAGGCCAGGCTCGACCCGGCCGTGTTCGTGCGTATCCATCGCAGCTATCTGGTGAAGCTGGCACGCGTGCAGGCGATCGAGCCGCTGGAATCCGGCGACGCCCGCGTACACCTGGCCGACGCCGCCGTGCTGCCGTGCAGCCGCCGTTACCTGGCTGCATTACGGGCGTTGGCGGGGCAGGCGCCCACACCGCAGCGTGTCGAGGCCGCGCCGGGCTGACCGTTCCAGGCGGTCAGCCTTGCGACCGGAGCGAGCGCCAGCCTCGTAGTGGCAGATGAGCCCAGAGGCTCGTCATCTGGACCGCCTGCTGGCTGCCTTGCTCCGGTCTGAGCTTGCAGTGGTCGCCATGACGTCCATGGCCGGCACGAACCTGCGGCCCGTCACGATCGCCACCGCGTTCCGCCGCCGCCGCCCGCTTGCTAAACTACCGGGCTTGTTTGCCGGAAATCCGTCATGATCGAAACCAATCCGATCCGCCAGCGCATCACCGATCTCAACGATCGCGTGCTCTCGCTCAGGGGGTATCTTTGACTACGACGTCAAGAAAGAACGTCTAGAAGAAGTCAGCCGGGAGCTCGAGAGCCCCGACGTGTGGAACGACGCCGAGCGCGCGCAGGCCCTGGGGCGCGAGCGCTCGATGCTGGAAAAGACCGTGATCGGCATCGCCGATGTGCTGGCCGGCCTGGCCGATGCCGCCGATCTGCTGGAACTGGCCGAGAGCGAGCAGGACGAAGACACCGCGGTGGCGGTGATCGCCGATCTGGACAAGTACCAGACCCATGTCGAAAAGCTGGAATTCCAGCGCATGTTCTCCGGGCAGATGGACGGGGCCAATGCCTTCGTCGACATCCAGGCCGGCGCCGGCGGCACCGAGGCGCAGGACTGGGCCGAAATCCTGCTGCGCATGTACCTGCGCTGGGCCGAGTCGCGCGGCTGGAAGACCGAGCTGATGGAAGTGTCCGGCGGCGAAGTGGCGGGCATCAAGTCCGCCACGATCCGCATCGAGGGCGAGTACGCCTATGGCTGGCTGAAGACCGAGATCGGCGTGCATCGGCTGGTGCGCAAGTCGCCGTTCGATTCGGACAACCGCCGGCATACCAGCTTCACCTCGGTGTTCGTGTCGCCGGAAGTGGACGACAACATCGAGATCGACATCAATCCGGCCGATCTGCGTACCGACGTGTACCGCTCCTCCGGTGCCGGTGGCCAGCACGTCAACAAGACCGAATCGGCAGTGCGTATCACGCACATCCCGACCAACACCGTGGTCGCCTGCCAGACCGGCCGCAGCCAGCACCAGAACCGCGACAACGCGATGAAGATGCTGGCCGCCAAGCTGTACGAGCTGGAAGTGCAGAAGCGCAACGTCGAACGCGACGCGCTGGAAGCCACGAAGTCCGACATCGGCTGGGGCAGCCAGATCCGCAACTACGTGCTCGACCAGAGCCGCATCAAGGATCTGCGTACCGGCATCGAACGTAGCGATACGCAGAAAGTGCTGGACGGCGATCTGGACGAATTCGTCGAGGCCAGCCTCAAGGCCGGCCTGGCGGCAGGCTCAAAACGCCTGGATGCCTGATCGCGCGGCGAGGCCGCCGCGCCCGCTGCCACATCGGCGGCGCGGTTGCAATGCGGCACATCGCCACGCAGTCCCGTTGCGCCGCGCAGTTGTCACCGAGACACCGTAAAACGCAGGAACCGGCCCGCCCGGTTCCGCATTCTCCACCGGGCATGCGCCCGACCTATCGCAGACCGATTCCCGCCATGACCGAGCAGACCCCCGCGCCGCAGATCCCCGCCGACGAGAACAGCCTCATCGCCGAGCGTCGCGCGAAACTGGGCGCGTTGCGCGGCCAGGGCATCGCCTATCCCAACGATTTCGTGCGCGAGCACTTCGCCGGCGACCTGCAGGCCGAATTCGCCGACGCCGACACCTGGACTTCCGAAGCGCTGGAAGCAACCGGGCGCACGGTCCGGATGGCCGGCCGCCTGATGGCCAAGCGGGTGATGGGCAAGGCCAGCTTTGCGCAGATCCAGGACGAGTCCGGGCGCGTGCAGCTGTTCCTGCAGGGCAATGTGCTCGGCGATGCCTACACCGCGTTCAAGGGCTGGGATGTCGGCGACATCGTGGCGGTGGAGGGCGGGCTGACCCGCACCAAGACCGGCGAGCTGTCGGTCAAGGCCAGCGCGCTGCGCCTGCTGACCAAGTCGCTGCGTCCGTTGCCGGACAAGTGGCATGGCCTGTCGGACGTGGAGCAGCGCTATCGCCAGCGCTACGTCGACCTGATCGTCACCCCGGAGGCGCGCGAGGTCTTCATCAAGCGCTCCAGGATCATCCGCGCGATCCGCGCCTGGCTGGACGCGCGCCGCTTCCTGGAAGTGGAAACGCCGATGATGCATTACATCCCCGGTGGCGCCACCGCCAAGCCGTTCACCACCCACCACAACGCGCTGGACCTGGACCTGTACCTGCGCGTGGCGCCGGAGCTGTACCTCAAGCGGCTGGTGGTCGGTGGCCTGGAGCGCGTTTACGAGATCAACCGCAACTTCCGCAACGAGGGCGTGTCGACCCGGCACAACCCCGAGTTCACCATGCTCGAGCTCTACGAGGCCTATGCCACGTACCACCAGATCATGGACCTGACCGAACAGGTGATCCGCGACACCGCGCAGTCGGTGCTGGGCACCACCCAGGTGAACTGGGACGGCGCCGCCATCGATCTGGCGCCGGCTTTCCGGCGCTGGCGCATGGATGAGGCCGTTCGTCACCACAATCCTCAGATCAGCGCGGCCGATTGCACCGATCGCGACGCGCTGCTGGGCCATTGCGCGCGGTTGAAGATCAAGGTCAAGCCGTCCTACGGCTGGGGCAAGTTGCTGCTGGAAATCTTCGAGGCCACCGTGGAACACACGCTGGTGCAGCCGACCTTCATCACCGACCACCCGGTCGAGGTGTCGCCGCTGGCGCGCTCCAGCGACACCGAGCCGGGGTATACCGACCGCTTCGAGCTGTTCATCAACGGCAAGGAGCTGGCCAACGGCTTCTCCGAGCTCAATGACCCGGAAGACCAGGCCGCGCGCTTCCAGGCGCAGGTGCAGGCCAAGGACGGTGGCGACGACGAAGCGATGCATTACGACGCCGACTACATCCGTGCGTTGGAGTACGGCATGGCGCCGACCGGCGGCCTGGGTATCGGCATCGATCGCCTGGTGATGCTGCTGACCGGCAGCACCTCGATCCGCGATGTGCTGCTGTTCCCATATATGCGCCCGGAAGCCTGATCTTTTTTGTGCCGTCGGCGTGCCGACGGCACAGATACTGCATATGCTAGAGCGGAGCCCCGAATGGCGTATCGTCGGGGGAGTCGGCCCGGCGGCCGGCGTCATCGCTTTTCCGTTCTCAGGAAAGAGGAGCAACGGCTATGCAGGATGTTTTGGGTAATCTTGCCGGCGTGTCGTCGGCGGATACATCGGGAAGCTGGTCGGAAAAGGCGGATCTGGGATTGAACATCGTCATTGTCGATGACCAGATGTCTGCGCGGACGATGCTGCGCCACGTCATCGAGGACATCGCACCGGAATTGAAGGTCTACGATTTCGGTGATCCGCTCGACGCGTTGGCGTGGTGCGAGGCCGGACGGGTGGATCTGTTGCTGCTCGACTATCGCATGCCGGGCATGGATGGCCTGGAGTTCGCCCGGCGTCTGCGCCGGCTGCCCAGCCATCGCGATATCCCGATCATCCTGATCACCATCGTCGGCGACGAGCCGATCCGCCAGGCCGCGCTGGAGGCGGGCGTGATCGACTTCCTGGTCAAGCCGATCCGTCCGCGCGAACTGCGCGCACGCTGCGCCAATTTGCTGCAGCTGCGTCAGCAGAGCGAAAGCGTCAAGCAACGCGCGCTGTCGCTGGAGCAGCGTCTGCTGGCCAGCATGAACGAGGTCGAAGAGCGCGAACGCGAGACGTTGTCGCGGCTGGCGCGCGCCATCGAGTACCGCGACTCGGGCACCAGCGCCTTCCTGGAGCGCATGTCGCACGTGGCCGGCCTGATCGCCGAGCAGCTCGGGTTGTCCGAGGAAGAAGTGCGCATCATCGAGATGGCCGCGCCGCTGCACGACATGGGCAAGATCGCCATTCCCGACGCGGTGTTGCTCAAGCCGGGCAAGCTCACCGACGACGAGATGAGCATCATGAAGCGGCATCCGCGCATCGGCTACGAGCTGCTCAGCGGCAGCCAGAACCGTTTCATCCAGGTCGGCGCCTTGATCGCGTTGCGTCACCACGAGCGTTACGACGGCACCGGTTACCCGGATGGGCTGGTTGGCGAAGCGATCCCGCTGGAAGCGCGCATCGTGGCGGTGGCCGACGTCTTCGACGCGCTGCTGTCGCCGCGCCCGTACAAGGAGGCATGGACCATGGACGCCGCGCTGGCCTATCTGTATGCACAACGCGGTCGCCTGTTCGACCCGCGCTGCGTGGATGCGCTGCTGCGCGGTCGCGCGCAGCTGGACCAGATATGCGGCGAATTCTCGACCGCATCGGCACGACCCGGGGTGTGAGGCAATGAATCCGTTCGGAAGGATCCGGCAGCGGTTGATGCATCGACCCGACAGCGAACATGGTCAGGCGATCGTCCGCATCGTGCTGATCAGCCTGATCCTGGCGTATGTCCTGCTGCCGGGTGTCCGGCACAGCCTGCCGCCGCACCAGCACACCGGCGTTCTGGTCATTGTGCTGACGGGCCTGAGTCTCGGACTTGCGTTGTTCGGGTGGCTGCTCTGGCGGCCCGGGCGCTCGGATGCGCGTCGCATCCTGGGCATGTTGGCTGATTACGGCTTGATGGCGGCCGGCATGATCCAGATGGGCGAGCCGCTAGCCTGGGTCTATGTCGTGGTGATGTGGGTCACCGTCGGCAACGGCCTGCGCTACGGCAACCGCTATCTGTACCTTGCGGTGGGAATGGCGGTGGTGAGCTTTTCCACGACGCTGTGGATGACCGACTACTGGCAACGCAACCAGCGGCTCGGTATCGGGCTTGCCGTTGGTCTGGCCGCCGTTCCGTTGTATTTCTCCAGTCTTCTGCGGCAGTTGACCCGCGCCACCGCCGAGGCGCGCCGTGCCAGTGAGGCCAAGAGCCGCTTCCTGGCCAACATGAGTCACGAGTTTCGGACACCGCTCAATGGCCTGTCCGGCATGACCGAGGTATTGGCAACGACGCGTCTGGATAGCGAGCAGCGCGAATGCCTGAAGACCATTCAGGCATCGACACGCAGCCTGCTGGCGCTGGTAGAGGAGGTGCTGGACATCTCGGCCATCGAAGCCGGCAAGCTGCGGATCAACACGTCCGACTTTGCATTGCAGGACATCCTGCAGGCAATCGGTCTGATCCTGGAGCCACAGGCCAGGGCCAAGGGGCTGCATTACCAGACAGCCGTGGCTGCAGACGTGCCTTCGCGTGTGCACGGGGACGCGGGACATCTGCGGCAAATCCTGCTCAACCTGGTCGGCAACGCGGTCAAGTTCACCGACCACGGCAGTGTCCAGTTGAAGGTGGCGGCCACCGAGGCCAGCGGCCGTGGCGGTTTGCTGCTCCGTTTTGAGGTGCTCGATACCGGCATCGGTGTGCCGGTCGATATGCGTCCGCGTTTGTTCGAGGCGTTCGAACAGGCAGATACCGGACTGGCGCGCCGGTTCGAAGGCAGCGGCCTGGGAACCACGATCGCCAGGGGGCTGGTCCAGTCGATGGGGGGCGCGATCGGGTTCGAGGAAAATCCCGCGGGCGGCAGCTTGTTCTGGTTTGAACTGCCGTTTGGCCTGGCGGCCGCCAAGCCCGTAGCGACGCCATCGCCTGTGCTGCATGAGGCGGAGTCCACGATACCGGGCAACGTGATTGCGTTTGCCGATCCGTTTCTACGTCACCGTGCCCGCGTGCGCAGCATGCATATCCTGGTGGCGGACGATCATCTGGCAAATCGCCTGGTTCTGCAGCGGTTGCTGCAGAAAGCAGGCCATCGTGTGACCTGCGTTGACGGCGGCGAGGCCGTACTGGACGCATTGGCCGAGGCAGACTTCGACGCGGCCATCGTCGACTTGCACATGCCCGGTGTCAGCGGTCTGGACATGTTGAAGCAGCTCAGGGTGATGCAGGCGGGCGGTATGCCGGGCACCCCGGTCGTGGTGTTGAGCGCCGATGTCACGCCCGAGTCGATTCGCAGCTGCGAGCAGGCGGGCGCCTATGCCTTCCTGGCCAAGCCGGTGGCGGCGATCAAGTTGCTGGATACGCTGGCCGACATCGCCGTCAACCAGAAACTGCGTCAGGCCGATCCTGCCACCGCTACCCGCAGCCCGGCGCCGAGTGGCGCCGTCCTCGACCCTGCCGTGCTCGACGAGCTGGCGGAACTGGGGATGGGGAATGAGTTCGAACGCGAGTTCATTCAACAATGTCTCAGCGATGCTGCGGCTTGCGTTGTCCAGCTCGGCAAGGCGGCGGCGGACCAGGACTGGGCACGTCTGCGCGAGCATGCTCATGCGGTCAAGGGCGTTTCCAGCAATCTCGGGCTGGTGGCGCTGGCCGAACAGGGAGGTGAGTTGATGCGCCTGCCCGAAGCGCAGCTGCGCGCAGAATGGAGCCAGAGGCTGGAGCAGCTGAAGACGGGGTTGACACTCGGGCGCGAGGCGCTTGCTCAACGCGCACAGAACAAGTCCGACGGCGGAGTCAGCGGGAATGGCGACCGCGGCTAAGTGAAGCCCGGCGATAGGCCGGGCCTGATTCCCCCAGTACTGGATCCACCAAATCAGGCGGCACTTGCGCCAGCGCGGCGATTCTGTGCCTTGACCAAACGGTCCATCGTGCGCAGTGATTTCTCGCTCAGTGCCAGGGCAGTGTCGACCCAGACCTCGGTAATGCGCAGCAATTCGTCGTAAGGCACCGCCTGCGCGAGGTTGCGTGCGGCGTTCATTGCCAGATAGGCATGGGAGATGCGCTTTTGCTGGCGAATCAGCGTTTCGGTGGCAACGACTCCCTGGCCCTTCGGTACGAGTACGTCCACGATTCCCATCGCATGCATTTCCTCGCTGCTGTAGATGCGTCCGTCGAGAATGATTTTTTCTGCCAGTTGGGGCGACACGCGACGGCACAGGAACGAATACGCGCCCATGCCCGGAAACAGACCGAACAAGACCTCGGGCAGTCCCATCCCGATGCCTTCTTCGGCCACGATGGTGTGGCAGGCCAGGGCCATCTCCAATCCACCTCCCAATGCATCGCCTTGCAGCAGCGCAATGCTGCGCACGTCCCCGCCAAAGCCGACATGCAGGTGATGGACGCCTTCCACGCAGCGGGTGGCATAGCGCATCAACTGCTCGCGGTTTTGGTCGCGGATCAGGCGTGCAAACAGGTCCAGATCGCCGCCGAGATTGAAGGCGGTGGAGTCGGATGCAAGCACGAAGTGGCGTAGTTCACCACTGCGACGCTCGTGCGGGGCGCGGGTGATGGATCCCATGACATCCCATATGTCGTCCAGCAATTCGGGACTGCAGCAGGGACGGATGCCAAAACGCGCATTGGCATGCATGAACAACCAGTGGGTGCCATCAGCGGCCGACGCATCGACCCGAATGGTGGAGTGGGGGCGGCCGATCGAAATCTTTTCAACGGTATTCATGGGCGTGATCCTGGAAAAGCCCGCGATGGGAGAGTGGACGCCGGCGGGCGCGCGCGATCCACTCCGAATCGATGCTACACCGGCACTATCTCCATGAACGCTGAGGGCTTCCTTTCTACCCGGTGAGCCCTGTGTGCTGAATCTTTCAGCGAATGTCTGCAAACAAATGCAGTTTATTGTGGATTACCCAGTGCTGAAATTATCTGTCTGGTCATTGGCCTGTGGTTTCCTGCAGGACTCCCCTGGCCGGTGTTATCAACCGCAAAGTGCGTGCCTGCATTTGCGGGTGTCAAAAATGCGGATATAACCAGGTGCAAACCGGCCATCATTCCGGCATGCCCGTGGTCGCATACCACTCGTCTGAGACGCGTGAACCGTCCGAAGCGTGCAAAAGCAGACGCCCGCAAGGCCTGGAGGCAGTGCGGGCGTGGGATGGCAGCCGGGTGGCCGTCGATCTGCGGTGGCGCCGGGGAATTATCCCTTGGGCGCATCCCGCAGCTCGCGGCGCAGGATCTTGCCGACATTGGTTTTCGGCAGTTCCTTGCGGAACTCGATCACGCGCGGCTGCTTGTAGCCGGTCAGGTTGGCGCGGCAGTGCGCCTTGACCGCATCGGCGGTCAGCGCAGGGTCCTTCTTCACGATGACGGCCTTGACGATCTCGCCGGACTTCTCGTCCGGTACGCCGACAGCGGCCACTTCCAGCACCCCGGGCATTTCGGCGATCACGTCCTCGATCTCGTTCGGGTAGACGTTGAAGCCGGACACCAGAATCATGTCCTTCTTGCGGTCGACGATGTAGACGAAACCCTGCTCGTCCATCCGTGCGATATCGCCGGTGTGCAGCCAGCCGTCGGCATCCATGACCTTGGCGGTTTCTTCCGGCTTCTTCCAGTAGCCCTTCATCACCTGCGGGCCCTTGATGCACAGCTCGCCGATCTCGCCCAGCGGCAGCATCGCGCCGGCGTCGTCCTTGATGCAGGCATCGGTGGACGGAATCGGCAGGCCGATCGAACCGTTGTAGTCCTTCAGGTCCATCGGGTTGATGCAGGCGGCAGGCGAGGTTTCGGTCAGGCCGTAGGCCTCGACCAGGGTCAGGCCGGTGACTTTTTTCCAGCGTTCGGCGACCGACCGTTGCACCGCCATGCCGCCGCCAAGGGTCATCTTCAACGTGGAGAAATCCACCTGGTCGAAGCCGGGCGTATTGAGCAGGCCGTTGAACAGCGTATTGACGCCGGTGAAGGCGGTGAAGCGGGTCTTCTTCAATTCCTTGACGAAGCCGGGCATGTCGCGCGGATTGCTGATCAGGTGATTGCAGCCGCCGATCTTCATGAAGACCAGGCCGTTGGCCGTCAATGCAAAGATGTGGTACAGCGGCAGCGCGGTGATCACCACCTCGGCGCCTTCTTCCAGCTTGCCGGTGCCGGCAAGCCACTGGTGGGCCTGCTGCATGTTGGCCACCAGATTGCGGTGGGTGAGCATCGCGCCCTTGGCCACGCCGGTGGTGCCGCCGGTGTACTGCAGGAAGGCGATGTCATCGGGCTCGATCTGCAGCGTCGGCACGCTGTGCTTGCGGCCCAGCGCCAGTGCGTCGCGAAACCGGATCGCGCCCTTGATGCGGTAATCGGGCACCAGCTTCTTGACGTACTTGACGACGAAGTTGACCAGCGCCGCTTTCGGGAAGCCGAGCATGTCGCCCAGGCCGGTGGTGATCACCTGCTTGACCGGGGTGTCGGCGATGACCTGCTGCACGGTGGTGCCGAAGTTGTCGATCACCACCAGCACGCTGGCGCCGGCGTCGATCAGCTGATGCTTCAGCTCGCGCGGGGTGTAGAGCGGATTGACGTTGACCACGGTCAGGCCGGCACGCAGGATGCCGAAGGTGGCCACCGGATACTGCAGGCAGTTGGGCATCATCAGGGCGACGCGGTCGCCTTTCTTCAACTGCAGTTCGCCAAGCAGATAGGCGGCGAACTGCTCGACCAGCTGATCAGCTTCGCGATAGGTGATGGTCTTGCCGAAGCTGTGATACGCGGGGCGGTCGGCAAACCGCTTGACCGAGGTGGCGAACACCTCGGCCACGGTACGGAACTGCTCCAGATCGATCTCGGCGGCAACGCCGGCCGGATAACTTTGCAACCAAGGACGTGCCTGATTCATCTGCCCCCCTCCAGGGTGTTCGCTACGTGACGCGGTGTGTTCCACGGCGCTACAACAGCTGGCAGCATACCGTCATGGATGGAAAAGGCGAAGCGTGATGCAGGGCAGCATTCAAGCGCGGTGGCGGGTCGGGTTGGTTGCGATTTGTATCGTGGGCCTGGTCGGTTGCACGCGTGCCGCACCGGAACAACGGCTACGCGCAACGCTGGAGACGATGCACCAGGCGATCGAAGCGCGCGACATCGGCGAGGCGATGGCGCCGGTGGCCGAGGATTTTGTCGGCGACCAAGGACTGGACGCAGCCGGCCTGCGGCGATTGATGCAGCTGCAGATGCTGGGCAATCGCCGCATCGGCGTGACCCTGGGGCCGATGGATGTGCAACTGCACGATGACACCGCACGCGTGCGTTTCACCGCGCTGCTGACCGGCGGCAGCGGGCGCTGGCTGCCCGAACAGGCACAGACCTACCAGGTGACCACCGGCTGGCGCTTGCAGGACGGCGACTGGCAGCTGTACCACGCGCAGTGGGAGCCGACCGGGCACTGATGCCGCGATCTGGAGCGCGCATCGCCAGGTGGGCGCGGTGGGTGTCGGGTGGCAAGGTATTTCCCCGCTGCGCTGCGTTTGCGTGCAGCGCCCGTCCGCCTCCGATGACTGCTCACCTGTCCCGCAATACGAGGTTCCAGTTGCCCAAAACACCACTCCCGCCGGGTGGCGGGAGTGGGGTCATGCTTACAGGGCAGCGCGCTGCGCTCAGGCCGCCTTGCGGGCAGCCAGTTGACGCAGCACGTACTGCAGCAGGCCACCGTGCTTGAAGTACTCCACTTCCTTGGGCGTCAGCAGCAGCACCTTGACCTGGAACTGCTTGACGCTGCCGTCGGACTTCTTCGCATCCACCGTGGCACGACGGCTGGCGCCGTCCTGCAGGCCGGTGATGTCCAGCACCTCCGAACCATCCAGGCCCAGGGTCTGGGCGTTTTCGTTCTCCAGGAACTGCAGCGGCAGCACGCCCATGCCGACCAGGTTGGAGCGATGGATGCGCTCGAAGCTCTCGGCGATCACTGCCTTGACGCCGAGCAGGTTGGTGCCCTTGGCCGCCCAGTCGCGTGAGGAACCGGTGCCGTATTCCTTGCCGGCCAGTACCACCAGCGGCACGCCGTCGGCCTTGTACTTCACTGCCGCATCGTAGATGGCCAGTTTTTCGGGCGCCGCGCCGTCCTTGCCGTAGTACAGCGTGTTGCCGCCTTCTTCGCCGCCGAACATCAGGTTCTTGATGCGGATGTTGGCGAAGGTGCCACGCACCATCACGTCGTCGTTGCCGCGGCGGCTGCCGTAGCTGTTGAAGTCGGCCGGCTGCACGCCGCGCTCCTGCAGGAAGCGGCCCGCCGGCGAATCCTTCTTGATGTTGCCGGCCGGCGAGATGTGGTCGGTGGTGATCGAGTCGCCGAACAGGCCCATGACGCGTGCACCGTGCACGTCCTCGACATGGCCGACCTGCATGGTCATGCCGTCGAAGTAGGGCGGGTTCTTGATGTAGGTCGAGGCCGCGTCCCATTCGTACAGCGCACCATCCGGGGAAGCGATGGTGTTCCAGCGGCTGTCGCCCTTGAACACGTCGGCATAGTTCTGCTTGAACATCTCCGGGCCGACAGTGGCGGCGATGGTGTCGCCGATTTCCTTGTTGCTCGGCCAGATGTCGCGCAGATACACCGGCTGCCCGTCGCTGCCGGTGCCCAGCGGGTCGGTGGTGAGGTTGATGTCGGTGGTGCCGGCGATCGCATACGCCACCACCAGCGGCGGCGAGGCGAGGTAGTTCATCTTCACTTCGGGATGCACGCGGCCTTCGAAGTTGCGGTTGCCCGACAACACCGAAGACACCACCAGATCGTCCTTGGCAATCGCCGCAGACACATCGTCCGGCAGCGGGCCGGAGTTGCCGATGCAGGTGGTGCAGCCGTAGCCGACCACGTAGAACCCGAGCTTTTCCAGATCGGCGAGCACGCCGGCCTTGCTCAGGTAATCGGTGACCACGCGCGAGCCCGGCCCGAGCGAGGTCTTCACCCACGGCTGCGCCTTCAGCCCCTTGGCCGCCGCGTTACGCGCGAGCAGGCCGGCACCCAGCATCACTGCCGGATTGGAGGTGTTGGTGCAGGAGGTGATTGCGGCGATCACCACCGAGCCGTCGCGCAGCTGCCAGCCGGCGCCGCTGTCGGTGGAACTCTCGGCTTGCGCGGCCTTGGCGCCGACCGCAGTGCCGCCACCACCCTCGTTCTTCAGGCGGTCTTCCTGCTTGACGTCGGTCAGGCGCTTGCTGCGCGCGTCCACGAACGGCTTGAGGCTCTCGCGGAAGTTGGACTGCATGTCTTCCAGCAGTACGCGGTCCTGCGGGCGCTTGGGGCCGGCCAGCGACGGCTTGACCTCGCCCATGTCCAGCTCCAGCGTGGCGCTGTACTGGGCCGGCGGGGTGTTGGCGTCGTGCCACAGGCCCTGCGCCTTGGCATAGGCTTCGACCAGGGCGATCTGCTCCTCGCTGCGGCCGGACAGGCGCAGATAGGTCAGCGATTCTTCGTCGACCGGGAAGATGCCGCAGGTGGCGCCGTATTCCGGTGCCATGTTGCCGATGGTGGCGCGGTCGGCCAGCGGCAGGTGCTGCAGGCCGTCGCCGTAGAACTCGACGAACTTGCCGACCACGCCGGCCTTGCGCAGCATCTGGGTGACGGTGAGCACCAGGTCAGTGGCGGTGGCGCCTTCGGGCAGCTTGCCGCTGAGCTTGAAGCCGACCACCTGCGGAATCAGCATGGACGAGGGCTGGCCCAGCATCGCGGCCTCGGCCTCGATACCGCCCACGCCCCAGCCCAGCACGCCGATGCCGTTGATCATGGTGGTGTGGCTGTCGGTGCCGAACACGGTGTCCGGGTAGGCGATCTGTGTTCCGTCCTTGTCCGCGCTCATCACCACGCGTGCCAGGTTTTCCAGGTTCACCTGGTGGACGATGCCGGTATTGGGCGGCACCACCTTAAAGTTCTCGAATGCCTTCTGGCCCCAGCGCAGGAAGCCGTAGCGCTCCTGGTTGCGCTGGAATTCGATCTTGCCGTTGAGGTCGAGCGCGTCAGCCGAGCCGAACACATCCACCTGCACCGAATGGTCGATGACCAGCTCGGAGGGAATCTGCGGGTTGATCTGGTCGGCCTTGCCGCCGAGCTTGACCACGGCATCGCGCATCGCGGCCAGGTCGACCACGCACGGCACGCCGGTGAAGTCCTGCAGCACCACGCGGGCCGGCATGAAGGCGATTTCGATATCGGGCTCTGCCTTGGGGTCCCACTTGGCGACCGCTTCGATGTGGTCCTTGCCGACGGTGACGCCGCCGTCCTCGTGCCGGAGCAGGTTCTCCAGCAGGATCTTCATCGAATAGGGCAGGTGGCCGATCTCGAAGCGCTCGCCCAGCTTGGGCAGGCTGTAGTACTCGTAGCGCTGGCCGTGGACCTCGAACGAGGTGCGGGTGGAAAAGGAATCGCTCATGCATCACTCCTATGGCAGCAGGCTTTAGGTCTGTTTGGGACAGTGTGACCAATTCAGTGTGTACGTTCGGTTGCAGCACAGGGTATGTGGCCTTGAGTACGACAAGTCAAGTATGTAAAATCACTGCATACTTTCTGCCGGGGCCACCTCCATGGAAGCCACAGTTGCCGAACGCGGGCAGATCACGCTGCCCAAGGCCGTGCGCGATGCCCTGGGCCTGACCAAGGGCACCACGCTCAAGATCGAGCTCGACGGCGGGCGCATCATCCTGCGCAAGGACGTCAGCGAGGCGCTGCGCAAGGTGCGCGGCAAGTTCAAGCTGGTCGACGGGCTGACCAGTACCGACGAGGCGATGCGCGCCATCCGTGGCCGCGCCCCCGGGGATCCGTTCGACCCATGATCGCCCTGGATTCCTCGGTGCTGCTCGACATCCTGGTCGGTGATGCGGTCTACGGCGAGGTGTCGGAGATCTGCATCGGCGATGCGCTGGCGCGCGACGAGGTGGTGGTCTGCGATGCGGTGGTGGCCGAGGTGCTGGCCATGCTCGACACCCAGGTCGACCTGATGGAAACCCTTGCCTCGATCGGTGTGCGTTACGAAGCCACCCAGGAAGCGGCGGCGGTGCGCGCCGGCCATATGAACAAGCGCTTCCGCGCGCGCGGCGGCAAGCGCGAGCGGGTGGTGGCCGATTTCCTGATCGGCGCCCACGCGATGCTCCAGTGCGACGGGTTGATCACCCGCGACGAGGGCTTTTTCCGCGACTACTTCAAGGGTTTGAAGATCGTTGTCCCCAAACCCGCACGCTGATCCACGTTTCGCGTTTACACATTCACTATTGTCTTTCGGAGAATCCGCATGTTGGAAGCCTATCGCCACCACGTTGCAGAGCGCGCCGCGCTCGGTATCCCGCCGCTGCCGCTGACCGCGCAGCAGACCGCCGAGGTCATCGAGCTGCTGAAGGCTCCGCCGGCGGGCGAAGAACAATTCCTGGTCGAGCTGCTCAGCCAGCGCGTGCCGGCCGGTGTCGATGACGCCGCCAAGGTCAAGGCCTCGTACCTGGCCGCGGTGGCGTTCGGCACCGAAAAGACCGCGCTGATCAGCCCCACGCGTGCGACCGAGCTGCTCGGCACCATGCTGGGCGGCTACAACATCCAGCCGCTGATCGATCTGCTCGACAACCCCGAGCTGGGCGCCACTGCTGCCGAGGCGCTCAAGCACACCTTGCTGGTGTTCGACGCCTTCCACGACGTGCAGGAAAAGGCCGAAGCCGGTAACGCGCACGCCAAGGCCGTGCTGCAGAGCTGGGCCGAGGCCGAGTGGTTCACCAGCAAGCCGGAAGTGCCGCAGAGCATGACCGTCACCGTGTTCAAGGTGCCCGGCGAGACCAACACCGACGACCTGTCGCCGGCCCCGGATGCGACCACGCGCCCGGACATCCCGCTGCACGCGCTGGCGATGCTGAAGAACGCCCGCGACGGCGCGGCCTTCGTGCCGGAAGAAGACGGCAAGCGTGGCCCGATCCAGGCCATCGCCGACCTCAAGGCCAAGGGCCATCTGGTCGCCTACGTGGGCGATGTGGTCGGTACCGGTTCCTCGCGCAAGTCGGCGACCAACTCGGTGCTGTGGTGGACCGGCGAGGACATTCCGTTCATCCCGAACAAGCGCTTCGGCGGCGTGTGCCTGGGCAGCAAGATCGCCCCGATCTTCTACAACACGATGGAAGACGCCGGTGCATTGCCGATCGAGCTGGACGTGTCGCAGATGGAGCACGGCGATGTGGTCGAGCTGCGTCCGTACGACGGCAAGGCACTGAAGAACGGACAGGTGATCGCCGAGTTCGCGATGAAGTCGGACGTGCTGTTCGACGAAGTGCGCGCCGGTGGCCGCATTCCGCTGATCGTCGGCCGCGGCCTCACCGCCAAGGCACGCGAATTCCTGGGCCTGCCGGCCTCGGACCTGTTCCGCCTGCCGATGGACCCGCCGGACACCGGCAAGGGCTTCTCGCTGGCGCAGAAGATGGTCGGCCGCGCCTGCGGTCTGCCGGAAGGCCAGGGCATGCGCCCGGGCACCTATTGCGAGCCGAAGATGACCTCGGTGGGCTCGCAGGACACCACCGGCCCGATGACCCGCGACGAGCTCAAGGACCTGGCCTGCCTGGGCTTCTCGGCCGACCTGGTGATGCAGTCGTTCTGCCACACCGCCGCTTACCCGAAGCCGGTGGACGTCAAGACCCATCACACCTTGCCGGAGTTCATCTCCACCCGTGGCGGCGTGTCGCTGCGTCCGGGCGATGGCGTGATCCATAGCTGGCTCAATCGCATGCTGCTGCCCGACACGGTCGGCACCGGCGGCGACTCGCATACGCGTTTCCCGATCGGCATCTCGTTCCCGGCCGGCTCCGGCCTGGTGGCGTTCGCCGCTGCCACCGGCGTGATGCCGCTGGACATGCCCGAGAGCGTGCTGGTGCGCTTCAAGGGTGAGATGCAGCCGGGCGTGACCCTGCGCGATCTGGTCAACGCGATCCCGCTGTACGCAATTAAGGACGGCCTGCTGACCGTGGCCAAGCAGGGCAAGAAGAACATCTTCTCCGGCCGCATCCTGGAAATCGAAGGGCTGCCGAACCTGAAGGTGGAGCAGGCGTTCGAGCTGTCCGACGCCTCGGCCGAGCGCTCGGCGGCCGGTTGCACCGTGCACCTGGACAAGGCGCCGATCATCGAATACCTGACCAGCAACATCACGCTGCTGCGCTGGATGATTGCCGAAGGCTATGCCGATGCGCGCACGCTGGGCCGCCGCATCAAGAAGATGGAAGAGTGGCTGGCCGACCCGCAGCTGCTGCAGCCCGATGCCGACGCCGAATACGCGGCCGTCATCGAGATCGACCTGGCCGACATCGTTGAACCGATCGTGGCGTGCCCGAACGACCCGGACGACGTCAAGACACTGTCCGACGTGGCCGGCGCGGCGATCGACGAGGTGTTCATCGGTTCGTGCATGACCAACATCGGTCACTTCCGTGCCGCCGCCAAGTTGCTGGAAGGCAAGCGCGACATCCCGACCCGCCTGTGGGTTGCGCCGCCGACCAAGATGGATGCCTCCGAGCTGACCAAGGAAGGCCATTACGGCACCTTCGGCGCGGCCGGTGCGCGTATGGAAATGCCGGGCTGCTCGCTGTGCATGGGCAACCAGGCCCAGGCACGCGAGGGCGCCACGGTGTTCTCCACCTCCACGCGTAACTTCCCCAACCGTCTCGGCCGCAACACCAACGTGTACCTGGGTTCGGCAGAACTGGCCGCGATCTGCTCGCGCCTGGGTCGCATCCCGACCAAGGACGAGTACATGGCCGATGTGGGCGTGATCAAGACCAGTGGCGACCAGATCTACCGCTACATGAACTTCGATCAGATCCAGGAATATCAGGACGTGGCCGACACCGTCGCTGCCTGATCCAGGGGTTGGATCACACGTTCGAGAACGCCCGGCAATGCCGGGCGTTTTTCGTTATTCGGGCGATGGCTTCGTCTTGGCCGCGCAATGCCGGAAGTTAAAGGCAATCGCAGTTAACTCACCTGCCGCATTGCAACAAAAATCTGAAGTCAGGAGGCCTAGAGTGGCGCCGCTTCCACTCGCTGTGATGATCTCCAATGCCTACTTGCACGATCGCTGGTCAAACGCTGCACTACGCACACTACGGTCACGGGTTTCCGGTTCTGCTCGGCCACAGTTATCTCTGGGATGCGGCCATGTGGGAGCCGCAGATCCAGGCGCTGTCGCAGCACTATCGGGTCATCGTCCCCGAGTTGTGGGGACACGGACAGTCGGCAGCATTGCCGGCAGGCACGCAGACGGTTGGCGATCTTGCCAGGCAGATGCTGCAATTGCTGGACGCGTTGGAGCTGCCGCAGTGCGCGGTGGTCGGCTTGTCGGTCGGTGGCATGTGGGCCGCCGAGCTGGCGCTGCTGGCACCGGAGCGCGTGCGCAGCCTGGTGTTGATGGATACCTTCCTGGGGGCCGAGCCGCAGGCCACGCAAACGCGTTATTTCGGGTTGCTCGATGCAATGGAAGCCGCGGGGCAGGTGACGCCTGCGTTGATCGAGGCGATCGTGCCGATCTTTTTCCGTCCCGGCATCGATCTGAATTCCGCGCTGCCGGCTGCGTTTGCACAGCGCCTGGCGGCGCTGTCGGCCGAGCAGGTGCGCGCCTCCATCGTGCCGTTGGGCCGGCTGATCTTCGGGCGCGCCGATCGCCTGGAGGCGATGTCTGCGCTGAATCCGGCCAGCACGTTCTTGCTCGGCGGCGCGGACGATATTCCGCGCCCGCCCGAAGAATTGTGGCTGATGGCCGAGGTGATCGGTTGCGACTACGAGCTGATTCCCGATGCCGGGCATATCGCATCGCTGGAGAATCCGGCGTTCGTCACCGCGCAGTTGCTGGGGTGGTTGAAGCGCACGGTGGCATCGGATTCGACGCTGATGGAAAGGCGCGCGCTTGAAGGCAGCGCTCAGGCACAGGCACCGCTCTGACTGGGGTGCTGCTGATCTGGTGAATCAGAGCGACACCATGCGTTGCTTGCAACCATGCGCAACGACCATCTCGATTGGCGCTGCTTGCAACCATGAGCGCCGATCACCTCACTTGGTCCTTGCCCGCTCACCGTCGCGGGACCTTGAGCGGCATGGATGCCGCGCCAGAGCCTACAGGGACGTCCTTGCGGCGTGTCCCGCGATGGTGGGCGGGCAAGGGCCCTGCGCAGAAGCACCAGATCAGATGCTTTGCGTTCGCTGTTCGACATTCTCCAGCCTGAGCTGAAGAACACCTTCTTTTGAGCTCTGCCACGACACCGAAGCCGTGCTAAGGCTGCGCGCCCAACCAGGCTTCCAGTGCCGCCGCCGGCAAGGGCCGCGAAAACAGATAGCCCTGCAGCACTTCGCAGCCGAGATCGGCGAGGAACAGGCGCTGTGCTTCGTTTTCCACGCCTTCGGCAACCACGTGCTTGCGCAGATGCTCGCCGATGCGCAGCACCGAGGTGGTGAGGGCGCGGGCGTCTTCGCTGTGTTCGATGTCGCGCACGAAGCTCATGTCCAGCTTGAGTTCGTCGATCGGCAGGCGATGCAGGTGGCTCAGGCTGGAATAGCCGGTGCCGAAGTCGTCCAGCGACAACGAGATGCCGGCTTCGCGGATGGCATGCAGGTTTTCCAGGACGCCCGGTTGCCCGGAGAGCATCACGCTCTCGGTCATTTCCAGCGTGAGGTCGGAGGGCTGCGCGCCCGTCTCGGCGATCAGGCGCAGCAGGTCGCTGAGCATGCGCGGGCTTTCGAAGCTGCTCGCCGACAGATTCACCGACACCCGCGTCACCGGCACGCCACGCGTGCGCCAATCGGCGATCTGCCGGCAGGCGCTGCGCAATACCCAATCGTTGAGCTGCGGCATCATGCCTTGCTCTTCGGCCACGGGCAGGAAACGCGCCGGCGAAATGGCGCCCAGTTGCGGATGGTTCCAGCGCAACAATGCTTCCACGCCGTACAGCGCGTGCGGCGCGGCGCTGTGCAATTGCGGTTGATAGTGCAGCTGCAGCTGATCGCGGCCGATGGCCTGGCGCAGCTCCGCTTCCAGCGCAACGCGCTCCTGCGCCATGCGGTTCATGTCGGAACTGAAGAAGCGGAAGCGTCCGCCGCCTTCCTGCTTGGCGCGGTTCATGGCTAGATCGGCATGCCGCAGCAGGATGTTGATGTCGCGCCCGTCCTCGGGAAACATCGCCACGCCGATGCTGGCGGACGGATGCACGGTCATGTGCCCGACCGGCAGCGGCCTGGCAATGGTGCCCAGCACCCGTTCTGCGGCGGCACTGGGCTGCTCGGCACTGCATTGCGGCAGCGCAAGTGCGAATTCGTCGCCTGCCAGGCGCGCCAGCATGGCGGTGGCGGGCAGCTGTTCGCCGATGCGCAGGGCGATGTCGCGCAACAGGCCGTCGCCGGCGGCATGGCCCTGGCTGTCGTTGATCAATTTGAAGCGGTCGATGTTGATGAACATCAACGTGGCCGGTTCGCCGGCATATTCGGCCTGCGTCAGGGCCTGCTCGGCGCGTGCGCTGAACATGATGCGGTTGGGCAGGCCGGTCAGCGCATCGTAGAACGCGAGTTGGTGCACGCGTTGGCGGGTCTGCTCGCGCTCCAGTGCCAGCGTGCACAGCTGCTGGCACAGATCGGTGAGGCGTACGTGCCAGGCATCGGCCCGCTGGGCCTTGCGGTAGTACAGCGCGAAGGTCCCGAGCACGCGTGCGCTGTTGGAGCGGATCGGCGTGCTCCAGCAGGCGCGCAGGCCCATCGGCAACAATACTTCGCGAAATTGCGCGAACAGCGGGTCGGTGGCGATGTCTTCCACCATCACCGCACGGCCGCGCCAGGCGGCCGTGCCGCAGGCGCCTGCGCCCGGCGCGATCTTCAAGCCGTTGACCGCATCGGCATACTCCGGCGGCAGGCTGGGGGCCGCCAGCGAATGCAGGCAGCCTTGATTGTCCGCGCTCATGACCGTGGCCAGCACGTCCGGCGCGATGCGCTCGACCTCGGTGCAGATCAGCGTCATCACCTCGATCAGCGGCCGCTCCTGCACCAGCGCCTCGAGCACGCGGTGCTGCAGCACCTCATGCATCTTGGTGTCGGTGATGTCGGTCAGCACCGCCACGTAATGCGAGGGAAGATGCCTGGCGTCGTAGATCGGATTGAAGTTGAGCGAGATCCACAGCGGCGTGCCGTCCTTGCGATACACCAGCAGGTCGGCCTGGGTCTGCTGCAGGGCGTCAGCGCGGTCGCGGATGCGTGCCACCTCGTCCTGGTCGCTTTGCGCGCGGGTGAGCACGTCCGAGGGGCGCTTGCCGACCAGTTCGGCCTCGGTATAGCCGAACATGCGCTGGAAGCCGTCATTGGCATAGAGCAGGCGCGATTGCAGATCGCAGATCAGGATCGCACTGCTGCTGCCGTCCAGCGCTTCGGCCAGCAGGCGCGAGCGCGTGGCGTCGGGATGTTCGTCGGGCCTGGTCATGCCGGCGGTGATCGGGCCGGCCTTGATCGTCCCGGGCATGAGCGGGTGATCTGCTCGCGCATCCTCCGTCACCGGCGACGCTGCGTCCGCGACGCCGGGAGCCGCCGCCTGTTCGGTCGGGTGCGGGGGGCGGGACTTCATGCCGGATCAGCGCGCCTGCGCCGACAGCGCGATCAGGCGCTCGGCCACGCGGTCCAGCGGTACCACTTCCTGCGCGGCGCCGAGTTTATAGGCGGCACCGGGCATGCCCCAGACCACGCTGCTGGCTTCGTCCTGCACCAGCGTGGGCGCGCCGGCCTGCAGCATTTCCAGCAGGCCGCGTGCGCCGTCGTCGCCCATGCCGGTGAGGATGGCGCCGACCGCATTCGGGCCGGCGTTGGCAGCGACGGAGCGGAACAGCACGTCCACCGCCGGCTTGTGGCGATTGACCGGTGGGCCGTCGTCGATGCGGCAGCGCCAGCGCGCACCGTCGCGGATGATGCGCAGATGCTGGCCGCCGGGCGGCAGGTAGGCATGGCCGGGCAGGATCGCCTCGCCATCGCTGGCCTCGCGCACCGACATCGCCGAATGGCGATTGAGGCGCTCGGCGAAGGCGGTGCTGAAGCTGGCCGGCAGATGCTGGGTCATCACCACCGCCGGTGCATCGGCGGGCATGTGCTCGAGCACCACGCGCAGGGCTTCGGTACCGCCTGCCGAAGCGCCAATGGCGATCAGGCGGTCGGTGGTGCGAAAGCGCAGCGCGCTGCCCGGCACCGGCGCCGACTGCATGTCCAGGGTGACCTTGGGCGCGCTGGGACGATTGAGCGCGCTGACCTTGGCCTTGGAGGCCATCTTGACCTTGCTGACGATCTCCTCGGCATAGCCTTCCAGCCCGCGTGCGACGTCGATCTTGGGCTTGGAGACGAAATCCACCGCGCCCAGCGACAATGCCTGCAAGGTGGTGTCGGCGCCACGCTCGGTCAGCGATGAGATCATCACCACCGGGGTGGGGCGCAGGCGCATGAGGTTTTCCAGGAACACCAGGCCGTCCATGCGCGGCATTTCCACATCCAGCGTGATCACGTCCGGATTGAGGCGTTTGATCTTTTCGCGCGCCAGGATCGGGTCGGCGGCCGAGCCGATCACCTCGATGCCGGCATCGCGCGAGAGGATTTCGGTCAGCATCTGGCGTACGACCGCCGAGTCGTCGACGATCAGTACACGCACAGGGGTTTCCAGCGTCATTCGAACAACTCCACTCCACCGGTGACCGGTGCTTTGGACAGACGGGCGCGCACGGCCGATTCGGCGGCGGCGACTTCGGCTTCGTGTGCATGCGGCAAACGCTGCACGACCACGCGTCCGGTCGTCGGGAAGAACCACACCTTGCGCGGATGGATGCCGCACAGATCCTCGGCAATGATGGGAATGTGCTCGGCCTGCAGGTACTGGCGCACGAACTCGGCATTGCGGGTGCCGACCGGATTGCTGGTGAAGCCCTTGAGCACGTTGGCGCCACCGAACACCTTGGCTTCGATGCGTTTGCGATGCGCGCCGCGCTTGAGCATGTCGTTGATCAGCAACTCCATCGCATAACTGCCGTAGCGCGCGGGTGCGCCGTCACCGACCTGGCCTTCCGGCAACAGGAAGTGATTCATGCCGCCGATCTTCAGGACCGGGTCGCGCAGGCAGGCGGCAACGCACGATCCCAAGGTGGTCGTCAACGCGGTGTCGTCGTCCACCACCAGGTATTGGGTGGGCAGCAGTTTGGCGGTGATGGTCTGGAACCGCGAGTCGCGGTAGCGCATGACATCGTCGACCTGCACGGCGGTGCTCATGTGGCGGCTCCGGCGCGCGGCGCACGCCGATACAGCGTGCGCCCGCACGGCTGGATCAGGTCGGCTGCGTGCAGGTAATTCTCCGAGTGCCCGGTGTAGAGCAGGCCGTCATCGCCCATGTGGCTGACCAGACGCGACAGGATGCCGCGCTGGGTCGGCTTGTCGAAATAGATCATCACGTTGCGACAGAACAGCGCCGCGTACGGGCCGCCGACGTCGTAACGCGGTGCCAGCAGATTCAGCTGGCGGTATTCGATGAGTTGGCGCAACGCAGGGATGACCCGGCACTTGCCCTCGTTGGGGCCGCTGCCGCGCTGGAAATATTTGCGCTTGATCGATGGGTCCAGCGAGGCGACGCGGTCGATGGCGTAGACGCCGCGCGAGGCGGTTTCCAGCACCTGGGTGTCGACGTCGGTGGCCACGATGCTGACCGGCGGGGTCAGAGTGCCGAAGGCTTCGCAGGCGGTGATGGCGATGGAGTAGGGCTCCTCACCGGTGGAGGCCGCGCACGACCAGATCTTCAAGGGCGCCTGCGAGGCACGCTTTTGCAGTTCTTCGCGCAATTTGTCGAAGTGGTGCGGCTCGCGGAAGAACGAGGTCAGATTGGTGGTCAGCGCGTTGGTGAACGCCTGCCATTCCTCTTCGTCGGTGCCTGCTTCCAGCTGGTCCAGATAGTCGCGGAAGGAGCGCAGACCGAGCACGCGAAGACGACGCGACAGCCGGCCATACACCATGTCGCGCTTGGCCGGAGCCAGGGCGATGCCGACACGCTGATAGATCAGGTCGCAGACGCGCTTGAAATCGCGGTCGCCAAAATCAAATTCGCGTGTGTCTGAAGCGGGAGTCGAGGTGGTCGTCATATCCATAAGCGTCGTGAGCTATGACTGGATATCGGCCACGTGGTCATGCAACTGAAGCACTAATCGGTGTCTTGCGGGGGCAGGTCGCATCTGGCGCCTGCAACCGCGTTGGCGGGGCAGCGGGCGAGGCCAATGCGCGGCGCTGCGCACTGCGCTGGCTGCAGATGCGCAAAGCCCCGGCAGTGCCGGGGCTTTGCGGGACAGCCTTGGATCAGAACTCTTGCCAGTTGCCGTCGGCCAGGGCGGCCTGCGGCTTGGCCGGCCGCGATGGCGTGGCCGCCGCACGCGCGGCCGGCTTGGTTGCGGGCGTCACCGCAACCGGGCGCGAGGCGACCGGGCGGGCGCGTGCGGCCGGCGCAGCCGGCTCGTCCAGCTTGAACACCGACACCGCTTCGGCCAGGTGGCCGGCCTGCTCTTCCATCGAGCGTGCGGCCGCAGTGGCTTCTTCCACCAGGGCGGCGTTCTGCTGGGTGGTTTCGTCCATCTGGGTGATGGTCTGGTTGACCTGCTCGATGCCGGCCGACTGTTCCTGCGAGGCGGCGGAGATCTCGCCCATGATGTCGGTGACCCGCTGCACGCTGGCCACGATCTCGGCCATGGTGGCACCGGCCTTGCGCACCAGTGCCGAGCCCTCGGCCACCTTGTGCACGGAGTCGTCGATCAGGCCCTTGATCTCCTTGGCCGCGCCGGCCGAACGCTGCGCCAGCGTACGCACTTCCGAGGCGACCACGGCAAAGCCGCGGCCCTGTTCGCCGGCACGGGCGGCTTCCACCGCCGCGTTCAAGGCCAGGATGTTGGTCTGGAAGGCGATGCCGTCGATGACCGAGATGATGTCGGCGATCTTCTTGGACGAGGCCTCGATGCCGGACATGGTGGTGACCACCTGCGAGACCACGTCGCCGCCCTGCGAGGCCACGCCGGTGGCGCCGATGGCGAGCTGGTTGGCCTGGCGGGCGCTTTCGGCGTTCTGCCTGACCGTGGAGGTGAGCTCCTCCATCGATGCGGCGGTTTCTTCCAGGTTGGCTGCCTGCTGCTCGGTACGATGCGACAGGTCGCTGTTGCCAGAGGCAATCTCGCCGGCAGCCGAGTTGATCGCGGTGGACGAGACCTTGATGCGCCCGACGATGTCGGAAAGCTGCTCGGCGGTGGCATTGGCATCGTCACGCATCTGCGCGAACACGCCACTGAATTCGCCGCGCATGCGCACGGTCAGGTCGCCGCGCGACAGCGCCGACAGCAATGCGGAGATCTGCTCCAGGCTGGCGGCGTTGGCATCCAGCAGGCCGTTGAGCTGCTGGGCCAGCTGCAGGAAGAAGCCCTGCTTGCCATCGGTTTCCACCCGGCCGCTCATGTCGCCGCTGGCGGCGGCACGCACGATGCGGGCGACTTCTTCTTCGACCTGGACCTCGATGGTGCGATCGCGCCATTCACAGACATCGCCGGTGCTCTCGCCCTGCTCGTTCTTGATGACGGTGACGGTCTGCATCATCACAAACTCGCCGTAACGCTCCTCGAAGCTGGTGATGCCGTCGCGTTCCAGCGCTGCGATGGCCTTGTGCACGGTCGCTTCGGGCAGGCCGAGATAGCTGATGTGCTGACCGATGATCTTGCTGGCCTCAAACTCGGGCGAGGACAGACGGATGCTGCCTTCGTAATGCGTGACCAGCTTCTGGAACGCCTCGTTGGCGTAGATCATGATCCGATCGGTGTCGGTGATGAAGGTGCTGGTGGAGGATTTGTCCAGTGCGGTACGGATACGCAGGTTTTCGTCGGCGATCTTCTTGTCGCGTTCGATGCGTTCCTTCAGGTCGCGCTGCATCCTGTGCATGGAGCGCATCAGTTCGCCCACTTCGTCCTGGCCCTGCACATTGATCTGGCCATCGAGCTTGCCGCTGGCGATTTCGGTGGCAGTGGACACCGCGCCGCGCATGCTCTTGACGATGGACCGTGCGAACAGGAATGCCAGGCCCAGGCCACCGGCGATACCGATCAGCAGCACCAGCACGGTCAACGAGACCGAGGTGGCATGGACCTTTTCGGCCTTGCTCTTGGCAGCCTGCGCCAACTTGTTGTCTTCGGCGATCAATGCGGCCAACGATGCCTGTGCCTTGGCATGCAGTGCGCTGGTTTCGCCAACGAAGGTATCGACGGCGTCGTCAGGCAGGTTCAGTTCCAGCATTTCGTCGACGCTTTCGTAGGAGGCCGAGGCCTTCTTCCAATCCGCAACGAAGGTGGCAAACAGCTGCTTTTGCTGCGGGCTCTCGATCAGGCGGGGATAGCCCTTGATCGTGGCCTCGATTTCGCCATTGAGCCGCTTGGCGCGGACCTTGGCTTCCTGCTTGACCGAGTCGCTGGCGCGCACCAGATTTTGATAGGACGCATTTCGATATTCGCCGAGCATGCCGCGCAGATCGCCTGCTTCGCGCACGCTGGACATGGTATTGCCGGCCAGGTCGCGGGTGACATTATTGAGCGAGGCCAGGCCCGCGTAGGCGATGATTCCCTGCACCAGCATGATCAGCAGCACGATGCCGAACGCCAGCATCAGCTTGGGCATCAATTTGAGATTGTTGATCCATTGCATTGACACGATTCCCCGGTAGAAGTCAGTGCGCATAACCGCAAACAGCAGATCGCCACGCGCGAGGGCGTGGCGATCTGCTAGGCGATTACTTGATGGTGGCCAACTTCAGGCTGGCCGGCGAGCTGACTTCGATTTCGGCACGCGAGCTGTCGCGCTGGATCTTGCCGAGCACACAGACGTCCTTGCCTTCCAGGGATTCCGGAGCAAAACTGAACTTGCCGCGGTTGGCGCCGTCGATGCGGGCCGAGAAGGTGTGACGCGGGAACATGCCGCCCATGTACAGGAAGGTAGGTTCACCTTCCGAGCTCTGGGCGTACTTGGCCTTTTCGACCTTGCCGCACACCATGCCGTCCTTGCCGACGAAACGGGTCGCCATTTCCGGCGGAATCATTTCCTGCGACTGAGCCGACAGCGTGGGAGCAACGATCACGAGAGCAGCGACGGGGAGGAGCGAGAGCAGGAACTTCATTGGGATTCTCCAGAATCAAAAGTCGAACGGTGACCCGTTTATGTGCGCGGGCTTCTATTCAGCTATCGGCTAGCCGCCGTTCAACTTGAATCCGAAAAACGTGATTTCTATCTCACTTCAACTTCGTTGTGCGTCTCGTGTCGGGAAGCTCCCGACACCAGATGGTCTGAATCAGGCCGCTTCTTCGGCCAGCTGCTGCTGACCGAGCTCGGTGCTGTCCAGCAGGGTCTCGATATCCAGCAGGATCAGCATGCGATCGTCCTGGGTGCCGATGCCCGAGATGAAGCGGGTATCGACCGAGGCGCCGAATTCGGGGGTGGGGCGGATCTGATCGTCGTTGAGCGGGATCACGTCCGAGACGCTGTCCACCACGATGCCGACGACGCGGTCTTCGACATTGAGCACGATCATTACGGTGAAGGCGTCGTAGCGCGCTTCTTTCAGGCGCAGCTTCAGGCGCAGGTCGATCACCGGCACGATGGTGCCGCGCAGGTTGATCACACCCTTGATGTAGTCCGGTGCGTCGGGCAGACGGGTGACCGAGTCGTAGCCGCGGATTTCCTGCACTTTCAGGATGTCCACGCCGTAGTGTTCTTCGCCAAGGGCGAAGCTGAGGAATTCACCACCGGTGCCGGTGGTCGTGCTTTTGTCGTTCATGGAAACTCCGGGCGTTGCGGCTGAGTGTCGGATTGCAGCTATAAAAAAGCATGCGGATGAGGATTGCCCTAGCAACATCGGCGCAGTGCAGGGCAACTTTAGCCGTGCGCCGTGGCTGGTGCGGGTGGGTTCAGAACACGCCGCTCTTGCGCGCATTGCGCTGGCGGTCGACCCGGAAGATGTAGCGCTGGATGGTCTCGTCGGCGCCGCGTGGCAGGTCGCTGAACTGCATGCCGACCCGGAAGCCTTCGCTGCCGTTGGGCAGGGTCTGCTTGTACTGGCTGCATACCGTCAGCGGCAGGGTGATCGGCGCGGTGTCGGGCAGTTGCAGCGTGCAGTTGCGATAGGTGCGCTGCGGTTCGAGCAGGGGCATGCCGTCGGTGAGCGAGACCGCCAGGCCGCCGCTGCTGATGTCGATCACGCGCAGCTGCAGATTGAGATTGCCGCCCTGTGCGTCGTCCTGGCGAATGATGCAGATGGGCGAGTCGGTGATCGGCGTTTCCAGCCGGTACGACTCGCGGCGCTGCATGTGGTACATCGCCTCGGGCAGGTCGGCGCGGAAGGCGACATGGATGTCGCGTTCCAGCCGGTCGGGCGTTTCCAGCCGGAAGCGGATGTTGACCCGTTCCAGTTGTGCGTAGCACAGCAGGTACTTGGCCTCCTGGATGGCGCGGTTGGAGGCCTCGTTGTGGCTGCCGTCCAGAATCACGCAGTCCTCGTCTTCGTCCACTTCGAGCACGGCGGTGGGCACGGCCATGTCGCGCCCGGCCACATGCATGGTCACGATGGCACGCTGGTCGAGCAACTGGCGCAGCAGGCCACGGATCTGCCGTTTGTTGCGTAGCAGATAGCGCTCGTCACCTTCGGCAAGGTGATCGTCGTGGTCCAGCTCTGAGGTATCGCCTTGGGACATGGGCACAAGCACAGTAGATGCGGGAAGACGCCGGAACGGTTGTCCTGGCGTCGCCTTGATATCGGCGGCAAAGCGAAATCTTTAAGAGCGGCTGACAAAAAACCACTGCGTGACGTCTTGGTTGCTTTCGGCGCTATGTTCCTGGCGCTGGATGGTGCGGATGGATCAGTTGCGGAGCGGGCGGGATCTGCGGGTTTGCTGCAGGGCCCTTGCCCGCCCACCATCGCAGGACACGCCGCAAGTACGTCCATGTAGGCTCCGGCGCGGCATCCATGCCGCTCAAGGTCCCGCGACGGTGAGCGGACAAGGACCTATCGAGATGGTCGGTGTGCACGGTAAGAGCGGTGCTGGATGCGTCGTTCGCTCATGACGTATCGGCTCCATGTTTGATGGGCACCGCGCGCTCGACGCTGCGGGTTTGCTGCAGTGTCCTTGCCCGCCCACCATCGCAGGACACGCCGCAAGTACGTCCATGTAGGCTCTGGCGCGGCATCCATGCCGCTCAAGGTCCCGCGACGGTGAGCGGACAAGGACCTATCGAGATGGTCGGTGTGCACGGTAAGAGCGGTGCTGGATGGGTCGTTCGCTCATAACCTATCGGCTCCATGTTTGATGGGCACCGTGCGCTCGACGCTGCGGGTTTGCTGCAGGGTCCTTGCCCGCCCACCATCGCAGGACACGCCGCAAGTACGTCCATGTAGGCTCTGGCGCGGCATCCATGCCGCTCAGGGTCCGCGACGGTGGGCGGGCGGACCTATCGAGATGGTCGGTGTGCACGGTAAGAGCGGTGCTGGATGCGTCGTTCGCTCATAACGTATCGGCTTCATGTCTGATGCGCACCGCGCGCTCGACGCTGCGGGTTTGCTGCAGGGTCCTTGCCCGCCCACCATCACAGGACACGCCGCAAGTACGTCCATGTAGGCTCCGGCGCGGCATCCATGCCGCTCGGGGTCCCGCGACGGTGGGCGGGCAAGGACCAGTCGAGAGGGTCGGTGTGCATGGTAAGAGCAGTCCTGGATGCCTCGTCCGAGCGTGAAGCATCGACTTCACGTCAATGCAAGTCGCCCGACAAACTGCTTTTCAGATGAGCGCCAACCAACTCCCTGGTGCGGTGTCCTTGCCGGTTGCGGGACCGTGTGGCGGCATGGATGCCGCCACAGAGCCCCAGGGATGGGTTCACGGCGTGTCCCGCGAGCGGTGAGGGCGCCGCACCCTCGACGCTGCGAGTTGGCTGCAGGGTCCTTGCCCGCCCACCATCGCAGGACACGCCGCAAGTACGTCCATGTAGGCTCCGGCGCGGCATCCATGCCGCTCAGCGTCCCGCGACGGTGAGCGGACAAGGACCAGTTGAGATGGTCGGTGTGCATGGGAAGAGCAGCGCTGGATGCGCCTCGTTGGATCATGGAGCAACGGCTCCACGTCTTAATGCACACCGCACGAGAGACTGCTTTTCAGTGAGCGCCGACCAACTGTCTGGTGCAGTGTCCTTGCCGGTTGCGGGACCGTGTGGCATCAGCTATAGGCGTGCCGTGCGTTGGCCAGCAAGGTGTTCAGTTGGTCCTGCTGTTCCAGGCGGAACACCGCCACTGCATCCACCAGCTGCGCGGCCTGGTCTTCCATCGCGCGGGCAGCTGCGGTGGCTTCTTCCACCAGCGCGGCGTTCTGCTGGGTGGTTTCGTCCATCTGGGTGATGGTCTGGTTGACCTGGGTGATGCCGGCGGCCTGCTCGCGCGAGGCGCTGGTGATCTCGCCCATGATGTCGGTGACGCGCTGCACCGAGCTGACCACCTGTTGCATGGTGCTGCCGGCCTCGGAGGCCAGCGCGGCGCCGTTGCCGATGCGGGTCACCGAGTCGTCGATCAGGTGTTTGATCTGCTTGGCTGCACCGGCCGAACGCTGCGCCAGCATCCGCACTTCCGAGGCGACCACGGCGAAGCCGCGCCCCTGTTCGCCGGCGCGCGCCGCTTCCACCGCCGCGTTCAAGGCCAGGATATTGGTCTGGAAGGCGATGCCGTCGATGACGGAGATGATCTCGGCGATCTTCTTGGACGAGGTGTCGATGTCGGCCATGGTGGTGACCACGCGGCCCACCACATCGCCGCCCTTGACTGCCACTCCGGCGGCATCCAGCACCAGCCGATTGGCCTGGTCGGCGTTGTCGGCGTTCTGCCTGACGGTGGCGGTGAGCTCTTCCATCGAGGCGGCGGTTTCTTCCAGTGCCGCGGCCTGCTGTTCGGTGCGACGCGACAGGTCGCCATTGCCGGTGGCGATCTCGGTGGCGGCCGCGTTGATCGCCAGCGACGAGTCCTTGATCCGGCGCACGATGCCGGCCAGCTGGTCGGCAGTGGCATTGGCATCGTCGCGGATGGTGGCGAACACGCCTTGCAGGTCGCCATCCATGCGTGCGGTCAGATCGCCCTGCGACAGCGCAGAGAGCAGCGCGGACACCCGCGACAATCCGTCTGCATTGTTGTCCAGCAGCACGTTGAGTTGCTGGGCGAGCAGCAGCAGGAAGCCCTGCTTGCCTTCCAGGCCGACACGCCCGCTCAGGTCGCCGGCAGCGGCGGCCTGCACGATGCGTGCGACCTCCTGTTCCACCTGGACTTCCTGGGTGCGGTCGGCCCACTCGACCACAAAGCCCATGCGCTCGCCGGCTGCGCCCAGCACCGGGTTGACCACCAGTCGCATGGTGCGGCCACCGACATGGATCTGCGCGGTGTGGGTGCCGGTGAGCTGATCGAGCATGCGTGCCTGATGCTCGGGCCTGCGATGGAACTGGTCGATGCTGCCGTCGATCAGCGCATCGGCATCGAAGTTGGGCAGGTCGCGGCGCAGCTCGTCCTGCACGCTCTTGAGCATGCGCTGCAGCGGGCGGTTGACATAGATGATGCGGCGATCCGCATCGGCGATCATCACGTTGGTGCTGACATCGTCCAGCGCGGTGCGCACGCGCAACGCTTCGCTGGCGATCAGGTGGTCGCGCTGCAGGCGCGCGCGCAGGTCGTCGCGCATGGTGCGCGCGTTGCGCAGCAGGCGGCCGAGTTCGTCGTGGCGGTCGATCTCGATCGGGTTGTCCAGGCGGCCGGCAGCGACATCGCCGAGCACGCGTTCCACCGCCAGCAGCGGGCGGGTGACCATCTTGCGCGCGGCGATGAACACCACTGCGATGCACAGGCCCAGCACCACCAGCGAGAGCAGCAGCATGCTGCCCATCAGCTCGTCCAGCGGGCCGTCGATGGCGCTGCGCGGCTGGGTGCCGATCACCGCCCACTGCCATGGCGCATAGCGCTGGGCGGTGACCTCGAAGGCCTGGCTGTTGCCCCTGGCATCGCGCAACTGCAGGTTGGCGCTGGGCTGCCTGCCGTCCAGTACCGACTGCAACAGTGCCTGCTGCCCGGCCGGCACCAGGGCCGCCAAGGTGGCCGGCGTGCCCGACGGGGCGGCGATGACCTGGCCCTGATGCTCGCCCGGCGCCATGTCGACGATGACGAAATAGCCGTCCTGGCCCAGCCGGGTGGTGCCGACCTGCGCCTTGAGTGCGGCCAGGCCCTGGGTGTAGTTGCGACCGACGAACAGCGCGCCGATCACGTCGCCGGCGGCATTGCGCAGCGGCTGGTAGTGGGTCATGTATTGCTCGCCGAACAGCTGCGCCTGGCCGGTGAAGGGCTTGCCTTCGGACAATGCGGCGTAGGCCTTGCCCTTGCGGTCGAGCAGGGTGCCGATCACGCGTTCGTTCTGCTTGTTGCGTAGCGAGGTGGTGATGCGCACGAAGTCCTCGCCGGTGCGCGCGAAGATGGTCGCAACGCCGCCGGTGGCCTGCGCAAAGCGATCCACCGCATCGAAATTGAGATTCTGTACCTGTGTGCCGGAGCGCAGCGTAGGCGTGTTCTGCGCGCCGATGGTCACGGTGCTGGCGGTATCCAGCTCGCGTGCGCCGCGCGGCAGCATGTCGTCGAACACGCTGCCCAGGCGCTGGGTGCCCTCGGTCAGGGTGACGTCGTACATCGCGACCGACTGCTGCATCAGCCGGGTACTGGAGTGCAGCTCGGCCTTGACCTGGGATGCGATGTCCGCGGCGGACTGGCGGTAGATGGTCAGGGCCAGCAGGCCGAGGGAAAGCGCGATCACCAATGTCAGCAGCGCGGACAGCCGGGTACCGACAGACAGCCGGTGGAAGGAGTGCATGAGGAATCGACCTTGCCCGGGGGAGGGCGTTACGGATGCGTGAAATCGATAGCGGCCGTTTATGCGATTAATTGATGATTTGCGTCGAAAACAGCACAATTGTCCAGTTCGCTTGCCCACTGGAGCGAACGTGGCGGAGTGGCACTTGTTATTTTTGGGTGAAGAATAGCGTTCCGCGCAGTGCCCGCCCGCTGCCGTCCGACGGGTCCCCAGGGACAAAAAAAGGGCCGCTTCCCTCGCTAGGAAGCGGCCCTCAAGATTCGTGGATCACGAATCAAACTGCGCTCGAATGCTGTTTGTGGAGACTGCGGGTGTGACGCGTTGCGGTGGGGCTTAGAACTCCTGCCAGTCGCTGGAACCGGCGGTGGCTGCCGCCGTCGCCGTGCCGGTGGTGCTGCGGCGCGGGGCTGCGTTACCGACCGCACGTGCGGCCGGGCGGGTGGCAAAGCGTGCGTTGACCGGCGCGGCGACCATCGACGAGGGCCGGGGGGCTGCAGGGCCCTGCTCGACGATCTTGAATACGGCAACCGCCTCGGTGAGCTGCTGGGCCTGCTCTTCCATGGCACGTGCGGCGGCGGTGGCTTCTTCCACCAGCGCGGCGTTCTGCTGGGTGGCTTCGTCCATGTGGGTGACGGTCTGGTTGACCTGCTCGATGCCGGCCGACTGTTCCTGCGAGGCGGCGGAGATCTCGCCCATGATGTTGGTGACGCGCTGCACGCTGGCCACGATCTCGGCCATGGTCTTGCCGGCCTGGTCCACCAGTTGCGAGCCGTCGGCCACACGCTGCACCGAGTCGTCGATCAGGCTCTTGATCTCCTTGGCTGCTGCGGACGAGCGCTGTGCCAGGGTGCGCACCTCGGAGGCAACCACGGCAAAACCACGGCCCTGGTCGCCGGCACGCGCCGCTTCCACCGCCGCGTTCAATGCCAGGATGTTGGTCTGGAACGAGATGCCGTCGATGACGCTGATGATGTCGGCAATGCGCTTGGACGAGGCTTCGATGCCGCTCATGGTGTCGACCACCTTGCTGACCACCTCGCCGCCCTGCGAGGCCACGCTGGCGGCGCCGATGGCAAGCTGGTTGGCCTGGCGAGCGCTTTCGGCGTTCTGGCGCACGGTGGAGGTGAGCTCTTCCATCGAGGCGGCGGTTTCCTCCAGGTTGGCGGCCTGCTGCTCGGTGCGCTGGGACAGGTCCTGGTTGCCGGCGGCGATCTCGCTGGCGGCGGCGTTGATGGACGTGGCCGAGTGCTGGATGTGCCCGACGATGCCGGACAACTGGGTCGCGGTGGCGTTGGCGTCGTCGCGCATCTGTGCGAACACGCCCTTGAACTCGCCGTCCATGCGCGCGGTCAGGTCACCCGCCGCAATCGCCCGCAGGATGCCCGACAGCGACTGCAGGCTGCCATCGGCGGTGGCCATCAACTGGTTGAGGCTCTCGACCATGACGCGGAAATCGAACTGGAACTGCGCCGCATCGCCGCGTGCGCCGAAGTCGCCGTCGGCGGCGGACTGGGCCAGCTGCTTGATCTGCTGATTCATCGAGGACAGGTTGGTCTTCACCTGCGCCATGGTGTCGGTCAGCCTGGCTTTTTCGCCCGGCAGCGCGTCCATGTCTTCGCTGAGGTCGCCGATCGCGTAGCGGCCCATGATCTGTGCCAGACGCAGCGTGACCTGGACGTGGCTGTCGACCAGCGCGTTGGTATCGCCGGCCATGCGGCCGTAGTCGCCCGGGAACGCGTCGGCATCCATGCGGAAGCTGATCTGGCCGCTGTCGTGGCGCTTGGCCATGTCCAGCTGCGCGGTGATCAGGTTGCGCACCTGCGACTGCATCTTGTCCATCGCCTGCAGCAGACGGCCGGTCTCGTCGCTGGCCTCGCTGTGCACGGCGTTATCGAGCTTGCCGTCGGCGATCGCCTCGGCGGCGCGGGTGGCGCGGTTCAACGGGCCGGTGAGGCTGCGGGTAATCGTCCAGGCCAGCAGGGCGCTCAGCAGCACCACCGCAAGGCCGCCGCCGATCAGCATGCTGCGGCCACGCGCCATCGAAGCATTGGCCTGGTCGTAGGCCAGCTGGCTGCTCTTGCGCTGCGCGTCCGAGTAGGTACGGATCGCATCCTGCCAGCGCTGGGTGGCCGGCGCGGCGCGTTCGAGCAGGATCGGCATGGCCTGGTCGACCTTGCCGGCGGTGCCCAGTTCGCGCACCTGCTGGTTATGCGCCAGTGCCTGCTCGCGCGTCGAATCCAGCGCGTTGCGCAATTCCTGGTCGTGCGCGTCGGCGGGAAATGCGTAGAGCTTGTCGCGCAGCTCCTTGTAGCGGATGCGCTGGGCGTCGATCACTTCACCGAACTGGCGATTCTGCTCGGCAGTGGTCGGCAGCACGATGTTGCGCAGATTCAACGAGATGGTGGCATTGGCGTCCAGCATGTCGGTGGCGTACTGGATCATCGCCATGTTGCGGTTGACGATGGTGTCCAGGCGTTCGCGCGCTTGGCTGAGCGTGTACAGACCGGCGGCCACCAGCGCGCAGGAGAGAAGGATCAAGACGCCGAAGGCCAGGGAAAGGCGCTTGCCGACGTTGAAGCGGTGCAGGAAGGAGTTCATGGAGTGACCTGAGCGAATGTGCCGTTGGATGGAGTGGCATGCAGCGCAGTGCTGGAGCAGTGCGTTGCACGTCATCCCTTGTGTGATGCGTCGGTCAGATAACGGCGTTAGCGCTGCTGCATTGAGGCAGGCTGGATCGGTTGGTAAAGCCGGGTCTCAGGCACGTGACTGCCATGTGTATGCGGGGTAGGGGATCGGTGGGGGTGTGTGGGGAATATCCCTAGAAAACCCTGCTTGAATGCGGTTTTGGAGGTGCGCCGGCGCAGGCCGGCCCGGACGATGTGAAGTGCGATTTCACGCTGGCCACGGTGCATAGCGGGCGTGCGGACAGCTGCCTGGTCGTGCACAACGCAAAACGGCACCGCGTGTGCGGTGCCGTGATAAAGATGCTGCTGATGCGGATTACATGGCCGCGTGCCTGGGCGTGGTGTTTCCCTCGCGCACAGACACGCGCGTTGCAGAACCGGCATGTACGCCCTGCGGACGTGCCGACAGCGGTCAGTGCCGCTTAGAACTCCTGCCAGTCGCCCACGTCGGTTGCCGTCGCGGATGCACCTGCGGCGCTGCGCCGCAACGGCGCGGCACTGCTGGTTCGGGCGACCGGACGCGGTGTGCCGCGGGCATTGGCGGGCGCATTGGCAATGGCCGACAACTGGCGCGCCACCGGTGCGTGCTCTGCGACCTTGAACACGGCGACCGCTTCGGTGAGCTGCTGGGCCTGTTCTTCCATCGCACGTGCGGCGGCGGTGGCTTCTTCCACCAGCGCGGCGTTCTGCTGGGTGGTTTCGTCCATCTGGGTAACGGTCTGGTTGACCTGCTCGATGCCGGAGTACTGCTCCTGCGACGCGGAGGAAATCTCGCCCATGATGTTGGTGACGCGCTGCACGCTGGCCACGATCTCGGCCATGGTGGTGCCGGCCTGATCGACCAGGGTGGCGCCCTGGGTGACCTTGTCGACCGAGTCGTCGATCAGCTGCTTGATTTCCTTCGCCGCACTGGCCGAACGCTGCGCCAGGGTGCGTACCTCGGAGGCAACCACCGCGAAGCCACGGCCTTGCTCACCGGCGCGCGCCGCTTCCACCGCTGCGTTCAGTGCCAGGATATTGGTCTGGAAGGCGATGCCGTCGATGACGCTGATGATCTCGGCGATCTTCTTCGACGAGCCCTGGATGTCGGACATCGTGGTGACCACCTTGGCCACCACGTCGCCGCCTTGCGATGCCACGGCCGCCGCGCCGATGGCGAGCTGGTTGGCCTGGCTGGCGTGCTCGGCATTCTGCTTGACGGTGGAGGTGAGCTCTTCCATCGAGGCGGCGGTTTCCTCCAGATTGGCGGCCTGCTGCTCGGTGCGCTGCGACAGGTCCTGGTTGCCGGAGGCGATTTCGCCCGAGGCCAGGCCGATCGCGTCGGCAGCGCTCTGGATGCGGCCCACGATGCCTGCCAGCTGTGCGGCGGTGGCGTTGGCGTCGTCGCGCATCTGCGCAAACACACCCTGGTACTGGCCGCTCATGCGTGCGGTGAGGTCGCCGGCGGCGATCGACTGCAACAGGCCGGACAGCGACTGCAGATTGCCGTCGGCGGTCGCCATCAGGTTGTTGAGGCTTTCCACCATCACGCGGAAGTCGTACTGGAAGCGCTCGGCATCGCCGCGGGCGCTGAAGTCGCCGTTGGCCGCCGACACCGCCAGGTGCTTGATCTCGGTATTCATTGCGCTCAGATTGACCTTGACCTGCGCCATGGTGTCGCTGAGCAAGGCCTTTTCGCCGGGCAGCTTTTCCATGTCCTCGGACAGGTCGCCGATCGCATAGCGGCCCATGATATGCGCCAGGCGCATCTTCACCGCCAGATGCGAGCCGACCAGGGCATTGGTGTCCTTGGCCATGCGGCCGAAGTCGCCGGGGAAGGCACCGGCATCCATGCGGAAGCTGATCTGGCCCTCGTCGTGGCGCTTGGCCATGTCCAGCTGGGCGGTGATGAGGTTGCGTACCTGGCCCTGCATGCGATCCATGGCCTGCAACAGACGGCCGGTTTCGTCGTTGGACTGCGTGCGCACATCGTTGTCGAGATTGCCGTTGGCGATCGCTTCGGCGGCGCGGGTGGCCTGGGTCAGCGGGCGTACCAGGCTGCGGGTGATCAGGAAGCCGAGCAGGGCGCTGAACAGCACCACCGCCAGCCCGCCGCCGATCAACATCGCACGGCCACGTGCCATTTCCTCCGTGGTGGCGACATAGGCTTCGCGGGTGCGCTGGCGCTGCAGGTCCGAATACTCCGTCAACGCGTTCTGCCAATGCTGCGTACCCGGTGCGGCCTTCTCCAGCAGCAGTTTGAGTGCTTCGTCAGGCTTGCCGGTCAGGCCCAGCTGAGCGACCGCGTCGTTGGTCTTGCGGGCCTGGTCGCTGGCCAGGTCGATGCGGTCGCGGATCTGGGTGGCCTGGGGCGAGGCAGAAAACGCGTACAGCTTGCGGCGGGTCTCCTCGTAGTCCTTCAGCTGGTCCTTGATGACGGCGTAGAAGCGCAGATTGTCTTCTTGCGAGGTGGGCAACACGATATTGCGCAGCTGCACGGCGATGACCGAAGTGGCGTTGGTCATGTCCTGTGCGTATTGCATGATCGTGATGTTGCGGTTGACCACCGTGTCCATGCGGTCGCGGGCCTGCGCCAGCGTGTAGAGGCCGGCAGCGACCAGTGCGCACGACAACAGGATCAGCGTGCCGAAGGCGAAGCTCAGGCGCTTGCCGACGTTGTACCGTTGAAGAAGAGCGATCATTTGGGGGTCTCGAGGCAGTGGGGCAAGAAAGGACAAAACGCGTCGGCGCGGACGCGTGGGTCTGATGCAGGTACGGCAAGGCAGGCATCCAGCCGATCCCTCGCGCGGGCAACAGCGGGAGACCCCGGCGATGACAAGGCTGGTAAGCGTGCCGTGGAAGGTAACGGCCAGTGGTTGAGCGACTGAACTGGTCAGCCGCGCTGCGTATGGGCGGCCGTCACCGAAGTGACGCGCATGTGCAGAAATGGACCGGAAACGTCGATGTGCGTGCCATCGACGCAGTTGCATCGACCGGCCGATTCACATCTGGCTCACTCGTTCGAGCGTGATGCGGCGTTGCGGTTGCAAGGACAGACGGGCGGACGGCACCGGCTGCTGGAGCGATGCAGCAGCCTGGTGAGCCTGGCGCCGTATGCGCAGGCGGGGCTATTGGCTGCGGCAGTATTGCCTGCGGCAGGAATCGAACCTGCGCTGGGCAGTTGAAGCGAGTCCGCAACGGCGGGGTGGCGCCACTGCCTCGGTTGCGACCCGGGTGCAATGCGCGATCGCAGGCGCAGGCGGGGTGGCTCAGCCAGTCTCGGTCAAGACACCGCGGCCGGCGACCACGTAGCAGACACCGCGGCCAGTGACCGCGCAGCACGAGTGCACGGTGTGACTGCCCCCATGCGCGCGGCGTCGCCCACCGCGCGCGTACCCAACTCCGCACGCAGGGGCGTCAGGCGGCACGCACGCGTCGGGCCGGCACCACGGCGGCGTGCAGCTGGAACACCGACACCGCATCGCGCAACTGCTGCGCCTGCTGTTCCATCGCCCGTGCGGCGGCGCTGGCTTCTTCCACCAGCGCGGCGTTCTGCTGGGTGGCCTGGTCCATCTGTGCGACGGTCTGGCCGACCTGTTCGATGCCCTGCGACTGCTGCTGCGAGGCGTCGCTGATCTCGTGCATGATCTCGGTGACGCTGTGCACCGAGTCGACGATGTCCTGCATGGTGCGACCTGCCTGGCTGACCAGCACATTGCCTTGCTCGACCCGGCACACCGAATCGTCGATCAGCTGCTTGATCTGCTTGGCCGCGCCGGCCGAGCGCTGCGCCAGCGTGCGCACTTCCGAGGCGACAACCGCAAAGCCGCGCCCCTGTTCGCCGGCGCGGGCCGCTTCCACTGCCGCGTTCAAGGCCAGGATATTGGTCTGGAACGCGATGCCGTCGATGACCGAGATGATGTCGGCGATCTTCCGGGACGCGGCCTGGATGCCGGCCATGGTGCCGACCACGTCGCCCACCACCGTGCCACCTTGCGAAGCCACCGCGGCGGCGCCGACCACCAGCTCGCTGGCGCGCCGCGCGTGCGCGGCGTTGCTGCGCACGGTGGAGGTGAGCTCTTCCATCGCAGCGGCGGTTTCCTCCAGGTTGGCGGCCTGCTGCTCGGTACGCTGCGACAGCTCCTGGTTGCCGGAGGCGATCTCGCTGGCCGCAGCGTTGATGGCGTCAGTGGAGCGCTGGATGCGTCCGACGATATCGGCCAGCTGCGCCACGGTGGCATTGGCATCGTCACGCATCTGCGCGAACACGCCGTGGAAGTCGCCCTGCATGCGGGTGGTGAGGTCGCCTGCCGCGATGGCCTGCAGCACGCTGGACAGTGCGCCCAGATTGCCGTCGGCGGTGGCCATCAGCTGGTTGAGGCTGTCGACCATGGCCAGGAAGTCGTGCTGGAAGCGCTGCGTATCGCCACGCACGCTGAAATCGCCGTTGGCAGCGGCCTGCGCCAGCAGCTTGATCTCGCTGTTCATTGCCGACAGGTTGGCCTTGACCGCATCCATGGTGTCGCTGAACACGGCTTTCTCGCCGGGCAGTCGGTCCATGTCCTGGCTCAGGTCGCCGATTGCATAGCGCGACATGATCTGGGCGAGTTTCATCTTCACTGCGATATGCGAGCCAATCAGGGCGTTGGTGTCGTGCACCATGCTGGCGTAGGCGCCCGGAAAGGCATCGGCGTCCATGCGGTAACTGATCTGGCCGGCATCGTGGCGTTGCGCCATCTCGCTCTGCGCGGCCAGCACGCGCTGCAGCTGCTCCTGCATCCGGCGCATGTTGTCGAGCAGCTGGCCGGTTTCATCGCGGCTGGGCGCGGCGATAGGCTCGCCGAGCTGGCCTTGGGCGATATTGGCCGCCACCGCAGCGGCGCGGCGCACATTGCGGGTCAGCCTGGACAGGGTGGACCAGCCCAGCGCCGCGATCAGCGCGGCCAGCAGCGACAGTCCGGCAATGGCCTGCCACATCGCGTTGCGGGCATCGGCCAGGTGACGTTCGGACTGGCGCTGCAAGGCCTGCAGCGAGACGCTGCTGAGCGCTTGCATGGCCTGGCCGAGCGCGTCCAGCGCAGCGTTCCACTGGAGATCTGCGCTGGCGTCGTTGCCGTCCAGCGCGGTGCCGAGTGCGGCCAGCGCCGCGTTCGCATGCGCGGTTTCGGCCTTGGCGGCATCGGCCAGCGCGGGGTCGGGCTGTTCCAGCAGGCCGATCGCCTTGTCCAGCTCGTGGCGGAAACGCCGGTGGCTGCGCGCCAGCTGGTTGAGCTGTTCGCGCAGCATGGCGCGGCTGCCGGTCGCCTGCGACGGGTCGCTGGCCGCATCCAGCCGGGTCAGCGACTCGGTGGCATCGGGGCTGTAGATCAGCGTGGCCACCACCAGGTGGTAGCTCTCGATATACGGGGTGTAGACCAGCTGGCTGTCGTCGCGCAGGGCATCGAGTGCGGCAAACGCCTGTTCGCTGACGGCGGCGTAGCCGTTTGCAGCGGCAGCGGCGACGTGGCGTTGCTGCAGGCCCAGCAGGGCCTTCTGGCTGCGTTCGAAGCCCGGCATGGTTGCCGTGGTGGCCAGCAGGCGCTGCAGATCGCGCTCGGCGCGCGCGGCCGCGGCGCGGGCGGTGCTGCCGCTGTCCACGTGGGCCGCGTGCAGATCGGTGATCAGCCCCAGCATCTGTTCGAGCGGCGCGTAGCTGCGCAACTCGTTGCTGCTGATGGCCACACTTTCATTGAGCTTGCCGCTGTACAGCAGCACCGGAATGACCAGGCCGGCCAGCGCCAGCATCCCGATCACACCAAGCTTCCTGGCGATTGCCAGATCATCCCAGCGGCTGCTCCAGCGATGCGCAGAACGTGGGGCGGTCGGTGGCGACGGCACGGGCGAGGTGATCATGGATGCGTCTCATAGGCGTACGCAGCCTATCGGCCGATCACCGTTGTGCCTTGAGCCGGCCGGTGTCGCGCCGGCCGGCTCCATTCAGACTGTTGTGCCCGCTTGGCTCAGAACTCCTGCCAGCTGGTGTCGTTGCTGGGCGCGGTGACGACCATGCGCGGCCTGGCCGCGGCGGTGCGTCCGGCCGCTGCCACCTTGGCCTTCAGCGCGGGAGTCACCACCGGGCGCGGCGGCACGGTGCGCACCGGTGCCTTGGCATAGGCATGGGCATCGGTCTTGAACACCGCAACGGCGTCGGTGAGCTGGGTGGCCTGGTCTTCCAGCGCCCGTGCGGCGGCAGTGGCTTCTTCCACCAGCGCGGCGTTCTGCTGGGTGGTCTCGTCCATCTGGGTGACGGTCTGGTTGACCTGCTCGATGCCCGAGGATTGCTCCTGCGAGGCGGCGGAGATCTCGCCCATGATGTCGGTGACCCGCTGCACGCTGGACACGATCTCGCCCATGGTCTTGCCGGCGCTGTGCACCAGCACCGACCCCTCGGAGACACGCTGCACCGAGTCGTCGATCAGCCCCTTGATCTCCCTGGCGGCCGCCGACGAGCGTTGCGCCAGCGTCCGCACTTCCGAGGCAACCACGGCAAACCCGCGCCCCTGTTCGCCGGCACGCGCCGCTTCCACCGCCGCGTTCAAGGCCAGGATGTTGGTCTGGAACGAGATGCCGTCGATGACCGAGATGATGTCGGCGATCTTCTTGGAGGAGGCTTCGATCCCGCTCATGGTCTCGACCACCCTGCTGACGATCTCGCCGCCCTGCGAGGCCACACCGGCCGCGCCGATGGCGAGCTGATTGGCCTGACGTGCGCTCTCGGCGTTCTGCTTGACGGTGGAGGTGAGCTCTTCCATCGAGGCAGCGGTTTCCTCCAGGTTGGCGGCCTGCTGTTCGGTGCGCTGCGACAGATCCTGGTTGCCGGCCGCGATCTCGCTGGCGGCGCCCTTGATCGACACCGCCGAGGCCTTGATGCCGCTGACGATCTCGGCCAGCTGCGTGGCCGTGGCGTTGGCATCGTCGCGCATCTGCGCGAACACGCCGCGGAAGTCGCCGCTCATGCGCGCGGTGAGGTCGCCGGCGGCGATGGACTGCAGCAGGCTGGACAGCGACTGCAGATTGCCGTCGGCGGTGGACATCAGGTTGTTGAGGCTTTCCACCATCAGGCGGAAGTCGTACTGGAAGCGCTCGGCATCGCCGCGGGCACTGAAGTCGCCGTTGGCCGCCGACACGGCCAGGTGCTTGATCTCGGTATTCATCGCGCCGAGATTGACCTTGACCTGCGCCATGGTCTCGCTGAGCACGGCCTTTTCGCCGGGCAGTTTCTCCATGTCCTCGGACAGGTCGCCGATCGCGTAGCGGCCCATGATCTGCGCCAGACGCAGCTTCACCGCGATGTGCGAGCCCACCAACGTATTGGTGTCATGCGCCATGCGGCCGTACTCGCCGGGGAAGGCGTCGGCATCGATGCGGAAGCTGATCTGGCCATCGTCGTGGCGCTTGGCCATGTCGGTCTGGGCGGCGAGCAGGTTGCGCAACTGCAGCTGCATCTTGCTCATCGCCTTGAGCAGGCGGCCGCTTTCGTCGTTGAACTGGGTGTCGACGTCGTTGTCCAGCTTGCCGCCGGCAATCGATTCGGCCGCGCGGGTGGCCCGGCTCAGCGGCTGGGTCAGGCTGCGGGTGATCAGCAGGCCCAGCACGCCGCTCAGCAGCACCACCAGCAGCGAGCCGGCGATCAGCAGCTTGCGCGAGTCGTCCATGGATTGCAGCGCAACGGCGGAGGCCTCGGCCGACAGCGTGTTCTGCAGCGCGATGTTCTCGGCGATTTTGTCCTGCCACTGCTGCATCGCCGGTGCGGCCTTGGTCAGCAGCAAGGGCAGGGCCTCATCGCTATGGCCGGTCTGGACCAGGTCCATGACCTGGTCGTTGAGTACCTTGACCACGGCGCGGCGGCGATCGATTTCTGCGCGGATCTCCCGGCCCTGGTCAGACGGCGGAATCGCATACAGTGCTTCGCGTGCCTTGGAATAGTCGGCGCGCGCAGCCTGGATGGTCTCGATAAACTTGAGATTATCTTCGCTGCTGGTTGGCAAAACCACATTGCGGATCTGCATCGCAATAATGTAGTTGGCATTCATCATGTCGTTGGACAGGCGAATCTTCACCATGTTCTGGTGCACGAGATCGTCGACCAGGGTGCGTGCCGAGCTCAGCCCGCGATAGCCGATAATGGCAATGAGGGCGGAGAGAACGATCAGCACGGCAAATGCCGCCGCCAGTCGGGGGCCGACGTTATAGCGTTGAAGAAATGCAGTCATGATCAATTCCCGGCAGGCGGTGCGCAATGGATGGGAGCGATCAGGTGACGCCGAACAGTGTCTGCGTCACATGTCGCTATGCGCAGTAACGGCGCACGACAGCATCGCTGAATACCTCGATATCAAAAAAATATATAACGCGGTCAGGCTTGTGAAAAATAATAAATCGCGAGAATGGAATTGATCGGTTTGTGTAATCGTTATCGGCGGGGGATGACGGCGGACTCGACAATAATCGTATTGCTACATAAATAAAAAGTTATTCGAATGCTGCTTTATTTGTTATCGGGTTGATGCGCCTTTTAAAAAGCGTGGCGCGGCATAAAAAAAGCCGCGCTCTGGAGAGCGCGGCTTGCGTTTGACGGCGGCCAGTGCAGCGGCCGCTGCGGCGTGGCCTAGAACTCGGCCCAGTCCGATTCGTTGGACGGAGCCAATGCCACGGCAGCACGTGCCGCCGGCCTGGCGACCTGCGGCCTAGGCGCCGGTGCACTGGCGGCGGCTGGCCGCTTGGCAGCGAGTTGGCGCACCACCGGCGTGGCGCGGGTCACCGCTTCGAGCTCGGCTGACAGGCGGAACAGGGCGACCGCCTCGGTGAGCTGTTGCGCCTGTTCTTCCATCGACCGTGCGGCGGCGGTGGCTTCTTCCACCAGTGCGGCGTTCTGCTGGGTCGCCTCGTCCATCTGGGTGACGGTCTGGTTGACCTGCTCGATGCCGGCCGACTGTTCCTGCGAGGCGGCGGAGATCTCGCTCATGATGTCGGTGACGCGCTGCACCGAGGAGACGATCTCGCTCATGGTGCTGCCGGCCTGGTTCACCAGCGCCGAGCCTTCGGCCACCTTGCTGACCGAATCGTCGATCAGGCTCTTGATTTCCTTGGCGGCGCCGGCCGAACGCTGTGCCAACGTGCGCACCTCGGAGGCGACCACGGCAAAGCCGCGGCCCTGTTCGCCGGCCCGCGCCGCTTCCACCGCCGCGTTCAAGGCCAGGATATTGGTCTGGAAGGCGATGCCGTCGATGACCGAGATGATCTCGGCGATCTTCCTGGACGAGGTCTGGATGCCGGACATGGTGTCCACCACCTGGCTGACCACGGCGCCGCCGTGCGAGGCCACGTCGGCCGCACCAATGGCGAGCTGGTTGGCCTGGCGCGCATGCTCGGCGTTCTGCTTCACCGTGGAGGTGAGCTCTTCCATCGAGGCGGCGGTTTCTTCCAGGTTGGCGGCCTGCTGCTCGGTGCGCTGCGACAAGTCGTTGTTGCCGGCGGCGATTTCGCCGGCAGCGGTGTTGATGGCCAGCGTGGAGTGCTTGATGCGGCCGACGATATCGGTCAGGCGCTGGGTGGTGGCATTGGCATCGTCACGCAGGCGCGCGAACACGCCGTGGAACTGCCCGTCCATGCGTGCGGTCAGGTCGCCTTCGGCCACCGCGCCGAGCAGCTGCGACAGCTTGCCCAGATTGCGGTCGCTGACCTCCATCATCGAGTTCAGATCCGCCACCATCACCGCGAAGTCGTACTTGAAGCGCGCCGCATCGCCACGTGCGCTGAAGTCGCCGGCGGCTGCGGCCTGCGCCAGCTGCTTGATCTCGGTATTGATCGACAACAGGCTGGCCTTGGCCGCATCCATCGCTTCATGCAGGATCGCGCGGCTGGCCGGCAGGCGGCGTGCGTCCTGGGTCAGGTCGCCCTGTGCGTACTGGTTGAGGATGCGCACCGCGTCGGTGATGGCATCCAGATGCTCGAAGATCATCGTGTTGATGCCGCCGGCCAGCGTGCCGTACACGCCGGGGAAATCCTCCGGCATGCGGTGGGTGATGTCTTCGGCCGCATGCAGGTGCGACATGCGCGCGGTCTCGTCGCTGAAGCGGCGCAGCATCTGCGTCATGCCGCCGGTGGCCTCGAGCATCTGGCCGATCTCGTCGTTGCTGGTCTTGTGGACCTGCACGCTCAGGTCGCCGCGCGAGACCGCCTTGATGGCGCCCAGCGCCTTGGACAGCGGATTGGTGATGCTGCGTGCGATCAGCCAGCCAAAGGTTACCGACAGTGCCGCCATCAGCAGCGTGCCGAGCAGCAATACCACGCTGGTCAGCTTGAACGAGGCGGCGCTGGCCGCGACCATGTCGCTCAGTGCCTTGGACTGCTGTGCATAGAGCTTGTCGACCGAGGCGAACACCTCCTTGCGCAGTTCGCCGGACTGATTGCGCGAAAATTCCATCGCCGCGCTGCGATCGGGTTGTGCATAGAGCGCGCGCAGCTGCCGGTTGGCGGCGAAATAGCGCGTGCTGGCATCGGTCAGCCTGGCGTATTCGGCCTTCAGCGGCGAGGCAGCGCCGATCTTGGCGTCCAGGAGCTTTTGCGTCTCCACGTACTTGGCCTGGATCTCGTCCATGCGCTTGAAGAACATCGCATAGCGTTCCGGGTCGTCCAGATTGGCGAACTGGCCCACTTCATAGACGCGGAATTCGCCGGCAAAGCCACGCAGCTCGGACAGGCGGCTCAGCACCGGCACCACGTCCTGGTTGATCAGGGTGGTCTGCTGCTGCATCTGCCGCATGCGGGAATAGCCCAGGCCGCCCAGCAAGGCGGTGAGCACGGCGCTCAGGCAGAAGGCAACCATCAGTTTGCGGCGGATCGGCCAATCGTTGAACTTGTTCATCAGTGACTCCGGGACATTGCGCAGGGACGCTCTCCAGCACGCTAACGGCCGCCCGGGATGATTCTTTATTTTTGAAGGACGAACGGTAGGGCCGCCGGCCGGTGTGTGCGGCGATCAGCCGCCGGCAACGCGGCCGTGGCGGGCAGGGTGCGCACGCCGGTGGCGCTGAAGGTGCACGGGAGCCGCCCCGGTCAGGGCAGCGCCGCTGCACTCAGAAATCCTGCCACTGGCTGTCGTTGCCGGCGACACTGCCGGGCGACTTGCGGGTAGGGGGACGCGGCGGCATGGCAGCGCGCTTGCCGGCCGGTGTCCGTGTGGAGGGCGCAACCGGGCTGACGCCGGGTGTGGCGGCGGCAATCGCCGCCGGCCTGCCAACGTGGCCGAGCTTGAACACCGCCACCGCATCGGTCAGCTGGCCGGCCTGTTCTTCCATCGCGCGTGCCGCGGCGGTGGCTTCTTCCACCAGTGCCGCGTTCTGCTGGGTGGCTTCGTCCATCTGGGTGACGGTGAGGTTGACCTGCTCGATGCCGCTGGACTGCTCCTGCGAGGCGGCGGAGATCTCGCCCATGATGTCGGTCACGCGCTGCACGCTGGCCACGATCTCGGCCATGGTGGTGCCGGCCTGCTGCACCAGCGACGCGCCCTGCGCGACCTTGCCCACCGAGTCGTCGATCAGGTGCTTGATCTCCTTGGCCGCGCCGGCCGAGCGCTGCGCCAACGTGCGCACTTCGGTGGCGACCACGGCGAAACCACGGCCCTGTTCGCCGGCACGCGCCGCTTCCACCGCCGCGTTCAAGGCCAGGATATTGGTCTGGAAGGCGATGCCGTCGATCACGCTGATGATCTCGGCAATCTTCTTCGAGGAGATCTCGATGCCGGACATGGTGGTGACCACCTGCGCCACCACCGCGCCGCCATGCGAGGCGACATCGGCCGCGCCGATCGCCAGCTGGTTGGCCTGGCGCGCGTGCTCGGCGTTCTGCTTGACGGTGGAGGTGAGCTCCTCCATCGAGGCGGCGGTTTCCTCCAGGTTGGCGGCCTGTTGTTCGGTGCGTTGCGACAGGTCGCTGTTGCCGGCGGCAATCTCGCTGGCGGCCGCGTTGATCTGCGTGGCCGAGGTCTGGATGCCCGCCACGATGCCGGTCAGTTGCGCCACGGTGGCGTTGGCATCGTCGCGCATGCGGGCGAACACGCCCTGGAACTGTCCGTCCATGCGCACGGTGAGGTCGCCCTCGGCCAGCGCGCTGAGCAGGCTGGAAATACGTTCCAGGCCTTGCGAGGTGGTTTCCAGCAGGCCGTTGAGCTGACGGCCGAATTCCAGATAGAAGCCGTGCTTATCGTCCAATGCCAGGCGTTGGCCGAAGTCGCCCATCAGCGCCGACTGCACCAGCGCGGCGACCTCTGCCTGCGTGCTGACCTCGGCGCTGACATTGCGCCACAGCAGCATGCTGCCGCTGCGATGACCATCGGCGGCGTACAGCGGGGTCATGCTCAGATCCAGCGTCACCGGCCCGAAGGCGTAGCGCTCCAACGTGGTGGACTGCAGTTGCTGCAGGCGCTGCATGCGTGCCTTGCCGTCGGCATCGGTGCCGAACACATAGTCCAGCGGGTTGCCGACCACCGCATCGGCGCTGAAGCCCTGCTGGCCCTTGGCATGAAACGCCGCTTCGCTGCGCTTCAACGAGTTGTGCAGCGCCTGGGTGATGAACACCGCCGTGTGCTGCTCGTCGGCCAGCAGCACTTCCATCTCCGAATGTTCCAGCGCGGTGCGGATGCGCAGGTTCTCGTTGGCGATCTGCGCATCGCGTTCGATGCGCTGGCGCAGGTCGGTCTGCATGCGCTGCATGGCGCCCATCAGGCGGCCCACCTCGTCCTGGCGCTGCGCGGCGATCTGGTTGTCCAGCTTGCCGGAGGCAATGGCACCTGCCACCTTTGCAGCGGCATCCAGCGGGCCCACCACCTGACGGCGCAACAGTGCGAACAGCGCAACGCTGAGCACCAGCGCCGAGCCCAGGCCGACCGCCAGGATGGTCCACAACAGGCGATGTGCCTGCTGCATGATCGCCGCATACGGCACCACCACGCCCAGCGCAAAACGCTCCTGCGCGTGGCCGATCTGCAACGGCACATAGGCGCTGACCGTGCCGGCGGCGTCCGGCGTGAAGTCCAGATAGTCCTTGCCGGCCCTGGTGGCCTCCAGCATCGCGCGGTAGTCGGCACCGTCGGCCGGCTTGCCGATCCGCGCAGCGTCGCGCGAGGCCAGAATCACCCCGGCCGGCGAGATCAGCTCGACATAGCCATCGTCCATCGGGCGCAACGCGCTCAGGCGCTTCTGCAATGCTGCCAGGGCGAAATCCACCGACACCACGCCCACATACTTGCCCTGGTCCAGGATGGGCGTGGACAAGGTGGTCATCAGCACCGGCTTGCCGCCGATCTGGTAATCGTAGGGGCCGGCCACGATCTGCCGGCCCAGCTCGCGGGGCTTGAGGTACCAGTCGCCGTCGCCGGGCTTTTCGTAGCCGACCAACGGCTCGCGGATCAGCGACTGCCCGTTGTAGGCCCAGTAGGTCATGAAACGGCCGGTGTTGTCGTGGCCCTGGGCATCGACATAGTCGCCGTCCTTGCCGTCGAAGGCCTGCGGCTCCCACAAGGTGCCCATGCCCACCCATTCGGGATGGTTCTGCAACGCGTCGTGCACGATCGCCGCCGCCGCCTCGCGGCTCACCCCGCCATGCGCACGCTGCGCCAGCAGGGCGCTGGCGAGCGACTGGCCAGTGGTGAATGCCTGCCCCAGCTCGCTGCCGATCTGCTCGGCCTGATAGCGCGCCGCGTTCTGCATCGTGGTCTGCGCCGACGCGATCAGCGCGCGACTGCTTTGCCAGTAGCTGATCGCCGCGGTCAGGCCGAAGCACAGCAATGCAGCGACCGCGGTGCCGAGCATCAGGCGGTACGCCAGACTGCCGCCGGAGCGGGATTGCGTGGGGGGCGAGGGCATGGGCGTGGCTTCGAAGTGAGGAGGTGGTACGGGAGAGCGATCTGGTGGCGATCAGCTGGCGACGCGCAGGGCCTCCGCGCGCGCGGCACCACGGCCGGGGCCGCGCTGCACGGGCGAGGCCGCGGTCACCCGGAAGCTGGACACCGCCTCGTCGAGCTGCTGCGCCTGCTGCTGCATGGCGTTGGCGGCGGCGGTGGCTTCTTCCACCAGCGCGGCGTTCTGCTGGGTGCTCTCGTCCATCTGGGTGACGGTGAGATTGACCTGCTCGATGCCGGCCGATTGCTCCTGCGAGGCGGCAGAGATCTCGCTCATGATGTCGGTCACGCGCTGCACCGAGGACACGATCTCGGCCATGGTCTTGCCGGCCTGATCCACCAGCGCCGAGCCCTGCGCCACCTTGCCGACCGAGTCGTCGATCAGGTGCTTGATCTCCTTTGCCGCGCCGGCCGAGCGCTGCGCCAGCGTGCGTACCTCGGAGGCAACCACGGCAAAGCCGCGGCCCTGTTCGCCGGCACGGGCCGCTTCCACCGCCGCGTTCAAGGCCAGGATGTTGGTCTGGAAGGCGATGCCATCGATGACCGAGATGATCTCGGCGATCTTCTTCGACGAGGTCTGGATGCCGGACATGGTGTCCACCACCTGGCTGACCACCTGGCCGCCTTGCGAGGCCACCGATGCCGCGCCGATTGCCAGCTGGTTGGCCTGGCGGGCGCTTTCGGCGTTCTGCCTGACCGTGGAGGTGAGCTCTTCCATCGAGGCGGCGGTTTCTTCCAGGTTGGCTGCCTGTTGTTCGGTGCGCTGCGACAGGTCGTTGTTGCCGGCGGCGATCTCGCTGGCCGACCCGGTGATGGCGCCGGCGGCCTGCTGGATGCGCCCGACGATGCCGGCCAGCTGCGTGGCGGTGGTGTTGGCGTCATCGCGCATGCGCGCGAACACGCCGTGGAACTCACCGTCCAGGCGCGCAGTGAGGTCGCCCTCGGCCAGCGCGGCCAATAGCTCGGAGAGCTTGCCCAGGTTGCGGTCGCTGACGTCCATCATCGCGTTGAGGTCGTTGATCATGCGTGCCGAGTCGTGCCTGAAACGCGTGGCATCGCCGCGCTGGCTGAAGTCGCCATTGGCCGCAGCCTGGGCCAGCCGCTTGATCTCGGTGTTGATCGCCAGCAGGCTGGCCTTGGCGGCATCCATCGCTTCGTGCAGCACCGCCCGGGTACCGGGCAGGCGCGCGGCGTCGCGCGACAGATCGCCTTGCGCGTACTCGTTGAGGATGCCGATCGCATCGATGATGGCGTCCAGGTGTTCGAAGATCATCGTGTTGATGCCGCCGGCCAGCTCGCCGTAGACGCCGGGAAAATCGGTGGGCATGCGGTGGCTGACGTCTTCGCCGGCGTGCATGTGCATCATCACCTTGGTCTGCGCGGAGAAGCGCTCCAGCGTATGCACCATGTCGTCGGTGGCCTTGAGCATCTGGCCGATTTCATCGCTGCCATGCTGGGCGGTGCGCACGCTCAGATCGCCACGCGCCACGCCCTTGATGGCGGCAAGCGCGCGCGACACCGGCTCCAGCACCGAATTGCCGATCAGCCAGCCCACCAGCAGGTTGAGCAGCACCAGCACGCCGCCGGCCAGGGTGACGATGCCGGTGAAGACCAGCGCCTGCGCCTGGGTGTCGTCCAGATACACGCCGGTGCCGATCACCCAGCCCCACGGCTTGTACAGCGAGGCGTAGGAGGTCTTCTGCACCGGCTCCTTTTCGCCGGGCTTGGCCCAGGCGTAATCGACGTAGCCGCCGCCGGCCTGCGCCGCGCTGACGAAGGCCGGGAAGATGCGCTTGCCGTCAGGGCTCAGCACATCGTTGAGCGGCTTGCCGATGAGGTCCGGGCGGGTGGGGTGCATCAGCATCACCGGCGTCTGGTCGGTGACGTAGATGTAATCCACGCCGCCACGTGCGCGCATGGTGGACAAGGTATGCAGCGCGGCCTTCTTGGCGCTGTCCACATCCATCTCGCCTTTCTCGGCGCGCTCGGCATAGCCATTGACCACCGCGATGGCCATTTCGATCTGGCTCTTGAGCCCGTCGCGGCGCGTATCGGTGAGATCCACGTATTGCAAGCGTGCGGCGATCACCGCCAGCACGATGATGCCCAGCGCCACCAGCGCGGTCTGCGCCAGAAACTTGCGCTTCAGCGGTACGTTGGCCAGCGTGTTTGCAATCGTGGTCTTGAAGGTCATGGCAGGTATCCAGCAAAGGAATGTGACCGAGGTAAGTCGAATAGCGACCTGATCCCCAAAATGTTGAGCAGTGCGCGACAGCCGGCATGAGGGCGTTTTTCAGTGCGTTTTTGCAGGTGCGCCAGCCGCACCTTGGGGGCGTCATACGGTTGCCATGGCGATGCGGTGGCGCGTATCGGGCCGGGCAGGGCACGCGGCCCGTGGACCCGCTGGCAAAGGCAGTGCGCACGAGGGCGATAGGACCTGCAGCGCAGGCCGGCGCTTCGGCGCACGTCGCGCAGCGCGGGGCTGGCTGGCTGGAGAGCCTACGACGCCGCTGCGACCATCGCGGTCGCGAGGCGGGCAATGCTCAGTGGCGTTGCGTTGTGCCCACGCTGGCCATCGATTGCTGCAGGGTGTGCAGTTGCGTCCACAGCCGTGCGTCGCCTGCATGGTCCAGCGACAAGGCCTGCGCAGCCTGCAGGTCGCCGGCATGCAGGGCGCGGTTGGCCTGGCGCTGCTGCGCCAGATACTGGCCCAGTTGCTGCTGCACCAGCGCAAACTGGCGCGCCTGCTCACCCTGTGGCGCGCTGGCCTGGACGTAGCCCGCATGCCGTGCGATGCGTTGACGCAGGTTGCCCAGGCGCTCGTCGTAGGCCTCGATGCGGGCGGGGTCATGCGCTGCGGCAAGCTGCGCCCGCTGCTCGTCGCGCAACTGCACCAGGTCGATGGCGAGCGACTGCAGCGCGTTCACCGGCACGTTGTCCAGCAGGACCGACACCGGCGCGGCCGGTGCTGCGAAGGACGGCGGCAACGAGATGCTGGCAGCCAGCAGCGCGGCGGCGCACACCGAGCCCAGCAGGTGGCGGACAGCGCGTGGTGAGTTGACGGTGGGCATGCGGACTTCCTTCGACGTGGCGCGGGCCAGGCAGCCCTCATTGCTCCCTGTATCGGCCGCCGCGGCGCGGGCTTGATCACCTTTCGACGGACGGCACGTTTGCGGGGAAACGCAGCGGGTATTACGAAGCGCGTGCGTCTGTCGGTCGCTGCCAAATGGCAGAACGCCCCGGCAGGATCGGGGCGTGTTGAGCATCGTCGTGGTTGGCCCTGCGCGCGTGGATAGGCGCTGCGCCGGACATGTTCCGACACGCCGGGGCAGCGGCTGCAGGCCATGCGGCACGCGTCGCGGGGCAGGTGCGCAATTGCAGGACTGCGCCGGGCACTGCGGTGCCTGGCAGAAATGAAAAGCCCCGGCATCGCTGCCAGGGCTTTGTCGTGACCGCACATAATCTGCGGCCTTTCTCCCGCGGGAGAAGGAGCCACACCGCGCTTGTTGCGTGGCCTGGCGTGTTACGCGGCCTGCGGCACACGCAGCGAGCGCACCAGCCCGCCGATGTCCACGATCAGCGAGACCCGGCCATCGCCCAGGATGGTGGCGCCTGAGACACCCGGGATACGGCGGTAGTTGTTCTCGATGTTCTTGACCACGACCTGTTGCTGGCCGAGCAATTCATCCACTTCCAGCGCGATCTTCTGGCCGTCGCCTTCGACCACCACCACCAGCGGTTCCTGCGAGGACTGCTGCCCGCCGAAGCCGTAGTAGTCGGTAAGCGACAGGATCGGCAGGTACTCGCCGCGCACCCGCAGCACCCGACCGTCGCCCGCCATCGAGCGGATGTCTTCCGGCGCCGGCTGCAGTGCCTCGAGCACGTAGGCCAGCGGCAGGATCAGGGTTTCGCCGGCGACCGAGACGGTCATGCCGTCCAGGATGGCCAGGGTCAGCGGCAGGCGGATCAGCACGCGGGTACCGCTGCCGGCGTTGCTTTCCAGCTGCACTTCGCCACCCAGGCCCTGGATGTTGCGGCGGACCACGTCCATGCCCACGCCACGACCGGACAGGTCGGTCACTGCGTCGGCGGTGGAGAAGCCCGGCGCGAAGATCAGGTCCCACACCTGCGCATCGGTCGGGTTGTCCGGCACGGCGATGCCGCGTTCGGCGGCTTTTTCCAGGATCTTGGCGCGATTGAGGCCGCGGCCGTCGTCGCTGACTTCGATCACGATGTGGCCGCCCTGGTGCGAGGCCGCCAGGGTGATCGTGCCGGTCTCGTCCTTGCCGGAGGCGCGACGCGCATCGGGCATTTCCAGGCCGTGGTCGATCGAGTTGCGCACCAGGTGCACCAACGGATCGGCAATCTTTTCGATCAGACCCTTGTCCAGCTCGGTGCCTTCGCCGATGGTGCGCAGGCGGACCTGCTTGCCGAGGCGGCTGGAGAGGTCGCGGACCAGGCGCGGGAAGCGACGGAACACCGCGTCCACCGGCAGCATGCGCACGCCGATGACCGCTTCCTGCAGATCGCGGGTATTGCGTTCGAGCAGATCCAGGCCGGCGAACAGCTGTTCGGCATGCGCCGGATCCAGGCCGGTGGAGACCTGCTTGAGCATGGCCTGGGTGATGACCAGCTCGCCGACCAGATTGATCAGGGCATCGACCTTGTCGACGCTGACGCGGATCGAGGTTTCCGCTTCGGCTGCGGCGGCCTTGGCCGGCGTGGCAGCGGCGGCGGCAGGCTCGGCAGCGGCGGCAGGTGCCGCAGCAACGGCGACAGGCGCAGCGGCGGCTTCGACGGCCAGGCTCGGCGGCGGGCCGGGCACCGCCATCGGGCGGATCTCCAGCTCGCAATCGTCCACCACCCAGGCGAAGGTGTCTTCGATCTTGCTGCGCGGAATCTTGCCGATCAGGCCCAGATCCCAGGCCAGGTAGGCTTCCAGCGGGTCGATGTTCTCAAAGCCCGGCATGCGCTCCAGGCGCGCGGCAATCTGCAGCGGGCCCAGGTGCTCGAGCTCGCGGATGATGCGCAGCGGGTCGTTGCCGCTCATGAACAGCGACGGCGCCGGGGTGAAGCCGATATGCCAGGCTTCGGGTTCTTCTTCCTTCGGCTTGGCCACCGCCGCGGCGGTCGGCGCTTCGCCGGCCAGCACCGCGTTCAAGCGGGTATGCACGGCCTTGACCGCGGCCGGGTCGGCCGGGGTGCCGTGTTCGGCTTCGCGCAGCAGCGCGCGCAGCACGTCGACCGAGCCGAGCATGGCATCGACCGCATTGGGCTCGAGCTGGCGCTTGTTGGAGCGCAACTCGTCCAGCAGCGTCTCCAGCACGTGGGTCAGGCCGGCGACCGCTTCGAAACCGAAGGTGGCAGCGCCGCCCTTGATCGAGTGCGCGGCGCGGAACACCGAGTTGATGATTTCCGGGTCGCGGTTGCCCTCTTCAAGGGACAACAGCCCGGCCTCCATCGCGTCCAGCCCTTCGCGGCTTTCCTCGAAAAAGGTGGCGTGGAAACGTTGCAGGTCCATGCTCATGGGCGTGACATCCGATGGTGAGGCAAGTGGAATTAACCCAGAACTTTCTGGACGGTGGCGATCAGCTGTTCCGGGTTGAACGGCTTGACCAGCCAGCCGGTGGCACCGGCGGCCTTGCCTTCGGACTTCTTGTCGGCCGCCGACTCGGTGGTGAGCATCAGCATCGGGGTGAACTTGTAGTCCGGCAGCTGGCGCAGCTCACGGATCAGCGAGATGCCGTCCATGTTGGGCATGTTCACGTCGGTCACCACCGCGTTGAAGCGTTGGCCCTTCGCGCGGCCCAGCGCCACGGCGCCGTCCTCGGCTTCTTCGACGGCAAAGCCGGCAGAGGTGAGGGCGAAAGAGACCATCTGGCGCATTGACGCCGAATCGTCCACCACCAAGATACGTGCGCTCATGCGGCGTTCTCCACAGATTTCAGGTTGTCATTGGATGCGGAAAGTCCGAGCGCGTCGGTGACGCCGAGCAGACGGGCCGCATCTCTAAAAGTGTCGTTGCAGCCATCGAATTCGGTATGCAACCCCGCCTGGCGGCGGGTCTGCACAAAGGCACAGAGCAACTGCACGCTGGCGGTATGGATACGCCGGACGTCGCCGGCATTGAGCACCACTTCGCCGTCCTGGGCCAGGAACGCGGCAAGCTTCTGCTTGAGGTCGGCGCTGGTCTCGATGCCGAGATCCTCACCCAATGTCACTGTGCTCATTGTTGCTCCGAACGGATGGTTCTATGCGTACTAACGGCGGGCGGCGGGAAAGCTTTAACGGTGAATCGTTGCGCGTGCAGGTGCGCGTCAGCTGCGTGCCGGATCAATGCAGCAAATGGCTGGCATCGAGCAGGATCATCGGCTGATGGCCCAGCCGCGCGACGCCGCGGAACAGGTTGTTGGAAATGCGGCACAGGCGTGCGTTGTCCGGTGGTTCGATCTGCTGATCGGTCAGGCTGGTGACATCTTCCACCGCCGACACGCGCAGGCCCATGGTCTCGCCGTTTTCCTCCAGCACCACCACGCGCGTCTGCAGATCCATGTTGATCGGCGCCGAGCCCAGGTGCATGCCCAGGTCGATCACCGGCACCACCTGGCCACGCAGGTTCATGATGCCGAGCATCGCGCTGGCGGTGCCGCGCAGTGGCAGCAGCGGCACCGGCAGTACCACCTCCTGCACCTTGAGCAATTCCAGCGCATAGGTCTGTTCGCCGCAGCGCAGGCGCAGCCAGCGCGTGCTGCGTTCGGCCGCGCGCCGCTCGGCCTGGATGTGCTCGGCCTGGCCGGGGGCCAGCAGTGCCTGCAGGCCTTGCGGATAGATCGGCGACGGCGGCGCGCGGTGCGGTGCCTGCATCGGTGCCGGCGCAGGCCGCGCAGGTGCCGGCGCGGCGGGTGCGGCATCGGCAAAGGCCGGGTCGGCATCCATCTCCGACAGCAGATCGGCGGCCAGCAGGTCGGCGCCGGAGGCAGCGCTGGCGAAGGCCGGGTCTGCGTCCATCTCGGCCATCAGGTCGGCGGTGCTCATGAACGGGCTGGGCGCCGCCGTGGCGAACGCCGGGTCGGCATCCATTTCGGCGAGGAAATCGGCAGCGATGTCTGCAGCGCTGGGCGCGGCGACCACCGGCGGGCCGAAGGCCGGATCGGCATCCATTTCGGCGAGGAAATCGGCGGCGATGTCCGCGGCGCTGGGCGCGGCGACCACCGGCGGGCCGAAGGCCGGGTCGGCATCCATTTCGGCGAGGAAATCGGCGGCGATGTCCGCGGCGCTGGGCGCGGCGACCACTGGGGGGCCGAAGGCCGGGTCGGCATCCATTTCGGCAAGGAAATCGGCGGCGATCGCATCGGCGCTGAGCACCGCGGCGATCGCGTTGGAAGTGGCCGCTTCGGAGACAGCGGCGGCTTCGGGGGCCGCGTCGGCCTGCACCGGCGCTTCGGCCAGCGTGACGTCTGCCTCGGCAGTTGCCGGTGCCGCCGCGACGGTGGCAGTGGCAGCCGGGGCAGTGGGCTCGACGCCGGCATCGTGCAGCAGGCCTTCCAGATAATCGTCCAGCTCACCGTTGGCGGTGTGGTTGCTCATGCGGCTTGCTCCATACGCACCGCGTCATCGGCCAGCACCCATTCCAGCGCACGGCGATAGGCGGACAGGCCGCGGCCCTGGTAGTCGCCGCCGGTGGCGGGGACGGTCAATGCGGCGGCATTGCAGATTCGGGTATCCACCGGTACCGCGTCTTCCCAGACGACGGCGCCGTAGGTGTCCTGCATCTCCTTGAGCGTCTCGGTGCCGGCGCGGGTGCGGCGGTCGAACAGGGTCGGCAGGATCGACACCGGCAGTGCGCGGCGACGCGAACGCTGCACCATGTCGGCGGTACGCACCATGCTGGCCAGGCCATGCAGCGCCAGCGGCTCGGCCTGGGTCGGCACCACCACGCGGTCGCAGGCGGCCAGCGCGTTGATCATCAGCAGGCCGAGCGTGGGCGGGCAGTCGAGCAGGATGTAGTCGTGCTGGCCGGCATGCCGGGTCATCGCGTTCTGCAGGGCCAGGCCCAGCCCGGGCTGGTTGGCGCTGCGGCGTTCCAGCGTGGCCAATGCGGCTTGCGCGCAGACATAGGACAGGCCGGGGATGGCGCTTTCGTGGGCCAGGCTGGCCAGGTCGCTCGGCGGGGTGCCGAACAGGTCCAGCACCCCGCGCGGCGGCGGGTCGATCGCCACACCGAACGCGCGGGTGAGTGAGGAGTGCGGATCGAGGTCGATCAACAATACCCGGTGGCCGAGCGCGGCCAGGCCACGACCCAATGCCAGCGTCGTGGTGGTCTTGCCGACGCCGCCCTTCTGGTTGGCGATTGCCCAGATACGCATCTCACTGCACTCCTTGAATTACGGCGGGAACGGAACTTGTGCCGCTTTCGGTGGTGACGGCCGTTTGGCCGCCGTCAGACTTGGGAAGCTTGGGCGCCCCGGCGGCGGTCGCATGCAGCTGCGATGGCGGATCGGGTGCGAGTGAGCCAGCCGAGTCAGCGAGGATGATCAACACCACACGCCGGTTCGCATTCCGTCCCGCCTCAGTGCTGTTATCGGCACGTGCGCGGAATTCTCCATAGCCCACCATCGCCAATCGCTGCGGGGCGATGCCGTCGTCGGCAAACAGGTGCACCACGCTGGCGGCGCGCGCGGCCGACAGCTCCCAGTTGGAGGGAAACTGTGCGGTGGCGATCGGCTGGTTGTCGGTATAGCCCTCCACGCGCACGCCGTTGGGCGCATCGCGCAGCACCGCGGCCAGCGCCGAGAGGGTGCCGCGGGCGCTGCCGGCCAATGCCGCCGAGCCGGTACCGAACAGGATGTCGCTGTTGATCTCCACCTCGATCCACAGATCGTTGCGGCGGATGGTGATGAGTTTCTGGTCGATCAGCGGTGCCAGCGTCTTGCCCAACTGCTGGGCCACCGCGTCCATCTGCCGCTGCGCACGCGCCAGCTGCGCCTGGTTGCGCAGCGACACCGGCATGCGCATCTGCGCGGCCATCGACGGCAGCAGGGTGGGGTCGGTCGGTCCTCTAGACGCGGCCATCGGCGCGCCGGCCTTGATCACCGACGGGCGGTCGTAATCGGCCCCCAGGGTCTGGGTCCTGCCGACCTGCACCGGGCTGGCGGCGGTGGACGCGCCACCGAAGGCGGTGGTCAGCGCCTGCGCCATGACCTTGTACTTGCCCTCATTGAGCGAGGAGATTGCGTACATCACCACGAAGAACGCCAGCAGCAGCGTCATCAGATCGGCATACGGAATCGCCCACGCTTCGTGGTTGCCATGGTCTTCGTGATGTTTGCGACGGCGGGCCATGACGGGACTAATGCAAGTAGCCTGCCAGTTTCGACTCGATGTTGCGCGGGTTCTCGCCCTGGGCGATCGCGATCAAGCCTTCGATCGCCATTTCGCGCTCGTTGGTGCTGCAATGGATGACGCTCTTGAGCTTGGCGGCGACCGGCAGGAACAGCAGGTTGGCCGAGGCGATGCCGTAGATGGTGGCGGTGAAGGCCGCGGCGATGCCATGGCCGAGCATGGCCGGGTCGGCCAGGTTCTTCATCACCGCCATCAGCCCGAGCACCGCACCGATGATGCCCAGCGTGGGCGCGTAGATGCCCATGCCTTCGAACACCTTGGCCGCGGCAAGATCCTGCCGCTCCTGGTTGTCCATTTCGATCTCGAGCATATGCCGCATGGATTCGGGCTCCACGCCATCGACCAGCATCTGCAGGCCCTTGCGCAGGAACGCGTCGTCCTGGCGCGGCAGCTGGTCTTCCAGGCCCAGCAGGCCCTGGCGGCGGGCGATGTTGCTCCACTCGACGATGCGCGCCAGCAACTGCGGGCGGTCGCTGGCCGGCGGCTGGATCACCCAGCGCAGGATCTTGAAGGCGCGCCGGAAAACCGCCGGTGAGGTGTGCAGCAGGATCGCCGCCACGGTGCCGACGATCACGATCACGAAGGCAGCCGGCGACCACAGCGACGAAATGCCGGCGCCTTTCAACACGCTGCCGCCCACGATCGCCACGATCGCGAGCACCAGTCCGATAATGCTGAGTCTGTCCATGGAGGCGATATCGGCGCAAGCGCGGCGGACTTGATAGAGCAGATGGTCGAGAGCGCCAGAAAGTTGTCGTTTTGCGGCATGGGCCGCTTCCAAGCTGGCGTCGATGCAGGGGTGACAGGTCATCGGCGCATGCGCTCCCGACCAGCGCGTGTCATCAATGCCGCGGCAGGCCCGCCCCCCTTGCGCGTGCACGCAGGCAACAAGCGCGCGCATGTTCGGTGTGGCGACCGCGTTGGCGATGGCCGCCACGCGGCGTAGGGTGGGCGATGCCCTCAGCTCCATCCAGTCTCTTGCTGAGCTCGGTTTTAAACAAGGTGTGTGCTGGCGCTTCGGCAAACCGCTTGCGTCCGGTTGCGGGCGAGGCTGTGTTGCTTGCAGCGATCACGCTGCTGCAGCCGCGACGCGGTCGGCTGTGCCGTGCCGCGTGCACGCGTGGCGGGCCGGCCGCCCATCGTGGATGCCTCGCAACGCCGCCGGTCTGTTGCGCGGCAGAATGCGCTGCCGCTTGGGCTGTGCTACTTAGCTTTCCACGGCATTAGAACGATCTAATCGCATCTGCGTGGAAGCGGACGCAAGAGGAGGGGGCAGGTTGCCGCAACGGCGACGGATCGTTTTTGTGTCACTTCGCGCAGCGTTCTTGGCCGATCGCTGGATCGACAGAAATCCGCCGAAGCCAATCACCTTTGGGAGAGCATGATCGAAATGAACTGCATGCCATTCGCACGCCACCGCAGCACGCTGTCCGCCGGTATCGCCATCGCCTTGTTCGCGAGTGCCGCCTCCACCGCCGCCGCCCAGCAGGCCGACGGCACGCCGGCGCCCACGGGCCAGGCCGAGGTGCAGGCCACGGACCTGGACGCAGTGACGGTAACCGGCTACCGCTACGCGATCGAAAAAAGCCTGGAGCAGAAGCGCAACGCCAACGCCGTGGTCGATGTGATCACCGCCGAGGACGTGGGCAAGTTCCCCGACAAGAACGTGGCCGATGCGCTGCAGCGCGTGCCCGGCGTGGTCATCAGCCGCGACGGTGGCGAGGGCAAGAACGTCAGCGTGCGTGGCCTGTCCTCGGAGCTGGTGCTGACCGAATTGAACGGCAACTACATCGCCACCGCCGAGTCCAACGGCGACCCGACGCGCTCGTTCAACTACACGCTGCTGCCGTCAAACCTGCTGGGCAGCGCGGAGCTGTACAAGACCCCGGAAGCACGCATCGACGAAGGCGGCATCGGCGGCACGGTGATCCTGCAGACGCGGCGCCCGCTGGAACTGGAGCCAAACTCCGGCTTCGTCTCTGCCGAGGGCACCTGGTCCGATACCAGCAAGAAGACCGACGGCCAGTTCTCCGGTTCGTATTCGTGGCACGACAAGGACAACCGCTTCGGTGTCTTCGTCGGCTACACGCAGCAAAAGCGCACCGCACGTACACTCGATGCCAGTACCGAGAGCTGGCAATGGTACGGGCGCGACGAAGTCGGCCCGGCGGTCGACGTGAACGGTAATCCGTCGGACTTCAATGCCAACTGGTGGGGCGGGACCGGGTTTTGGAACCAGGACGGCAATTACTCCACCGGTTTCATGATGCCGACCGCGGTCAGCCTGGGCGCCAAACGCGAGGAGCGCGAGCGCAAGGGCGGGCAACTGACCTTGCAGTTCAAGCCGACCGACGACCTGACGCTGACCGCGAACTACTTTCGCTTCGACCTGTCGCAGGACTCGCAGACCAATACCATCAAGATTCCCGAGTGGAACATCGCGCGCTATGACGGCGACGGCAACTGGCGCGGCGGGCGTCTGCTCGACCGGCTGCAGTTCGATCCCAGCGGCACCATCGTCACTGGCGCCGCCTACAGCCTGCGCCCGGGCAAGACCTACTACTGCAACGAGGCGCAGGCCGCTGCGGCCGGCCTGCCGCCGGGCGGCTGGGGCTCGGACGACTGCACGGTGCCTACGCCGCAGATCACCGGCAGCTACAACATCGAAAAATCGCTGTCGCAGACCGTGGACCTAGGCGGCGAATGGCGTGGCGAGCAGGTGGACGTGGCGTTCAAGGTCGGCCGCACCTGGGCCAAGGGCGGGCCGGAGCTGCAGTTCTCCCTGCCGATCAAGCCGCGCCTGCAGAACGCCGACGGCAGCTGGACCAACGGCAACTTCGCCAGCGCCTGGGACCTGACCGGCACGCCGTCCATGACATTCTCGCCGCAGCTGATGCAGAACCTGCGCGACGGCATCCTGCAGGTCGACCTGGGCTCGACCGGCTCGTCCTGGACCCGTAACACCAATCAGCAGCAGTACGCGCAGATCGATACCACCTGGCATTTCGACGGCGAGGTCTTCGACTCACTGCAGTTCGGCATCAAACGTCGCGACGGCGGCATCCACCGCAGTACCGGCAACAACTACTGGGTGTGCCCAGGCACCGACCCGAGCGACTACGACAACCGCTACTGGAACGGGCGCTGCAATGCCATCGCCACACAGTTCTCGCCGGGGCTGCTGTTCGCGCAGGACAACCTGGCCGGTGGCGTCAATGCCAGCGCGTTCCCGGCGATCAACTTCCCGGGCTACATCGGCTACTTGAACCAGACCTACGGCGCGATGCAGACCCGCAGCGAAAACAACTTTGTCTACAACGTCGACGAAGAGATCTATTCCAGCTACCTGCAGCTCAACTTCCACACCGAGCGGCTGCGTGGCAACGTCGGCGTGCGGGTGGCGCGCACCGGCCAGCGTGCCGATTCCACCGACAAGGTGACCGCCTACAACGACTATTTCTTCGACGGCGCCGACGGCAACCCGCTGGCCTGCCAGCAGGGCGCCGCCATGCCCGGCGGCGCCCCGGCCGACACCTATTGCGGCACCGAAGGCTACTGGCGCTTGGCCGACAGCGTGCAACGCACCGAGTCGTTCGTGGTCAGCGGGCTGGACCGCAACTACACCGACGTGCTGCCCAGTTTCAACCTGGCCTACGACCTGACCGAGAACCTGCTGCTGCGCGCGGCAGCCGCGAAAGTGATTGCACGCCCCAGCTACAACGACATCGCCGCGCCCGGCAGCCTGGAGTTTTACAGCCCCGAGTACGTGGCCGACCGGCGCCTGACCGGCGGCGCCAGCGAGCAGGGCTGGTACGGCTCGGGCAGCAACAAGAACCTGGAGCCGTACAAGGCCAACCAGTTCGACCTGGGGCTGGAATGGTATTTTCTCCCGGGTTCGGTGGCGGGTGTGGGGCTGTTCCGCAAGAACGTGGAGAACTTCGCGGTCGACGTGATCAGCGACGTCAACATGATGGTCGACGGGCAACCGGTCACCGTGCAGAACTACAGCACCCAGGCCGGCGGCCAGGATGCGGTCTCGCAGGGTGTGGAGCTCTACGCGCAGCACACGCTGCCGTTCGGCCTTGGTGTGCAGTTCAACTACACCTACAACGATGCCAGCAAGGCGGCGGTGCGGCTGGAGGACGGCACCGAGGTCGGCAAGACCTCCATGCCGGGCAGCGCCAGAAACCAGACCAACCTCACCGTGTTCTACGAGACCGACAGCCTGCTGCTGCGCGCCTCGTACAACCGTCGCGGCGAGCTGGTGCAAGGCCTGGTCAACGGGTTGAACGTCTTTGAGGAGCCGTACTACCAGGTCGATCTGAACGCGGCGTACAACATCACCCCGGCGCTCAGCCTCACCGCCTCGGTGCTGAACCTGACCAAGCAGGAGTCCCGCTCGCACCTGGGCGAGGACACCCGCGCCCGCTTCTATACCGGCGGATACGCAGGCCGGCTGGCGTACCTGGGGCTGACCTACAAGTTTTAGGTCGCAGCGTGTCGTGCCCATGCCTGCCGCGTGGCGGCCGGTATGGGCGCGACGATAAAGAAGTGAATCTGGAACCTTTATTTCCGCTGAGAGAAGTGAACCTGGAACCCTTATTTCATTCATGCACCTTCTCAAGTTCTCGCGTGTTCATCCAGAACCGGGAGCCGGCCGGCAATTTTTAGGAAAAGCTAGTTTTTAGACATTGATCGGCTATGGCTGACGATCATGTCACGAACCGAAGATAAGCTGATTGCTGGTGCTACATCAGGCAGCTTCCGGCAGAAAGCGAAAACCAGGTAGGCGATTCGGACCATCTGATACTGTGCTTGATCGACAAGGATCATCCACCACAAATGACCTCTCCTGAGCTAACCGGCGGAGCCGGATATACATACGAAGATGCGGTCACGGCGCACTACCTTGCAGCTATGATCGGCGGCACAACGGCGACTGCTCTCGATGCAAGGATCGTGCAGAGGGTTGCGCAGCAACAGGCCGACTTCGGAGAGCCGCTCGACGACGTGGTCATCGATGCCGCGTCCTTAGCGGACGGATCGAACATGCGGCTTTCGCTGCAGGTAAAGCGTTCGCTCACGATCTCCGCGGCGGAAACCAACAACGATTTTAGAGAAGTAATCCAGCGTAGCTGGGAGACGCTGCAGAAGCCCGACTTTCGCGAGCATGTGGACCGTGTCGGTGCGGTTACAGGGGTGGTCGCGGAAGAAACGTTCCGAGCTTTCGTAACCGTGTGCCAGTGGGCTCGGGCTAGCGATGCGACCCTCGCCTTCATGCAGCGGTTTGTCGCCGACGGTAATGCTTCAGCCACTCATCGCGCTGTGATCGAAGCGGTGCGTACCGCGGCTCAGGCGCCTGACGTTCCACTGTCAGACGAAGACTTGTATCGTCTGCTGTCGCATCTAGTACTGATCCGGTTTGATTTCCTTCATGCCGGATCGACGAACGAGGCCGAGGCCATTATCAGCCTGCAGCGCTCGCTTGTGCCTGGGCAGGTGGAACGTGCAGGTGATTTGTGGGACTTGCTGCGCCAGCTCGCTCGCGACGGGGCGGGGCGCTGCGCCGTACACAAACGAGCATCACTTCTGCTCGATTTGCCTGGCTGGCGCTTCACGGGGGCTCCTTCCCTCGCCGGCGACATGCAAATCTTGCGCAACAGCACGCGCTACTGGCTGGATCAGCAGGTCGACGACATCGGTGGAGCTCACCTCAACCGTCAAGCGCTGCGCGATAAGCTTAGCGCACAGATGGCGGTCCACCGCCTGACGCTGATCACGGGCTTACCTGGGGCCGGCAAAACGGTACTACTCCGCGGCTTGCTACAAGAGCTGGCCGCCGATGGAACTACATTGTTCCTTACCGCAAATCGACTCTCTGGTCGGAGCTGGCCGGAGCATGCCCGCACGATGGGCTTGGCGGTCAAATCGATCGAGCCGTTACTCGTAGAGGTTGCGGCTACAGGTCATGCCACGATACTTATCGATGGCCTAGATCGTATCGCACCGGAACACCGCGCCATTGTGACCGACGTGCTCGGCCAGATTCTGACGAATCCCGCGCTTTCCGACTGGCGAGTAGTCGCTACCGCGCGCGACGCAGGCATAGAGCCCCTGCGCAATTGGATGCCTCCCGCGCTACTCGCCAGCGAAGGTGTCGGCTATGTCAGTGTGGGTAACTTGGCGGACGAGGAGGCCGGCTTGCTCGCAGATTCGCTGCCAGCTTTGCGCCCGCTGCTTATGGGCGGGGATGATCGGGTGAAAACGCTGGCACGACGGCCATTCTTCGCCGCGGTGCTGGCTCGGGGGTTTTCGCGGGCCGCATACGCTGCTGGGTTCGCCCCTAAGTCGGAGGTAGACCTCGTTGAGGCTTGGTGGACGCGGGGTGGCCATGATGCACTAGCGCCACACACGCTAGCTCGTCAACGCGGGTTGGTTGAACTTGCTCAGCGCAGCGCACCAAACCTAGGCCGCAATCTGCGAATCCGTGACCTGTCACCGGCGACGCAGAACGTGCTCCCCGCGCTGGAAGAGGATGGCTTACTACAGCAGGTGCGTACCGGGCATACGGCCCAGTTCAGTCATGACATCTTCTTCGAGTGGTCTTATTTGCACCTCCTACTCGATCAGGGGGATGATTGGATCACGGCCTTGAGCGCAGCCGGCGAGCCACCTGCCTTGGCGCGGGTGGTTGAGTTGCTGTCGCAGGCGACATATGTGCTCCCCGAGCAGTGGCCGCGCGAGCTTCATGCAATTGAGCGGGCTTCGCTCCGGCCGCAGTGGCTGCGGGCCTGGCTTATGGCGCCAATTTTCAGCCCGCGGTTCTACGAGAACGTCGATATGTTCGCTGTGTCATTGACCGCGGACGGGCATCGACTTTTCGGAAAGCTCTTGGTCTGGATGCAAGCAGAGAAAACAACCCCAAACCCTCTTGTGCTGTCCGGAATCTTGGGCGGCAATCTGGATGCCGCCGCACGTATCCGCGTCGCAGACGCGCTAGGCTGGCCTTCCGACCTCGTGGCGTGGCGCCGCCTACTTGCGTGGACTATCGAACATGTCAAGTCGATTCCTGACGAACAACTGAGTGACCTGGTCACGCTGTTCGAAACTTGGCAGGCCTGCGCTGCGGACCATCCCAATGCAGTGTCACAGAGTATCGTCACCCTGTGTGCAACCTGGTTACACGCGATCGAGGACGAGGATGTGAGTCTTAGGCTTCGACGCCACGCGCATGCAGACGATGGCGTGCCGCGCGAGCGCGTTCCGAGGCAGCTGGAGACGGAGCTCCGTACCTTAGTGCTACGGGCAGCTCGTGCTTACCCTGAAGTGGTAGGGGCATATCTCGCGAAGGTCGAGACCATTAAACGCCCGTCAGATAAAGCGCTCCGCCAGCTCATGGAATTTGCGCCACTACTGGCGCAGACACATCCAGTGCCACTAGCGAGCGTTGCTAAGTGCTGGCTTATGGAGGAGCTGCCGGACGAGGCGTTGGCACGGTGGCGCCGTGAAGCGCATGAAGAGGATCTCCGTCGCAGAGAGGCTGAGGCCCTTCCGCCGGGAAGCATGTCGCGGCTAGACGAGCTTATGCTTTCGAGTGAGTCTTTCATGGATCACTCGTTCGGCCACCACGATTGGGATCAACTTTCAATCGGCGGCGATCATCAAGGGTTCTTTCCTGCTTCGCCTATCCGGGAGCCGTTCCACTCGCTTCTCACGCATGATCCCGGGACTGCACTTGAGCTGATCAGAGATGTGACGAACCACGCCACCATCGCATGGCGTCAGCTACATCAGCACTGTCATGGCAGCTTGACGCCGTTACCGCTGGTAGTTGCCTGTCCTTGGGGACAGCAGGAGTTCTGGGGAAGCGATCGACACTATTCTTGGTTCCGCGGGCACGGCGGGCCACAAGCAGTTGAGTGCGGGCTTATGGCTCTCGAGAGCTGGGCTATTGCGCAGCTCGATGCGGGACGTTCCTTGGAGGGCGTGCTGCAGGAGCTCTTGGACGGGCATACGAGCATCGGCGTCTTGGGGATCGCGGTGCACCTCGCCTTGCGAGCCCAGCAAGCTTCGCTAGGGACCTTGGCGTTGTTGAGTAGCCCGCGACTCTGGAGGCTCGACCTGGAACGGCAGGTGCAAGAACACTCGTTGCAGTCTGCGGGGTTGATTGGTTTCCGTGGAGCAGGTCTTGACTCGGAGCACCGAAGAGTAGTCTCCGACAGTAACCAGATGATCTCGCGAGGTTTTGAGCTGCGCAGTTTGGTTCCTCTCTTCGTACTCGGAGGAGACGAAGGCTTGCGTGCCGCGTGCCGCACCGTTCTCGATGCCTTTCCGGATAAGTTGGAGTTCGCTTATCAGGAGGATGCGGACAACCCGGAGTATGTGGCCGAGCTTCGCAGTACGGTTGAGCTGTGGTCAGAGTTCGGCAAGGCTGAGAATTACACGGCAGTTCCGATACCGGGCCGCAGTGATGCGGTCGAGATCTCGATGAGCAGTCCACGACACGAAGCCCCAGAAGTAAAGGAGGCCCTGCAACGTTTTGTGAAGATTACGCGTGAGACGGAATTGTGGTTGTGGGTCGAGAAGTGCTTCACGGCGGGTCATTGGACACCGGGTTTTTCCGTAGACGAAGCCGTCGGACGTGCGAAAGAACTGGCTGGTGAAGCTTCTGAAGATTTCTCTATGTCGCGGATACATGGCGGGGGGCTGACTGAAGGTGCGATCGCGGGAGCGGCAGCGGCCGTGATTTGCTTCTCCGAAGCGAGCGAGCATGAAGCTTGGGCGGATGCCACAATCGAAAACTACATGATTTCCCAAAGCGAGATTTCCGACGATACGCATCCTGGATCGATAATCCCTTGGCACCCGAAGATCTTCGTTGCGCATGCTTTGGCCGCACGTATCAGATCGACCGGCGGACGCCCCGCTGATCGCGAGGGGCTGTATCGCTTGATTACGCACCCGCTCGATGCGGTTTCGCTCACTGCGCTTTCCGGCGTAGTAGCCTGCTGGCAGCGTGACCCACGGCTCACTTGGTGTGGTCTTAACCTCGGGTTGCGGTTAGCGCAGTTCGTGAGAGTGCGAGATATACACCATCTGGATGCCGAGGCGCGGAGCCAGGTGGAGTCGGACCGCCGCGACGCGGCGTTGGTCGCGGCTATCAATGAATATCTTGCACCAGACTCGTTGCCCGCCTTGGTGTGCCCACAGCCTTCTTGGGCGCGGGTGGAGCCGAACGCTGAAGCTCCGCAGACTCTTCATGAGGACGAGGCCGAAGGCTGGCAGCGCACTGGCGATCTCTGGAACGGGCGGTACGCTGCTAAGGTCTTGGAGCGAGTTCCGGTGGCGCTGGCTATGGCTGGCGTGGGCCGCCCGCACCTTGTCGACGCGGTCGAGGGACTTGTGGGCTGGACGCTCGACACGATCAACCCATTGTGGCGAAGTGAGGCGCAGGGTGGACGGGAGCGTGGCGATCGAAACCTGCACGAGTGGCAGGATCAGCTGAGTCGGATGTTGGCAAAGATTGCGGCCCATCTTTCCGCTGAGGAGATCCTACAGCGGCTGCTAAGGCCAATCCTTACGCAGCCAGATGAGATTGCTATGCGGATGCTCGCACCATTCACTATGTCGCTGGTCTGCAGCGAAGTCCTCGATGCGCCGGAGCTGCGCAACGATACCCTGCGTCTTCTACAGGCCGTGTTAGAACGAGCGCTGGAGCACGACGACTTGCGCCGTTCACGGTATAACAGTGGGAGCATGCGTGGCTTCGACCTCCCAAATCTGATTGAGTCGATGTTCTTCGTGATGGTTGAGCGCGCGCCGGATGCAGCGCGTTTTGCTAACGGTGTTTGGGATGACATCGGGACAGTGATGCCGCTGATCAACCGTATGGTGTGCGCTTCCGGCTGGCATCCGTGCGTTGCCCGCCATTTCGTGACGCTATGCGAACGTTCCAGTGCCGCATACCCGACTGATGCGTTCGCAGACCAGATGCTGGCACAGATCGTCGATGGGCGTCTGCCTGCGCACTGGAAGGGCACCTCTATACCTGCCGCGATCGCCTCGCTGGTACAGGCGCACGCTGACCGACAGCATCCGCTGCAGGCGGCTCTGGCCCGCAAGCTGCTGCGGGTGCTTGATGCTTTGGTCGATCTTGGTGATCGCCGCAGTGCAGCCTTGCAGCAGAGTGAGTGCTTTCGTGGCGTCTGTGTGACCGCCTAGCCTGGCGCGAACATCTTCCCGCCCTCCTAAGGTGACACTAGCGAGGTGCGTGGGTGCGACCGATAGTTGGGTGGTGGCTCGTGATGGGGTCAGGTGCACTTATCAAGCGACGGTGCTCGGCTTGCGTGGCCCGTATGGAACTGCGCCAGCGGCGGACACAGGCGCGGGAGACCTGCCAGCGTGTATTGACACGCGAGACCGCGTACTTGCAATCTAGCCCCAAGGAGCGTCGAAACTCCTCTCATAGCGGTACCCACCTCCGTCAAACCGGTGGGTTTTTTGTGCCTGCGTCCTGCAGGTGCAAGCCGACGCAATGCCTGTGTCGGGAGGGCGGCTAATACAACACCCGCAAGGGGAATACGCCCGCCGGCTATGAGCGGTTTCGAACCTCCCGACATCCCGTCGCCGTTGGCGGCGGTTCTTGGGTTGTTCCAGGAGGGCGTTGCCATGTCTATCGCACCATCCATGCCGGCATCTGTGCCGGTTGATCTATTGCCAGCCTTCGCTCACCGCCTGCAGTGGGATGTGGGCGAGGTGCTGCGCCGGCTCGCCGCACGCGCGGCTGTTGAGCAGGTGCGCGACGATCCCGTGCATCCACTGAGTCGTCAGCCCGGCGTGTTACCGCACATCTCGCACCGCCAGTTCGCACGCAGGGCCGTGCCGTTGCATCAGTGCGTCGCCGCATCCATCACCCGCCATCACCGGGAGGCGCCATGACACGCCGCCGCCCACCTACGGCATCTGCCAGCGCACGACCCGCCCGCACCCGCACGCGCCCCACGCCGCCCAAGCGGGTGCAGTGGGTGGTTGTGGAACCCGACCGCACCAAGCTGCCACCGATGCTGCCGCCGGACCCGGATGCCTCTCCGCAAGGCCCCGGCACGCTACGCGCACCCCGCCGCGCCCGCCGCCCGCGCCAATGCACCGTCAGCTACACCCATTACCCCGGTGCCCACGACCACGCCGGCGACCAGCACGTGCCCCACGTCCGCCTCAGCGGCCTATGGCTGGAACAACTGGGCTTTGCCATCGGCACCAAGCTGCGCATCACCGCCAGCGCGGGGCAGTTGTTGATGGAGGTGTTGCCGCCAGTGGAGGTGCCGGCCAAGGCGCGCAGCGTGCGGCGATGATGGTGCGGGTTACAGAGACCTGCGATTGACCTCAGTGCCGCATGCCACTAGCGTCGCAGCGACATCAGCGCACTACGGACGCTTCATGCTCTACGCCTTGCTCGCCACCCTGGCTCTGGGAGCTTGCGCCCACGCGGCGGGCGGCGCAGCTCCGGCAACCGTCACGGAGACATCCGCCCTGAGTTCATCCAGCCCTGCCACTGTGCCGCCTGACAAGCCCACTGCGGAGGGTTTGCTTGGCCACCTGCTTGCGTTGATCAAAGGCAGCCAGACCATTTCCGACTTCACTCCCGAGCGTCTGAAGTCGGCAATGGGGCAGGTCGTTCAATTCGTAAAAGACGATGAACGCCTATACCGTGCTTTTGGCCGGCTCACCAAAGAGTGGAGCTACGGCTTTGGTGTTGATGAAACCAAACTCGATGGACGCTGGTTTGAATTCCGTTTTGATCGCAATGTGGCCGGTGCATCGCCTTTAATGACCGAGATCTGTCGTCTGGACTTCGACCGCTTTACCCAGCAGCTTGAGCTAATGGGATTTGCGCGCGAGCGCAACATCGTCGAGGACGGCCGCTGGATGAGTGATCTCTACACGCGCCCAGGGATGCGTGTAGAGGTTTTCCCGAGAGGCGAAGCTGCGGAACCGCAAGAGTTGCTAGCGCACAAATGCGTCGAATGGGTCTACATCCGATAAGCTGAGGTAGCGGACATGTCACTCAGCCCTGGAGTTGTCAGGCCTCATAAAGCAATGCGTGCATAGGGCATTGGGGTACTTGAGAGGCGTGCATGACACGATGACATTGAAAAACTGTCAAAATTCCCCCTGCAGCACCAACACTTATTGGAGAAAGGCCGTGCCCCTTGCAAACGATCCAATGCGCTTTGCACTCACGGCATTGATTACCTGCCTGATCGCTGGCTGCAGCCTGCAACCGCCGCCTGCAAACGTGCCTATCGCAAAGGAGCAGATAGAGATGAGAACGGTCGTCCCGTTGGTACGGAGTTTGACCTCACATGATCGTGGGCCTACAGAGCTGGAATTCGATGTGCCCGCACTGCCCGACGACGCGACTCCTCCCGTTTTCATCGGTGTGCGGATCACCGGTGTCGATCCAACTGCCGTCTCCCAAAGTGCTGACAGGCTGATTAGCGCTGGTGTTTCGGCCGAGCTCCACTTGGAGCGTATTGAACCATCCGGTCCGGTCTCCGTGGAATTGCAGCGTAGTCAGCGTGTGGGAGTAGGTCAGCAGGCGTCCATTCCCTTGTCAGCTGATGGTATGGCTCCTGGTCTGTTCGCTTTTGATGCGGACGGTACGACGCTGCAAGACGCCGGTTTGTCTACTGAACAGACCGCGTCCAGGGAGTTGGCGTTCGGCTATAGCAATGCTGTCCAGCCAGGCCGTTATCGGCTCAAACTGCGCTTTGATCAGAACGCCGAGGCGCTGGTTGCGGCTAATGCTCAACTTCTTGTCGCTTACACCTACAAAGGGAAGTGAGGGGAATGAGCATGGATGATCATGAAAAGCGCTATGCAGTCATTGTCTACGTCGCTGCCGCAGGTACGCCATTGATGGCCGGAGGCACATCCTTCGGTGGCCATATGTACTACTCGATTGACGACGGAACGACTGTCAAAAGTTATGGGTTCTCACCCATCAAGCATGGCGAGGCTAGCGGGCCAGGAAAAGTTTCGTTCAATGACGTTGATACCTACCAAAAACCATATTACTCACGCACGATGGAGATCGATAAGGCGCAGTATGAAAAGCTGGAGGCCTTCGGCGCGGCCCCTGCTAAGCACGGGTTCAATATGGAATATCACGGTGCTAAAAACAGTTGTATCGACTTCACATGGGATGCGCTCAATCACGCTGGACTGCACCGGAAGACAAAAGACGGAATCGATAAAGGCTTCGAGGGGGATATCAGACCCGTAGAAAACGTAGATGATATCAAGAGCATTCCTGCTCCTGTGCCTAAAAGTGAGTTGAATAAGGAGCACATCAATCCGAAGCCCAAGCAGGAACTTTGGCAGAAGGTGATTGGTGAGGCGCAGCCGCCCGGTGAGCAGGTATCTCCACTACAGGAAGCAACACAGCTCGCGAGAGTGCTGCCAACAGATCCGCTGCATCACCAAGCAGAAGAAGCCGTTCGCCGCCTTGAGCAAGGTCTCGGCCGCGAGTACGACGACAACAGCGCACGGCTGGCAGCGAGCAGCGCGTATTTAGCCAAAGAAAACGGGCTGTCGCGAATCGATCATGTCGTGCTGAGCGAGAACACCAAGTCCGTGCGGCAGGGCGAGAACGTCTTCGTTGTGGAAGGTGCGTTGAACGATCCCGCTCACAAGATGGCGCATATGAAGACGAGCGATGCGATTGCGCAGCCCGTCGAGCAATCTTTGGCGCAATTACAGGCCTTGGGCGAAACTCAGCGCCAACAGCAATCCCAGCAGCAAGAGCAACAGCGAGAGCAGTCGATTGCGCCTCAACACCGGATGGTGTGAGGGCTAGTGAAATAACGGTTCCAGGTTCACTTCCACGGCAGCCAAAAGAGCGGGGTCAGATTCACTAAAGAAATTCAACCTGACCCTGAGGTTTGGACCCGTTATTCGACAAATAGATGCCATTGTTGAATGGCCGGGATTGGTGGAATGCGGAAAGGCTGGTTTCGAAGCAGCTAAAGCGATTCTCGCCGCTTAGCCGTATCACCAAACCGGCGAGAGATTTCTGTCTTGCGAGGTGGCGACACCATACAACGTCGCGTATTCGGACAGGAAGCATCCGCCCGAATAGGGTGATACCCTCTGCATGGCTCAAACGCTGATGTTGGAGTGAGGAGTAAAAATGGTCGCCTCAATTAAACGCCGCACTGTTTTGGCTGCGGCATTATCCATGGCCCTGCCGATGCGTAGCTTTGCCAAACCCGGAATTGAAGCTGATAGCGTGTCCTCGGCCCTTCGCCGTCGCGTAGCCGAGGAAAAGCAGGGCACCGGGGCCGTATTGGGGGTGGTACGCGCAGGCGAATTGAAGACCTTCCACTACGGAACGGTTGGCCTAGGTAAACTCCAACAGCCGAATGATCGGTCAGTATTTCAGATCGCCTCGCTAACCAAGATATTCACGGCACTATTACTTGCTGACTGCGTTCAACGCGGTGAAGTGAATCTCGTCGATCCACTATCAATGTACATTGCAGTTCCTCCCGCCACCTTCGACGGGAATGAAATCACGCTTCTCGATTTAGCCACTCATACGAGTGGGCTACCACTTCGGCCATCCAGTCGCACCGGCCTCAGTCAAGGCAACCCCTATGCCGGCTACACCGAGAGCGATCTTTGTGCTGATTTAGGTCGTGTCCATCTCACGCGCTTACCGGGGTCGAGTTTTGAATACTCAAATTTTGACTACGCGTTATTGGGTTACGCGTTGTCACAGCGCCTTGGCAAAACGTATGCTGACCTCTTGCGAGATCGCATTCTTGAACCGCTTCGTATGGACGAGACTACGCTTACTCTATCAACGGCGATGCAGCACCGGGAAATTTGGGGTTACGATGCGGACTTCCACTCGGCTCAACCCTGGGAATTTGGTGCGCTTGCGCCGGCAGGCGGCCTTTTTTCGACGGTGAAGGATCTGTCGAAATTCATGACACTTTGGACAAACAAAGAAAGCGGTCCCCTCTCGCGGGCGGCTTCAATGATGCTGACCGTAGATAGGCCCGGCGATAATACCGATACTAGAATGGGTATCGGCTGGCGGAAGGTCCATCCGGATGGCCAGAGCATAGCTTGGAGCAATGGAAATGGCGGCGGCGTTCGTAGCTTCATGGGCTTCAACGCCGACACGCGCGTCGCCGCAATCGCGTTTATCAACAAAACATCGGGTTTTGGAGTTGACGACATCGCGCTTGGGATGCTTGCACCAGCTGGCTCGCATGTTCCCCCGTTTTTCTAAAACCCGGGCTGGTTTAAGATGCTTAAATATTAGCTGTAAATAACGGTTCTAGGTTCACTTCTAAATAACGATTCCAGGTTCACTTCCACGGCAGCCTGACCGTCGCCAGACCATCGCGCCCATGCCTGCGCGCGTAGCGACATAGATCGACAGCGATGCTGGTAGTGAAACGACAACGGCCGCAGTACGCGGCCGTTGTCGTTAGATCAGGCATCCAGGATCGTCTTGACGATTCCCGATTCCCGATTCCCGATTCCCGATTCCCGATTCTCCCAATCCCGAATCCCCAACCTCAATGATCGCTGGAGCGCAGCCCATCCACATCCAGGATCAGCGCCATGCGGCCATCGCCGATCAGCGTGGCGCCGGCGTAGCCGGGCAGGCCGCGCAGGGCACGGGGCAGGGGCTTGATCACCACTTCCTCGCGGCCGCGGACCTGGTCCACCACCAGGCCGAAACGGGTTTCGCCGGCCTGCAGCAGCACCACGGTCAGCAGCGGCGGCTGTTCGGCAGGTACGCCCAGCCAGCGGCGCAGGTCGATCAGCGGCAAGGTGTGCGAGCGGCGGTCCAGCACGGCGCGGCCGTCGAACCAGCCCAGCGAGGTCTGCGGGGCATGCAGCACCTCGACCACGCGGGCCAGCGGCAACGCATAGACCGCTTCGCCGGCCTGCACCAGCAGTGTGGGCAGAATCGCCAGGGTCAGCGGGACGCGGATCATGAAACGGCTGCCGCGGCCCAGTTCGGACTGGATCTGGATCTGCCCGCTGAGTTCGCGGATGCGCGATTGCACTACGTCCATGCCAACGCCGCGGCCGGAGATGTCGGTGACCTCGGCCTTGGTGGAAAAGCCCGGCATGAAGATCAGATGCAGGCACTCGTCGGTGCTCAGGCGGGCAGCGGCTTCGGCGTCGATCAGGCCCTTGTTGCGGGCGATTTCGCGCAGGCGCTCGGGGTCGATGCCGGCGCCGTCGTCCTGGATTTCGATACTGACGTAGTCGCCTTCCTGCTGTGCGGACAGGCGCACATGACCGCTGCGCGGTTTACCGGTGGCTTCGCGCAGGGCAGGGGACTCGATGCCGTGGTCGATCGCGTTGCGCACCAGGTGCACCAGCGGGTCGGCCAGGGCCTCGACCAGGTTGCGGTCCAGTTCCGTCTCGGCGCCGATCAGTTCCAGCTCCACTTCCTTGGACAGGGTGCGCGCGACATCGCGGGCCACCTTGGGAAAGCGCGAGAACACCTTGCTGACCGGTTGCATGCGGGTGCGCATCACCGCGGTCTGCAGGCGTGCGGTGGCGATGTCCAGCGTGCTGACCGCGCGGTCGAGTTCTTCGTCGCGCAGGCGGGTGCGCAGGGTCTTGAGGCGATTGCGCGACAGCACCAGTTCGCCGATCAGGTTGACGATGGCATCCAGGCGCTTGGTGTCCACGCGCACGGTCTGCTCGGCGTCGGCTCCCTTGGCCGCCGCCTTGGGCGCGGCCTTGGCGCCGGGCGCAGCGGCGCCATGTGCGTCGTCGGGTGCGGGCGCTGCGGCGGCGGCCTTGGGCGCGGCCTTGACCGCCGGCGGGCCGCTCTTGGCATCGAACTGCGCAATCAGCGAGGCCGGTGCATGCGGCACGGCTTCGCCCGAGCCCATTGCATCCAGCATGGCCTGCAGGTAATCCAGCGACTGCTGCGCGGCATCGAAGTGATGCGCCTGCAACACCGCCTGGCCGGAGCGCGCCATGCCCAGGGTTTCCTCGGCGGCGTGGCAGAGCTCGACCATGGGCTTGATCGCCAGAAAGCCGGCGCCGCCCTTGAGCGTGTGGAAGCCGCGGAACACCGCGTTCAGCTGGTCGGCTTCGTCAGGTGCCTGTTCCAGCGACACCAGCTGTTCGCCGAGGCGATCCAGGATTTCCTGGGCCTCGACGATGAAATCGGCAGCAATATCGTCTGGAACAGCACTCATGGTTACAGCCCCAATCCGGACAGCAGGTCATCGGCGTCGTCCTGCGACACCGCGTGACGGTCCAGGCCCTTGACTGCAGGACCGGCAAGACCGCCGTCGTCTTTCTTCGGCTCTGGATTCTTCGGCGGCAGGCCGAGCGCACCGAAACCCTCGTGCACGCGCCGGACGATGCCGGCCACGCGACGGATGATCTGCCCGCTCAGGTCCTGGTAGCTCTGCGCCAGCGACAGCTCGGTCAGGTTGTGGCGCATCTTGTCCATCAGCGCGCCCTGGTCCTGATTGAGTCCACCGTCGCGTAGCTGGTTGGCCAGCTCGCGGCATTCCTCGACCAGATCCAGCGTGCGATGGCTGGCCTTCTCGGTCATCTCCACCACGTGGTCCAGGCGCGAACACGCATCGTCCAGCTCGCCGGCTTCCTCGGGCACGGTGGGCAACTCGCCCAGCGCCTGGCCGAGTTCGCGCGCAAGCCGGCTCAGGCCCTGCATCATCGGGCGCGTGCGCAGGGCGGCGAGGTGGTCGACCTCGCGCTTCCACGCAGCTTCGTCACCGCTTTCCAGTGCATCGAGCGCGCCCTGCAGGCGGTCGATCAACGCGGCGCGTTCGGCATTGGTGTCCACGGTGGCGTTCATCAGGCGGTCGCCGCCAGACGTTCGAACACCTTGCCCAGCTTCTCTTCCAGCGTCTGCGCGGTGAACGGCTTGATGATGTAGCCGTTCACGCCGCACTGGGCCGCTTCGATGATCTGCTCGCGCTTGGCTTCGGCGGTCACCATCATCACCGGCAGGTGCTTGAGCTTGGCGTCGGCGCGGATGTTGCGCAGCAGGTCGATGCCGGTCATGCCGGGCATGTTCCAGTCGGTGACCACGAAATCGAACGGGCCGGCCCGCAACGCTGCCAATGCGCTGTTGCCGTCTTCGGCCTCTGCGGTATTGGTGAAGCCAAGATCGCCCAACAGATTCTTGACGATACGCCGCATCGTCGAGAAGTCGTCCACGATCAAAATCCGCATGTTCTTGTTCACATCAAGCTCCTAACACTAAAAAATACGCGAAAAAATCATTCGTCAATTTCGACACCGGCATCGGCCAGTTCGAAGACCTTGAGGCGGCCGCGCAGACGCACCACCGCCTGGCCATGGATCTGGCACACGCGCGATTCGCTGACACCGAGCACGGCGCCGATTTCTTTCAGGTTCAATTCCTGTTCGTAGTACAGCGACAGCACCAGCTGCTCGCGCTCGGGCAACTGGCCGATGGCCTTGCCCAGCTCGCGGCCGAACTCGCCGCGCTCCATCATCTGCTGCGGATTGGGGCCACCCTTGGCGGTGGTGTCCAGCTCGCCGTGATCCTCGATCCGCGACTCCAGGCTCAGCACCTGGCCGCGGGCGGCATCTTCCATCAGACGCAGGTAGTCCGGCAGCGGCATCTCCATCGCGGCGGCCACTTCGGTGGCGGCGGCGGCGCGGCCGGTGTGCTGCTCGATCTTGCGCACGGCCGCGGCGGCATCGCGTGCACGGCGGTGCACCGAGCGCGGCACCCAGTCGCCACGGCGGATCTCGTCGATCATCGAGCCGCGGATGCGGATCGAGGCGTAGGTCTCGAACGAGGCGCCCTGCTCGGAATCGTAACTGCGCGAGGCTTCGATCAGGCCGATCATGCCGGCCTGGATCAGGTCGTCCACTTCCACGCTCGCCGGCAGGCGCGCGGCCAGATGGTGGGCGATGCGGCGCACCAGGTCGGCGTGCTGGGTGACGATGTCGTTGGCGTTGTTGCGCTGCACGGCACGGTACTGCGCGGTGGCCGTGGTTGCGGTAGCGGTGCTCATGCGGCCACTCCCCGTTGGATGATGCGTTCGACGAAGAATTCGACGTTGCCGCGGGACACGGTCGGGGCCTGCCAGCGCGAGGTACGGCGAGCGATTTCTGCAATGGCCTGCGCCGACGGACTGGCGGGGTAGGCCTTGATGACCGGTTGCTGGCGCTGTACCGACAGGCGCAACCAGTCGTCCTGCGGCACGTGGCCGAGGTAGTTCAGCGACACGTCGCCGAGGAATTTTTCGCAGACCCGCGACAGCTTGTCGTACAGCAGGCGGCCTTCGTTGGGGTCGCGCACCATGTTGGCGATGATCTGCAGGCGGTCCACGCCGCGTTCGCGCGAGAGCACCTTGATCAGCGCGTAGGCGTCGGTGATCGAGGCCGGCTCGTCGCAGACCACCACCACGGTGTCCTGGGCGGCCTGGCAGAAGGTCAGCACGCTGTCGGTGATGCCGGCGGCGGTGTCGATGACCATCACGTCCAGGTCGCGCTCCAGTTCGGAGAACACGTTGACCAGGCCGATGTGCTGGGCCGGGGCCAGTTCGGCCATGTGGCGGCGACCGGAGGCGGCCGGGACCACCAGTACGCCGCCGGGACCTTCGATGATCACCTCGTCCAGCGTGCAGCGGCCGGCGATCAGGTCGGCCAGGGTGTACTTGGGCGACAGGCCCAGCACCACGTCCAGGTTGGCCAGGCCCAGGTCGGCGTCCAGCAGCAGGGTGCGCTTGCCCATGTCGGCCAGCGCCACGGCCAGGTTGGCGGAGATGTTGGTTTTGCCCACGCCGCCCTTGCCACCGGTCACGGCAATGGTGCGCACCGGGCCCAAAGGCTCGGGACGGGTCGCCGACAGGGGGAAGGCGTTGGTCAGCTTGGCGTATTCACGCGACTGCATGGTTGTGCTCCGGAGTACAGGGCTTATCGGCAGCGCGCCGCAAATCTTCAAGGCGAAGAACGAGACTGGCGGCATTGGCGCGGTGCAGGTCGTCGGGGACCCGCTGTCCGTCAGTCACCCAGGTGATGGGCATTTGGTGATCGACGACGACCGACAGCGCACTACCGAAGCGGCCGGTCTCGTCAAGTTTGGTCAGCACCACGCCCTGGGGCTTGGCGTGGGCGAAGCGGCGCACGACCTCGTCGAGGTCGGAAAAGTGCGCGTTGGCAGGCAGCACCAGCAGCGAGGTGACCTGGTGCGCGGCGCGCAGCCAGTTCAGCTGTGCGGCCAGGGCGCGGTCGCGCTGGCCCATGCCGGCGGTGTCGATCAGCACCAGCTTGTAGTCGCGCAGGCGCTCGAGCAGTTCCAGCAGGCTCTCGGCGCTGTCGGCTTCGTGCACGGCGATGCCGAGCTGACGGCCGTAGCTGTGCAGCTGCTCGCGGCCGCCGACGCGCTGGGTGTCGGTGGTGACCAGGGCCACGTCGCGCGGGGCGTGCTGGGCGGCGAAGCGCTGCGCCAGCTTGGCGATGGTGGTGGTCTTGCCGGCACCGGTCGGGCCGACCAGGGCGATCACACCGCCGCGTTCCAGCGGGTCGACCGGGGCCACCGGCAGGCGCTTGGACAGCAGGCCAAGCATCAGCCCGCGGCCGCGGTGCAATTCGGTATCGGCCGGGATCTGCAGCGCCACATCGCGGATGAGTCCGGCGTCGAAGCCATAGTCGTCCATCAGCTCCAGGGCCTGCGCACGCACCGGTGAGCCGCGCAGGCGCTCGTCGGTGAGGCGGTTCATTTCGCGCTCGATCATCTGCCGCATCAGCGCCAGCTCGCCGCGCAACTGCTTGAGTTCTTCGTCGTTCTGCGGCGCCGGGACGGCGGCGGCCGGCACCGCGGCCAGCGCCGGCGGGGCGGCCACCAGCGGCGGCAACGCGGCCGGCGGCAGGATCTGCGGCAGCGCGTCCAGGTCGAAGTCGGCGTCGTCGGCCAGCGCGTCTTCGTCCTGGTCGTAGCCGGCCTGCACAGGGGCCGCGGCGGCGGCCATGATCGGGGTCGGCGCCTGCACCGGGGCGGCCTGCACGGCGGTGCGCTGCACCGGGGCGGTGGTCAGGAAGTCGGCGAACAGTTGTTCCGGCACCGCCGACAACGCGTGTTCCTGGCGCGGCGCGGCGGACACCGCAACGGCGCGGGCCAGGGCCTGGGCGGCGGGCGAGGGGACGGCGGCGGTACGGACCGGTGCGGCGACCGGGGCCTGACGCGGCACGTTGACCGGCTGGCGCAGCGCCATCGCGGCGATCATGTCTTCGGCGGCGCTGGCAACGCGCTGGCGCTGGCTCGTACCGGTATCGGCGGCCGGCGTGAGCGGTGCGTGGACCGGCGCGGCCGCGGCTTGCGGGGCCGGGGGCTGCTGGGCAGGTGCCGACGGGATCGGCGCGGCGGCAACCGCCGGCGTCTCGGAGCGCGCGGTTTCCAGGGCGCGCTGCACGAGTTCTTCGTCGTAGTTGCTGGCAGCGACGATCTCGATGCCTTCGGCGGTACGGCGATTGGACAGGATCACTGCGTCCGGGCCGTGTTCTTCACGCACCATGCGGAATGCGGTGCGCATGTCCGGGGCAACGAAGCGTTTGATTTTCATGCCAAGTGCCTCCAGGAACGGGACCCGCCGGACGCCGGACGAGTGCGCGATGAATGTGGGTGCGTTGCCAGCGTCATGAGGTGCCTGTCCCGTTCGGTTGTTCCAAGTGCTGCTCTCGCCCCGCAGCGGTGACGCTGGCTGCGGTCTCGCCAGAGCTAATGCACGCGGCGTGCCAAAACACGGTGCCAGGGTTCCGGCGCGGGACCCCTGGCCAGTCGGGGTGGGGCGGCGGCTGTGCGCCTGGTCCGGGTTGGGAGGTTCAAGTCAATGGATTGATTGACTTTTCTCCGGGCCGGCACGGTGTTGGCAATGCCCGTGCGGGCGGATGCGCTGGCGGTGCGGGCGCCGGGATTGCTGTGCCCGGAACGTCTCGACACGGCCGGCGGCGTGCAATCGATTGGATGGCCGGACTGGTGGCGGCTTTCCGACGCCGGATGTGGCGGTCGGTCTGAACGCGGTGCCGGTCGGCGTGGTGGAGGCACAACGGCCTGACGATTTCGTAGGAGAGCACCCGGGCGCGACGGGCTGTCCCGGTAACGCCGGTCGCGCCCAGGTGCGCTCCTACAGGGGTGTCCTGGTTTGCGGCGTGCCGTCGGCTACCCGGCGCGTCGTAGGAGAGCACCCGGGCGCGACGGGGCTGTCCCGGTAAGGCCCGTCGCGCCCAGGTGCGCTCCTACAGGGGTGTTCTGGTTTGCGGCGTGCCGTCGGATACCCGGCGCGTCGTAGGAGCGCACCCGGGCGCGATGGGGCTGTCCCGGTAACGCCGGTCGCGCCCAGGTGCGCTCCTACAGGGGGTGTTCTGGTTTGCGGCGTGCCGTCGGATTGCCCGGCGCGTCGTAGGAGCGCACCAGGGCGCGATGGGGCTGTCCTGAGAAAGCCCGTCGCGCCCGGGTGCGCTCCTACGCCTCAGCTGATCGTGCCGACCAGCTTCAGGCGCTTGTCTTCGGGCACTTCGCTGTAGGCCAGCACCGACAGGCTCGGGACGCTGTGGCGGACCAGGCGGGCCAGCGCGGCGCGGACCTGGCCGGGCACCAGCACCACCGCCGGTTCGTTGCGGGCTTCTTGCTTGCCGACACAGTCGGCCAGGCTCTGGTGCAGGCGCTCGGCCAGGCCGGGTTCCAGCGCCACGCCGTTGCCGTGGGTGGATTCCTGCAGCACGCGCTCCAGCTGCGGGGCCAGCGTATAGACCGGCAGCTCGGCCGACATGCCGGCGATCTCCTGCACGATGAAGCGGCCCAGCGAGGTGCGTACTGCGGCGGTGAGCGTGGTGGGGTCCTGGCTGTGCGGGGCGTGCTCGACCAGCGCTTCGACGATCTTGCGCAGCTGGCGCACCGGGATGCGCTCGATCAGCAGGTTCTGCAGCACGCGCACCACCACCGACAGCGGCAGCGCCTTCGGCGTGAGGTCCTCGACCATCTTCGGCGCGGTCTTGGCCAGGGTCGCCAGCAACTGCTGCACTTCCTCGTGGCCGAGCAGTTCCGGGGCATGTTCGCGGATCAGGTGCGACAGATGGGTGGCGACCACGGTGGCCGGGTCGACCACCGTGTAGCCCATCGATTCGGCATAGGCGCGTTGATGCGGCTGGATCCAGGTGGCATCCAGACCGAACGCCGGGTCCTTGCCGGGAATGCCGTCGAGCTGGCCGAGCGCACCGCCCGGGTCCAGCGCCAGTTCGCGATCGGGATAGATTTCCGCGGTGGCCACCGGCACCCCGTGTACCAGCAACCGGTAGGCGTTGGCCGACAGCTCCAGGTTGTCGCGGATATGCACCGGCGGCACCAGGAAGCCGATGTCCTGGGTGAGCTTGCGGCGCACGCCCTTGATGCGCGCCATCAGTTCGCCGCCCTGGTTCTTGTCCACCAGCGGAATCAGCCGGTAGCCCACTTCCAGGCCCAGCGGGTCGATCGGGCGCAGCTCGTCCCAGCTCAGCTCGGAGCTGGCCTGGGCGGCGGTGGCCGCCGCGGCGGCCTTGGGGTCGGTGGCCGGGTCGCCGGTCGGCGGGATGACCAGGCTGCGCTTGTACATTTTCCAGGCGATCACGCCCAGGATCAGGCCCAGCGTCAAAAACGCGACGTTGGGCATGCCGGGCACCAGGCCGACCAGGCCCAGGATGGCCGCGGCCACCGCGAGGGCGCGGTGCTGGCCGAACACCTGGCTGATCATGGCGCCGCGCATGTCCTGCGCGCGCGAGGCGCGGGTCACCAGCAGGGCCACCGAGGACGACACCAGCAGGGCCGGCAGCTGTGCCACCAGGCCGTCGCCGATCGACAGCAGGGTGTAGGTGGAGGCGGCATCCACAAAGCTCATGCCGTGCTGGAACATGCCCACCGCCATGCCGCCGACCAGGTTGATGAACAGGATCAGGATGGCGGCGATGGCGTCGCCGCGGATGAACTTGTTGGCACCGTCCATCGCACCGTAGAAGTCGGCTTCCTCGCGGACTTCCTCGCGGCGGGCCTTGGCTTCCTCGCGCGTCAGCAAACCGGCGTTGAGGTCGGCGTCGATGGCCATCTGCTTGCCGGGCATGGCGTCCAGGATGAAGCGCGCGGTCACTTCCGACACGCGCCCGGCACCCTTGGTGATGACCACGAAGTTGATGATGGTCAGGATCGCGAACACCACGATGCCCACGGCGTAGTTGCCGCCGATGACGAACTGGCCGAACGCCTCGATCACCTTGCCGGCCGCGGCATGGCCGTCCTGGCCGTTGATCAGGATCACGCGGCTGGAGGCCACATTCAGCGCCAGCCGCAGCATCGTGGTCATCAACAACACGATCGGGAAAATGGTGAATTCCAGCGGGCGCTGCACGTACACCACCGCCAGCAGCACCATCAGCGAGATGGCGATGTTGAAGGTGAACAGGGCATCCAGCACCGGTGCGGCCAGCGGCACCATCAGCATGGCCAGCATGGCCATCAGGGCCAGTGGCGCGCCCAGGCCGTTGCGCAGCAACTCCATGATGCGCCGGGCGTTCATCGGGGCGGGTTGGGCGCTCATGCGCTGGCTCCCTTGCCGAACTCATCCACGTCCAGCGACGGCAATTCCGGCATCGGGCCGCCGTTCCAGCCACGCAGCTGGTAGACGTAGGACAGCACCTGGGCCACGACCGAATAGAGTCTCACGGGAATTTCCTTGCCAATTTGCGCTTCTCTATACAAGGCGCGTGCCAAAGGCGGGGCGGTGACGATCGCCACCCGGTGCTGTTCGCAGGCTTCGCGGATGCGGAAGGCCATTTCGTCCACGCCCTTGGCCACCACGATCGGCGCGCGCATCTTGCCGCCTTCGTACTTGAGCGCCACCGCATAGTGGGTCGGATTCATCAGCACCACGTCGGCCTTGGGCACCGCTTCCATCATCTGGCGCTGCGACATCTGCATCTGCATCTGGCGGATGCGGCCCTTGACCTCCGGGCTGCCCTCGCTTTCCTTCATCTCGCGCTTGATCTCTTCGCGGGTCATCTTGAGCTTCCGCAGCCAGTTCCACTTCTGGTACGGGGCGTCGATGGCGGCCAGCAGCACCAGCGCGCCTGCGGTGTAGAACAGCAGGCTCTTGGTGAAGTCCAGGCCGTTGCCCACGGCCTGTTCCAGCGGCTGGTTCACCAGCGAGCGCAGGCCGTGCAGGCCCTTGGAGATGCACAGGCTGGCGGCCAGGCCGACGAACAGCAGCCGCAGCACCGACTTGACCAGCTCGGCCAGGCTGTTGCTGCCCCACATGCGCTTGATCCCGTTGGCCGGGTTGAGCTTGGTGAGGTCGGGCATGATCGCCTTGCCGGAAAACCGCAGCCCGCTCATCAGCAACGGGCCGGCCAGGCCGGCGGCCAGGCAGATGCCGATCAGCGGCAGCATCACCCACAGCAGTTGCAGCAGCAGGTCACCGAAATGGCCGAACAGCGCCATCGGGTTTTCACGCATCTTCGGGTCCGGGCTGAGCGCAGTCTTCATCCACACGCTGGCGCCATCGCCGATGCCGCGGGCCAGGGCCATCAGCGCGAATACGCCGGCGCCGAACACCGCAGCGGTGGACAACTCGCGCGATTGCGGGATGTTGCCCTGCTCGCGGGCTTCGCGCAGGCGTTTTTCGGTGGGAAGCTCTGTGCGTTCGCCGCCGTCTTCGGACTCGGACATGGAGATGCCGGTGGGGGATCAGCCTGGTCTCATGCAAGCTGCGTTCCAGTTGGTGGCCGGGAGTCGGGAATCGGGATTGGGGAATCGGAGAGCGGTGATCGCGTGGAGCCGCTGGCGGGGTGTTGTGGTTGGTGGTGAGCAAGCGCACGCCGGGTTCTGTGGATGGCGCTGCCATCGCGATAGATCGCCCCGCCTGCGCGCCTGCGACAGCTGTTGCAGTTGGAAGGCACGCAGGTCGCCGCGTGCGCGGGGGAAGCCGCAGGCAGGAAATGGGGGCGGCGGACCAAGTGCAGGCTGGTGCTTGGCTTGGTTGGCGGGTCAGAGAGTGATGGCAGATGCCGGGGCGGTGGTCGTTTTGACGCCTTTCGCTTAACCGGTCGGGCGAGTTGCGCCGTCGCGTTGGGCGACCACCACCGCGATGAAGTGCTCGGCGTCCATCGGCCGGCCCAGCAGATAGCCCTGCAGCTGGTCGCAGCCCAGCCGTTCCAGGGTGTTGCGCTGGGCGGCGGTCTCCACGCCCTCGGCCACCACCTGCAGGCGCATGGTGTGGGCCAGTGCCACCACCGCGGCGACGATGGCGATGTCTTCGGGGCCGTTGTCCAGGGCCTGCACGAAGCTGCGGTCGATCTTGAGTTCGTGCGCGGGCAGCTTGCGCAGGTACATCAGGTTGGAATAGCCGGTGCCGAAGTCGTCGATGGCGATGCGCACGCCCAGCGTGTTGAGCTGGCCGAGCGTGCGCAGGCAGGCTTCGGCATCGCGCATGGCCATGCTCTCGGTGATTTCCAGGGTGAGCTGGGCCGGCGGGATCGCATGGTCGGCCAGGGTGGTGGCCACCTCGTCCAGCAGGCTGGGCGAGGCCAGTTGCGTGGCCGACAGGTTGACCGCCACGCGCCAGTGCCCATGTCCGGCCTCGCGCCAGTCACGCATCTGCCGGCAGGCCTGCTGCAGGACCCAGCTGCCGAGCGGGCCGATCATGCCGCTGCGCTCGGCCAGCGGGATGAAGCTGTCCGGCGGCACCAGGCCGCGCTCGGGGTGCTGCCAGCGGATCAGCGCCTCGGCACCGATCGGGCGGCCGTCGTCGGCGCAGTACTTGGGCTGGTAATGCAGGACGAACTGGCCCAGTTCCAGCGCACGCGGCAGATCCTGCAGCAGCTGCAGGCGTTCGCGGGTGGTGCCGGTCATCGAGCGCTCGAAAAAGCTGTAACGGTTGCGCCCGGCCTGCTTGGCGTGACGCATCGCCGCATCGGCATGGGTCATCAACTGGTGCTCGCTGCCGGCATCCTCCGGATACAGCGCAATGCCGACGCTGCTGCTGAGGCGCAATTCCTGGTTGGCGACCAGGAACGGCACCGCCAGTGCCTGCAGCAGATGCGCGGCGATCGCGGCGGCATCCTCGGGGTCGGCGATGGCCGATACCAGCACGAACTCGTCGGCACCCAGCCGCGCCAGGCTGCCATGGGCGCGCCGGTGTGCACGCATGCGCTCGGCCACCGCCACCAGCAACTGGTCGCCGAACGGGTGGCCGTAGCCATCGTTGATCGCCTTGAATCCATCCAGGTTGATCAGCATCACCGCAAAGCGTTGCCCGTCGCGTTGGGCGCGGTCGATGCCCTGCAGCACGTGCTCGTGCAGCAGCACGCGGTTGGGCAGGCGGGTGAGCGGGTCGTACAGGGCCGCCTGCACCAACTCGGCATTGGCCTGTGCCAACGACGCGGAGAGCACGTCGGTGCGTTGCTGGAACCGCCGCGACAGTACCGAGATCACCAACGCCAGCGCCAGCAGCGCCAGCGTGACCAGCACCACCACGGCCGCCAGCCAGGGCAGCGGCAGGTGCGCACCGGCCGCCGCACCGCAGAGGCTGCCGGGCGCGAACCGCGCGGCCGCCATGCCGGTGTAATGCATGCCCACGATCGCCACGCCCATGATCATCGCCGCGATCAGCCGCAGGCTGTAGCGGCGGCCGCCGTGGCGCAGCCGGAAGGCGATCCACAACGCCGCTGCCGAGGCGCCGATGGCGATGAGGATGGACAGCCCGAACAGCAGCGGGTCGTAGCTGATGGCCGGGGACATGCGCAGCGCGCCCATGCCGATGTAGTGCATCAACGCAATGCCCAGCCCCATCAGCACCGCACCCAGGCCCAGCCGCGGCCACGGCAGGTTCGCACGCGAGGTCAACCACAGCGCCAGGGCCGCGGCCAGAATCGCCGCCAGCATCGACCAGGTGGTCAGCGCCAGGTCGTAGCCCAGCGGAATCGGCAGGCGAAACGCCAGCATGCCGACGAAGTGCATCGACCAGATGCCGATGCCCATCGCCACCGCGCCGCCCATCAGCCAGGCCACGGCATCGCTGCCACGACTGGCCGTCACACGTGCGGCCAGATGCAGCGCGGTATAGGAGGCCAGCACGGCCACCACCAGCGACAGCATCACCATGCCAGGGTTGTAGGTTCCGACCACCCATCCACTTCCAGCGCCGAAGGACGCGCTTGCTCAAGCACGTAGCGACCCCGGGCGCCAGTTCTTGAGCGCCTGCGGGCAGCCAGCGGCGATCCAACGCGCATGCGCTGATCGGCCTGGCGCGGGCGGCAGGCGATGCGGTGATGTGGCGCGTCAGCCATGCAGTTTCTGCGCAAGGCGACGATGCTGCCGCACCTGTGATCGGCAGGCGGGTCGGCGTCACTGCACGCGTGGGTGCCGTGTATCGGAAGCAGGATCCGTACCTGGGTGTCGAACCGACCTACGCCCGAGCGGCAACGCGCATGCTCATGCCACCGACGATTCGGGCTCTTCCGGTTCGATGCGATTGCGGCCATGCCGCTTGGCGCGGTACAGCGCTTCGTCGGCACGCGCCAGCAGCGTGGCGGCGTTGTCGCCGCTCCGGAACCAGGCCACGCCCACCGAACAGGTCACCTGCAGCGGCCGGGTGGTGCCGACCTCGTACGGTGCCAGGCTGAGCTTTTCGTGGATGGCGCGCAGCCGGTGCTGGCTGTGCCGCGACATGCCCGGCAGCAGCAACAGCAGTTCCTCGCCGCCATAACGGCCCACCTTGTCCGAGTCACGCAGGCAGCTGCTCAGGCGCGCACCCACCTTGGCCAGCACCGCATCGCCGACCAGGTGCCCGTGCTGGTCGTTGACCAGCTTGAAGTGGTCCAGATCGATCAGCACCACCGCCAGCGGATGGCCGCCGTGCGCGCAGGCCTGCAGTTCTTCGGCCATGGCGTCGAGCACGCCGGAGCGGTTGAGCAGGCCGGTCAGGGCATCGTGGCTGGCCTTCAGGGCCAGCGCTGCGCGCGCGCTTTCCAGGTCGCGTTTTTCGTGTTCCAGCTGGTAGGTGCGCTCGGCCACCAGTTCGGCGAGCATGCGCTCGCGTGCAACCAGATGGCGATGCCGCCAGCGCCACAAGCCGGCCAGCAATGCGCTGCCGATCAGCACATACAACGCGATCGCCGGCGGACTGCGCCACCACAGCGGCGCCACCGCAAACGCCAGCTCGGCGATCGGCGAGGCCGTGCGGCGGTAGCGGTCCAGGACCTGCACCTGCAGGCGGAAATGCCCGGAGGGCAGCGGCGGTTGGTCGATCGACAGGTCCTCGCTCTGGATCCATGCGTCGTGCAGGCCGCGCAGGCGGTAACGCACCGTCAGGCGGCTCGGGTCGTCGTACACCTCCATCGTGGACAGCTCGATATGCAGCGGCTTGTCGCTCCAGCCCAGCAACTGGCCTTGCTGCACCGGTACGCCGCCGCGGCTGACGCTGTCGATGCGCACGCTGGGCTGGCGCGCATCGAACAGCTGCGCCGGATCCAGCAGATGACTCACGCCGCGCGAGGTGCCGATCCAGACCGATCCATCCGGATCCTCGGCGAAGGCCGCTTCGGAGATGTCGTCCCACAGCAGGCCCTGCGACTGCGACAGATGCGCCCAACGCTCCCCGTCGTAGACCTCCACGCCGCGTGCGTGTCCCACCCAGACCCGGCCGAGGCTGTCGCCACGCATCAGGTAGACGCCGACCTCGCGCAGTGCTTCGTCGCTGATCGCCTGCAGGTCCAGCCGGTCGCCCAGCAGCATGCCGTGCCAGAGACCGGGCCGATAGAACGCCAGCCACACCTCGCCGCCATCGCTGATGTGGAACTTGCTGATCCACGGGTCGGACGTGCCGCCGTTGACCAGCACCTCGACCCTGGACCAGCGCGCGCCTTGCAGGCGGAACAGGCCGTTGGCGGTGGACACCCACAGCGTGCCGTTGGCGGTCTGCTGGATGTCGGTGTAGGCGATCGTGGGCATGTCGGCGACCGCTTCCATCGTGCCGCCTTCCAGCGGGCGCCGGATCACGAACAGCCCGCCCGCGCTGAGCATCCACATCCGCCCCTGCCGGTCGATCAGCAGGCGGCGCGCGGTCCGCGGCAGCTTGGCGACCTGTGTACTGTGGCCATCGGGCCAGGTGCGGCGCAAAAAGCCGGCCGAATTGAGCGTCCACAGGCTGCCGTCGGCACTGCGTTGCATGCCAATGATCTGGATCCCGGAGGCCGGCAAGGCCGGGACGAACCGTCCCCCGGGATCGGCCTGGCGGCCGGCACCGTGTTCGTTGCCGACCAGCAGCGCCCCCTGCGCGTCGCGGGCGATCGACCAGGTGGGGGCGGCCGGCATGCCTTGCGAGGCGTCCCAGTTCTCGATCCATTCGTAGCCGGCCCAGCGCACCAGGCCTTCGCCATCGACGGTCATCCAGACATCGCCATCGCGGTCCACCAGGATCGCGTCGCTGCTGCCGGGCGGCAGCCCGTTGCCGGCACCGAAGCTGCGCCAGCGGCCGTTTTCCCAGCGCGCCAGACCGTCGTTGCGGCGGACCAGCACGCGCCCTTCGCGGTCCAGCACCAACGGCGCCTGTCGCCCGATGGTGCTGCCATCGAGCAATGGCAGCGGCCGCACACTGAATCTGCTTGCGCCCGGCGCGCGATACAGCAGGGTGCCGGTGCCACGCACCCACAGTGCGCCGTCATGGTCGCGCAACACGCTGTACCAGCGATCTTCCGGCACGCCCTGGTCCGGCCCGTAGACCTGCACCTTGCGCTGCGCATCGATGGCGCACAGCCGCCTGGCGCAGCCGGCCCACAAGGTGTCGCCTTCCACCGACAGGCTCAGCACCTTGGCCAGTTCGGGCACGCGCACCCGGGTGGCGGTGTCCAGCAACGGTTCGCTATGCCAGCGGCCATTGCCGCGTGCGCTCAACCGCTCCAGCGTGCCGCCATTGGCCAGCACCGTGCCCCAGGAGGGACTGGCCAGCAGCATGTCTTCCTGCAGATGTTCGGCCTCATCGGGGGCCAGCTTGCGGAAGCCGTGCTCGTCGCCGACAAACAGCGCCTGGAAGCCGGCCACCCACAGCCGCCCGTCGGCGGCTTCGCTCATCGAGGCAATCGGTTCGTTGCGCAGGCCATCCAGCTCGACCTGCTGGAAGCTGCGCCCGTTGTAGCGATACAGGCCGCTTTCGGTGCACACCCACAACAGCGTGGTGCGGGTCTGCAGCAGGCAGGTGCCGGCAAGCCCGAGCAGGCCCTGGTCGCGGGCATAGCGACGAATGCTCGCGCTCTGCGCGGCAGCCAGATCGGCCAGCGACAGCAATCCCAGCAGCAGCACCGCCAGCAACGGTGCATACCGGTGTGACGACCTGCATTGGCGGTACTCAGACCCCACGGGCGTTGCACTCTCCCACGCGTCGGCCTGCGTGCTCCGCGCCCTTCGCGCGGGTGTCTCACGCTTGCCATGGGCGGCCCCCATCGTAGGCCGCAGTAAACCGACTAGCGGCTGTTCACGTGTGTTTCTTTAATGCGTGAGCAGGCATGGTGGCGTGATTGCGCAGCGGGCACCGCCATACCAGTGGCCTGTTGTTCCCGAGCCGCGCACTGTCGCTGCAGGCGCGATCACGCAGATTGCTTGATGCCGGTTGCGCAACGGCTGCGTGCTGCCCGCGTCCAGGCCTCCATTGGGCAGCAGACATGGCGTTGTCGGCGATGCGTCGGTAAGGCGCTGCGTGCCCCTGCCGGTTTGCAGATCGCAGCATTGGCGCTGCTTTTCAGCTTGCGTGGCAATGCAGGTTCAGCCGTTGGCCGCCGCGTGGTAGGCCACCTGGTCGTAATCGATGCGGTTGCGTCCACTGCGCTTGGCGCGATAGAGCGCGGCGTCGGCCCGGGCCAGCAGTTGTTCCAGGGTTTCGCCCGGCCGGAACCAGGCCACGCCCACCAAACAGGTCACCGGCAAGACGCCGCCATCGATGGGGTAGTCGCCGCAGATGCCGCGATGCAGCGCCTGCAGGCGATGGCTGGCCTCGGCACCGAGCCCCGGCAGCAGCGCCAGCAATTCCTCGCCGCCGTAGCGGCCGATGCGGTCGTCGCCGCGCACCAGCGTATCCAGGCGCCGGCCGACCTCGGCCAGCACCGCATCCCCGGCCAGGTGGCCATGCAGGTCGTTGACCAGCTTGAAGTGGTCCAGGTCGATCAGTGCCACCGCCAGCGGCTGCGCGCTGGTATCGGCATGGGCCAGCATGCCGCGCAGCGCGTGCAGGATGCCGGCGCGGTTGAGCAACCCGGTCAATTCGTCGTGGGTGGCCTTGAGCGCGAGTTCGGCGCGCGCCGCTTCCAGCTCGCGCTTGTCCTGCTCCAGCTCGGCGGTGCGCTCGGCCACCAGCTGCTCCAGCTCGCGCTTGCGTCGCAGCAGCTTGCGCGTGCGCCAGCGCAGCAACGCGATCACCGCCGCAATGCCCAGCAGCACGTAGCCGGCCATTGCCGGTGCGCCGCGCCACCACGGTGGGCGCAGCACGAAAGGCAGCCGCGCCACCGGGCTGGCGCTGCGCTGGTAGGCATCCAGCGCCTGTACTTCCAGCGTGTAGGCCCCGGGTGGCAGCAGGGGATAGGTGAGGTGGCTCAGCGAGGTCGTGGTCCAGCGCGCCTGGTGGCCCTCCACCCGGTAGCGGAAGCCGATGCGGTCCGGGCCGCCTTCGGCGCCGGGTGCGCTGATGTCCACATCCAGCGGCACCTGCGACCAATCGACCTGTGTCCCTGCGGTGATCGCCTGGTTGCCACGCCGCACGCGCAGGATGTCCGCGCGCAATGGCGGTGCGGCGAACACGCGCAACGGATCGATCAGATGGGTGGCGCCGCGACTGCTGCCGAGCCAGATGCTGCCATCCACGTCCTCGAAGAATGCATTGGCCGACATGTCGTCCCACAGCAGGCCCTCGGTGCGCGTGGCCCGCGACCAGTGGCCGTTTTCCAGCATGTCCAGGCCCTGGCTGCTGCCCAGCCACAGCCGGCCCTTGCGGTCGTGGCGCAGGATGAACGGCATCACCCGCGCCACCAGCGGGTCGTCGACCGCGCGCAGCGCCAGCACGCCATCGGCCTGCAGGCGGCCATGCCACAGCCCGGTATCGCGCAGCGAGATCCACAGCTCGCCATCGGGGGCAAAATCGATCAGGAAGAAATCCTGGCTGGGCAGCGCGCCACGCACCTGCACGCGTTGCCAGGTGCCGTCCGCCCGCCGGTTGTACAGCCCCTCGCGGGTACTGGCCCAGAGCCGGCCCCGGGGATCGAGATCGACATCGCCTATGAACGCAGCCGGCACGCCCGCATCGCGGGTGGCCTGATACGGCGCGCCCGGCGGCATGTGATACAGGCCGCGCGGCGTGGTGATCCACAAGGTGCCGGTGGCGTCGAACAGCAGCTTGTTGATCGGCAGGCCCAGTTGCAGCACGTCGACGGTCCTGCCGCTGTGCGGATCGCGCCGCGCCAGTGCGCCGGATGAGCGCGCCACCCAGGCCGCGCCGTCTGCCGGCGAGAGCGCCATGGAGATCGACTGCAGCAGCGGCTGCCCGTCGTCCAGCGTCCAGGGTTGCATGCGCCCGCTGCGCGGATCCAGCACGTTGGAGCCGGCGTCGCCGCCGACCAGCAGTTCCCCGCTGGGCAGGCGCTGGATCATCCAGGTCGGCGCTTCCGCCAGCCCCTGCTGCTCGTCCCAGTGCTCGATGTTGCCGTAGCCCAGCCAGCGCTGTACGCCCAGGCCGCGGGTGCCGATCCACAGCTGGCCGGTGCTTTGCATCATCAGCGGGCCGACCATCGGGCTGATCGGCAGCCCCTGGTCATGGCCGAAATAACGCCAGTGATCGCCTTCCCAGCGCACCAGGCCGCGATCGGAACGCGTCAGCAGGCGGCCCTGTGCGTCTTCGGACAGGGTGGTGGCCGCCGAGAGCGTGTCGAAGCTGGTGCCTGCCGGTGCCGCATGACTGCGGAATACGCGCTCGCCCGGCGCACGCGCCAGCACCAGGCCACCGCCACGCAGCCACACGGTGCCCTGGTGGTCGCGGAAGATCGCCCGCCACTGCCGCTCCGGCACACCGTCGGCTTGCCCGAGCAGCTCGCTGCGCCCGTTCGCGTCGATCCGGCAGACGTGCTGTCCGCAGCTGGTCCATAGCGCCGTGCCATCGGCCAGCAGTGCCTTGCCGGCGGGCAGGGAGGTGCCATCGGCCAGCTGCAACGGCAGCGGGCGCACCGACCAGCCGCCCGCGCGCTCCGGCGACAGGCGCAGCAAGGCGTTCTCGCTGACCACCACCATGCCGTCGGCGTAGGCGGCCAGCACGTTGCCGCTGTCGGCGCGGATCGGTTTGCCGTCATGCAGGAGTTGCACGAATGCACCGCCGTCGCGGACGAACACGCCGTTGGCACTGGCCACCCAGAGCCGTCCTGCCGCATCCAGCGCCAGTGCACGGATGTAGCGCGCATCCAGGCCGCTTTCCTGGCCGACCGGTATGAAGCTCTCGCGCTCGAAGCGGTGCAGGGCCAGCTCGGTGCCCACCCAGACCACGCCCTGGCGGTCTTCGAGCAGGCTGTTGACGGTCATGCCCTGCAGGCCGTCGGCCTGGGCGTAGTCGCGGAAGCTGTAGGTCTGTGCCTGGGCGTGCCCGCACACCACCAGCCCCAGCATCCAGACGCAGGCCCGGGCCCACCAGTGGCCGCCTCGTGACGCAATCGGAGCGAACAGCGCAGACACGTTGGGCATCGGTTCCCGCGGGCGTTGGCGTGGGGTGAGTGATGGCGACTGGCGGTGTCAATCGTCCTGTGGCGTTGACGGCTGGCCAGGGCGAAACTTGAGGCAGTTCACAGTTACGGATGTGCCCGCTAGGCGGTCAATTCCCTGGCGGCGTCGAAGGCGGTATCGAACATGCGCTGCACGGGCGGGGCGAATTCGCTGGCGAAGCTGGACAGCAGGAACAGCCCCAGCAACACCGTCAACGGCAGGCCCAGCTGCATCGGGTTCAACGCCGGCGCGGCCTTGGCCAGCGCACCGAAGGCCAGGTTGACCGCCAGCATCGCCACCATCATCGGCAATGCCAGGGTGAGCCCGCCGCGCAGGATCTGCAGGAACAGGGTGGGCGCCACCTCCGCGAATGCGGCGGCGTCGGGGATGGCGGTGCCGATCGGCAGGGCCTTGTAGCTGTCCACCAGCAGCGCGATCACCGCAAGATGGCCGTTGGCCGCGAAGAACAGCAAGCCGAATCCCAGGTAGAACCACTGCGCGATCACCCCGGAGGTCACCCCGCGCAGCGGGTCGGACATCTGCGCGAACGACAGGCCGGTGGACTGCGACACCAGCTCGCCGGCCATCGCGCCGGCCTCGAAGATCAGCTTGAGCATGAAGCCCATGCTGGCGCCCACCGCCAGCTCACGGGCGACGCTGAGCACCGCCTGCGCGGTGAATCCGTCCCAGTCCGGCACCGGCGGCAGCAGCGGCGCCAGCACCATCGACAAGGTGCCGGCCAGCATCACCCGCACCCGTCCCGGTACCGCGCGCGTGCCGATCAACGGCATCGCGGTCAGCAACGCACCGGTGCGCAGCATCGTCCACATGATCGCCCCGACCATCGCGAACGCGCGCTGGCCGTCGATCACCATCTGGGTGGCAGCATCCATCCGCGCTGGTCCGCTAACCGATCAGATGCGGAATGCGCTGGAACAGCGCAATGGTGAACTCCACCAGATGCCCCAGCAGCATGCTGCCGGTGGCGAACAAGGTGGCCGTCAGCGCGACCGCCTTGGCCACGAAGGCGATGGTCGGCTCGTTCAACTGGGTGGCGGCCTGCACCACACCGATCACGACACCAACGACCAGCACCGCCAGCAACATCGGTCCGGCAATCCACAGGACGGTGACCAGGCCACCACGCAATTCGGTCAGGGCGATTTCAGGGCTCATGGGTGTGGTGATGCAAGTGGGGTGCCAAAGGATGGGATTGGGGATTGGGGATTGGGGAGTCGGGAATCGGGAATCGGGAGGAGATTTGAGCTGTGCGACGGGTATGGGCTGACGAAGGTGCGGTCTGCAGAAGCTCGCCCCTCTCCAGCGGGAGAGGGGTTGGAGTGAGGGTGCGAGGCGAAGCCACGCGTGTTGGGTGGTTCGGCTGGGGCATTGCGCAGCTGTGCGCTTCGGCCGCTATTGGCTGCACTGGCTATCGCGGTCGTTGTTTGCTCTGCGGTTGCGTCGGCGTTTGCGGCTCGGCCTTGGGACTGCACACCGACGCTGGCAAACCGGGTGGACACGCCGGCAGGCGGCGCGTGTGCAACCGCGCGGCTACGACGCGTTGAAGCTCGCCGCCAACGTGCCGACCACCAGCACCCAACCGTCCACCAGGATGAACAGCAGGATCTTGAACGGTGCCGAGATCAGCATCGGCGACAGCATCATCATGCCCATCGACATCAGCACGCTGGCGACCACCAGATCGATGATCACGAACGGAATGAAGATCAGAAAGCCGATCTCGAACGCGGTCTTCAGCTCGCTGGTCACGAACGAGGCCACCAGCACCGGGAACGGCACCGCGTCCGGGCCGGCGTACTTGCCGTCGCCGGCCATGCCGGCGAAGGTCATCAGGTCGGTCTCGCGGATCTGCGCCAGCATGAAGGCGCGCAGCGGCTGGGTGGTCAGCGTCCAGGCAGTCTGGAAATCGATCTGGTTGTTGAGGTACGGCGACAGCCCGGCGCCCCACATCTTCTGCCACACCGGCATCATCACCAGCGCGGTCAGGAACATCGACAGCCCCAGCAGCACCTGATTGGACGGGGTCTGGCCGGTGCCCAGTGCCTGGCGCAGCAGGCCCAGCACGATGGTGATGCGGGTGAAGGCGGTCAGCACCAGCAGCATCGACGGCAGCAGGGTGATTGCCGTCATCAGCAGCAGGGTCTGCAGCGGCAGGCTCACCGGCTGGTCGCCGATGCGGCCGACGCTGACATTGGGCAACGACGGCAGCTGATTGGCGCCGGCCGGAGCGGCCGCCGGCGCTGCGGCGGGAGCGGCGGCCTGGGCCATGGCCGGCAATGCGGCAGGCGTGGCCGCGGCCAGCAGCGGGCAGCTCATCACCAGCAGGATCAGCACCAGGCGGAGGCTACGCCCCCAGCGATTCCAACGACTCAACATGTCACGGGTCCTTGCGCAGCTTCTGTGCCAGCAGCTGGGCGAAATTGGGAAGTTGCTTGAAGTTGGGCAGGGTGGGGGCGGGCGCGGGCGGCAGCGGTTCGGACAGGGTGTGCAAGGTGTTGATGCCGCCGGCGGTGACGCCCAGCAGCAATTGCTGGCCGTTGACCTCCACCACCACCACGCGTTCCTTGGCACCCACCGCCAGGCTGGTCACCACGCGCAGGCCCTCGGTATTGCGGAAACCGCTGCCGGGCATGCGCTTGAGCAACCAGCCCAGGCCGACGATCAGCGCGAGCACCAGCAGCAATGCAAAGACCGCGCCAAACAGGCTGGGCGAGGACGGCGCCTGCGCGCCGACCTGGGTGGCCTTGGCCGCGACCGGCGCGGCAGCGGCCAGCAGGCCGATCACCGCAGCCTCCGGATCCGTTCGCTGGGGCTGACCACGTCGGTCAGGCGGATGCCGAAGCGGTCGTTGATGACCACCACTTCGCCATGCGCGATCAGGGTGCCGTTGACGTACACGTCCAGCGGTTCGCCGGCGCCGCGCTCCAGCTCCACCACCGAACCCTGGTTGAGCTGCAGCAGGTTGCGGATCGGGATGCGCGCGCGGCCCACTTCCAGCGACAGCGTCACCGGCACGTCCAGGATGACGTCCAGGTTGAGGTCGGTGGCATTGTTGTCGTGCTCGGCCTGCAGGCTGTCGAAGGTGGCGGGCGCGGCGTCGAGGGTGTCGGAGTTGATCATTTGCTGGAGTCCTGGGAGGGAACGGCGCGTGGGGCTTGCACGCCGGGCGGGCGTACGGCGGTGATCTTGACGGCGTTGTTGCCATTGGAAACGCCGAATTCGCCGGTGAACAACGGGATGTCTTCCACGCACAGCGGCACCTGTGCGGGCAGGTCGATCGGCAGGATGTCGCCGACCTTCAGGCCGGTGAGCTGGCGCAGGCTCATGCGCTTGCTGGCCAGCACGCTGGACAGGGTCACCTCGGCGGTGTCCAGCTGCTCGCGCAGCATCACGTTCCAGGAGTCGTCGCGGTCGTTGCGGTCGCTCTGGATGCCGGCATCGAGCAGTTCGCGGATCGGCTCCAGCATCGAATACGGCAGGGTGATGTGGATCTCGCCGCCGCCGCCTTCCAGTTCGACATGGAAGCGGCACACCACCACGTACTCGCGCGGGGTGACGATGTTGGCGAAATGCGGGTTGATCTCCGAGTTGATGTACTCGAAGTCCACTTCCATCACCGGCGCCCAGGCTTCCTTAAGGTCGGCGAAGGTCTGCTTGAGCATCAGCTGCACCACGCGCATCTCGGTGGCGGTGAATTCACGGCCTTCGATACGGGTGTGGTAACGGCCGTCGCCGCCGAAGAAGTTGTCCACCACGGTGAACACCAGCGTGGGTTCGAACACGATCAGGCCGGTGCCGCGCAGCGGCTTGAAGCGGATCAGGTTGAGGTTGGTGGGCACATACAGCGAGTGCATGTACTCGTTGAACTTGACCAGGTCGATGCCGCGCACCGACAGGTCGGCAGAGCGCCGGATCAGGTTGAACAGGCCGATGCGCCACAGCCGCGCGAAGCGCTCGTTGACCATCTCCAGGGTCGGCATGCGGCCACGGATGATGCGGTCCTGGCTGGACAGGTCGTACTGGCGCGCCTCGCCGGGCAGCGGCTCCGGCTCGGTGTTGACCGCACCCGAATCCACGCCATGCAGCAGGGCATCGATTTCGTCCTGGGAAAGCAGATCGCTGACGCTCATGGGGCAGGCCTTACTGGGTGACGAAACTGGTGAACAGCAGTTCTTCGACGCACTTCTTGCCGGTCTCGCCGGTCATGACCTTCTGCGCTTCGGCCAGGGCCGCCTTCTGCAGCTTCTGCTTGCCGACTAGGTCGGCCACATCGGCGGCCTTGACCTGCGACAGCAGCATCAGCAGATGCGCGCGGATGGCCGGGGCGTTTTCGGTGATCAGCTTGAGGTCTTCCGGGTCGCGGGTGACCAGCTGCACTTCGACCTGCAGGTACTGCGGGCCGTCGCCGGGGTCGGCCAGGTTGACCACGATCGCCGGGTCCATCGGGAAGTACTGCGCCGGCTTGGGCACCTCGGCCACCTTGGGCGCGTCGTGCTTGCCGCCCTTCTCCTCGCCCTTGTGGCCGAAGAAGAACCAGGCGCCGCCGCCGGCCGCGGCCAGCACCACGACCCCGACGGCGATCAGCAGAAGTTTCTTGCCACCCTTCTTCTTGTCGCCCTTGTCGTCTTTGTCTTCGGTCTTCTTGGGTTTTTCAGCGGCTGCCACAGTCTGCTCCAGGGGAATGCTCACCCAATGGATGCAATTGGCATGCCAATGATGCGACGGTTTCCTGGCGCAGGTGCAGGTTCAACGACAAAACCCCCGCAAGCCTTGCGCTGCGAAGGTGGGTGGGCGGTGCCGGCACGTGGCGACACGCGGTTTTCGGCCGCGCCGGGACGTTCCCGGCGCGCGGGCTCAGGCGTAGGCGTCCAGCAATCCACGCTGGCGTAGCACCACCGACGGAATTCCGACGGGTGGGCTGTCGTCCAGGCTGAGGCCGTTGGCGTCGCTGCCGCCACCGTTGCGGTTGCCGGACTGGCTCTGCTGTTGCTGGCCGACATCGGCCTGGCCGAGCTGGAAACCGTTCTGGCCGAGCATTTCGCGCAGGCGCGGCAGGCTCTGCTCCAGCGCCTGGCGCACGTCGGCATTGGCGGAGCTGAAGCTGGCGTTGACCTTGTCGCCGTCCAGATGCAGCCGCACCTCGACCGGGCCCATCTCGTTCGGGGTCACCTTGATATGGGCATGGCCGATCTTCTGGTCGGCGAGCCAGCTCATGCGCGCGCCGATGGCGTCGTCGAAGGTGTCGCTGCCCATGTCCGGGGTCGGGGTTGGCGAGGCGCTGAACACCGGCGCCGGGTCCTGCAGGCGGCCGAGCGCGGTCGCGGTGGTGGTCGGCAGCACGAACGCCGGGGCGTCCGGCGCGGCCGGGCCGGCGCTGTCGTCGGCGCCCGGCTCCAGGGCCTTGGACGCCATCCCCATCAGCGCGGCCGTCTGGGCGTCGCCGCTCAAGGCGGTGACGGACGTGGGCTTGGCGCCCGCGGCGGCAGCCGGTGCCAGCGCGCCCAACGCGGGCAGGGCGGTGCCGGCGGTCGTGGGTGCAGCGGATGCGGCTGCATCGGTCGGCAGCGCGGTTGCGGTCGGCGTGGTGCCGGCGGCAGCGGTCACGCCGGCCGCCAGTGCCGCGGCCGCGGCGGCGAGTACATCGCCACCGGGCAGTGCCTGCGTCAGCAGGCCCATACCGAAGCCGCCCAGGCCCGGCGGTGGCCAGCCGGTGTCGGTGGCGGTGGCTGCGTCGGCCGGCGCGTCTTCGTCGTTGGTTGTGGTCTTGCCGGTCTTGGCGGAGCCGGCGGCGCTGCTGCCGTCGGCGGCAGCCGGTTCCTTGGCGCCGGCCTTGGCGGCCTTGGCATCGCCATCCTGCGCGCGCGGGCGTGCGGTGGCATCGCCGGGCGCATCGTCGCCGTGGTCGTCGTCGCTGCGCTGCCTGTCGGGCTGGCTGGGCTTGGGCGCGGCCTGCTTGGCCGGCACGCGCTCGGGCGCCTGCGGCGGGGCCTGGTTCGGCGTGTTGGCCGGGTTGAGCATGCGCGCGAACTGGTCCTGGCCGGCGTCTGGCTCGGACGAGGGATCGCTGTAGCTGGATTTCTTACCGGTGCTAGCGAGGGCGCCGAGGCCGGCTGCAAAGGCGGACAAGGGATTCATGCGGATTCTCCGTGGGTATCTTCGCTGCGGGCCAGGCGCGAACGACGCGCGCCGAGGTCGTCCATCTCACGCTGGTCGCGGCGTTCGATCACCTTGTTCTCCTGTGCGCGGTAGCTGGCGGCCAGCTGTTCCAGCACCTGCTTCTCGCGGCTGGCCAGCAGCAGCCGGGTGCGCTCGGCTTCCACCTTGTTGCGGTTGTTTTCCACCGTCTGCGCCTGCTGCAGCACCGCGCTGTCGAGCCGGTCCAGGAAGGCGCGGCGGTTGCTCAGCGCAGCGGCACTGGTACCGGCCATGTGGCTGTTGGCGTATTCCTCGGCGTAGCGGCGCAGCTCTTCCAGGCGCGACTGGTGGGTGTCCAGGGCGCGCTGACGCTCGGCCAGGTCGCGCGCCACCTTGTCTTCCTGTTCCTGGGCGCGGCGCAGCAGCGGGTCGATCCGTTTGGATTGCATCATGGATTAGTTCTCGGGTTCGACCAGCCGCTGCAACGCGGATAGGCTGTCGGGCAGGTCGGCGGCCCGGTGGACGTCCTGGCCGAGGAATTCGACGATCTCCGGCCAGCGCGCCAATGCTTCGTCGGTGGCCGGATCGCTGCCGCGCTGGTAGGCACCAATGGCGATCAGGTCGCGGTTGGCGGTGTAGGCCGACAGCAGCCGCTTGAGCTTGCGGATGCGCAGGCGCCAGGTGTCGTCGGCGATGTCCTGCACCACACGGCTGACCGATGATTCGACGTCGATGGCCGGGTACAGGCCGCTGTCGGCAACCCGGCGCGAGAGCAGGATGTGGCCGTCGAGAATGGCGCGCGCGGCGTCGGCGATCGGGTCCTGCGGGTCGTCGCCTTCGGTCAGCACGGTGTAGAAGGCGGTGATCGAGCCGCGCCCCTTGGCGCCGTTGCCGGCCCGTTCGACCAGCGCCGGCAATTTGGCGAACACCGACGGCGGGTAGCCGCGGGTGGTCGGCGGCTCGCCGACCGACAGGCCGATCTCGCGCTGCGCCTGGGCGAAACGGGTCAGCGAGTCCATCAGCAGCAGCACGTTCAGGCCCTGGTCGCGGAACCATTCGGCAATGGCGGTGGCGCGGTAGGCGCCATGCAGGCGCGCCAACGGCGGGCGGTCGGCCGGGGCGGCCACGACCACGGCGCGGCGCAGGCCTTCTTCGCCCAGGGTGGTTTCGACGAAGTCGCGCACTTCGCGGCCACGTTCGCCGATCAGCCCGACCACGATCACGTCGGCCGAGGTGAAGCGGGTCATCATGCCCAGCAGTGTCGATTTACCGACACCGGAGCCGGCGAACAGGCCGACACGCTGGCCACGGCCGATCGGCAGCAGCGCGTTGATCGCGCGCACGCCGACATCCAATGAGGTGGTGATCGGCTCGCGCGCCAGCGGGTTGATCGACACGCCGGCCATGCTGACGCTGCCTTCGCCGCGGATCGGGCCCTTGCCGTCCAGCGGGGTGCCGTCGCTGTCGATGACGCGGCCGAGCAGGCCTTCGCCCACTTCCACGCCGCCGCGGCGCCGCGAGGGCACCACGCGGGCGTTCGGCAGCAGGCCATGCAGTTCGGCGCTGGGCATCAGGTAGGTGCGTTCGCCGGCGAAGCCGACCACTTCGGCATCGACCCAGCCGCCGTCGACCTCGACCTTGCAGGTGGCGCCCATCGGCGCCTCGCAGCCGGTGGCTTCCAGGGTCAGGCCGACCGCGCGACGCAGGATGCCTTCGCGGATCAGGGTGCGCCCGGCCGTGGGTTCCAGCCCGAGGCCGCCCAGGCGGGTGGCCAGGCGCAGGTTGCGCGCGTCCAGCCAGTCGGCCGGGGCCGGGGTGGTGCCCAACAGGTCGCTCACAGGCCCGCTCCGGATTTACGCATGACCGTCTCCAGCGCGGCCCGCAGGCGCGCATCCAGTGTTCCGTCCACGCGCACGCTTTCGGCGTGCACGCGCAGGTCGCCGCGGCTCAGGCTCAGGTCCGGGGCCACGCGGGTGGTGCTGCTGGGCGCCAGATGCGGCAGCAGCGCGGTGATGTCGTCCGGGTGCAGGCGCACTTCCACTTCGCGGCCGGCCCCGCCGACTGCGTCGATGGCCTCGTGCACCAGCTCGGCCAGCAGCTGCGGGTCGGCCTGATAGGCTCGCCCGACCAGCGAACCGGCGATGCGCACGGCCAGCTCGCCGAGCGCGCCGACCACTTCGTTTTCCAGCCGCGCCAGCGGGCGGGTGAAGTTGTCCAGAATGCCGTCGATCTGCGCGGTCAGGCGGCGCACCTCCGACTGGCCCTGGGCAAAGCCGTCGGCATGCCCGCGCGCAAAGCCTTCCTGCTGGGCGGCGTCTTCGATGGCCTGGATCTCTTCCAGGGTCGGCGGACGCAGCACCGGCTCGTACACCGCCGGTTCGTCGAATTCCGGCTCCGGCGGGGCCGGCTCCAGGTGCAGGTCGGGGGCCAGCCAGCGGGTGACGATGTCGGTCATACCATCGCCTCCGCACCGGCACCGCCCAGGCTGATGGCGCCTTCGTCAGCCAGGCGGCGGACGATGGTGAGAATTTCCTTCTGCGCCGCTTCCACGTCGGCCAGGCGTACCGGGCCGCGCGCTTCCATGTCCTCGAGCAGGATCTCGGCCGCACGCTGGGACATGTTGCGGGTGATCTTCTCGCGCACCTTGACGTCGGCGCCGCGCAGGGCCAGCCCCAGGCGCTCGCCGGAGACTTCGCGCAGCAGCGTCTGCAGGCCGCGGTCGTCCAGGTCCACCAGGTTGTCGAACACGAACATCAGGTCCTGGATCTTGCCGGCCAGGTCGGCGTCGATCTTGCCGATCTCGCCCAGCACGCCCTGGTCGGCGCCGGTGTCCAGGAAGTTGAGGATGTTGGCGGCCACCTTGATGCCGCCCACGTTGGACGACTTGAGGTTCTGGTTGCCGGAAAACTGGCGCTCCATGATGTCGTTGAGCTCGCTCAGCGCATTGGGCGGGATGCCGTCCAGGGTGGCGATGCGCAGCAGCACGTCGGCGCGGGTGCGCTCGGGCAGCAGCTTCAGGGCCTCGGCGGCCTGGTCGCTGTCCAGATGCGCCATGACGATGGCGATGATCTGCGGGTGCTCGTTGCGCACCAGGTCGGCCACCGCGCGCGGGTCCATCCACTTCAGGGTGTCCAGGCCGGTGGTGTTGCGGCCGAGCAGGATGCGGTCGATCAGGCCACCGGCCTTGTCGGCGCCCAGCGCCTGGATCAGCACGTTGCGGATGTAGTCGTCGGCGCCCACGCCCAGCGAGGTCTTACCGGCCAGTTCGCCGTTGAACTCGTCCATGACCTTCTCGACCTGGTCGCGCGAGATGCCGGTCATGGTGGCCATGGCGATGCCGATCTTCTGCACCTCCTTGGGGTCCATGTGCTTGAGCACTTCGGCGGCGTCGCTTTCCCCGAGCGACAGCAGCAGCACGGCGGCGCGTTGTACGCCGGTCATCGGTGGTGTATCAGGCTTCACTGGCGACCCATCCCTTCACGACTTGTGCGACACGTTTTGAATCGGCTTTGACTGCTTCGCGTGCGAGGCGCATGCGTTCTTCGTAGGCGTCCGGCAGCGCGATCGGGGTCTTGCGGTCCTGACCGAGCTGGGCGGTGTCCTCTTCCAGGCGCGGCATCAGGTCGTCATCGTCGACCATCCGCACGTCGGCGCTCTGCGGAGTGCCATCGTTGCCGCCCTTGGCCTGCTTTTCCTTGATCGCGGTCACGCCGGTGAGCTGGCGCAGGGTGGGGCGCACCACGCCGAACAGCAGCGCCAGCACCACCACCGCACCGACCAGCAGGCGCAGACCGTTCTGCACGCGCGGGTCTTCCCACCACTTCGGACCTTCCTCGCCGGCCACCGCTTCGCGCACGAACGGGGCGTTCATCACCGACACCGTGTCGCCACGGGCCGCGTCGAAGCCCACCGCCTGCTTGACCAGGCCCTCGATGCGGGTCAGCTCGGCGGCCGTCAGCGGCTGCTCGACCATCTTGCCCTTGGCACCGGGGCGCGGGACGTTGTCCAGCAGCACCGCCACCGACACCCGCTTGATGCGGCCGGCCGGCTGGCGGGTGTGTTGCAAGGTCCGGTCCAATTCGTAATTGCGGGTGGCGCTCTTGGAACTTTCGGTCGGCGCGGCCGCTGCGGCGGCCTGGCCATTGGCAGCGGCCGGGGTGCCCGGTGCGCCGGCAGTGGCGTTTGCGGCTGGCGCCGGCGGCTGGCCGGGGCTGTTGCTGGTGGCGCCCGGCGGGCCCTGCGGGCCGGTGGCGCTGGTGCTGGTGTCGCTGACCTGCTCGCTGCGCAGCTTGGCCGGCTCGCCGTTGTAGAGTTCGCGGGCTTCCTCAACCACCGAGAAGTCCATGTCCACGCTGACTTCCGGGTTGACCCGGCCCGGGCCGGTCATCGGCTCGAGCAGCTCGCGGATACGCTGGTTGTAGGAGCTTTCCTGGCGACGCACCTGTTCGAACTGGGCGGCGTGCTGGGCGGCGTCGCTGTTGGGATCGGCGATGGAGAGCATGCGGCCGCTCTGGTCGACCACGGTGACGCGCTCGGGGGTCATGTCCGGGATGCTGGAGGCGACCAGGTTGACGATGGCGTCGACCTGGTTGCGTTCCAGGCCCTGGCCGCCGCGCAGCTCCAGCACCACCGAGGCGCTGGCCACATCACGCTGGCGGGTGAAGGCGCTGGGCTTGGGAATGGCCAGGTGCACGCGGGCTTCGCGCACCGGGCGCAGGGTGCCGATGGTGCGCGACAATTCGGTTTCCAGGGCGTGCTGGTAGCGGGCGTTTTCGACGAACTGGCTGACGCCGAAGCCCGGATCCTTTTCCATCAGCTCGAAGCCGCCGCCGGTTTCCTTGCCGGTCAGGCCGGAGCCGGCCAGCTTCAGGCGGGCGTCGTACAGACGGTCCTGCGGCACCGAGATGGCGCCGGTGTCCTGGTCGATCTTGAACGGGATCTGCGCGGTGCGCAGCAGGTCGGCCGCCTCGGCATTTCCCTTGTCGTCCAGGCCGGTGTACAGCGACTGGTAACCGGGTTTCTGCGACCAGAAGAACACCGCCAGACCGGCCGCCACCGCCACGGCGATCATCGCCATCATGGTCAGCTTGCGGGTGATCTGCAGGCTGCGGACACGGTCGAACCATTGCCCCGCCTTTTCGGCGTTCTGGTTCATGTTTTCTTTGGTGATCGCGAGTGCCATGTGTCGTCAACCCTTACAGCGGCATGTTCATGACGTCCTGATAAGCCTGGACGAGACGGTTGCGGACTTCCACGGTGGCGCGGAAGGCCACCTGGGACTGCTGGGAGGCGACCATGACCCGTGCCAGATCGGCACTGGGGTCGCCCATTTCGAAGGCCTTGGCCAAGGCGCCGGACTTCTGCTGGGCCTCGTTCACGCCGCCAATGGCGCCGCGCAAGGTCTCGCTGAAGCTCGGGGCCTGGGTGGCCGGTGTTCCCTGCGTGCCGGCCAGCCCCTGGATCTGGTTGCCGCGCGCCGCATCGCCCACCGCACCCATCGGGCCTTGGCCCATCTGCGTCTGGTAGCTGCGGATCTGCGAGAGGATGGAGGTAACGGAGTCGCTCATGGGTGCGGTCAGCCAGGGAGGCATCCACACCAATGCAAGCGGCGTGCCGAAACTGCGCCGGGATTCCGGCGCGGTGCGTTCCTGGGGCGCCTGTCACAAGCACGTCGCAGCGATACCGCCCCCCATCCGCCCTTCGGGCACCTTCCCCCGCAAGCGGGGAGAAGGGAGCCGATGGTGGTCAGCTGCAGTGCGCCGACAGATCACGCGCAGCCAAGGTTTTCCCTCACGCGCAGCCAATGCTTTCCCTTCTCCCGCGGGCGGGAGAAGGTGGCGCGCAGCGCCGGATGAGGGCAACACCGCCAATTGCCACCCGGCTGCAGGTACGGCAGCGCGCGGCGCTGGCGTGTGGTCGCACGCCCCCATCCGCCCTTCGGGCACCTTCCCCCGCACGCGGGGGAAGGGAGCCGGCAGGCGACCAGTGGCAGTGCAACCGAGAGGTCACATGCAGCCAGGCATCCGTTCTACCGCAAGCGGGAGAACGCTGAAGCGGCGTGCCCGCGCTAGTCGGGCAACCAGGCCGCCCGCCAGGTGTCCAGATTGCTGCCACGCAACATCCAGTCGCGGCGCACCACGTCACGCAATGCCGCGCCTTTTGCTGCCGAAGCGGCCGGGTCGGCAAGATGGTCACGGATCGCGCCGATCCAGTCGCGGTAGCGGTTCTTCACAAGGGTCACCGGCAGGCTGCCCTGGTAGCAGCGCACGTCGCTGGCGATCACCGGGTAGCCGCAGGCGCCGTACTCCAGCAGGCGCAGATTGCTCTTGCACTCGTTGAACAGGTTTTGTTCCACCGGCGCCAGCGCCAGGTCCAGATCCAGCGCCGCCAGTGCGGCCGGGTAGTGGTCGATCGGCACGCCGGGCTGGAACTGATGGATGTGCTGGCGCAGTGCGAACGGATACATCCCCATGAACACCCAATCGACCTCGTCGGCCAGCTCGCGCACCACATCGGCGATCAGTTCCAGGTCGCCGGTGTGGCTGGCGCCGCCGGCCCAGCCGATACGCGGCTTGCCGCCCTGGCGTTCCTTACGGTCGGACCGCGCGGGCAGGTGTTCCCACCAATGCGGCGGCAGGCGGTTCTCGGCCACGCGGATGTCGCTGTGCAACCCGGCGAATGCCTCGGCCAGCGCCTGGGTGGACACCACGAAGCGGTCCACCATGCCCAGCCCACGCCGCACTGTCTTGAGGATGTCCTTGGGCATGTGCTCGCGATGCGCGTTCTTCAGCGGCAGGTTGGGCAGATAGTCGTCCAGCTCATAGACCTTGAACGCGCGCGACAGCGCCTGCATCCGCCGCATCGCTTCCAGTCGCGGCTCGCCGACCTGGCGTTGCAGGATCACCACGTCGGGATCCTGACGCGCCAGCTCGCTGATCTCCAGATAGCCGTTGAACAGCACGCCTTCGACCATGCCGGCCTCGCGCAGGGCGCGCAGCGGCTGGATCACCCGATAGTGGCCGCAGCCTTCGACATCGGCGGGCAGCGCGATCATCGTCGGCAGCGGTCGCCACGACTGCAATGGCCGCCAACTGGCGCGCGGGTCGGCCAGCTGGAAGCCGGCGCCGGGATCCAGCGAGAAGCCCGGGTTGTAGGCCGGGTCGTTGGCCATCACCGGTAGCCAGCGCGCATACATCGCTTCTTCGTCGAGTGCAGTGGCGGGCGTTGCGTCGGGAGGATCGATCAGCAGCTGCGCGCGCGCGGCGTAGACATTGAGATAGCCGGCCTGCTGCAGGCGCAGGCACAGATCGACATCGCTCCATTGCGCCAGCGCCGGCTCCTGCGCAAAGCCGCCGGCGTCCAGGAACAGCTGGCGCGGCAGCATCAGGCATTCGCCACTGAGCGCGCTGTAGTTCTGATCCAGCTGCAGGCGTTGCAGATAGCCGGAGTCGTCGAACGCGGCACCTTCGAACGCGCGTGCTGCCGGTGCCCCCAGGCCCAGCAGCAAGCCGGCGTGATGCACGGTGCCGTCACCGCGCAGCAGCTTGCCGGCCACCGCGCTGACCTCCGGGCGCAGCGCGTGGTTGAGCAGCTGCGCCAGCCAATCGGACTTGATCGCCGCGGCGCCCGCTGCCAGCCACAACAGCAGCTCCCCGCGCGCCTGCCCGGCCGCCGCATTGCAGGCCGCCTCGCGCGAGGGCGCACCGTCGAAGCGCAGCACGCGGATCTGCTGCAGGCCAAGGTTGTCGATGCCCGCCAGCCAGTCGCGCAGCGCCGGCTCGGCGCTGTCGCCGCGATCCAGCAACAGCAGCTCGTAATGCGGGTAGCCGGTGTTGGCGAGCATGTTTTCCAGGCAGCGCTGCAGCTGCGCCAGGCGTCCATCCACCAGCACCAGAATGCTGACCAGCGGCTGCTGTGCATGGCGGTAATCCACCGCGTGCCGGCCGGGGCCGATGCTGCTCACCACCGCGTCCACGTATCCGCGCGCGGCAAGATGGCGGCTGATGGCGCGCTGCTCGTCTTCGTCGCCAAGCCGCGTGCTGGCCGATGCCACCAGCAAGGGTTCGGCGATGTGCTGGATGCAGGCCAGGCCGTAGCGTTCGACCAGCCCCAGCTGGTAATCCAGTTCGAAGGCGTCGCCCGTTCCAGCCGGAAAACCACCATCGGCAACCAGCGCGGAGTGCCGGAACAGCCAATGCCGCGACATCGTCGACGGCGCGCTCAACAGCATGTCCAGATACAGCGCCGGCCGCATCGCCAGCCCCAGCTGGCCACCGTCCAGCGCGACCACTTCATCGGCGTAGATGGCCTGACACGTGTCCGGCAGCGCAAGCATCTCCAGCGCCACGACCAGCAGACCGCTGGCGGTGAACAGGCTGCCGGCCTCGACCAGCAGTACCCAGTCGATGGACTGTTGTGCGGCGATGGTCCGGTTGAGCGTGGACACCAGCCCGTCCGGGCCGACCAGCACACCGCGCTCGCCGTGCTCGGCGGCCTGCTGCGGGGAGCTGCTGAGCACCCAGGTCTGCTGATTCGGATAACACGCCACCGCTGCCAGGCTGGCCTGGGTTGCGGCCACCGCTGCCGCGTCGCCAGTGTCGTCGATCAGCATTACTGCGATCCGCGGGCCGCCCGCATGCGCCTGCAAGCGCGCATCGATCAAGCCGCGCTGGACCATGCTCGGATGCCGCACACCCAACCAGGTGGACGGCGACACGCGCTCGGCCAACCCCGCGCTCTGCATCAACGCATTGACCAGATCCACCGACTTGAACACGCGTGCCTTGTGCGGGCTGAGTGGGGCGACGCGCACTTGGCGGTTGTCGCCGCTCTCGCGCCGCCAGCCCAACTGGCGGATGCCCTGGCGCAGATCTTCGTGGCCCTGGTCGCCGACCCCGACCTGATCGCGGCCGGCCTGACTGAACTGCACGCTGGACACGCGAAAATGCGTGAGCGGGCTGGACAGCAAGGCCAGGTTGCCGTGACGCAGCAGCTTGACGTAGATCGCCAGGTCGCCGACCCAGTGGATGGCCTTGCCGTTCAACATCATCAGCTCATTGCCCAGCGCCACCAGGTCGGCGCGCCGTGCAAGCACGCAACTCGGCTCGCCGATGAAGTTGATGGCATGGTCGGCCAGGAACGACACCAGCTCCGGCCCGTCGATCAGCACGTCCTCGCCGAACGAAAAGTTGGTGGCCAGGATGTCGGGCAACGGGGCGCCGTCATCGTCGATCCGCAGCCGGCGCGAGGACGCCAGCGCGGTGCCGGGGTTGCGTTCCATCGCCGACACCAACTGCGCAATGCAGTCCGGCTGCAGCACATCGTCGTCATGCAGGAACTTGACGTATTCGCCTTGCGCCAGGCCGATGCCCTTGATGGTGCTGCCGAGTTCGCCCAGTCGCGCCGGATTGCGGTGGTAGCGGATCGGGAAGGGAGCGCTCGCCAGGCGCGGCGCCAGCACAGCCTCAATCGCGCCATCGCCATTGTCGTCGCAGATCACCAGTTCCAACGCCGTGTAGGTCTGCGCCAGCACGCTGTCCAGCGCCTGCGCGACATAGCGCGGCTTGTAGGCGGGCATGACGATGCTGACCAGGGCGTTGGGCGTCATCGGCGATCGATTGGCTTGAACAGTCACAGGTGGATCCAAGGCGCGGAACGGGGAGGGCGGGGCGCCCATCGTGCGCCAGTAGATAGCGCACCTGGGTGGGGTTCAACCTAGCCGATCATGCAATAAGCGTGCCGTCGGTGGTGCGGTGGCAACCTGACCGGCAGCGGCACGCAGTCGCCCTTAGGGCTGAGGACGATCTCGCGGTTGTGCTGAGTCTTTGCGATACACCACCTCGATCCAATCGGTACGCAAGCTCTTGGGGTTCTTCGACAGTTTGGCGATGTCCCACAACGAAAAGCCGGCCGCCTGCATCAGGTTGACCACGTCGACGAAGCTGTTGGTCTTGCCGTAGAAATCGTAAAGGCCGATCTCGATCACTGCGCAGTCGGTGTGCTGCAGGATCGCAGTTGCACCCTCCAGCACCTGTCGCTCGAACCCCTGCACATCGATCTTGAGAATATGTACCTGGGCGATCCCCAGCAAGACGCAGGCATTGTCGAGGGTGGTCTTGCTGACCACAATTTCCTCATTCGTCGCCTGTCGCGCATAGCCGAGCGAGTCGGTGGAATCCGCGTTGATCGGCAGCAACCCGCCCAGGTGCGAGATGCTCTGCCGGTAGTAATGACCGACTTCTTCCTTCTCGCCCAATGCAACGCACCTGGTGGTCGTGCCGAACTGTGCAGCCACTTTTTCCAGCTCGGCAAAATTCTGCGGATCTGGCTCGAACGAATACATCTGGCAATCCGGATAGATCGACTTGAAGTGCTGGATCGACTCGCCGCGATGCGCACCCACGTCCAGCACCACCGGCGCGTCGGTCTTCAGTAACTGGTCGAAGAAGCGACGTGGGGAATACGCCTGGGCATGCGCCTGGTTTCTGAGATCGGATGTGCCGCAGATGGGCGAATGCATGCCGGGCTGCGTGTCGGACGTCTCATCCTGGCTCATGGCGCGTTCTGCTCGCCGAGCTGCATCATGCGCAGTGCTGCTTCCACCCGCACTACATCAGCCGGCGTATCCACCGCGATCGACTGGTTGCTCATCTGCACCATGCGCACTTCGAAGCCGAGTTCGAGAAAGCGCAGGATCTCGATATCCTCGATTTCTTCCAGGGGCGTCTTGCAAGGCACCGATGCAAACGCCTGCAATGCCTGCCTGGGAAACGCATAGGCGCAGACCTGCCGCCAGGCGTGCCGGAACTCGCCTTGCTTGGTGACCGGGATTGCCGCGCGCGACATGTACAGCAAACGCCCATCCGGGCGAACGACCACTTTGGGCACGCTCGGATTGCGGAACTCGTCGATGTTGGCGACCGGGCAGTAACCGTTGATCACATCACCCGGCGCTGCTGCCGCAGCGTCTATCAGCAGGCGTAGGTCTTGTGGATTGAATAGCGGATCGTCACCCTGCACATTGATGTAGGTGTCCACGTCGAGCTGTTGTGCAACTTCGGCAACGCGATCGGTGCCGGTCAGGCAGGCACTGGAGGTCAGCAGGGTGCGGATGCCGGCCTGCTCGCAGGTACGTTGAATCACATCGCAGTCGGTGGCGACCAGAATCTGCTCGGCCGGCGCCGCCTTGGCGCACTGTTGATAGGTGCGCACGATCATGGGCACACCGCCCAGCTCGATCAACGGTTTTCCGGGCAGGCGCGAAGAGTCGCGTCGCGCGGGGATGATGATGGCGTAAGTCATAGAAGCCTCCTGGCAACCGATGGCGTTGAGTGGCGAGGGCGGCTCAGCCAACTCTGCCTTGCCAAAAATCGGTGGAGTTGAGCTCCAGCCGGCTGACTGCCTCGGCAGCCTCAAGTACCGCATCGGTGTCAGTGAACAGCCGGTTCCACAAGTCCGTCGAGAAACCGTAGCTGTTGTCGCGCGCTACATTGAACAACGACACGAGCTTCAATGACGTCCAGCTCATCTGTGGCTCCAATGCCAGCAGACGGGACTTTGCAAAACGGTAGCTGTCGACCAGGGTCTCGGCCTGAAATCCGAGCTGGCGTGCGTAGCTCTTCCACAACGACGATTCGAAGGCGTATTGGCTCAGCTGTTGAAAATGCCGATCGGGTGCAAGTTCGTTCATTGGAGAAAACTCGTCGTCCGCATAATTCGCCGGTCGCGGATCCTCTGGCATCGACCACAAAGCCAGCATGTCCTGCGTCCTGCCAAGCATGGCTTTTTCGGTGAAAAGGAACGGGATGTTTCGAAACCCCGCTCCCAAAGAAATTGCGATTTTTCCTTGATTGCGTTTGCCTCTGAAATGGACATTGATGGCGTCGTGCGTTGAGCCGGTCAGCACGTTGTCGCTACGGCAACGCACCGCAAACGCGATGCCTTGCTCGACCAGATGCTCCACGCCCAGACGTGCGGAACGCAGCACCGCATTGCGGTAGTGCAGGCCCAGGTTGTCCGGCTGAGGCACCAGAATCAGCTTGTCCAGCCAGGGCCTGCAGCGGTCCAGTAGCGCACTTGGTTGGTGGTCCCAGGTCACCATGCACTGGTACGCCCAAGGGAAACGCAGACGATTCCAGGCCAGCACCAGGGGCGTAAAGTCGAACGCTAGCCCCTGCACGAAGATGCCGGTATCCGGCTTGGTCAGTTGTCGCGACAGTTGCAGCTCGGGCAACAGGCGCGAGAAATCCTGCAATTCCTGCAACAGTGCAACGCTGCCCTGGCCGTATTCGACGGCACGTACCGTGCGGAAACGGCCATGTGCCTTTGCAATCTGGTTCATCACCTCTGCGGCGTGATTGGAGAAGATGACGATCAGCACATCATCGACCGATTCCTCCTCCAGTGCCGAAGGTGGTCTGACCGGCAGGCCATGGACAGTTGTGCCCTGATTCTCCGGCCGCGGGCAGATGGTGTACTGCAAGTTCAACTGCTGGGCGATGGCTGGATAGAAATCACGGAAAAACTGTCCTGCCCCCCAGCCGATCAACTTGGTGCTGCGCAGATTCAGTCCTGGATATTTGATCGTGGCTCGCTCGATCGAGCCGACTGCTAACGCCATGACAGGGCTTCCTTATGTACTTTGCTGGTCTTATCAGTGTCATTGAATTCGGAGATGCTGTTGTTCTTCGTCGAGCAGCATCGCGCCGATTGCGATTGCGATTGCGATCATCCAGCGCCATGTCACGATCGAGTCGGCGACATGGCGCTGGGCGCCTGACGGATGCGGCGTAGGCGGTCATCGTCGGACAAAGCGGGCCGCGCACATCGCGACGATTTTTTAAGCCCCCCGCGTTGCGGGCGTCAGTCATCGCTCCATCTCTCAAGTCGTGAGTTTCCCCGGGCTTACTCCGCCCAGGGCGGCGGTGCGGCACCGGCCACGGGCGATGCATACAAAACGAGGTCGTAGTAGTGGCCGGGAGAGTGCTGGCGTAGACGGAAGTGATAGCCATCGACCAGTTTGTCCAGTTGCTCCACGATATCCAGCAGATCCTGGGCGTAGTGGTATACACAGATGGCCATGCGGGGGCGCTGGGTACGGATGAGGTGAGATGCGCCTTCCAGTGCCCTGGCCTCGAACCCTTCGATGTCCAACTTCAGTAGGGTGAGCTTTTCCAGCTCGTCGTCCAGGCGTGTCGTAGCCACGGAGATTCCGCCATTTGGCGATACATGGCTGGAAACGGTGCCGGTCTGCTCGAAGCGCAGCGTCGTCTGTTCGTTGGAGATGGCTTTCTTTATGGCCCTGAAGTTATGCGGGGGAAGGGGGAGGGTGCTGGCGATGCCCTCCAATTTCTGGAAGTTGATGCTATCGGGTTCAAAGGCGGTGATGCTTTCATAATGATGGCGGGATGCTTCCAGAAACTTGTGCACGATGGGGCCCTGGAAGGCACCGCCATCGCAGAAATGTTCACGCCGACCCAGCTGGAATGTGCTGCTATCGGCGTATGTTGAAAAGTACTCGTTGATCGGCGTCGCCCAGCAATCCAACAGGAGGCTGGAGTTGTAGGTCAGGCGGAACAACAGGTTGCTGTAGAGCGTAAAGACGCTGAGATCGTCGTCCAGTCGATCGGCAAGACGCAGGAATTCGTCCAGGCGCGCAAGCGTCCGCTGACGGTATACCCGGGCAGGCTCGTATACGGCGGGCAGCCCACAGTGCGCAACGGCCAGGCAGGCATCCACCCTTTCAATGCCTGCTTGTTCGCAGAGCTTGCGGGCAAGACCCGATTCTCCAGGGCTGTAGGAAAAATCGATGGCCAATGCCTGGGGATGCTGAGCCGCTTGTTCAATGAACTGGCGCGAGCTCCAACGCGGCACGCCATGAACGGTGTCGCTGTCGCTTGGCTGGTCATCGACGGCGGCAATGACATGGCTGGAGCGCTGGACGATCTTTGGGCCATAAATCTCGCCAATGCCCGAGCGCGGATGGAGCAGAAAGAGGGGGCGTTGCTCGAAGCGTGGGATCAGCGGATCCAGGCAAGGCGCAATGCTCAGTTGCTCGATGCCCGCGCTGGTACAGAGGTCATTTGCAAACGCCCGACCGCGCGGGCTGCAAGAGAAATCGATAGCGATCGCATCGGCGTACTGCCCTGCCTTGGCAAGGAACTCCTGACTACTCCAGCGCGGTGCGCCGTGAATGCGGTCCAGGTGGATGCTTTGGTCATCAATCGCGGCAACCACATGGCGCAGGTCGGCAACGACGCTGGGGCCATGCACCACGCCAGCATAAGACTCGGGAGCGACGAGGAATGCAGGGCGGCCGGCAATCGCGGGCAGGCGCGCGATGACATCTTCGAGTACGGGGCGCTCCTGCTCCGCAATTCGGAGAATCTGTTGGCGAAGCTGCTCATTTCTTGAGCTCATGAACGTCATCTCTCGTAGGTGTGAATAGGGGCGTCGTAGCGGGCGTCGAAATAGGTCTTGGCAGGTACGTCCTCGCAGTAGACGCGCGGCCAGCCAAGTTCGCAGCTTCGTCCCACCTTGACGCCACCGCGCACGATGGCGCCAGTCCGCAGGATGCTGTTGCCGCCGATCTCGACGCCCGCGCCGACGTGCACACCGTTCTCTATCCAGCATGACGATTTGACGCGGCATGCCGGTCCGAGGTGCGCGCCGGCATGGATGACGGTGTTGTAGTCGATCCTGCACCCGTGCCCGACGACGGCATGGGCACCCACGAATGCGTTGAGTCCGATGACCGTGTCAGCGCCGATGGCTGCGCTGGGGTGGATGAAGGGCTCCAGCTTGAAGCCACGTTCCATTGCTGCCTGCATCAATTCCATGCGCTTGAAGTTGCCGAAGCGTTCGTCGAAAGCCACAAACATGGCCCCTTCGGTCGGATTCAGCCCATCCAGCACGCCAAGATCGAACTCGTGTCCCGCGTCTTGTGGCACGTCGACCCTGATGACCGTCTCGTCCTGCCGCGTCTGCTTCCAGGCATGAAAGGCCAGGTCGAGGTAGTCGCTGCTGCCGATGATCCACCTAGATTTCATGTTCGGTCTCCATCAGCGTCGTGTACCAGCGTTCGACCAGGCGATTCATGGATTCATAGGCTCCCTGGGTAGGTAGCGGAGCGTCTGTGTGCAAGGCCGCCTGCACCCGCTCCATGATGTCCACGTCTTCGCCTACCACCACCTTGCTGCCGTGCATTTGTGCCAGTAGCACTTGGCTGGAGGAACCGTAAGGCTGTTTCCTGCGTGCGCTAAACCAGTAGATTTCCAGGTCGGTCTGGTCCGGCGCGACGGGAATGTGGTGTTCCAGGGTGAAGGAATAGCCGCCGTTAGCACTGGCGATATGCAGGTTTGGGAAGGCAAGCCAATTGAAGTAGGCGTCCTGCTTGCCCCAGCGTTCCACTTTCTCGTGCCAGCCGAAATGCTGAAGGTTGGGGATGGCGGCTTCCGGGCCGCCGAAACTGAAGCGGCGCATCTCACGCCTCAAGGCAGCGGGCGAGCTGTCTCGCAACGCTTCCATGGACTCCCTGGCTTGTTCCTCGTTCACCTCGGGAGTGAAGCTGACGCTCTTGGCCAGTGTCTTGGGGTGGACGAAGCGCGGGTGATTGGCATCGCGAAGATTTTCGTAAGCGAGTTTCCAGTTGTACCGGCCACGCCACGTGGTCACCATGACCTCGGTGTCATAGGCATTGGAACTGCTTTCCAGCAAGGCGATGAAGTCTGCCGAAAACTGTTCCTCGATCGGCATCGGGTCGGGATCGAGGTTGACGAACAGCAGGTTGCCCACCTCGCGCAGGGCGAACTCCCGCAATTTCAGGCCGCGTCTTTCTTCCTCGTCGAAGCCATACACAGCCGCGCACTCGGGGATGTTCTCAACCCGACCGTCTGCGTCGTACTTCCATGCATGGTAGGGACAGACCAACGGGCGCTTTCCCACCGCAGTGGTCTGCAGCAGCGCGCTGCGGTGCAGGCAGACGTTCTCGAACGCGCGCAGGCGGCCCTGGAAGTTCTGGATCAGCACCGGAATCCCAGCGAGCCTGCGGGTGATGAAGCAGTTGTTGTCGGGCAGCAGCGTCTTCAGCCCGGCAAACAGCCAGGCCTTGCGAAAGATCTTGCGCTGTTCGCGGGCGAAGATGTCCGTCGACAGGTAGTAGCTGGGGTGCATTCGCGATCGCATCGGCGCGGCTTCCTCAGGAATCCTTGTGGTAGATGATCCGGGCCGGGTTGCCGAACACGCTGGCGCCGGCCGGCACGTCCTTGACCACGACCGCGCCGGCACCGACCACGGCGCCGACGCCAATGTGGATGCCGGGCAGGATGGTGGCGTGCGGGTGCACGATGGCACGCTCACCGATCCGCGCGCCGCCGCCGATGAAGGTCATCGCACCGATCTGCGCGTAGTCACCGACATGGACGTCGTGCCCAAGCATGGTGTTGGCATGCACATTGGCGAAGTCGCCCAGCCACACGTCGGGGCTGAGCTGTACGCGATGGCACAGGAAGCAGCCCTGGCCGATGCGCACGCGCGGGCTCAGGAATGCACCGGTGAGGACCGGAATGAATTGCGCGCCTTGCGCCAGCAGCGGCTGCGCATAGCGCTGGCGCGCATGCGGATCGCCGATCGCGCAGACGAAGCGCTCTTCGTCCCGCGGCTGGTATGCGAGCGGGCTGCCGACGATGGCCAGATCGCAGCCGTGACCGTCCAGCATCTGCGGGCGCGTGTCGAGAAAGCCCACCGGACGCCACTGCGTTCCGCACGCCGGATCGCCCTGCATCTGCGCCAAGACCTCGCGACCCCATCCGCCGGCACCGATGATCAAGACCGGATGGGTCATAGGATCGAGCCGCCGTCCATGACCAGACTGGTCCCGGTGACCCAGCGGCTGGCGTCGGCCAGCAGGTAGATCGCGGCGTTGGCGACGTCCTGCGGCTCGCCCAGGCCCAGCGGATGCCGCGCCTTCTGCGCCTCGAGCTGGGCGGCGCCCCACATCGGCGTGACCACGGCCGAGGGGGAAATGCCGTTGACCCGGATCCTGCGCTTTGCCTGTTCGAGCGCCAGGCACTTGATGATGCCGATCAGGCCGGCCTTCATCGCCGAATACGGCCCCACGCCGCGCGTGCCAAGGTGCGCGGCAGTGGACAGCATGAACACGATCGAGCCCTGCGGGGCGATGGCGTTTGCCTGCAGCAGGCGCTGCGTCAGCATTACCGGAGCGAGGAAATTGACCGTGTACATCTCGGTCATCGCCGCCTCGGTCAGCTGCCGGATCGGGCAATGCTTCTGCATGCCCGCGCAGTGCACCACGCCATGCACCGTCGCGCCTGCCGAGACAACCAGCGCCTCGCGGTCGGCGGCGCTGGTCAGGTCGCCGAGCACGCCGACATGGCCCGTGCCCTGCAACTGCGCCCGGGTCTGCGCGAGGCGGTCCGTGTCGCGGCCGGCCAGGATGATGCGGGCGCCTCGCTGTGCGCAGGCAATGGCGATCTGCCGGCCGAGCCCCGACGACGCTCCCGTCACCAGGACCGTCTTGCCCTCGAGCGAGAACGCAGTGCGTGCCGGTGTAGTCATGCGTAGATATCCATCGGCACCGTGAGGCCGCCGTCCACCACGAAATAGGTACGCGTGATCCAGCGGCTCGCATCGGCCAGCAGGAACGTGGCGGCGTAAGCGACATCCTCCGGCTCGCCCATACCCAGCGGTGTCAGTTCGAACAGCCCTTCCATGTTGCCGCCGCTGCCCTGCAGGCCGTCCAGCAGCGGTGTGCGCACGTAGCCCGGGGCGATACAGTTGGCACGGATACCGTTCTTGGCAACTTCCTGCGCCAGCGATCTCACCATGCCGAGCAGGGCACTCTTGCTAGCCGCGTAAGCGCTGCTCGCCATTGGCCCGATGTGCGAAGCGACCGAAGCGACGAACACCAGCGAGCCGTTTGCGGCGATGCGCTTCTTTGCCAGCAGGCCGCGTGTCAGCAGCATCGGTGCGAACGTGTTGCTGGAGAAGATGGTGTCCAGATGCGCCCGGTTGACCAGGCGCAGCGGCACCAGCCGGGAGATCCCGGCCGCATGTGCCATCCCGTCCAACACGCCGACCTCGGCGACCAGACGGTCGATGTCCTCCTGCCGGTCCAGGTCTGCCGCGATTGCCATGTGGCCGTCGCCTGGCAACGCCTCCAGGGTCGACGTCAACCGCACACGGTCACGTCCGCTGATCACCAGCTGGGCACCCAGCTCGGCGCAGGAAATCGCGATCTGGCGGCCGATACCCGAGGAAGCGCCGGTGACGAGGATGCGTTTGCCGGCAAGCGCGAAGGGGTCGGGAGCAATGCTCACGATTCGATGAGATCTGGAAAAGTGGCCCCTTCGATGTCGAGCAGGCAGGTGCCCCACGACAGCCCGATGCCGAAGCCGCATAGCAGCACGCGCTTGCGCCCTGATTCCAGGTCCTTGTTGATGCGTGCGGTCATGGTCACCGGCAGCGAGGCGCCGCTGGTATTGCCGAAGTCGCGCAACGTCGAGGGCACCTTTTCCACCGGCAGGCCGAGCTTCTTGCGGATGGTCTCATTGATCATGCGGTTGGCCTGGTGGAACACGAAATAGTCGATCTCCTCCTTGGACACGCACGCATACTCAAGCAGCTTCTGCACTGCCGGCGGGATGCGCTGGGTGGAGAAGCTCAGAACTGCCACGCCGTCCAGGATCAGGTCCACGCCACGCTTCCAGGCACCATCCGCCTCGTCGCGATACGGCACCAAGTGCTGGATGCCGACCGGTTCGCGGTGGCCGCCCACCGGCAGGATGATTGCCCTGTAGCCGCTCCCATCGCTGTTGAGGTCGAAATGCATCGGTGGCGCGTCGGCGCTGAATTCCAGCGCGGTGGCGGTGCCGGAATCGGAGAAGATCGGGTCTTCCAGCGTGGCGCTGCGGTCACCGACCAGCAGCAGGCCCTTCTTGACGCCGCCGGCGGCGATCATCGAGCCGAGCAGGTTGATGCCGAACGGGTAGGCCGAGCAGCCCAGGTTGACGTCGAAGGCAACCGTGGCGTGCGACAGCCCCAGCCGGTCCTGCAGGATGATCGCGGTGGCCGGGATCGGATAATCCGGCGACTGGGTCACCACGATCAACGCATCGATCTCTTCGCGCTTCCACTGCAGCTTTTCCAGCAGCACCTGCGTCGCATCGAAGGCCATGTCGGAAAAGCACTGCCACTCCGACGCCATGCGGCGCGTCTCGATGCCGATGTTGCGCACCAGCCGCTCGCGCTCGGAGCGGATCTGCGGCCGGCAATCGGTGAGATTGGACACGACCCGCTTCGGCACGCAGGTCGCCATGCCGGCGAAGCGGACGTTGTGCAGCGTGGAGGTCGGCATGCTGCTTACGCCTCGGTCAGTTTGTAGAGATCGCCGACGGTGACGGCGGCGGTCAGGTCCTCGCCGGTGATGGTCTTGCCGTACTCCATGTCGAACATCACGATCACGCCCAGTGCGGCCAGCGAATCCCATTCCGGGAGTTCGAGCAGCACGGTGTCGGCGGTGACCTCGACCGGCTCCTGGAAGTCGGTGGCGGCGATGAAGTTCTCGATAAACGTTGCCTGGGTCATGCGATCTCGCCTGGTTGCCTGTTGAAGATGCGGGAGTCTGAAAAAAGCGTGCAGCGGGTTGCCGTCATGTCGCCTGTTGCCTGGCGATCAGATCGGCAATGGTATCGACCTGGTCGCGGGTCAGGCCAGGAAAGATCGGCAGGCACAGTACCTGTGCGGCCACCGAGCGCGCGACCGGCAGCCGTGCCGGCGCCGAGGAGGGCAGGGCGCGATACATCGGAAAATCGCTGATCAACGGATAGAAATAGCGCCGTACCAGGATGCCGTGCTCGCGCATCAACTGATACAGCGCATCGCGCGACAACGGGTAGTCGTCCTGCACCAGGATCGGAAAGTACGCGTAGTTGGCACTGGCATGATCTGGCCGCGCCACGCAGCGCACGCCGCGGACATCGCTCAGGCGCTGCCGATACTGCGCGTCGATGGCGCTGCGCCGGGCGATGGCATGGTCGATGTGCTTGAGCTGCAGCAGGCCGAAGGCCGCGCTGATCTCATTCATCTTGCCGTTGATGCCGGGTGCCACCACCGTGGTTTCATCGACGAAGCCGAAATTCTTCAGATGCCCGATGCGCTGGTAGGTGCGTTCGTCGGGGCAGACGATGGCGCCACCTTCGAAGGTATTGAACACCTTGGTGGCGTGGAAGCTCAACGCGCTCAGGTCGCCGTGACGCAGGATCGAGCCCCCCTCGTCGCGCACCCCGAACGCATGCGCCGCGTCGTAGATCACCTTGAGGTTGTAGATGTCGGCGATGCGGGTGATGGCGGTGGTGTCGCAGGCAGTGCCGTAGCAGTGCACCGGCATGATGGCGGTGGTCTGGGGGGTGATGGCCGCCTCGATCTTGGACGGATCCATGTTGAGCGTCACCGGGTCGATATCCACGAACACCGGCGTGATGCCTTTCCACAACAGCGAATGCGCAGTGGCCACGAACGAGTAGGGCGTGGTGATCACCTCCCCGGTGATGCGCAGCGCCTGCAGGGCGGTGATCAACGCGGTGGTACCGTTGGTCAGCAGGGCCAGGTGCGGCACGCCCAGGTACTCGCACAACGCGCGTTCGAAGGCGCGATGCATGTCACCCCCATTGCTGACAATGCGGCTGTCCCAGATCTGCTCCAGGTAGGGCAGAAATTCTTCCAGCGGCGGCAGCAGCGGGCTGGTGACGGGGATGGGCATCAATGCCTCGGCAGGTGCTGGTGAATGTCGGGATTGCGCCGCAGCCGACGGCTGCGGACGGTGTGATCCTGCGGAAGCAAGTGCCATGCCAGCAAGCGGGGCCAGGAATGCGCCCCGCTCAGTTCGCCAGCTCGGTCTGCTCGCGATCGATGCCGTACTTGCGCAGCTTTTCCACCAGCGTGGTGCGGCGCAGGCCGAGCAGCTGCGCTGCATGCGCCACCACGCCCTGGGTGCGTTCCAGCGCCTCGTTGATCAGCGCCAGCTCGATGTTGGCCATATGGCCCCGCAGGTCGATGCCATCGTCAGGCAGGCTGGAGCTGGTCGCCGGCTCGGCATCGGCGGTCGCAGGTTGCAGGGTCACGACATTGCCCGGCAGCGCGACGGCTTCGACGGGGGCGGCAACCAGTGCCGGCTCCGGCACGGGCTCGACCGCAATGGCCGAGGCAAAATCACCGCGGTAGCGTGCCGGCAAGTCCTGCACGCGTACCAAACCGCCTGGATGCAGCACCGCCAGGCGCTCGACCAGATTGGTCAGCTCGCGTACGTTGCCCGGCCAGTCGTAGCTGCGCAGCGCCTGCAGGGCCTCGTCGGCAAAGCGCACTTCGCCGCGTCCGGTGCGTGCCAGTTGCCCGGCGATGGTCTGCACCAGCATGGCCAAGTCGTCGACGCGTTCACGCAGCGCCGGCATCTCGATCGGGAACACGTTGAGGCGATAGAACAGGTCCTCGCGGAACTGGCCGTCGCTGATGCGGGTTTCCAGGTTGCGGTGGGTCGCGGCGATCACACGCACGTTGCAACGGATGGTCTGGCCCCCGCCGACGCGCTCGAAGCTGCGCTCCTGCAGCACGCGCAGCAACTTGACCTGCATCGGCAGGCTCATGTCGCCGATCTCGTCCAGCAGCAGGGTGCCGCCCTCGGCCATTTCGAAGCGGCCCTTGCGGGTGCTCAGCGCGCCGGTGAAGGCGCCTTTTTCGTGGCCGAACAGCTCGCTTTCCAGCAGGTCCGGCGGGATCGCACCGCAATTGATCGCCACGAACGGCCCGTCGCGCCGTGGCGAATGCTGATGGATGGCGCGTGCCACGACCTCCTTGCCGGTCCCCGATTCGCCCAGCACCAGCACCGTGGTATCGAAGGCGGCCACCTGGTCGATCAGGCGGCGCAAGCGGGTCACCGCCTCGCTGTTGCCGGTCGGGCCGGTGTCCTGCTGCACGCCGGCCTGGTGCTCGGCATCCAGGCGCTTGAGGCTGGCACGGCGCAGCAAGGCTTCCAGCTGTGTATGCCGCAACGGCGTGTCCAGCGTCCAGACATTGGCTTCGTGCAGGCCGTGGGCCTGCGCAAACGCGCTCGGGCTGCCTTCCATCAGCAACACCGGTGGCGGCAGCTTGGCATCGGCCAGCCAGTCGAAGAACTTGTCGGCCTGTGCGGCATCCTGCGCCGAGCCCACCATCACCGCCATCCACTCGTCATGGCGATGGCGGCCAGGATTGATGTCGGCGCCGTCGGTGACCCAGCGTGGATTGAAGTCCATGAACTCGAGCAACGAGACGGTGCGCTCGGCGCGCACGGCATCGCTGTCGATCAACAGAATGCGGGACTCACTCATTCCTGGCTCCTTACCGTCAGGCCCTCCAGGATTGGCATGACTTCCTGGATATAGGACAGCTTGCTAACAAAATTGTCAGCACCCGCGCGAAGAGCGTGTTCACGATGCTCTGCATCGTCGAAGTGGCTCGCGATGACAATATACGGCGGATCGTCCTGCGTCTTGATCAGACGCGTTGCCTGCAGCCCGCCCATCTCCGGCATGGCCAGGTCCATCAGCACGACATTGGGGCGCAGCGACTCAGAGCGCTCGATCGCTTCCAGTCCATTGGCGGCACTGCCCACGATATCGAGCCACTCCACTTTGCGAAAATGACGCATCGCAGCGTTGATGAAGCCCTCGTGGTCGTCGACCAGCAGCACGGTGAGTTTGCTCATAGTAATCCTTATCCTGCCCGGGCAAGCGGCGGTTTGTTGGTGCGGCGGCGCTCGCGTGCCGGGGCGATGTCGAGTTGTTCGCGGTACTTGGCCACAGTGCGACGGGCAATGTTAACGCCCTGGCGCGACAACAGCCCGGCGATGGCTTCGTCGGCCAGCGGCCGGCCGGCCGGCTCGCTTTCGATCAGTCGGCGCACCATCGCCTTGACCGCCTGGCCGGAAACGCTGGCGCCTTCCAGGCGCACCGCAAAGAAGTGCTTGAGCTCGAAGGTGCCGCGCGGGGTCTGGATGTATTTGCCGGTGGTGATGCGCGAAATCGTCGATTCGTGCATGCCGATCTCGTCGGCGATTTCCTTCAGCGTCAGCGGCGCCATCGCTTCCTCACCGCGCACCAGGAACGTGGCCTGGCGTTCGACGATGGCGCGCGTGGCGCGCAGCAGGGTCTCGTAGCGCATCGACAGGCCGCGGGTCAGCCAGCGCGCTTCCTGCAGCATGTCGCGCAGCGGCTGGGCGGCGTCGCCGGCCTCGGCCAGTGCACGCTCATGCACGGGATTGATGCTCACCCGATGGGTGGTGGCCGGGTTCAATGCCACCCGCCAGCTGCCGTCGGCATGCCAGGCGAGCACGTCCGGAATCACGCTGGCGTTGCTTTCCTGCAGCAGGTCATCGCCGGGGCGCGGTTGCAGCGACAGGATCAGCCGGACCGCCTCGCGTGCATCGTCCACTTCGGCATCGTGCGCGCGCGCCAGCAGCGGATAGTCGTGGCTGGCCAGCAGGTCCAGGTCGCCGGCAAGGATGCGCGCGGCCAGATGACGCGCCGGCACACGGCCGGGCAGGGCGGTCAGCTGGGCCTGCAGGCACTCGCGCAGGTCGCAGGCGGCCAGGCCGGCCGGGTCGCCGTGCAGCAGGCGCTGGCGGACCGCTTCCACTGCCTGCACGGTCATACCGAGACGGGTCGCGCCGAGCTGCTGCAGCGTCGCCAGGGCTTCGGTCAGGTAGCCGGCGTCGTCGGTCTGCTCCAGCCAGAACGCGGCGGCCCCCAATGCGGCCTCGTCCAGGTCCAGCGCCAGCTCGCGCAGGATGCGCACGTGCGGGTCGGTGGATTCACCGGCTGCCACGCGCTGCATGCGGTCGTCGTCGCCGTCGTTCCAGCTGCTGCTCGGCACGTCCCACATCGTGCTTTCCGGCAGTTCGTCGAAGGCGGCGACATCGGAGGCGCCATCGTCGCTGCTCGCGACGGCGTCGCTGTCGGCCAGCTCTTCCAGCTCCAGCAGTGGATTGGTTTCCAGCGCGCGACGGATTTCGAGTTCCAACTGCATGCCGTCCAACTGCAACAGACGGATCGACTGCAGCAACTGCGGGGTCAGGTGCAGTTGCTGGCCAAGCTGGGCGGAAATGGTCGTCTTCATCGAAGCGCTTCCGGAAGGCGCCGCACGTGGCAGCGATGGAACGCATCTTGCAGGACAAGGCGACGGGTTTCTAATCAGGGAATCGCGTGAGGCAATTCGTGATTTTCCTGACAGCGCGTGGGGAATTCCCTGACGTACAGGACGGACTCAAGCGTGCTCGCCGGAATCCCGTCACTGTTTTGGTCGCTGGCGGCCGCCTCCGGTCATCGCCCGGCGGCCGGCCCTCAGACCAGTTCGTTGTGATGCTTGGCCGCCAGCAACACTAGATCGTTGGCACGCCGGCAACCGAGCGATTCCATCATGCGCGCGCGATGGGTCTCCACCGTCTTGACGCTGATGCCGAGGTCGGCGGCGATTTCCTTGTTGCTCTGGCCGCGGCCGATCTCGCGCAGGATCTCGCGCTGGCGCGGCGACAAGGCGGCAATGCCGACCGGTTTTTCGCGGCCCAGCATCGGCGCGATCATCTTGGACGAAATCTGCGGGCTCAGGAACACCTGGCCGGCCGCTGCTGCACGCAGTGCCAGCTCCAGCTCCAGCGGCGCGGCATCCTTGACCACGAAGCCGACCGCGCCGCGATCCAGCGCATCGCGCACGTGCACCGGGTCGTCGTGCATCGACATCATCACCACGTGCGTACGCGGCGCAGCGCGCAACACATCGGTCATGGCATCCAGGCCGCTGCGGCCGGGCAGGGACAAATCCATCAACACCAGATCAGGCCGGTGCAGGGATGTCATGTCCAGGGCTTGCTGTGCGTTGCTGGCCTCACCCACGACATCGATGCCGGCGAAGGTTTGCAGCAGCCTGGACAAGCCGGCACGGACAAGGGTGTGATCGTCGACGATGATGACTCGCACGGCGCAGAAGAGACCTTTTTCAGTAAAGGGCACCTTAGCCGACCCGGCGCCCCGCGCCAACAGGCGGTATCAGCGCTGGCGGCGGGCGTCGGCGATCTGACGGCGATGCAGACGGAACAGATGACGTTCCAGCGCCTCCTGCAAGCCTGGCGAAAGCGGCGCAAACCGCAGCCAAAGCCAATGGTCGTGACCATCACTTGCGCTTGCCAGCACCTCGGCAGGAAGCTGTACCAGTTCAGGAAGCCAGTCGGACGGTTGCAGGCAAACACTCCCCAACGTGCCCGGCGGATGGCTGCTTGCGCAGCTCAGACGGATTCCGCGCACCGACCACTGCACGTTCGCCTGGATCAGTCCGCTGTCGCTATGCTGCACCAGACGGCCGATCAGGGCCAGCATCAGGTCGAGCTTGGCGTCCATGCGCTGCACCAGCAGCGGCAGCTCGCCACGGTCTTCGCTGGTGTCTTCGCTGCGCAGGTCTTCCACCTGGCCCAGGCTGCGCAGCAGGGTTTCCGCAGCGCCGTGCGGGCCGGCATCGCTGCCGGCGCGGAAGCCGGCTGGCAGACGCACTTCGCAGCTGAGCGTGTCGGCGAACAGCGCGGCATCGGCCGATGGCGCGAGTGTGCCGAGCGCGGGCATCAGATCCGCCCGACCCGTGCGTAGGCGCGGCTGGCCGAGGAGGACGTCCGCTGCGCGCGGATCAGGTCCAGCAACTTGCGGCGGCGCTCGAGCATCATCCGCATCAGATCCTGCTGCATGGCCTGCAGCGCCTGCAGTGCGTCGCGGTCCTGGTCCAGGTCCGCCTGCTGCGCGTACTCGCGCAGGTGCAGATCGTGGGTGTCCAGCATGAACGGCATCACCTCGAATTCCTCCTGCGCCATGGCCAGGCGGATGTCGGCGATTTCGGCTTGAAGGCTCTGCGCGCTATGCATGGTCTGGCTCACGAAACGGCAGAAAGGCCGCGTTGATCGAGGGGGATGGAATTCCACGCCGAGTCGATTTCGCTGAGCAACTCCAGCGCTTCGGTCAACGCGGTTTCGTCGTTGTGCAGGTTGGCGGCAGTCAGCCGCTGCATCACGTAGTCGTAGAGCGCCGACAGGTTACCAGCGATCTCGCCACCGGCTTCGTGATCGAGCGAACCGTTCAAGTGACCGACGATCGCGCAGGCTTCGCCGATGGCCTTGCCCTTGCGCGCCTGGTCGCCCTGCGCCAGGCAGGCCTGGGCCAGGCGGATGCGCTGGCAGGCGCCGGCGAACAGCAGCGACACCAGCTTGTGCGGGTCGGCTTCGGTCACGCTGGTGGACACGCCGACCTTGCGGTATTGCTCGGCATACTGACGATTGGAACCGTACATGGATGACTCCTCAATGGGCTGACCTTCGCGGGTCCCGGAGCGCTGCGCTCGGGCGACGACGCTCCTGCCGGAAGGCAAGGCCGATATCACGATAGGCCCTTCTTGTATCGGCAAGACCATTGCGGGACTTGAGGATCGTGATCACGAAAATCAGCCTGTCAGCAGGCTGCTGAGCGAACTGGTGCTGCTCTGCAGCTTGCTGATCATGGTTTCCATCGCGGTGAACTGCGCGGTATAGCGATCGCTGAGCTTGGTCATGCGCGCGTCGAGGTCGTCCAGGTCAGACTCGTAGCCCTTGATCTGCTTGTTCAGGCTGTCCGAGCGCATGGTCAGGGTGCCGTCGTTGGCGTTGACGTTGCTGTCGAGCAGCTTGGTCATGGCCGCGCCGAACTTGCTGTCCTTGCCGAACACCTCGGCGGCGGCACCACCGTCCTCGGCGATGGCGGTATCGAACTTGCCGCCATCGAAGCTCATCACGCCATCCTTGTCGATGGTCAGGCCGAGCCCCTTGAGTTCGATGAGGTTGCCGCTGACCTGGCCGCGCAGCTGCTGCTGCAGGCCGCGCACCAGCGAATCGCCGGTGAGTGCCGCGGCCGTCTTGGTGGTGGCGTCGTAGGCGCTGCTCTTGGCCAGCAAGGTGTTGGCGGTGTTGTAGGCGGCGGCGTACGCAGTCAGATTGGCCTTGAGGCTGCTGGTGTCGGCCGCAACGCCCAACGTGACCTTGGTGCCTTCGGCGGCCTTGGTGAGGTTGAGCACCACGCCCGGCACGATGTCGGTGACGGTGTTGGAGCTGGAGGTGCGTTCGAAGCCGTCCACGCGCACCAGCGCGTCGGTTGCGGCCACGGACTGGGTCAGGCCGCCGCTGACGCCGGGGCCGTAGGTGAGGCTGCTCAGGCTCGGGTCGCTGGCACTGACGGTCAGTGCGCCCTTGGTCCCGGAGTCGACCGCGTTGAACACCAGGTGCTGGCCGTCGTTGGCGGTCACCACGCTGGCGTTGACGCCCTTGCCGCCGGCCGCCTTGTTGATGGCCGCAGCGATGTCGGTGAGCTTGTCGGTGCCGCTGATGTCAACGGTGATCTTCTTGTCGCCATACCCGATCGTCAGCGTGCCGCTGCCGACAGTGGCATCGGCGACGAACGCGCCGGAGGCGAGCTTCTGCGCGCTGGCCAGCGAGACCACTTCCACCGAGTAGTTGCCCGGCGCGGCCGAGCTGGTGGTGGTGGCGGTGAAGCCGGCATCGGTGGGCACCGTTGCCTTGTAGGCATTGGTGTCGGCGCTGCTGATGACCTTGTCCAGCGCAGACTTGAGCGTGGTCATGCTGCTCTTGATCTGGCTGATCGCCGACAGCTGCGTCGTCGCAGCGGCTCCGGCCTTGTTGATGCGCGCCTGCTCCGGGTCTTTCTGCCGGGAAACCAGGGTGGACACCACGGTGGGGATGTCCAGACCGGAGCCGGAAGTGCTGATCACCGATGCCATGTTGCATTCCTCGTCTGGGCGTCCAAGCAAGGATGGACGCATGGGATTACGAGACGGGTATCGGCCGCCTCGGCGAGGACTTTAGCGGCGGCGAGCCCGTCTCGCTCACGAGGTTGGGTGATGCAATTTCCATGCCGGCGATGCGTCAAGAAACCCGCGCCAGAAACCCGTGCTGCGCGATCGTGTCGAATCCCTGCGGCTGTAAATATCTGCGACCACAAAAAAGCCCCTCCGGAGAGGGGCTTTGGACTTGCTGCGACGCGCTGCCGATTACTGCAGCAGGCTCAGCACGTTCTGCGGAACCGACTTGGCCTGGGCCAGCATCGCGGTACCGGCCTGCTGCAGGATCTGCGTGCGGGTCAGCTCGGCGGTTTCCTTGGCGTAGTCGGTGTCGCGGATACGGCTACGCGAGGCCGACAGGTTTTCCGAGGTTGCACTCAGGTTGGCGATGGTGGAGGTGAAGCGGTTCTGCACCGCACCCATGTCGGCGCGCGAGGAGTTGACCGCGGTCAGCGCCTTGTCGACGATTTCCAGGGCCTTCTGCGCGCCGGAGAACGTGGAGATGTCCAGGGTGCTCAGGGTCGAAGCGGTGGAGCCGGAAGCGGCCGAGGCGGTGGTGATGCCGGCGCCGACGGTGATGCCTGCGGCGCTGGAGGTACCGGCGGTCAGCGAGGTGAAGTCCTGGCCAGCCTTCAGCGATTCGATCTGCACCGTACCGTCGGTCTTGATCGAGGCGTACATGCCGGTCTGGTCGAGCTTGTCGTTGATCGCGGCAGCCACCTTCTTGTTGACGTCGGCAGCGCTCTCGCCGACGCCGACCTTGACGTCCGCGATGGTGACGCTCTTGGCTGCACCGCTGGCGTCCTTGAACGACAGGCTCATGCCGCTGATCGAGCCCGATGCGGTGGAGGTGCCGGTCACGCCAGCGCCGGAAACGGCGGCAGCGAAGTTGGCCTTGCCCAGCGAATCGACGTTGGCGTCGACGATGCTGTTGATGCCGATGGTCTGGCCGGCGTCGGCGCCGACCTGGAACAGCGCGCCGGAGAAGTCGCCGTTCAACAGCTTGGTGCCGTTGAAGTTGGTCTGGTTGGCGACGCGGTCGATTTCGGCGGTGAGCTGCTTGACTTCGGAGTTCAGCGCGTCACGGTCGGTCGGCGAGTTGGTGGCGTTGGACGACTGCACCGACAGCTCGCGGATACGCTGCAGGTTGCTGCCGATTTCGACCATCGCGCCTTCAGCGGTCTGGGCCAGCGAGATACCGTCGTTGGCGTTGCGCGAGGCAACGTCCAGGCCGCGGATCTGCGTGGTGAAACGCTCGGAGATCGCCAGACCTGCGGCGTCGTCCTTGGCGCTGTTGATGCGCAGACCCGAGGACAGACGCTGGATGCTCGTCGACATGCTCGCGCTGCTGGTGTTGAGGTTACGCTGAGCGTTCAGCGACATTACGTTGGTGTTGATTACCTGTGCCATTTTGATTTCTCCTAAGCGATTTTTCCGGCAAGGGGGACTTGCCCGGAGCCTCCGCAGGGGGGCCATCAAGTTGGCCGTTGCCGCTGCTGAGATGAATAACGGCGTTGCGTCGGGAACCTTTAGCGAAATTCAGTGTTTTTTTGCTGTCTTTCTGCTGCAGGACGAAATACGGAAGCGTTGTGTAGCAAGGGGTTTGGTTTATTCGGCAGCACCCCGTCGATCTTTAGCGTTGGTATAACTTTTGACGAATAAACTCCGTCGGCCTGCGCAGGTGCGCGCGCGCAGGCGTGCAGAAAATGTGGGTTTTCTGCGGAAAATCAGCGGATCAGGTTAAACAACGACGACGACTGCATCTGCTGAAAAATCGTTTGGGCGGCCTGCAACGAGGCCTTCTCCAGTTCGTATTGCCCGAGCGCCGAGGCGAAATCCAGGTCGCGGATCGACGACAGGGTGGTCTTGAGGGTGACCTCGTTGGATTCGAGCAGCGAGTTGGCGTTATCGATCGCCGACAGCTGCGCGCCGCCGGAGGCGCGCGCATCGATCATCTTCGACGAGGCCTGTGCGATGTCGCGCATCGACGACTGCAGCGTGTTGATCATCGCCGCCTTCTGCGGCGGGGTCTGGGTGTCGGAATTGAGCGCGCCGACCAGGTCGTCGATGGTGGAGAACACGTCCTTGGTGGTGGAGGCGCCGATCTGGAAACTGTCGCCCACCGCCGGTGCACCGCTGATGCGCATGCGCACGCCGGCCGCGTTGATGTCTTCGCCATCCTTGTAGGTGCCGGTCCCGACCACCGTATTGGTGCTGTCGCGCACCTCGTAGGTGTCTGCGGCGGTGAACTGCACGCTGTAGCTGCCGCCGTTCCAGCTGCTGGTGCTGGCATCACGGCTGAAATCCAGCAGCAGGCCGGTGCCGGTATTGGCGTTGTCGGGGTGCGCATCCACGGTGCCGTCGCCGGTGCGGATACGCATGAAGATTTCGCTGCCGGGCAGGGTGTCGCTGACAAAGGTGTCCGGCGCCACCTCGACCTGTTTCTGGGTCTGGTCGCCGTTGTAGGTGACGCCGCCATTGCTCTTGATGAACGGTGCGCTGCCATCGGCGCTGCCGCCGAACAGATAGCGCCCGGTGCCGTCGGTGCTGTTGGCCAGGCTGACCATGCTGTCGCGCAGCGCGGTCAGTTCCGAGGCGATCGCCTTGCGGTCGTCGGGGCTGAGCGAGGAATTGTTGGCCTGCACCGCCAATTCGGTGACGCGCGCCATTTTGTCGCCGGCCTGCGACAGGGCGTTTTCCTGCAGGCCGAGCCGGTTCTGCACGTTGTTGGCGTTCTCGCCAAAGCGCGTGATCGCCGCCAGCGCGCGATCCAGGCCGACCGCGGTGCCGGCGGCGACCGGGTCGTCCTTGGCGGTGACCAGGCGCTGCCCGCTGGCGAGCTGGGCCTGGATCTGGCTCAGCCGGGACTGCTTGGCCGTCATCGACGACACCGACTGGCTGTACATCATGCTGGTGGAGATACGGTCGGTCATCAGCGTACGGCGCCCAGGATGGCTTGGAAGATGGTGTCGGCGGTGGAAATCATCTGTGCGGCGGCCTGGTAGGCCTGCTGCAGCTTCAGCATGTTGGCGGCTTCCTCATCGAGGTTGACGCCGGAAATCGAGTCGCGGCTGGCCTGCGCCTGGTCGTTGATGACCTTCTGCGCATCCGAGGCGTAGCTGGCCGCGCGCGCAGCCGAGCCGACCGAGGTGGTCAGGCCCGACAGCGCGCCGTTGAGCGTGACCGTGCCGCCGCTGAGCGCCTTGGCGTCGTCGATCTTGGCCAGCAGCTTGACGTTGCCGTTGTCGCTGGAACCGGCGCCGGTGGGGCCGACCCCGAAGGTGTCGCCGGCCTTGGGCGCGCCGTCCAGCGCAAAGCTCCAGCCATTGGCGCTGATGGTCTGGCCGGCGGTGTAGGCGAACGGGCCGCTGCCATCGATGGTGTACTGGTTGGCGTCGATGAACTCCACCGAGGCCGGGGTCAGCAGCGCCGGGTTCTGCGCGTTGGTGACCTTGACGTCGCTGATCTTGCCGGTGCCCAGGTTGGCGAGCGTGGCGGTCGCCTTGACCGGGGTGGCCGCGGCAATCCGCGAGGGGTCGGTGATGGCCACCGACAGGCTGCCGGCCAGCCCCGCGGTGGGCTGCAGCAGGAACTTGTCGCCGTTGGCCGGCGTGCCGCCCACCACCAGGCTGACGCCATTGAGCACCAGCGGATTGGCCGGGGTGCCGGCGCCGCTGATCGGCACCGCCGACCCGGTGCTGGCATTGGTGGCCTTCCATGCACTGCCGTCGAAGCTGAGCGTGACGTTCTGCCCATCCACCGCCGACATGTTGCTGAAGCTGGCGCTCAGCGACGCGCTGCCGGTATTGCTGGGATTGGCGGCAGTGGTGGGCGTGCCGATGTTGAAGAAGTTGCCGCCCATCGCGCCGTACAGGTCCATGCCTTGCGCGTGACCGGCGTTGAAGGTGCTGGCCATGCCCACGGCCAGGCGACTGAGTTCGGCCTGGGTCGGTTCCAGCACGCTGGTCCGGAACTCCAGCAGGCCGCCGATCTGCCCGCCCAGCGAGCTGGTGCTGAGGCTGACATTCTGGCCCTGGGTCTGCATCGCCACCTGCAGCTTGGTCGGCTGATACGGGTCGGCGACGGTGGTCAGCTTGGACGAGGTGGTTCCCACCACCAGGGCCTGGCCGCCGGCGGTGAAAACGTTTATGAAGCCGCCGTCCTGCATCACCGCGGTGCCGCCGGTGTAGCCGACCAGCTTGGACACCAGCGCATCGCGCTGGTCGAGCATGTCGGGCGAGGCGCTGTCGATGCTGCTGCCGATGGTGCCGTTGATCTTGGCGATCTGCTGTGTCAGGCGATTGACTTCGTCCACCGAGGAGGTCAGGCCGCTGTTGACCTCGTTGCTGAGGCTGTCCATCTGCCCGTTGAGCTGCTTGAAACGCGTGGCCAGCGAGTTGCCGCTGTCGAGCATGCTCTGCCGCTCGGCCGTGGACGAGGCATTGGACGACACCGCGCTGGTGGAATCGAAGAAGTTCGACCACAGCCCGGCCACATTGGTGGCGGTGTTGGAGTACAGGCTGTCGACGCGGTTGGACAGCGAGGACAGCTGCTGCAGCCGCGAGAGCTCGCCGCCGCTGTCGAGCAGGCGCGAGGTGGCCAGCTGGTCGGCCACCCGGCTGACGTCGGTGATCTTGGCGCCATTGCCCACGAACGCGTAGCCCATGTCGGTAGGCGTGCGCGTTGCAAATTCCACACGTTGGCGGCTGTAGCCTTCGGTATTGATGTTGGCGACGTTATGGCTAACGGTCGACAACGCCCGTTGGAAGGCGATCAGCGCACTGGTCCCGGTGGACATGATGGACATGGGCGTTTACCTCAACGACGGATGGTGCCGAGCCCGGCAGGCTCGGCGGTGCTGGCATAGCGGTTGGACAGGTCGGCCGCCGCGTTGCCGATCGCGGCTACCGCACGGTCGATGGTCGGACCGTTGGCGATCGCCGCGATCTTGGCTGCGTAGCCCGGATCGGTGGCGTATCCAGCCTGTTGCAAGCCGCGTGCAAAACCCTTGATATCGGTGCCGGCCTGCAGCGCGGGCTGGTAACGACTGTTGTTCTTCAGCAGCCGCACGTAGTCGGCAAAGCTTTCCTCGGCCGAGCCGTAGGCACGGAAATCGGCGGTTTCGGTGGTTTTGACGCCATTGACGTATTCGTGGGTGCCGGTGGTGACCTTGTCGCCGCTCCAGCCGGTGGCCTTGATGCCGAACAGGTTGTTGGAGTTGCCGGCATTGCCGATACCGCGCCGGCCCCAGCCGGTTTCCAGCGCCGCCTGCGCCACCAGTGCACGCGGATCCACGCCCAGCTCGCGCGCGGCCTTCTGCGCATGCGTCCAGATCTTGGCCACGAAGCCTTCCGGGGTGCGCTCGCCCAGGCTGGCAGCGGCGCTGCTCGCCGCGCTCGCATTGACCGCGGCATTGGCATCGGCGGCGTCGCTGGCGGCCACGTCGGCCCAGCGATCGTTGGCCGAGGGCCAGCTCAGTGCGGCCGCATCGTCGCTGCCGGCTTCGCTGCTGCCGGTACGCCCGGCGATCAGATCCAGCACCTGGCTCATGCCGATGCCGCCCAGGCCGCCTGCGCCGATGCCTGCTGCGCTGCCGATGCCTGCACCGACGCTGCCCGCAGCCCCATCACGGGCCGGCAGCGGCAACGAGGCGTCGCGCTTGCCGGCCACCAGCGCATAGGCCTTGGCGGCATCGGCGGTGCTGAGCGAGGTATTCAACGCCGGGCCGCCGGTGTCGCCGCTCAGCTGCTTGGAAATCATCGCCGACAGGCCCAGCCCCTTGCCGTCTGTCAGCGACTTGGCCATCTGCTGGTCGTACATCTCGCGGAACATCTGGTTTTCGCCCGGAAACATCGGGTCGCCGGAGCTCGCATCGCGCATGCTCTTGACCAGCATCTGCGCGAACTGTCCCTCGAGCTGACGTGAGACCTTGTCGATCTTGGCGGGATCGGCCTTGGTGCTCGGGTTGAGATCAATGGGCGAGGCTGCGATACGCATGTCAGATCACCTCCAGCTCCGCCGTGAGCGCACCGGCTTGCTTGAGCGCTTCCAGGATGGCCACCAGGTCGCCGGGAGCGGCGCCCACTTCGTTGACCGCGCGTACGATCTGATCGAGCGTGGTGCCGCCTTCGAACTTGAACATGCGGCTGCCTTCGGAGGTGGCCGTGATCGTCGATTGCGGGGTCACCGCGGTGCGGCCGCCGCTGAAGGCGCCCGGCTGGCTGACATTGGTGTTCTCGCTGATGGTCACGGTGAGCGAGCCATGCGCGATCGCCGCCGGCATCACCCGCACCAGCTGGCCGATCACCACCGTGCCGGTGCGTGCGTTGACCACCACCTTGGCCGGTGCATCGCCCGGAGAGAGTTCGACATTTTCCAGCCGCGCCAGCAGGCCGATACGCGCGCCGGGATCGGTCGGCGAGCGCACTGCCACGGTCACGCCGTCCACCGCACGTGCGGTCCCGGCACCGAAGCTGCTGTCGATCGCCGCGACCATGCGCGAGACGGTGGTGAAATCGTTCTGGTGCAGGTTGAGGGTGATCTCGCCGCTGCCGGCAAACACATCCGGCAAGGCGCGTTCGACGGTGGCGCCGTTGGGGATGCGACCGACGCTGGGAATGTTGACCGACACCCGCGAGCCGTCCTTGCCCTGCGCGCCGAAGCCACCGACCACCAGATTGCCCTGCGCCATCGCATAGACCTGGCCGTCGGCGCCTTTCAGCGGTGCCATCAGCAGCGAGCCGCCACGCAGCGACACCGCGTTGGCGATCGAGGACACGGTGATGTCGATCGGCTGGCCGGGCTTGGCGAACGGCGGCAGTTCGGCATGGATGGCCACGGCCGCGACGTTCTTCAGCTGCGGATTGACGTTCGCCGGAACATTGACGCCCAGCTCGCCGAGCAGGTTCTTCAGGCTCTGCACGGTGAAGGGCGCCTGGCTGGTGCGGTCGCCGCTGCCGTCCAGGCCGACCACCAGGCCGTAACCGACCAGCGCGTTGCCGCGCACGCCGCCGACCTGGGCAAGATCCTTGATGCGCTCGGCCGAGGCCGGCGCGGCGATCGCGCAGACCGCCACAGCGGCAGCCAGCAGACGGAAGGGCAGGGAAGACAGATTCATGGTCGCAGGCTCAGTAGGGCGACAGACGGGAATTGAAGAAGCGGCTCAGCCAGCCCATCGCGTTGGACTGCGCGATCGCGCCGCGGCCGCCGTAGGCGATGCGGGCGTCGGCCACCTTGCTCGAGGGCACGGTGTTGTCCGGGCCGATGTCGGCGGCGCGCACGATGCCCTGCACCTGCACCAGCTCGTCGCCCTGGGTCAGGCGCAGGTTCTTCTGCCCCTGGATCACCAGATTGCCGTTGGGCAGGCGCTGCATCACGGTGACGGTCACGCTGCCCTGCATGCGATTGCTCTGCGCGGTATTGCCCTTGCCGGCAAACGTGCGGTCGCCGCTGGTGGAGTTGCGCAACACATCGGTGCCGTTGACGGTGAGCGGAACGCCGAGCAGCGTGGGCGTGCTCATGTCCACGGTGTCGGCCTTGCTGACGCTGGTGTTGGCGGTGGACGAGGCGGTGGTGCTTTCCACCAGGTTCACCGTCAGCAGGTCGCCGACATCGCGGGCGCGGCGGTCACCGTACAGATTCAGGCTCGGGCCGGCGGCGTAGATCGCTCCGGCGGTGGGCTGCGCCACCGGCGCGACCACCGGCACGATCGGCGCCAGTTCGGCGAACGGCCGCACATCGCCGGCCGCCACGCAGCCGCCCAGCAGCGCGCTGCAGGCGATGGCGAGGCACAGGGAGGAAAGGGAAGGCAGGCGTGACATGGCGTGGATTCCTGAGAGGGCAGCGACCGGCGGGCCGATCAGACGTTGTTGTTCAAGTAGCCGAGCATCGAGTCGGTGGTGGAGATCGCCTTGGCATTCATTTCATAGGCGCGCTGGGTCTCGATCATGCTCACCAGCTCTTCCACCGTATTGACGTTGCTGCCTTCCAGCGCGCCCTGCACGGTGTTGCCCAGGCCGTTGAGGCCAGGGGTGCCGTTCTGCGCGGGGCCGGAGGCGGTGGTTTCGACGAACAGGTTCTCGCCCTTGGACTGCAGGCCCGAGGGATTGATGAAGTCGGTCAGCGTCAACGCACCGATTTCCTGCGCGGCGGCCTGGCCGGCCAGCGTCACGCTGATGGTGCCGTCGTTGCCGATGGTCAGCGACTGCGCGCCTTCGGGGATCTGGATGCCCGGCTGCAGCGGGTAGCCGCTGTTGGTGACCAGCTCGCCCTGCGCATTGATCTGGAAGGTGCCGTCGCGGGTATAGGCCGAGGTGCCGTCAGGCATCTGCACTTCGAAGAAGCCGCGGCCGTTGACCATCACGTCGAGCGCGCGGCCGGTCTGCTGCTGGCTGCCCTGGTCGAAGCCCTTGAAGGTGGAGACCACCCGCACGCCGGTACCCAGCTGCAGGCCGGTCGGCAGCTGCGTCTGCGCGGAGGTGGAACCGCCCGGCGCACGCACCTGTTGATACAACAGGTCTTCGAACGCCGCACGATCGCGCTTGAAGCCGGTGGTATTGGTATTGGCCAGGTTGTTGGAAATGACCGACATGCGCGTCTGCTGCGCATCCAGTCCGGTTTTGGCGACCCACAAAGCCTGATTCATGACCCGATTCCTCGTTAGACCCGGGGATGTGTTCCGGGTACGGGTGGGTATATGCACGTGCCGTGCCAAACCCGCGCCGGATTTTTGCCGGCTGTGCACTGGATCACGCGAAGCGGGCGCGACGGCCTGCGCGGGGCAGGGCTGGCGGCGGACAGGCAGCGGCTAGGCCGAAGCGGTGGAAACCTGCGCGGCAGATTAGGCGCGCTAGATCGGTCGCCGGTCAGCGATGTGTTCGACGACGTGTGAACCCTTGGCGCTGCCTGCGGAAGGGTTCTCGGGATTTGCCGGCTGGCATTGCGACGCAGTCAACAGGCTGGTTGGTCGAGCGCGCAGTGGCCTCACCGCTCGCGGGACACGCCGTGAACCCATCCCTGGGGGCTCGGTGGCGGCATCCATGCCGCCACACGGTCCCGCAATCGGCGAGGCCACCGCACCAGAGAGTTTGAAGGTCGCTTTCTTAAAGCTTGTCCATTGCTCGGCTTGCATTGAGAAGATCATTGGACGCGCCGTTATCCAAGCAATCCACGTCAGGCATTGTTTGCACCATGCACGCCGACCATCTCGACAGGTCCTTGCCCGCCCACCGTCGCAGGACCTTACGCGGCATGGATGCCGCGAAAGAGCCTATACGGACGTACTTGCGGCGTGTCCTGCGAGGGTGGGCGGGCAAGGGCCCTGCAGCCAAGTCACAAACCAGCCGCTCTGCAGCGAACCCGGGCGGTCGCCATCCAGGTGCTCGGCAGCGCGGCAAACCGACCGGCGCTGCGGCAGTGGGCGTCAGTGGCGCTTAGCCGCTGACCCGCAGCAGCGAATTGGCCGACTGCGCGTTGTCGTCGCCATTTTTGATGATCTTGACCTGCATTTCGAACTGGCGCTGCAGCTGGATCATCTCCACCAGTGCGCCGGCGGCATCCACGTTGCTGCCCTCCAGCATGCCGCTGTTGATGGTCTTGCCGGTGGCCACCGCAAACGCCTGGGCCGGGTCGGTGCTGGTGTTGCGCATCAGCCCGTCCGGGCGCCGCGTCAAACGGTCGGCGGGGGCGTCGACCACCTTCATCTTGCCGACGATGGCCATGGTCTGCGGGCCTTCGCCCTGCGGAATGATCGAGATGCTGCCGTCGCTGCCGATCTCCATCGCCTGGTGCGGCGGGATCGTCATCGGATTGCCGCCTTCATCCAGCACCGCATGGCCATTGGCGGTGACCAGCTGGCCATTGGCAGTGAGCGCCAGCTCGCCGTTGCGGGTGTAGGCCTCGCTGCCGTCTGGCGACTGCACCGCCAGCCAGCGATCCTGCTGCAGCGACACGTCCAGCGGGTTGCCGGTGACCTTCTGGTGGCCCTGGCTGCGGTCGAAGCCCTGGTCCACATGCAGCGCATCGATCCGCGACGGATAACCCTTGCCCTGGATCTTGAACGCCTCGGTATTGGCCAGCGCAGCCTTGAACCCCACCGTATCGACGTTGGCGAGATTGTGCGACACGGTGCCCTGCGCCTGCAGGGAGGCGCGGGCGCCGGTCATCGCAACGTAGAGAGCTTTGTCCATGAGGCACCGGGAATCGGGAATGGAGAATCGGGAATCGCAAAAGCGGGATTGCGGGGGGCTGGGGAGTAGGGGGCAAGGCTGGCACCGCTACACGCAATGCCAGCTCTTACGATTCCCTAATCCCCAATCCCGATTCCCAGCCGTTAACGAATATTGATGATCGTCTGGGTGACCTGATCCTGGGTCGAGATCATCTGCGAGTTGGCCTGGAAGTTGCGCTGGGCCACGATCATGTTCACCAGCTGCTCGGTCAGGTCCACCGTGGAGGATTCCAGCGAGCCGGATTCGATCTGGCCCAGGTCCGAGGTGTCCGGTGCGCCGGTGCGGGCGGCGCCGGAGGTGTAGCTTTCGGCCCACATGTTGTTGCCCTGCGACTGCAGGCCCTGCGGATTGACGAAGCTGCTCAGCGCGACCTGGCCCAGCGGCTTGTCGGCACCGTTGGAATAACGGGCGAACACCACACCACTGGTGTCGATGCTGATCTCGTTGAGCTTGCCGCTGGCATAGCCGTCCTGGCGGGTGTCGCGCAGCGCGAAGGCCTCGCCGTACTGGGTCGAGCCGCTGACGTTGAGCTGCATGCTCAGCACGCCGGCACCGGTGCTCGGAGTGAACGGGTCCATCGTGATGATGCCGTTGGCCGGGGTGGTCAGTGCGCCGGTATCGGAGAACTGCAGCGTGGTCGGCGCGCCGACCGCGGCACCGTCCACGTAGTTGTGCACCTGCCATTCGTTCGGGTTGGCAGTCTTGACGAAGTAGGAGGTCTGCACATGGCTGACGCCCAGCGAATCGTAGACATTGATGCCGCCGGTGGAGTGGCTGTAGGTCTTGTCGTCGGCCGGGCTGAACGGGGTCACCGCCGGTGCGGTGGCGTTGCCGGGCAGGGTGAAGGCCAGGTTGACCGTGGAGGTCGACTTGGGCGGGCTGTCGGTGGTCAGCAGCTGCAGGTCCGACAGGCGACCAACGTCGAAGCCGTTGCCGCTCGGGTTGGGGGCGAAGACCTGCAGGCGCGCGCCCTGTGGATTGATCACATAGCCGTTGGCATCGGTCTGGAAGTTGCCGGCACGGGTATACATCTTGGCGCCGTTGGAGGACACGGTGAAAAAGCCTTCGCCGGAGACCGCCAGATCCAGGCTGCGCCCGGTCGGATCGATGTTGCCCTGCGAGAACTGCTGCGCCACATTGCTGACGCGCACGCCCGAACCCACCGCGTTGCGCGACAGGCCGTAGCTGGTGCTCTGGAACATGTCGGCAAACTCGGCGCGCGATTCCTTGAACCCGGTCGTGTTGACGTTGGCGATGTTATTGGAGGTGACGTTCAGATCGGCATTGGCTGCGTTGATGCCGGACAACGAGGTATTGAAAGCCATGGATGAGGTCCTTTGAGTGTCGGTTGCCGGCTCAGCTGACGCGGAGCACGTTGGCGAGCGGGGAAGTGCCTAGCCCGGTCAGGTTGAGATACAGGCCGTCCGAGCCGATCGTGACGCTGTCCACCGGTGCGTCGACATAGGTGGACAACTTGCTTTTGGCACCGGCGGTGTCGGTCTGGGTGGCGGTCACGCCGTACTTGCCGGCGGCCATGCGGTTGCCGTTGGCATCGGTGCCGTCCCAGGCGAACGACACCTCGCCGGCGGCGCTGGCCGGCACGCTGAGCTGCTTGACGAACGCGCCGTTGGCATCGGTGATTTCGAAATTGACGGTGCCGGCCGAGGTTGCCGCAACCACGCCCTTGGCCGAGTTGGTCGCATCGATGGCCAATTGCGCGGAGGGCACCAGCACGTTGTGCCCGACCAGCGAGGCGCCCTTGAGCACTTGGTCGCTGCTCTGCGCTGCGGAGAAGCTGCTGACCTTGGTATTGAGGTCGCCGATGCCCTGCACGGTGGAGAACTGCGCCAACTGGCCCAGAAACGCACTGTTTTCCATCGGCTTGAGCGGGTCCTGGTGCTGCAGCTGCTCGGTCATCAACTTGAGGAAGTCGGCCTGGCCGAGCGATTCCTCCTTTTTCTTGGTCGCTGTGGCGCTGCTGGAGGTCAGCCCGAGGCTGGTGTAGAGGTCACTACCGATCGTGCTCATGTGAAAAGGTCCGTAAGGGAAGGGTCAGCTAGGCGGGTCAGCGACCCATGGTCAGAGTGGCGAGCGCCAGTTCCTTGGCGGTGTTGAGCATTTCCACGCCGGCCTGGTAGTTGCGCGAGGCCGAGATCATGTTGACCATCTGCGAGACCGGATCCACGTCGGGCGAGAACACGTAGCCGTCGGCATCGGCCAGCGGATGGCCGGGCTCGTAGCGACGGATCGGCGGCGCGTTGGTGGTGGTGATCTCCTTGACGTTCACCGAGGTCAGGCTGGGGTCCTGGCGACTTTGCTGGGCCTGGAAGATCGGCTCGATCGGCTTGTAGGTCGCCTCGGCCGAGCCAGCGACGGAGTCGGCATTGGCCAGGTTGGAAGCGATGGTGCTCAGGCGGACCGACTGCGCGTGCAGCGCCGAGCCGGCCACATCGAAGATGGGAAGATTGCTCATGACTTATTGGCCGGTGATCGCGGTGAGCATCGAGCGCACCTTGGATTCGAGGAAGCTCAGCGAGGCGCGGTATTCCAGCGCGGCGCGGCCGTAGGCAGCACGTTCGGCATCGGGATCGACGGTATTGCCGTCCAGGCTGGGCTGGTCGGATTCGCGGGTGATCTGGAACGGGTTGAGCCCGCCGCTGCTGCCGATCTCGAAATGCTTGGCGTCGGTGGTCTGCAGCAGGGTGCCGTCGCGCACGCCTTCGGCCGATTTCAGCGCGGCCTCGAAGTCCATGTCCTTGGCTTTGTAGCCAGGGGTGTCCACATTGCTCAGGTTGCTGGCAATGAGCTTCATGCGCTGCTCGCGCAGCGGCAGGGCATCGCCGTGGATGCCTAGAAAGGACGAGATGGAATTGGACACGGTGCTCTCCCGCGAAGTGTTACCAGGGAGAAAGCAATGTTTGTGCCAATCGGGGTGGTGCGGGTCGGGGAACTTGGAGACTTATCGGCGCCGCCGACGAACGGCAACTTGGCCGTCCGGGATACAGGGTGGACCTGTATCCGTCGCAGCGTGGCTCACTCAGGTGCGCCAGGCCGGAAGGCCCCGCATGACCCTGAGCGCTGCCCGGCGTCGGGGTGTTACTTCAAGTCGGGGGTGTCACTTCAACAGGTGTCGACCCACCGACCCCAACCGCGCGATCTTCCATGACGCCGCACCTTTGCAGCGCAGCGCTCATCGCTATTGTCGGCTCCGACCCGGCAGCCGCTTTGTGGCCTGCTCAGGCCGCTTCGGCGACCACTTTCAGGCGGGCCAGCACGTAATCGGCCAGTTCGTGCGCGCTGTACTTGGCCACGAAGGCATTGGCGCCGACCTGTTCGACCATGGCGTTGTTGAACACGCCCGACAAGGAGGTGTGCAGCAGCACGTACAGGCCCTGCAACCCCGGCGTGCGCCGGATTTCCGTCGTCAGCGTGTAGCCGTCCATGGCCGGCATCTCGATGTCGGAGATGACCATTGCATAGCGGTCGGCCGGATTCTCGCCTGATGCTGCCACCTGCAAGAGGTGGTCCAGCGCCTGGCGGCCGTCGGACAACAAGGTCGCCGCCACGCCGAGCTGGTCGAGCACGCTGCGGATCTGCTGACGCGCCACGCGCGAGTCGTCCACCACCAGCACCTGGAACTGCCGGTCATAGGCGACCAGCTGCAGCGAAGGATCCAGCTGCACGTCCTTGCTGACCTTGGCGATGTCGGCCAGCACGCTCTCCACGTCGATGACCTGGATCAGCTCGCCCTGGAACCGCGTCACCGCCGTCAAATAAGTGGCTTCGGCGCCCAGCTCCGGCGGCGGATGGATATCTTCCACCGCGATATTGACGATGCGCTCCACGCCGCTGACCAGAAAACCCTGGACCGAGCGGTTGAATTCGGCCACCACCAGGTAGCCGGGGCCGTTCTCCGAGTGCGCATCGCGCTCCGGGTGGCCGATTGCCAGGCCCAGGTCCAGCACCGGTACCGAACGCCCGCGCACGTCGGCAACGCCGGCGAACTCGGTCGGCAGGCCGGGCACCTGGAACAACTCCGGGCGGCGCAGCACTTCCTGCACCTTGAAGACATTCACGCCAAAAAGCTGGCGCCCGCCCAGCCGGAACAGCAGCAGGGCCAGTCGGTTGTGGCCAGCCAGACGCGTGCGCTGGTCGATGCGGTTGAGCAGATCGTGGGTCATGGGGCAGATATCGACAGCGCCCTCGGAAAACTTGAGCGGTTTCAGCTTGGCGTGGGGCGCTGTCGGGAATCGGGAGTCGGGAATGGGGAATCGCAAAAGCGGAGGGCTTTTTGCAGCAAGCCCGAGGCGAAGGGCCGTGGTGTGACGTACCTACGGTGTTCACTAAGGAAATCGCACATCACCAGTGAAGACCGATCAAGGCTAAGCCCCCGACCGATTCCCCATTCCCGATTCCCGATTCAAAAAACAGGCACGCCACTTGCACTGCCTATTCCGTCTTCCTCCGGATCTGGTCCCATGCGCCTGCTCCTGCTTGTCATCTTGTTGGCTGCCGCTCCGGCCTGGGCCCAGAGCTATCAGTCTGTCGATTCCATCCGCGCTGCGGCACTGGCCACCGTTGGCCCGGATGCCGAGGCCGAGGCCACGCTCGATCCGGGCTTGCGCATGCCGGCCTGCCCGATTGCGCTGCAGGCGCAGCCGACCGGCACCAATACGGTGGAAGTGGCCTGTCCGCAGCCGGCTGGCTGGCGCCTGTTCGTGCCGCTGAAGGTGCGCCGCAATCAGGACGTGTTGGTGCTGCGCCGCGGCATCAGCGCTGGAGAAGTCATTTCGCTGGCCGATATCAGTATCGAAAAGCGTGACGCCGCACGCATCGTCGGCGCGGTGCTGGCCGATCCGGTGGCCGCAGTGGGCAAGAGCGCCCGGCGCATCCTGCCGGCCGGTTCGCTGCTCTCGGCCAACGATCTGGTGACGCAGCGGCTGGTCCGGCGCGGCGACACGGTCCCGCTGGTGTCGCGCAACGGCGGTCTGGAGGTGCGCATGAGCGGTCGCGCGCTGTCCGATGCCGGTGAGAACGAGCGGGTGTCGGTAGAAAATTCCTCATCGCGCCGGGTGGTGCAGGGGATTGTCGAAGCGAGCGGGACCGTTTTGGTCTCCAGATAGAAATTCGCTATAAAGTTTTTTTTTGGCATGCCGTTATCCCCTACGACCTGTAGAGGAGTTCCTGACATGACACAGAAAATCGAAGGCAATCTACCGACCGCTGCCACCCTTCGCACCGCGGCCACGAGCAGCAAGATCGCTTCGGCCGGTGAAGACCGCGCGTCCCCGATCGCCGCATTGCCGCCGACCGACAGCGTCAAGCTGACCGGTGAAGCGACCAACCTGCAGAACTTGCAGCGCACGCTGTCGCAGTCCTCGGCGATCGACACCGGTCGCGTCCAGGCCGTGAAGGATGCGTTGCAGAACGGCAGCTATTCCATCAATCCGGATGCCATCGCCAGCCGCATGATGGATCTGAATCAGCAACTGGCGGGTTAATTCCCGACCCAAAGGATGAATGTGAACGAGTTCCTGCAACGTCTCAGCGATGCGCTGGCCGGCGAACGCCAGGCATTACTCGAGAACGACATCGATGGGTTGATGCGGCACACGCAGGACAAGCTGTCGGCGCTGCGCGCGCTGGAGGCGGCAATGCCCCAGGGCGAAGAAGAGCGGCTGCGCGAACTGGCCGAAGCCAACCGCGCCAACGGCGCGCTGCTGGCACGCCGGCGTCGCGAGGTGAACTGGGCGTTGCGTCATCTGGGCCGCACCGAGAGTGCGCCGTCCTACGATGCCAAGGGCCAGTCGAGCGTGCTGCGCGGCGGTCGTTCGCTGGCCGTGGCCTGACGCGCCGCAGCGTGCCCGAGCGCACGCACAGGCCGCGCCGGCGGCGTGGTGGTGCAGCCTTGACGGGCCCGGTGTGCAGGAGCGTGGCGCCGCGCAATACGGGGCCTGGGCGGTTCGGCGTATATTGAAGCGTCCTCTACGCCGCCCTGTCCCGTGACTGCCAAGTTTTTTCTCAATCAAGCCTTATTACCGTCCTCGGCCATGCTGCGCGCTTTCGGCGACCAGATGCTTGAGGGCGTGTTGCTGTTCCGCGCAGACGGGCAGCTGATCCTGGCCAACGCCATCGCACGCCAGAGCCTGTGCAGGGAAGATCCCGCCGACGACCGCAATCTCGGCGAGCGGATCTCGCAGGTGCTGCCATCGGATGCGCTGAATCAGGCGCGCAGCAAGGGCAGCTGGACCGGCAGCCTGCCGGTTGCCGATCGCGTGGTCATTGCGCATCTGTACTACAACGAAGAACAGGGCGTCGGGCACTTTCTGGCGCTGTTCCATAACATCGAAGGCCAGCAGGATTACGAGCGCGAGCTGCAGCAGCGCCACGCCGAACTGCGCCAGGCCTATCTGCGTCTGAACGGTGCCCAGGACAAGCTGCTGCAATCGGAGAAGATGGCCTCCATCGGCCAGCTGGCCGCCGGCGTGGCGCACGAAATCAACAACCCGATCGGTTACGTGCACTCCAATCTGGGCAGCCTGCAGGAATACCTGCGCAGCCTGTTCACGCTGATCGAAGCCTACGAGCGCGCGCTGCAGGCGCCGGATCCGAAGGCGTTAATCCCGGAGATCGACGAGATCCGCAACCGCGCCGACATCGACTTCATCAGCCGCGACCTGCCGCAGTTGATGGCCGAGTCGCGCGAAGGCATCGAGCGGGTCACCCGCATTGTGCGCGACCTCAAGGACTTCTCGTATTCGGACCGTTCCGAGTCGTGGAAGATGGTCGACCTGCATGCCGGGCTCGAATCCACGATCAACATCATCTGGAACGAGCTCAAATACAAGGTGACGCTGGAGCGCAACTACGCCGAGCTGCCATTGGTGGAATGCCTGCCGTCCGAGCTCAACCAGGTCTACATGAACATGCTGCTCAACGCCGGCCAGGCGATTGTCGAGCGCGGCACGATCACCGTCACCACCGGCCGCGACGAGGCCGAAAACGTCTGGATCCAGTTCCAGGACAGCGGCGCCGGGATCGCCCCGGACCTGCTGCAACGCATCTTCGACCCGTTCTTCACCACCAAGCCGGTCGGCAGCGGCACCGGCCTGGGCCTGTCGATTTCCTACGGCATCATCAACAAGCACCACGGCCGCATCGATGTCGAAAGCGTCCCGGGGCAGGGGGCCAGTTTCAGGATCGTATTGCCGGTGCGGCAGCCGCGGTAGCGCTGGCGCGCTGGGAATCGGGAGTGGGCAATCGGGAATCGGTAGAGCGGGGTTTGCTTGTGATTTGCGCTTGACGCGCAAATTGAAAATCTCGGGAACACGCAGGGCCAGTGCACTGCCTTACCGATTCCCCAATCCCGATTCCCTATTCCCGGCCGTTACGCAGCTCATCGTGCGTCCGGAAGGCCTGGCGAATGTGCTCGCGCAGCTCGTCGTCGTTCCAGGGCTTGGTCAGGAAGCGGTAGATCGCGCCGCGGTTGATCGCTTCGGTGACGGTGGCAAGGTCGGTATAGCCGGACAGCACCAGGCGCACGGTGTCGGGGTAGAGCATCTTGACCCGGCCCAGGAACTCGGTGCCGCTCATGTCGCTCATGCGCTGGTCCGACAGGATCACCTGCACGTCGTTGGTGGCGAGCAGGTCGAAGGCATCGCGCACGTTGCCGGCGGCCAGGATGCGGTAACCGTCGCGGCGGAACAGCCGCACCAGCGAGCGCAACACGTTTTCTTCGTCGTCCAGCAGCAGCAGCGTACGGTCGGGACGGCTTTCGGCGAACGATTCCGGGCGCAGATAGCGGCGGCGTAGCGCCATGCCGGCCGACTCGGCCGACATCGGTTCGCCAAACAGATAGCCCTGGAAGATGTCGCAATCGTTGCGACGCAAAAAGCCCAGTTGCGCCTGCGATTCCACGCCATTGGCGATCACCGTCATGCCCAACTGATGACCCATCGCGATGATCGCGCGCGCGATCGCCGCCTCGCGGCTGCCGGCCGGCGCGCTCTTGATGAAGCTGCGGTCGATCTTCAGCCGGTCCACCGGATAGCGCACCAGCGCACTCAGGCTGGAATCGCCGGTGCCGAAGTTGTCCAGGCTCAGGCTGATGCCTTCGTTGCGCAGGTTGGCCATCGTCTCGTGGACGAAGTTGACGTTGTTGGTCAACGCGCTTTCGTTGATCTCCAGCGTCACGAACTGCGCCGGCACGCCGGCGGTCTGCAGCATCGCCATCACTTCGTTGAAGAAGCCCGGCCGCAGCAACTGCAGCGTGGACACGTTCACCGCGATGCTGAAATCGTCGAAGCCCTGGTCGCGCCAGAGCCGCGCCTGACGCACCGCGTTCTGCAGCACCCATTCGCCGATCTGCACGATCACGCCCAACCGCTCGGCGGTGCGCATGAAGCGTTCCGGCACCAGCATGCCCAGCGTGGGCGATTGCCAGCGCAGCAACGCCTCCATGCCGACGATGCGGCCATCGCGCGCGCTCACCAGCGGCTGGTAGCGCAGGCGCAGTTCGCCATGCGGGATCGCATCGACGATCTGTCGCGCGATGATGCTTTCGCTATGCGCGTTGGTGGTCGAGTTGCGGGTATACAGCCGCACCGTATTGCCGCCTTCGCGTGCGGCCTGGTAGCTGGCTTCCTCGGCGTAGTCGAGCAGGATCGACAGCGAGGTGGAGTGCTCCGGGCACAGGCTGATGCCGACCTTGCCGGTCATGAACAAGGTGTACGGCAGCACCGACAACGGCAGTTCCAGTTGCTGGCGGATCTCTTCGGCAAAATCTTCCGGCAGCGGGGTGTCTTCGCGCCGCACCGCCACCACCACCATCTCATCGCTGCCGTGGCGCCACAACTTGCCACGCGCGCCGAGGAAGTCCTGCAGCCGGCGCGCGACCAGCGTCAGCGCCTGATCGCCGACCTCGGCGCTCATGTTCTCGTTGATCGAGGCGAAGTGGTCGATATCGATATGGAACACCATCAACGGCGGACCGCCGGAGGCGGCAGCGTCCACCAGATGCAGCAGTTCGGGGTTGCCCGCGCCCAGGCGGGTGGGCTTGACGATTTCCAGGCCGGGCGGGATTACGGGGCTCCACATGACTTAACGTCCACCATCGTCGTGGACGGACTCGCCGACCGGGTGATAGGGCAGGCGCAACGTCACGCGCGTGCCTGCTCCGGGGGCTGATTCTATCGCGAGCGCACCGCCGACGGTTTGCGCACGCTCACGCATCACGATCAGCCCGAGCCCGCGCGGGCCTTCCGGTTCGAAGCCATCGCCGTCATCGCTGACTTCCAGGCGAAAGCTCTCGCTGTCGATCGAGTGCAGGCGCATGCGCACTTCGCCTGCGCAGGCGTGCCGCAGCGCATTGGTTAGGCTTTCCTGCGCAATCCGGAAACATGCTTGCTCGATCTCGTTGCCCGGCCGCACGTCCAGTGCCTGGATATCCAGCTCCAACCGCACCGGCGATGCGCGAAACAACATCGAGGCCTGCCAGCGCAAGGCCGCTTCCAGACCCAGCGCATCCAGCTGCGGCGGACGCAACAGCATCGACAGGTTGCGCAGCTTGGTCACGGTGCTATCGGCCAGCGACACCACTTCCAGCAGGTCCTCGCGGCGCGCGTCCGGGTCCGGTTCGTCCAGTGCGGCATGAGCGGACAGCTTCATCGCGGTGATGGCCTGGCCGATGTCGTCATGCAGGTCGCGCGAGATCGCACGGCGTTCGTCCTCCTGCAGCGAGAACAGGCGCTTGGCCATCGCCTGCAGCTCGGCGTTGCTCTCGGCCAGCGCATCGCGCATGCGTTCGGGTTCGCTCAGGTCGCGCACCACCAGCAACTTGCAGCTGCGGCCGCCATAGCGGATGTCACCGGCCGACAGGCCGGCATAGAAGGTGCTGCCATCGCGACGGCGCATCGCCCGTGCGCTGGACACCGGCTCGTTGCGATCGCTGCCGGCGCGCAGGTACTCGCGCACCACCGGCAGGTCGCTGTCGCTCACCAGGGTCTGCAGCGGTTCGCCCAGGATGGTTTCGCCCTGGAAACCGAACTGCACCGACCCGGCGGCATTGGCATACATCACGTGCTCGTCGGCCAGGATCAGCACGCCATCCGGCAGCACCCTGACCAGCTCGCGGAACTGCTCCTCGCGCTCGCGCAGCAACCGGCGCGATTGCTCGCGTTCGCTGACGTCCTGCAGCGTGCCATGGATATGCCGGGTGCCGTTCGGGCTGGCCACGCTTTCGGCGCGCAGATGGACGGTGCGCGGCTGCGAATCGCCGCCGGTCAGCGGTAGCAGCACATCGATCTGCACTTCGCCGCCGGTGCACATGTCCTCGATCATGCGTTCGATCCGCGTCTGGGTGGCGGTGTCCGAGGCGGTCAACAGTTCTTCCAGCCGGTGGTCGCGCCGATGCATCGGCACGCTGCGGCCGAGCAGGCGATACACCGCCGGCGAGTAGCGTCCCAACCCGGTCGCGCAATCCAGCTGCCACGAGCCCAGCCGCGCGATGCCTTGCGCTTCTTCCAGCCGCTGCAGCGCCTCGTCGCGCAAATGCTGCGCCTGGCGTTCTTCGCTACGGTCCACGGTGACCACCAGGCGGGCAGGGCCGCTGGCCAGATGCAGCTGGTTGCTGCGGATCTCGACATGGCGCGAGCCGCTGCGGGTCAGCAGATCCTCGTGCAAGGTGCAGGTGGCGTCGCCCTTGGCGCGGATCTGGGTGATGATTTCCTCCAGGCGCGCGCCATCGGCGTTGGGCCAGATCGCCTGCAGCGTCTGCTGCAGAAATTCGTCGCGCTCCCAGCCGAAGAACTCCAGCGCCGCCGGGTTGGCATCCAGGATGCGCAGCGTGGCCAGGTCGTAGACCAGGGCCGGGCTGGGCAAGGCCAGGAACTTGGCCTGCAGCACTGCCTCCGACTGCGCCAGTTGTGCGTGCTCTTCCACGATCAGCGCCACGAAACGGCGCAGCACCAGATGGATCACCACGCTGGACAGCAGCAGAAAGCTCGCGTCCGACCAGCGCTCCGGCATGGCGGCGCCGGCCAGGTGCAGCAGCCGGTTGCCCAGCAGCAGCCAGATCACGCCGACCAGCAAATACAGCCCGGTCAAGGTCCACAGACCTTGCTGCAGGCGCTCGGCGAGGCGAAGGCGGGACACGGGAGCGGACGAAAACGCGGGCGCGGCGACAGGATGGGGCATGGGTCCGCGGACGACCTTTGGTGCTGGCGATGCAACCATCTTAGCCGCAACTCGGCCCGGTTCGGTCGAGCCCGAAACACGCGCCTCAACTAATCCAGGAAACGGCCGTTATCCATTGCGACTCCGAAGGCAGGGGTCGATTCTTCGGAGTGTTCCAGAGTGGACTCAGGCGTCATTGCAAGCATGCTGCAGCACCCGCTGACCTCGGCGGTGGTGTTGTTGGATGCGCATGGTCAGCCTCTGGCGGCCAACCGTGTTGCGCAATCGCTGGGATTGCCGGCCACCCTTGGCGCCTATGTGGAAGTCCTGGAAAGCAGTCGCGCCCAGGTGGCCAGCAGCGGCGGCATGACCGCCTGCGTGCTGCCGGGGGCCGGCGGCGGGCGCCTGGAAGGCTGGCTCCGCGCGGTCTGCGATGAGCATGGCCAGGTCATGGCCTTCACCCTGAGCATTCCCGAGCCGATGGGCGCCGACGGCACCAGCCGCTGGGAAATGGGCCTGGACAGCGCCGATCACGGACTGTGGGACTGGGATATTCCGGCCGATGTGGTCTACCGCTCCGAGCGCTGGACCCGCATGCTCGGTTACTCCGAGCAGCCGCTACCGAACAATCTCACCGCGCTGTCCGGGCTGATCCATCCGGACGACCACGCGCAGGTCAGTGCTGCCGTGCAGGCGCACCTGGACGGGCGCACCGATACCTATACGGCCGAATTCCGCCTGCGCCAGCACGACGGCCAATGGCGCTGGATCCTCGACCGCGGCCGGGTGGTCTCGCGGACAGCCGACGGCCGCCCGTTGCGCATGGTCGGCACGCATACCGACGTGCACCACCAGAAATTGCTCGAGCAGCAGCTGCGCGAGCAGCAGGCCCAGCTCGAAGAGGCTCAGCGCATCGCCAGCATGGGCAGCTGGAGCTGGGACACGCTCAAGGACGCGCTGTGGGTATCGCCGGATTTCCTGCAGCAGCTCGGCATGACCGAACTGCGTCTGCAGGGCATCCGCGACATCCTGCGTCTGCTGGGGCGGCCATCGGTTGCACATCTGCGCAGTGCCTGGCGCAAGATCAAGCACGAAGGCGTGCCGGTGCATTTCGAGCTGGAGATCAACGGGCCTGCCAGCATCAATCCGCATCACCTGCGGGTCTGGGCGCAGCCGGTGTTCGACGGCAATGGCGCCATGGTGCGCCTGCTGGGCCAGTTGCAGAACGTCACCGAGCAGCGCCAGACCGATGCATTGATCCGCTGGCGCACCGAGCTTCTCAACCGCGTGTCCGCGCTGGGCAAGATCGGCGGCTGCGAGATCGAGGTCGACACCCGGCGCATGCAATGGACCGAGGAGTGCTACCGCATCCACGGCCTGCGCAAGGAAAACATCACCCTGGAGCAGGCGCTGTCGCTTTACACGCAGGATTCGCGCGACGCCTTCGAGGCGGCGCTGCTGCGTATTTCCGACGGTGGCCTGCCCGAACAGCTGGAACTGTGTTTCTACCGCAATTCCGGCCAGCGGATCTGGGTACAGGTGCTGATCGAGCTGGACCGCCGCGAAGGCCTGCCGCCGCGTTTCGTCGCCTTGTTCCGTGACGTTACCCGCGAACGCGAGGCCAACGAGCGCATCGAGCTGCTGGCCCACTACGATCGCCTGACCGGTCTGCCCAATCGTTTCCTGCTGCGCGAGCAGGCGGAGAACGCGATTCGCGAAGCGCACGAACGTGGCCAGGTACTGGCAATGCTGCTGATCGATCTGGATGGCTTCAAGAGCATCAACGATTCGTTCGGTCACGCCACCGGCGACAACCTGCTCAAGCTGGCCTCTGCGCGCCTGCATCAGCATCTGCGCAACAGCGACCTGTTCGGTCGCTTCAGCGACGACGAATTCATCGTGCTGCTGCGCGATCTCTCCGAACCGGAAGACGCCGGCCACGTTGCGCGCAAGTTGATCAGCGCCCTTGGCGAGCCGCTGCGCAAGGACCATGTCACCCTCAAGCTCGGTGCCAGCATTGGCATCGCGCTGCAGGGCGAAGGCCTGTCGGATTTCGACAGCCTGTTGCGCGCCGCCGATGCGGCGATGTATGCAGCCAAGGAATCGGGCCGCAACACCTTCCATTACTACAGCCAGGACGTGCTGATGCGTGCACAGCGCCGCCTGGAGCTGGAACACGCGCTGCAAGGCGCGCTGGAACGCGAAGAGTTCACCCTGGTCTACCAGCCGCTGGTCAATACGGTGGGCGAATCCTCGCCCGCGATCGAAGCGTTGATGCGCTGGAATCGCCCCGGCCATGGCCAGTGCAGCCCGGTCGAGTTCATTCCCATTGCCGAAGAGTGCGGCGAGATCGTGCGCCTGGGCGAATGGGTGATCGGCGAAGCCTGCCGCCAGGCCGTGGTCTGGGATCGCGCCGGGCTCAATTTCAGCCGTATCGCCGTCAATGTGTCCGCGGTACAGCTGCGCGAGCGCGGCTTTGCCGAGCGTGTACTGGAAATCTGCCGCGACAACGGCTGGTCGCCCTCGCGCCTGGAACTGGAATTGACCGAATCGGCATTGATCCGCGATTCGGATGCGCTGCGCCGCTGCTTCGAGCTGTTCGAACAGAATGGCGTGCTGTTGGCGGTGGACGACTTCGGTACCGGCTTCTCCAACCTGCATTACCTCAACCGCTTTCCGGTGCAGCGTCTGAAGATCGACCGCAGCTTCGTCCAGGGGATGCTCGACGACGCCAACACCGCCGAAGTGACCCAGGCCATCGTGCATCTGGGCCATGCGCTCGGCATGCAGGTGGTGGCCGAAGGGGTGGAGACTGTGCAGGAAGATGCACTGCTGCGCCAGCAGGGCTGCGACGAAATCCAGGGCTACTTCTATTCGCGGCCGCTGTCGCCGCGCGACATGGCGCAGTGGCTGCGCGAGGCCGAAGCCGGCATGCGCCTCGGTGCACGCCTGGTCATCGCCGGCTGACGCAACCTGTCGCAGCGCCTGGCGTCGTCCGGCTGTTCAATCGTCTGACTGTCCGCATACGCAAGTCAAAAGCTCGATGAGTCGAGGGCGCGATGCCTTCGTCCCTTGCGGGACACGCCGTGAATCCGTCTGCGGAGGCTCCGTGGCGGCATCCATGCCGCCACGGGTCCGGCAACCGGCGAGGACAACGCACCAAGAGTTGGTCGGTTACTTTAAAAGCTTGCCCGCTGCTCGGCTTTCGTTGGGAAGATGCCCCCAACTCCCGGCTATCCGGAGAGCGGACGTCATGCACCGCTTGCAGCCAGGCACACCGACCATCCCGACTGGTGCTTGTCCGCCTACCGTCGCGGGACCTTGAGCGGCATGGATGCCGCGCCAGAGCCTCCATGGACGGATTCACGGCGTGTCCCGCGACGGTGGGCGGGCAAGGACTCTGCAGCCAAGCTGCAAAGCTAGGCGCTCTAAACCTCACCTATCGGACTTCCGGAAAGGCACACGCTGCAATTCAGAGCAGGAGCTGCGTCGTGCCGGTGCAGCTTGCTCACCACCGCGGGGGACCTTGTGCGGCATGGATGTCGCTGAAGCGACTTCAGGAACGGATTCATGGCGTGTCCCGCAATGGTGGGCAGACAAGGGCCCTGCAGCCAAGCCACAACGCCAGGCGCTCTACACCTGAGCTATCACGCGCCAAACTACCGAAGGCACATGCGGCAGCTGCGAGCAGCAGGGGCGTCTCGGTGCAGCCCGCTGACTATCTGGAAACCTGCGGCACGGATACCGCATAAGAGCCTCGAGCGATGGATTCGCAGCGTGGGAGTGGGCAAGCGCCCTGCAGCCAGGCCGTAGATCAGCCGAGCGAAGCGGGACATTGTTTCGTGGGATTCTTAGAGGTCGTCGAGCAGACGGGCAGGGGACAGGTCACCCTGGTGCTGCAATCGAATGGTCGCCCATGCTCGGAGCCACGCCTGGTGGCACGGCCTGGCGTACCAGCGCCACAGGTCGGGCAGTGGAAACAACCGGCGGGGCGCCTGCCGAGGCACGCCCCGTCGTCGCACAGATGTCAGGCTCCAGACACGCCGACAGCGGCGCCATCCAGACCCAGATCCCAGGCCACGGTCGCAAACAGCAGTTCTTCTTCGCTGCAGCTGCGGCGGGGGTTCTGCATTGCCTGCACTTCCGCACGGGCGGCATGCTCCAGCCGTTCCAGCGCGGCCGGCATGCGCACGCTGCGCAGCGCAGGCCGGGCAGCGTCGCTTTGCGCGATGCGCTGGGCATGTGCAGCCGCCAGCGCGGCTGATTCGAGCACGGCGGTGGATGCATCGGTGGGCGGGGCAAGTAGCGTCATGAGTGGATACCAGGTTGTTGCGGAACGACAAATCCCCGGAAGGCCGGGGAATGTCGGAATCAGGCAGTGCGTGGCAGCGGTCTTAGAACAGTTCGACCGTACCGGCACCCATGCCTTGCTGCGCCACCGGCTTGTGCGGCGGGCGCTCCCACTCCACACGCATGTCGCGCAGGCGGGTGGACACCTTCTGCAGCGCGGCGACCAGATCGCTGTCGTACACGCCGCCGTTACGATGCAGCAGTTCCTGCAGCGCCACCGCTTCACGGTTGATCGCGGTGAGACGATCCAGGTGGGTATGGATACCGCTCAGCGTCTGCGTGGCGATGTCCTCGAACTGCAGGGCACGCACCGCTTCGGCCACGCTACCGTCGATGGAACGCGCGCATTCGGAGATTTCGCGCATGCCGTCGCCCAACGAGGCGTTGATCTGCGCGACATTCTCCAGCATCGCCGCCGATTCATGGCGGGCTTCGCGGGAGCGATCCATGTGACGCGAGGCCAGCTGCGAGACCGTTTCACGGACCTTGGCGATCGATTCCTTGGAGCTGTGTGCCAGCTTGCGGATCTGTTCGTTGAAGGTGGTGGAACGCTCGGACAGATTGCGCACCTCGTCGGCGACCACCGCGAAGCCGCGACCGGCTTCACCGGCACGGGCTGCTTCGATGGCGGCGTTCAGGGCCAGCAGGTTGGTCTGGTCGGCGATCGACTTGACGTCTTCCAGCAGCGCGAAGATGCCATCCAGGTGCTGGGCCATCTCATCGATGTGGTGCACCGTGTTGGTACTTTGACCGCTCACCTGTTCCAGCGCTTCCACCAGCTGCTCCATCCGGGAGCTGGCGTGCTGGGCGAAGCGGGCGACGTCGACCCCGGCGCTGCCGTCGTCACCGGCACGGTCGACGATGCGGGCCAATGCCTGGCTTTGCTGGCGCGACTTGCGGTTCATCGCTTCGAAGCTGCCACCAAGACCGGACACGGCCTGGCGGATCAGTTCACGGGCACGCTCGACTTCCGAGCGCGAACCGTCGACTTCGTTGCTGACGAACGTACGCAGTTCGTTGAGCAGTTGGTCCTGCTCGCGCAGGATGCGGGTCTGGTCCGGATTACGCCGGAACTGGGAGTAGGTCACCCAGGCAGCGAAACCGAGCCAGCTGAGCGTCATGGTCGCCAGGATCGCCCAGCGCACCGAAGCGGGCCAGTCGAATCCGACAGCGAAGGGAAACAGCAAGGTCAGGGCCAAAGGGGCGGCCAGACGGATAAGTGGACGTGAATACATGGGCGTTCTCGGCAGAGTCACGGTTGCTGTATCGGCCGTCCCCCCTGTGTCTTTAGCGACGATCGCCACATCGTCTCGCCCGTTCAACCGATGTTGACACGCGCCAGCGACCGCTGGCGCATGTGGCAACCCGAATTGTCAGGTGGTTAACGCAGCGCGCGGTCCACCGCCTCGATCATTGCGCGCTTGGCGAACAGGAAATCCCACAGGCTGCCACCCATCTGCCGCCACAACACCGCCGAGCGGACAGCGGCCAGCAGCAACGCGCGGATTTCCGCAACCACGCCGGCCTGGCCCAGGTAATGCGGATTGCCCTGCACCATGACCTTGGGGCGCAGGTGGCTGATGGTCTGCGCATACAGCCCGCCGAGCGAATTCAACACGTCCGGATGGCCGCTGTCGCCCAGGCTCTGTGCCTGACGCGCGGCCGCCTCGATGCCCTTGGAGACCGTGGCGACAGTGGTGGTGTCGCGCACGAAGCGGCGCTCCAGCTGCAGCACCGCCAACGCCAGCCGCGGCAGGACCTCGTCCTGGCCCTGATTGTGGAAATAGTTATGCAGCAGCCGCAGGCCCGGTGCCAGGTCCGCTGGCGAGCCGTACACGGCCTCCGGCGAGGCCGCATCCACCCGGAACACGCTGTCCATGGCGGTACGCACCGTCGCAGCCTCCGAGTGCCCGGTTTCGGCGATCCGCCGCACCTGTTGCAAGGCCTGGGCGACGCCGGCAAGCGCCAGCACGCGGTGATCCATGGAAGAACTCATCAAGCCACTACCTCAGGTGAAAAAGAAGATCCCGCCAATTGGCGTTCCAGCGGCGCATCGGTGGCGGCAATGACCGCGCCGCCCAGGCATTCCTCGCCGTCGTACAACACCAGCGACTGCCCGGGCGTTACCGCCCGCTGCGGCCGCTCGAAACGCACCTGCACGCTGCCATCGTCCTGCACCTGCACCGTGCACGGCTCGTCGGGCTGCCGGTAACGGGTCTGTGCGGTGCAAGCGAAGCTGCGCGCCGGCGGCGCGCCGGTGACCCAATGGGCCTGCTCGGACTGCAGCCAGCGTGATTGCAGCAGCGGGCTGTCACGGTCCTGGTCCACATACAGCACATTGCTCGCCACATCCTTGCCGACCACGTACCACGGCGCGGCGGCGCGTCCACGCACGCCGCCGATGTTCAGGCCTTCGCGCTGCCCCAGGGTGAAATAGAACACCCCCGGATGCTCGGCGATGCGTTGCCCCTGCGGGTCGCGGATCTCGCCGGTGCGCGCGGGCAGGTAACGGCCCAGGAACTCGCGGAAATCGCGCTCGCCGATGAAGCAGATGCCGGTGGAATCCTTCTTGGCATGCGTCGGCAGGCCGGCATCCTGGGCGATCCGGCGCAGCGTGCTTTTTTCCAGGTCGCCGATCGGAAACAGCGTCGCGGCCAGCTGGGTCTGTCCCAGCTGATGCAGGAAATAACTCTGGTCCTTGCCGCGGTCGGCGCCGCGCAGCAGGCGCCAGCGCCCGCCGCTGTGCGCCACCCGGGCGTAGTGGCCGGTGGCGATGCGCTCGGCGCCCAGCGCCTGGGCCGCATCCAGGAAATGCTTGAACTTGACCTCGCGGTTGCACAGCACATCGGGGTTGGGGGTGCGCCCGGCCGCGTATTCGGCCAGGAAGTGCTCGAACACGCCGCTCCAGTATTCGCCGGAAAAATCGCGGAAATGGAACGCAATGCCCAGCACCCCGCACACCGCCACCGCATCGCGGCGGTCGTCCTCGGCGCGGCAATCGCCGCTGCCATCGTCGGCCCAGTTCTGCATGAACAGTCCGGCGAGCGACTCGCCTTGCTGGGCCAGCCGCCAGGCCGCCACCGACGAATCCACGCCGCCGGAGACCCCGACCACGATGCGCGGCGTACTCATGCGACGTGCCGCACCAATGCCAACGGATGGCGCTGGCCGGCCAGGTAATCGGCCACCACCTCCCACACCAACGGGCTGCGCATCCGCTCGGTGGCGCTGCGCAATTCTTCCGGCGTCATCCACAAGGCGCGCACCACGCCGGTGTCCAGGCTGCGCTCGGGATGGTGGGTCAGGGCCTCTGCGACAAACGCAAACCGCAGGAAGCACTGGCCGCTCGGGGCGACCCACTGGTAGGTGCCGATGAAGTGGGTCGGGCGCACATCCCAGCCGGTCTCTTCCAGGGTCTCGCGCACCGCCGCGTCGAGCAGGCTTTCGTCCGGTTCCAGGTGTCCGGCAGGCTGGTTCAACAGCAGCCGGTCACCGATGTGCTCTTCGACCTGCAGGAAGCGCCCGTCGCGCACCACCACGGTGGCCACGGTGACATCCGGATGCCAGCGTTGTCCGGAGGCGCTCATCGTTGCAGGTCCTGCTCGATCGAAGGGTTGCTCGCCTTGCCGGCGAGGGTCAGGGCGTGAAGTCGGCCCAGACGGCCGTTGGACCCTGCTTCGCGCATGGAGCTGGACAAGTCGGCGGTGAACGACGGCGCCAGCAAGGGCGCGGTCAGGGAATCGGTCATCAAGGGCCAGCCATGGAATCGGAGACAAATTGTGCGGGGCGCGGCGTAAATCGTCCAATGCGTGCGGCGATGAACCGTATAATGCCCGGATGCCTCGTAAGACCTCACACGAACACGATCACGGCCTCACGGTCGAAGCCAGCAAGCCTGAAGTGGCGCCACCGCCGCGCTATCAGGTGCTTCTGCTGAACGACGACTACACCCCGATGGACTTCGTGGTGACGGTGTTGCAGCAGTTTTTCAACCTCGATCTGGAGCGGGCCACGCAGGTCATGCTGCATGTCCATACCCGTGGACGTGGCGTTTGCGGGGTCTACAGCCGCGAAGTCGCCGAGTCCAAGGTCGCCCAGGTCAACGAATTCTCGCGCATGAACCAGCATCCGCTGCTGTGCACGATGGAGCAGGCCTGACCGGTCGATTGGATCATTCCAGCAGCGCAACACTGTGGCTGCAATCACATGCTAACGCCGTCTGAACATGCCTATCCGATAGGGTTGTGGTAAATCCCAACAAAAGCCGCATATTGTTGGCAACAGCCGTTCGGAGTTACCAATGTTCAGCAAAGACCTAGAGCAAACCATCGGCCAGTGCTACAAGCGAGCACGCGAGGCGCGTCACGAGTTCATGACCGTCGAGCACCTGCTGCTCTCGCTGCTGGACAACCCGTCCGCCCAGGCCGTCCTCAAGGCCTGCGGCGCTGACCAGGTGCGTCTGCACAATGATCTGGAGCAGGCGATCGAGGCCTCGGTCTCACGCCTGGCCGAAGACGATGGCCGCGACACCCAGCCCACGCTGGGCTTCCAGCGCGTGCTGCAGCGTGCGGTCTATCACGTGCAATCCTCGGGCAAGAAGGAAGTCACCGGTGCCAATGTGCTGGTGGCGATCTTCGGCGAGAAGGATTCACACGCGGTGTATTTCCTGAATCAGCAGGACATCACCCGTCTGGATATCGTCAACTACCTCTCGCATGGCATCGCCAAGCTGGGCGAGGACGGCGAGCAGCCGTCCACCTCCGATGGCGAGCCCAAGAGCGAGGGCGGGGAGGGCGAGGCCAAGGGCGATGCGCTGGCCGAGTTCGCCACCAATCTCAACGAGCAGGCCCGCAACGGCAAGATCGACCCGCTGGTCGGCCGTGGCGACGAAATCGAGCGCACCATCCAGGTGCTGTGCCGCCGCCGCAAGAATAATCCGCTGTACGTGGGCGAGGCCGGTGTCGGCAAGACCGCCATTGCCGAGGGGCTGGCCAAGCGCATCGTCGACAACGACGTGCCGGAAGTGCTGGCCGACGCAGTGATCTTCTCGCTGGACCTGGGCGCGCTGGTGGCTGGCACCAAGTACCGCGGCGACTTCGAGAAGCGCCTCAAGGGCGTGCTGGCGGCGCTGAAGAAGGTGCCCAACGCGGTGCTGTTCATCGACGAGATCCACACCATCATCGGTGCCGGGTCGGCGTCGGGCGGCACGATGGACGCCTCCAATCTGATCAAGCCTGCGCTGTCGTCGGGCGAGCTGCGCTGCATCGGCTCGACCACGTTCCAGGAATACCGCGGCATCTTCGAAAAGGACCGTGCGCTGGCGCGTCGCTTCCAGAAGATCGACATCGTCGAGCCGACCGTGGGCGAAACCTTCGAAATCCTGCAGGGCCTCAAGCCCAAGTACGAAGCGCACCACGGCGTGACCTATGCCGACGATGCGCTGCAGGCCGCCGTGGACCTGTCGGTCAAGCATATCGGCGACCGCCTGCTGCCGGACAAGGCGATCGATGTGATCGACGAAGCCGGTGCGCGTCAGCGCCTGCTGCCCGAGGGTAAGCGCAAGGAGCTGATCGATATCGAGGAGATCGAGACCATCGTCGCCAAGATGGCGCGGATTCCGGCCAAGCAGGTCAGCGCGACCGACAAGGACGTGCTGCAGCATCTGGAGCGCAATCTGAAGATGGTGATCTTCGGCCAGAACCCGGCGATCGAGACGCTGGCTGGCTCGATCAAGCTCGCGCGCTCGGGCCTGGCCAATCCGGAGAAGCCGATCGGCAACTTCCTGTTTGCCGGTCCCACCGGTGTCGGCAAGACCGAGGTCACCAAGCAGCTCGCGCTGCAATTGGGGATCGAGCTGGTGCGCTTCGACATGTCCGAATACATGGAAGCGCATTCGATCAGCCGCCTGATCGGCGCGCCTCCAGGCTATGTCGGTTTCGACCAGGGTGGCCTGCTGACCGAGAAGATCGTCAAGACGCCGCACTGCGTGCTGCTGCTGGACGAGGTGGAGAAGGCGCATCCGGACATCTTCAACATCCTGTTGCAGGTCATGGATCGCGGCATCCTCACCGACACCAACGGGCGCGAGGCAAACTTCAAGAACGTGATCCTGGTGATGACGACCAATGCCGGCGCCACCCAGGCCTCGCGGCGGTCGATCGGCTTCACCAAGCAGGATCACTCCACCGATGCGATGGAATCGATCCGTCGCGGGTTCACGCCCGAGTTCCGCAACCGCCTGGATGCAATCGTGCAGTTCCAGCCGCTGGGCTTTGACCACATCCTGCGCGTGGTGGACAAGTTCATCATCGAGCTGGAAATGCTGTTGCAGGAAAAGCACGTGTCGTTGTCGGCCACGCCGACTGCGCGCGACTGGCTGGCCCAGCACGGCTTCGATCCACTGATGGGTGCGCGCCCGATGTCGCGGGTGATCCAGGAGAAGATCAAGCGCCCGCTGGCCGACGAGCTGTTGTTCGGCAAGCTGGTGGAAGGCGGTCGGGTCAATATCGACGTCAAGGACGGCGAGCTGGTGGTGGAGGCGCATCCGGAACCGGAGCGTCTGCTGCCGGCGACGGTCGACTGATCGCCCTGCAGTCCTGAAGTGAAAAAACCGCTCGAAGGAGCGGTTTTTTTATGTCCCTGGAGATGCACAGCGGGAAGGGCGCACAGCCGCGGCGATCGCGGAGGAGCGGCAAACCACCAGCGACAACCGCACGCTTCGGAACCGAGGCAATGGATCGGCTGGCCACAAACGCCAATGACACCAGCGAAGGCGGGGCAAGCCGACGACATCGGCCAGCCATGCCTGCCAACTGCCCAGATCCCGGCCACGACAAAAAGCGGCCATTGGCCGCCTCGCGTCTCACACCAGAACCGCTTACTTCATGCGGTAGGTAATACGACCCTTGGTCAGGTCGTACGGAGTCATCTCAACTTTGACCCGGTCGCCGGTCAGGATGCGGATGTAGTTCTTGCGCATGCGGCCGGAGATGTGGGCGATGATTTCATGCCCGTTTTCCAGCTTGACCCGGAACGTGGTGTTGGGAAGCGTCTCGCTGACGCTGCCTTCGAATTCAATGGAGTCGTCTTTCGACATGTAATCCTGTGCAATCACGGCTGGCCCGGGAGGGCCGTAAGGGACAGCATTTTACGCTCCATCTCCCCGCGGTGCAAATTTTATGTTAAGCGGACTTCAGCAAGCGCGCTGGCAGGCCGCTCGCCGTAGCGTTCGGACCAGCTGCCCGGCAGCGCAGTCTGGCCGACCTGCAGCCGTACCTGCTGCAGGAAGTCTGCACGTGGCAGGCGCTGCGCGCCCAGGCGCATCAGGTGCGGATTTTCCACCTGCGCGTCGAGCAATGGCCAACCGCAGGCGTGCAGGTGCGCGGCCAGCGCTGCCAGCGCCACCTTGGAGCCGCCGCTGACGGCACTGAACATGCTCTCGCCGAAGAACATCTGGCCGATCGCCACTCCGTAGATACCGCCGACCAGGCGTGGGCCATCGAACACTTCCAGCGAATGCGCATGGCCCAGCCGATGCAGCTCGAGGTAGGCTTGCTGCATCGTGGTGGTGATCCAGGTACCGTCCTGGCCGGCGCGCGGAATCGACGCACAGGCAGCGATCACCTGTGCGAAGGCGGTATCGGCGCGCAGCATCCAGCGGCTGCTGCGCAACTGGCGCCGGAAGCGCGAGGACAGGCGTACGCCATCGGTACGAAACACCGTGCGCGGGTCCGGGCTCCACCACAGGATCGGCTGGCCGTCCGAGAACCAGGGGAACACGCCACCGGCATAGGCCTTGAGCAGGCGTTGCGGCGACAGGTCGCCGCCGATGGCAAGCAGGCCGTCCGGCTCGCGCAACGCCTGTTCGGCCGGCGGGAAGGGCGCGGCCGGATCGGTCGCCAGCAGGTAGGGAAGGGCGCGGGACATGCGCGCAGTGTAGAGCCTGTCGTCCATGGCGCACCCGGGGCGCGCAGTCCCCGGCACGCTGCACTTCGTCCTCGATACGCGCCGCGGCATGCGTGCACGAGCACGCGCTGCCGGGCGTGCAGTTCTTACCGGGCTGACGATTGTCCCTGGACGGGGCGCGTCGCGTGTCGCCTGCAAGAGGCCGGCCTGCGATCAGGGCGGGTGCAGCCGGCCTGGCTGCCGCGCGGGTTCAATCGCGGAACGGGCTGTGTTCGGACAGCTCGCGTGCGTGCCGGGCGACCGCCCGGCGTTCGTCGGCGCACCAGTGCGCCAGCGGCTCGCGGAAGCCGGGGTCGGCGATCCAGTGACGGCTGCGGACCAGGGTGGGCAGAAAGCCGCGCGCGATCTTGTGCTCGCCCTGCGCGCCGGGCTCGAAGCGCGCCAGGCCCTCGCGCAGGCAGTAGTCGATGCCCTGGTAGTAGCAGGTTTCAAAATGCAACCCAGGCAGGGCTTCGCCGCCCCAGTAACGCCCGTACAGCGTGTGGCGCCCGCGCAGGCACAGTGCGCCGGCGATCGGGCGCCCGTCCAGCTCGGCCAGAAACATCACCAGCTGGCGCGGCAGGTGCCGGGCCAGATGACGCAGGAATTCCGGCGTCAGCGCAGGCGAGTTGCCGTATTCGTTGAAGGTCTTGAGATAGAAGCCATACATCGCTTCCAGGTCGGCGTCGCTGGCTTCATCGCCATGGACCACGCGCAACTGCACGCCGGCCCGCTGCACCTTGGCGCGCTCCTGGCGGATGTTCTTGCGCCGTTTGTGGTCCATCGCGGCCAGGAAGGTTTCGAAGTCGCTCCAGCCGCTGGCGTTGTGCCAGTGGTACTGCAGGTCGTTGCGCTCCAGCCAGTCGCTATCGAAGGCCGCATCTTCGCCCGCCGGGTAGAAGTTCACATGCGCCGATGACAGCCCGCTGCGCTCCACCAGCTCGCGCATCGCTGCGAGCAATTGCGGGTGCCATCGCGGTGCCCCCAGCAGGCGCGGGCCGGTCACCGGCGAGTAGGGCACCCCGCACAGCCACTTGGGGAAGTACTCCTGTCCATAACGCGCATACGCATGCGCCCAGGCGTGGTCGAACACGAACTCGCCGTGCGAGTTGTTCTTCAGGTACCCCGGCGCCGCAGCGACCAGCGTGTCGTCGTCCCATAGCGTCAGGTGCAGCGGATTCCAGCCCCAGTCCGGGCGCAGGCAGCCCTCCCGTTCGAGGCCCTCCAGGAAGGCATAGGAAATGAACGGGTGCGCGCCGTCGTGCAGCGCGTCCCAGGCACCGGCCGGGAGCTCGTCCAGCCGGCGGCACCAGCGGGCGGTGACGCTCATGCGCCCGGCCCGCCGGCATCGGCGCTGCCCGCGCGGCGCGGCCGGCGGTCAGCGGCCACGTCAGGCGCTCTTGTCGAGATAGCGCTCGGCATCCAGTGCGGCCATGCAGCCGAAACCGGCCGAGGTGATCGCCTGGCGGTAGTGCTGGTCGGCAACGTCGCCGGCAGCGAACACGCCAGCCACCGAGGTCTCGGTCGCCGCGCCGTTGAGGCCTGAGCGGATCTCCAGGTAGCCGTTGTTCATCGCCAGCTGGCCGTCGAACAGCTGGGTGTTGGGGTGATGGCCGATGGCGACGAAGAAGCCGTGCGCGACGATCTCGCGGGTGCTGCCGTCGAGGGTGGACTTGACCCGCACGCCGGTGACACCGGCATCGTTGCCCAGCACTTCATCGATGGCGTGGTGCCAGACGGTTTCGATCTTGCCGGCGGCGACCTTGGCGAACAGCTTGTCCTGCATGATCTTCTCCGCGCGCAGGGTGTCGCGGCGGTGGACCAGGTAGACCTTGCGGGCGATGTTGGACAGGTACAACGCTTCCTCGACTGCCGTGTTGCCGCCGCCGACCACCACCACGTCCTGGTCCTTGTAGAAGAACCCGTCGCAGGTGGCGCAGGCAGACACACCGCGGCCCTTGAAGGCTTCCTCGCTGGGGATGCCCAGGTACTTGGCGGTGGCGCCGGTGGAGATGATCAGTGCGTCGCAGGTGTACTCGGCACCGTCACCGATCAGCCGGAACGGGCGCTGCGACAGGTCGGCGGTGTGGATGTGGTCGAAGATCACCTCGGTCTCGAAGCGCTCGGCATGGGCCTGCATGCGGCTCATCAGGTCCGGGCCCATCAGGCCGTGGGGGTCGCCCGGCCAGTTGTCGACTTCGGTGGTGGTCATCAGCTGGCCGCCTTGCTGCAAGCCGGTGATCACCACCGGCTTGAGGTTGGCGCGGGCGGCGTAGACCGCGGCGGTCCAGCCGGCCGGGCCGGAGCCCAGGATCAGCAGGCGGGAATGCTTGGCGGGACTGGCAGAAGAGGCGCTCATGTATACTCGCGATCTAGGAATTGGCAGGGCAGGCGAGTGAATTCGCGCCCCTGTGGCGGCATAGAGTGGCGGTCCCCACCCGGTGAATCAAGGCGGCGCGATGGAACTGCTTGAACCGCAGATGGCATGGTCCACCCCGTACGCGTAATCGACGCCGCCTCGTGCGGCGTTTTTTGTTGACCGGCGCGTGCCCGGGCAGGCGACGCTCATACAACAGCTGAAACCGCGGCCTCGGTCGTTTATTATCAACCACTAACAGCATTTTTCTAAGGTCTGGCTACAGGTGGCAAAGCAGGTTCCCGAACGCAGCAAGCCCGCTGAGGGCAAGACGTCCTCGCGCAAGACAGCGGTGGCGGACAATCCGCGTCGGCAAAAGCTCTGGCGCGATCTGGCATTGATCGCGGTGGCGCCGCTGCTGCTGTATCTGCTGGCCAGCCTGTTCACCTATTCGAGCGCCGATCCCGGCTGGTCGCAGACCGGCAGCGTGGTCGCGCCGGTGCACAACATGGGCGGCCGCGTCGGCGCCTGGACGGCCGACGTACTGCTGCAGCTGTTCGGTTATGTGGCCTTCCTGCTGCCGGTGGTGCTGGGTGCGGTGGCTTGGATCGCCTTGTTCGGCATGGACAAGGAAGGGCAGGCCGAAGCCGACCTGGGGCCGGCATTGCGGCTGGTCGGCATGGTCGGGTTCTTGATCGCCTCGACCGGCTTCCTGCATCTGCGCCTGTTCAACGGCGATGTGGCCGGGGCCGGCGGGATCCTCGGGCGCTTGGTCAGCAATTCGCTGAGCGCCGGGTTCGGGGCGCTGGGTGCCAACCTGTTCGTGCTGGTGCTGCTGCTGGTGTCGATCACCCTGGCCACCGGCCTGTCGTGGTTTGCGGTGATGGAGCGCATCGGCACCTGGGTGCTGGCGCTGGGGCCGTTGATGCAACGCAAGACCCACCAGGCCAGCGAGTGGCAGCAGACCCGCGTGATGCGCGAAGAGCGCGAGGAAGTGCGCAAGGTCGATGCGGTCAAGCAGGCCAAGCGCGAGCCGGTCAAGATCGAGCCGCCGCCGGCACCGGTGGTGGAAAAGAGCGAGCGCGCCAAGCGCGATACCCAGATCCCGATGTTCCAGGGCGTCAGCACCGACGGGTCCGACCTGCCGCCGCTCGCGCTGCTGGACGACCCCAAGCCGCAGGCCAAGGGCTATTCGGAAGAGACGCTGGAGACGTTGTCGCGGCAGATCGAGTTCAAGCTCAAGGACTTCCGCATCGAGGCGCAGGTGGTCGGGGCCTATCCGGGCCCGGTGATCACCCGTTTCGAGATCGAGCCGGCGCCGGGCATCAAGGTCAGCCAGATCAGCTCGCTGGACAAGGACATCGCGCGCGGGCTGTCGGTCAAGTCGGTGCGCGTGGTGGATGTGATCCCGGGCAAGTCGGTGATCGGCCTGGAGATCCCCAATGTCAGCCGCGAGATGATCTTCCTGTCCGAACTGCTGCGCTCCAAGGAATACGACAAGTCGGCCAGCCCGCTGACGCTTGCCCTGGGCAAGGACATCGCCGGACGCCCGACCGTCGCCGACCTGGCGCGCATGCCGCATTTGCTGGTGGCCGGTACCACCGGCTCGGGCAAGTCGGTGGCGGTCAACGCGATGGTGCTGAGCCTGCTGTTCAAGGCTTCGCACAAGGAACTGCGGATGCTGATGATCGACCCGAAGATGCTGGAACTGAGCGTCTACCAGGGCATCCCGCATCTGCTGGCGCCGGTGGTCACCGACATGAAGGAGGCCGCCAACGGCCTGCGCTGGTGCGTGGCCGAGATGGAGCGCCGCTACAAGCTGATGAGCGCGGTGGGCGTGCGCAACCTGGCCGGCTTCAACAAGAAGATCAAGGACGCCATCGACGCCGGCCAGCCGATGATGGACCCGCTGTTCAAGCCCAACCCCGAACTGGGCGAAGCGCCGCGGCCATTGGAAACGCTGCCGTTCATCGTGATCTTCATCGACGAATTCGCCGACATGATGATGATCGTCGGCAAGAAGGTCGAGGAGCTGATCGCGCGCCTGGCACAAAAGGCGCGTGCGGCCGGCATCCATCTGATCCTGGCCACGCAGCGGCCGTCGGTGGACGTGATCACCGGCCTGATCAAGGCCAATATCCCGACCCGCGTGGCGTTCCAGGTCAGCTCCAAGATCGACTCGCGCACCATCCTGGATCAGTCCGGCGCCGAAGCGCTGCTGGGCAACGGCGACATGCTGTACCTGCCGCCGGGCACGGCGCTGCCGGACCGCGTGCATGGCGCCTTCGTCAGCGACGAGGAAGTGCATCGGGTGGTCGAGCATCTCAAGGCCAGCGGGCCGGTCTCGTATGTCGACGGCGTGCTGGACGAAGTGCAGACCATGGGCGACGGCACCGTAGTCGGTGCGACCGGCTTGCCCGAGAGCAGCGGTGGTGGCGGCGACGAGTCCGACCCCTTGTACGACGAAGCCTTGCGTATCGTCACCGAAACCCGGCGCGCCTCGATCTCCGGCGTGCAGCGGCGCTTGAAGATCGGCTACAACCGCGCCGCACGCCTGATCGAAGCGATGGAAGCGGCCGGCGTGGTCAGCCAACCCGAGCACAATGGCGACCGCACCGTGCTGGCGCCGCCGCCGCCCAAGTAACCGGCGGCCGGCAACGCGGTGGAATCCGCCTGCCGGTGGCAGCGGATTGCGCGCTGATCCGGGCTGCCTGTGCATGCTCGCGCGCAGGGATGCGGTGATCTTGGAGGCCGGTGACTGACGCTGCGGCGTGCACCGGCTACCCTGTTGCACGAGGGCCGCTCCGGTCCGCCGCGATTCAAGGCCCATGCTGCGTCGTTCCGTGTTGCTGCTCCTGCTGCTGATCCCATTGCCGTTGCTGGCCCAGGCCCAGCAACAGCCTGCGCCTGCTGCCGCTGCGGCGCGCGCGCAGGCCGACACCAACTACAGCTTCGTGCGCTACCGCGCCGACTACGAAGTGCGTGCCGACGCCAGCAGCGTGGAAACCGACGAGTACGAGATCCTGCTGAAGACCAAATCGGCGGTGGAGCAATTCAGCCAGGTGCGGCTGAGCTACAGCGAGAAGATGGAGACCCTGGAGGTGCTGCAGGCCTATACCGTCACCGCCGAAGGACTGCGCCAGGACGTGGCGCCCGACAAGATCTACACCCAGGAAAGCTATTCCAGTGCTGCGGCGGCGATGTATGCCGACCGCAAGGTCAAGGTGGTGGTGTTCCCGAATCTGGCGCCGGGTGCGCGCATCGTCTACCGCGTGCGGCGGGCGCAGAACACGCCGTACTTCCCCGGGTACTTCAGCCTGTGGGAAACCTTCAGCGTGTTCGCGCAATACGACGATGCGGTGGTCACCCTGGTGGCGCCGAAGGCATTGCCGATGCATTTGTCGGTGCGCGGGCTGCAGGGCGGGACCAGGCCGGTGGTGCGCGGCGACCAGGCGCGCTGGGAGTGGCGCTATCAGCGCACCGCGCCGATGAAGAACCAGAACTGGAGTGCGGCGACCTGGGAATTCAGCCCCACCCTGATGGCCAGCACCTTCGACAGCTGGTCACAGATGGGCCTGGCCTATCACGTCAAGGGCGGCCGCGCTGCCGCAGTGACGCCGGCGGTCCAGGCGCTGGCCGACGAAGTGACCCGCGGTATCGACGCGCCGCGCGCGCAGGCCGCCGCGTTGTACGCGTGGGTGGCGCGCAATATCCGCTACGTGGCGGTGTACCTGGGCAACGGCGGGCTGGAGCCCAATGGCGCCGACAGCATCCTGGCCAACCACTATGGCGACTGCAAGGACCACACCGTGATCCTGGAAGCCTTGCTGGCGGCCAAGGGCATCGCCAGCACGCCGGTGCTGATCGGTGCCGAAGGCGGGCCGACACTGCCGCCGATTCCGGTGCTTGGCCGCTTCAACCACGCCATCACCTACATCCCGGCGTTCGACCTGTATGTGGATTCGACCAATCCCTATGCGCGCTTCGGCCAGTTGCCGGCCGGCGATCTCGGCGCGCCGGTGGTGCATACGCTGGACGGAAAGGTCACGCATACCCCGCCCAACGACCGCAAGGTCAACCGCTATGTCGCGCGTACCGAGTACCGCTTTACCCCCGAGGGTGGGTTGCACGGCCTGACCACGCTCGACAGCGGGCAGACCGGCGAGGTGGGGCTGCGGGCGATGTTCGTGCAGCTCAATGCGCAAAACCGCAATCGCATCGAGGAGTCGATCATTGCGCAGTCCGGCTTCGATGGCACCGGCGATCTGCTGATCCAGGGCGACCCGCTGGACCTGGATGCGCCGTTCAACTATCGCTACGCGTTCCAGGCCGACGACGCAGTGGATTTTTCGGTGGTCGGCGGCATGACCTTGCCGGATATGCCCGGCGCCGAATCCACCCGCGGCATCTACACGACCACCTCGGCCGAAGACAACGTGACCCCGTTCTACTGCAACGACAGCGTGCGCGAAGAGACCTATGTGGTGAGCTTTCCGGCAACGGTGCCGATCATCGCGATCCCGCGCAGCAGCCGCTTTCGCAATGCCGCTGGCGAGTATGCGGTCGAGTGGACGCGCCAGGGCCAGACGGTGACGGCGGTGCACCGGTTGCAGCGCGCTGCAGTGCGTGGGCCGCAGGCGCTGTGTCAGCCGCAGGATTACCGCGCGTTTCGCGAGCTCTACCAGCAGGTGCGGCGCGGTTTTCGCGGGCAGATCGTGTATGGCGATCTGTCCAGGGTGCAGACCGCACAGGGAATGGACTGACCGGCCGCCGCCGCGATCAGAACGCATCACGCGATAGCGCTCGCCCATTCATCTACGAAGTATCAGAATTCCCGCATTCCCTTTCTGGAACCTGCGATGCATCGCCAGCTCCGTTATGCCGTCCTCGCCACCGCTCTGTTTGCCGGCACCGCGTTCGCCGGCGCGCGCCAGGAGCTGGATACGTTCACGCGCGGCCTCAAAGGCCTGGACGGGCAGTTCAGCCAGCAGGTTTCCGATGCCAATGGTCGGGTCAAGGAGCGCGCGAGCGGGCGGGTGGCATTGTCGGCGCCGCGCCAATTCCGTTGGGAATACGCCAAGCCCTACCGGCAATTGATCGTGGCCGACAGCAAGAAGGTCTGGGTGTTCGACCCGGATCTGGAGCAGGTGACCGTGCGCGCGCAGGGCAGCGAAGAACAGAACAGCCCCCTGGTCGCGTTGATCGACCCGGCGCGCCTGGACAAGCAGTACGACGTCAGCGAAGAGGCGGCGCCACGTGACGGACTGCAGTGGCTGTCGCTGACGCCCAAGGTCGACACCGAGGCCAGCTTCCAGATGGCCTCGCTGGGGTTCGGCAAGGATGGCCTGGCCAGGATGGAAGTGGTGGACGCGGTCGGCCAGCGCACTGCGATCAGCTTCAGCGGCTGGAAGCGCAATCCGGCATTCGCTGCCGACACCTTCCGCTACACGCCGGGCAAGGGCGTGGACGTGGTCGGCGACGCGCAGTAAGCCGTCGCCTGCAGCATCCGCACAGCCAATGGCGTTCTTCGCAGAAGGTCGCTGGCTGACGCGATACAATGCCGCGTGGCACGAACCAAGCTCCCCATCGCTCCCGAAGCCGATCTGCTCAGCGTAGACGGCGAGCATCTGCGCCCGCTGGCCGAGCGCATGCGTCCGCGCACCCTCGAAGAGATGGTGGGGCAGAAGCGTCTGCTCGCCCCCGATAGCGCATTGCGACGCGCGGTGGAATCCGGCCGCGTGCATTCGATGATCCTGTGGGGCCCGCCCGGCTGCGGCAAGACCACCCTGGCGCTGCTGCTGGCGCATTACGCCGATGCTGAATTCAAGGCGATCTCGGCGGTGTTGTCGGGTTTGCCGGAGGTGCGGCAGGTCCTGGCCGAGGCAGCGCAGCGTTTCGCCAGCGGACGCCGCACGGTGTTGTTCGTCGATGAGGTGCACCGCTTCAACAAGGCGCAGCAGGATGCATTCCTGCCGCATATCGAGCGCGGCACGATCCTGTTCGTCGGTGCGACGACCGAAAATCCCTCGTTCGAATTGAATTCGGCATTGTTGTCGCGCTGTCGCGTGCACGTGCTGGAAGGCGTTTCGCCGCAGGACATCGTCGAGGCCTTGCAACGTGCCCTGCATGATCCAGAGCGCGGGCTGGGGCAGGAAACGCTCCAGGTCAGCGATGCCTCGCTGCTGGAAATTGCCAGCGCCGCCGACGGCGACGTGCGCCGTGCGTTGACCCTGCTGGAGATTGCCGCGGAACTGGCAGGCGGCGAGGGTGGCCAGATCACCCCGCAGACGCTGCTGCAGGTGCTGGCCGACCGCACGCGTCGGTTCGACAAGAACGGCGAGCAGTTCTACGACCAGATCTCGGCGCTGCACAAATCGGTGCGCAGTTCCAATCCCGATGCCGCGCTGTACTGGCTCACGCGCATGCTCGACGGCGGCTGTGACCCGGCGTACCTGGCACGCCGGCTGACCCGCATGGCGATCGAGGACATCGGCCTGGCCGATCCGCGCGCGCAGAGCATGGCGCTGGAAGCCTGGGACATCTACGAGCGTCTGGGCAGCCCCGAAGGCGAACTGGCGTTCGCGCAGCTGGTGCTGTATCTGGCCAGCACCGCCAAGTCCAATGCCGGCTATGCCGCCTTCAACCAGGCCAAGGCCGAGGTGCGCGCCACCGGCACGCAGGAGGTGCCGCTGCATCTGCGCAATGCGCCGACCAAGCTGATGAAGACGCTCGGCTACGGACAGGACTATCAGTACGACCACGATGCCGAAGGCGGGATCGCGCTGGACCAGACCGGCTTTCCGGATGCGATGGGCGAGCGGGTCTACTACAACCCGGTGCCGCGCGGACTGGAGATCAAGCTCAAGGAAAAGCTCGACCGTCTGCGCGCCGCGCGCGAACAGGCGCGGGCTGGCAAGGTCGGCAAGCCCACGGCATAATCGGCCGTGCAGGAGATGGCATTCCTCCTTGAACCGCACGCAGTCTGCGCGCTGATGATGCCTGCCCACCCCCGCCGGGGCGGCAGGTCTGTGCCCCGGCATCTTTTCTCGCTCAGGAACTGGATGCTGCCGACCATGCACGACACGTCGTTGAAAACTCCATCGGCCGCTTGCGGACTGCAGACATGAACGCACCGGTGTGGTGGCAGCAGCTGCTGCTGGCGATGACCGGCGGCGCATTGGGGTCCGGCCTGCGCTTTGCCATTGGTGCCTCGTTGCTGCAACGCTTTGGCAACGGATTTCCGTGGGGCACGTTGACGGTGAATCTGCTCGGCTCCTTCGTCGCCGGCGTGCTGCTGGTCTGGCTGGATGCGCGCGGGCCGGCGAGCTGGCCGCTGCGGGCCTTGCTGATCGTCGGCGTGATCGGCGGGCTGACCACGTTCTCGTCGCTGATGATGGAATGCCTGGTGTTTGCACGCACGGATCGGTCCGCGATGATCGGCGTGTATCTGGCCATCACGCTGGTGGCCGGACTGGCGCTGGTGTTTGCCGGTGCGCGTACCGGTCAGTGGCTGGCGGCGCGTTAGGCTTGGGTCTGCCGTGCGCTCGCGAGAAGCGAAGACCGGGATGCGGTGGCATTGCGTGCGCGCCACGCTGGCTATCGAACGGCTGGCACGTTCTGGGCGTTCTTGCCGCAGATGCCGCCGGGCGGCAGTCAATGCGCAGATCAGGAGCCCTGCTCAAATGCGATGCTCGGCCGGCGTGCCTATCGGGCGCGCAACGGATGAATGGTGTCGCTTGCACTCGCTGACGGCCGCCCGCACTGGCGCATAAAGAAGGCGTGCTTGCGCACGCCTTGGTTGACTGACAGCCGCGTCAGCGTTGCGAGATCGGCTTGTCAGCCGATCTCACGATCCGTGACTTACAGCGCTTCGATGATGCCGGCCGCGCCCATGCCGGTGCCGATGCACATGGTGACCATGCCGTACTTCTGCTGGCGACGGCGCAGGCCGTGCACCAGGGTGGCGGCACGGATCGCGCCGGTGGCGCCCAGCGGGTGGCCCAGGGCGATGGCGCCGCCGAGCGGGTTGACCTTGGACGGATCCAGTTCGCTGTCGCGGATCACCGCCAATGCCTGCGCGGCGAAGGCTTCGTTGAGCTCGATCCAGTCGAGCTGGTCCTTGGTCAGGCCGGCCTGCTTGAGCGCCTTGGGGATCGCCGCGATCGGGCCGATACCCATCACTTCCGGGCGCACGCCGGCCACCGAGAAGCTGACAAAACGCGCCAGGGGGGTCAGGCCGTAATCCTTGATCGCCTGTTCCGAGGCCAGCAGCACCGCACCGGCGCCATCGCTCATCTGCGAGGAATTGCCGGCGGTGACGCTGCCGCCGAACTGGCCATTGCGGAACACCGGGCGCAGCTTGGCCAGGCCTTCCAGCGAGCTGTCCGGGCGCGGGCCTTCGTCGGTGTCGACCAGGCGCTTGCGCAGTGCGATGACATTGCCGGCCAGGTCGGGCTGGTGCGAGAGGATCTCGTACGGAGTGATCTCGTCGCGGAACTCGCCGGCGGCAATGGCGGCAATCGCCTTCTGGTGCGAAGCGAGTGCAAACGCATCCTGATCCTCGCGCGAGACCTTCCATTCCTCGGCGACCTTCTCGGCGGTGATGCCCATGCCGTAGGCGATGGCGACATGGTCGTCGGCGAACACGTTTGGCGACATGGCAACCTTGTTGCCCATCATCGGCACCATCGACATCGACTCGGTACCGCCGGCCAGCATCAGGTCGGCATTGCCCAGGCGGATCTGGTCGGCGGCCATCGCCACCGCCTGGATACCGGACGAGCAGAAGCGATTGATGGTCTGGCCGGCCACGGTGTTGGGCAGGCCGGCGAGCAATACGCCGATGCGCGCCACGTTCATGCCTTGCTCGCCCTCGGGCATCGCGCAGCCGATGATGGCGTCGTCGATGCGCGACAGGTCGATGCCCGGCGCCTGCGCCACCACTGCGCGCAAGACGTGCGCCAGCATGTCGTCGGGACGGGTATTGCGGAACACGCCCTTGGGCGCCTTGCCCACCGGCGTACGCGTGGCGGCGACGATGTAGGCTTCTTGAATCTGCTTGCTCATGGCTATCTCCGATAGCCGGGAATCGAGAATGGGGAGTCGGGAATCGCAAGTGCGGATTCGCCTGAGTTCGCCATTTTCATTACCCGGCAGAATAGTGGGGAGAAGCGGGGAGTCGGTTGGGCTTTTACCCATTCCCGATTCCCCACTCCCGATTCTCAGTTCCTGAGTGGCTTACCCGTCTTGAGCATGTGCCCAATCCGTGCCTGGGTCTTTTCCTGCTGGGCCAGTTCGACGAAGTGCTTGCGCTCCAGCTTGAGCAGCCATTCTTCGTCGACCAGCGCGCCGCGATCGACCTCGCCGCCGCACATCACCGTGGCGATGCGGGTGGCGATTTCATAGTCGTATTCGCTGATGAAACGGCCTTCCAGCATGTTGACCAGCAGCATCTTGAAGGTGGCGATGCCGACGTCGCCGGCGACCTGGATGCGGCGTGCCGGCAGCGGAGCGCGGTAGCCGCCCTCGGCCAGTGCGCGCGCTTCGGCCTTGGCGATGTGCAAGGCCTCGAAGCCGTTGAACACCACCTTGTCGGTGGCCCGCAGCAGGCCCAGCTCCTTGGCATTGACCGCCGAATTGGAGACCTTGGCCATCGCGATGGTTTCGAAAGTCTTCTTCAGCTCAGCGAACACGTCGCCGCCCGGACCTGCCGCCACCGAGGCGCGCGCGGCGATTTCCTTCAGCCCGCCGCCGGCCGGCAGCAGGCCGACGCCGGCTTCGACCAGGCCGATGTAGCTTTCCAGCGAGGCCACGGTCTTGGCGCTATGCATCTGGAACTCGCAGCCGCCGCCCAGCGCCAGCCCGCGCACCGCCGAAATCACCGGCACCTGCGCATACTTGATGCGCTGGCTGGTGGCCTGGAAGTTGGCGACCAGCGCTTCGAACGCATCGACCTTACCAGCCTGCAGCAGACCCAGCGCGCCGGCCAGATCGGCGCCGGCGGAGAAGGGCTCCTTCTGCTGCCAGATCACCAGCCCGGCGAAGTCCTTCTCGGCGCGGCCGACGACCTCCTGCAGACCATTGAGCACGTGATCGGAGACGGTGTTCATCTTGGTCTTGAAGCTGACCACGGCGATGTCGTCACCGTCGTGCCACATGCGCACGCCGTCGTTTTCGAACACCGTCTCGCCCGGCGAGAACTGCTCGCCCAGCAACGGGTCGGGGAAGCGCTGGCGCTTGTATACCGGCAACGCCGAACGCGGCAGCTTGGCATCGCGTGCCGGGCTGTACGAGCCTTCGGCCGCATGCACGCCGTCGCGGCCGTCGAACACCCAGTTCGGCAGCGGTGCGCTGCTCATGCTCTTGCCGTTGGAGATGTCTTCGGCAATCCACTGCGCCACCTGCTTCCAGCCGGCGGCCTGCCAGGTCTCGAACGGGCCGAGCGACCAGCCGTAGCCCCAGCGGATCGCCAGGTCCACGTCGCGCGCGGTCTCGGCAATATCGGCCAGGTGGTAGGCGCTGTAGTGGAACAGGTCGCGGAACGTGGCCCACAGGAACTGCGCCTGCGGATGCTGGCTCTCGCGCAATTTGGCGAACTTCTCGGCCGGGTTCCTGATCTTGAGGATCTCTATCACTTCCGGCGCTGCGCTGCGGTCGGCGGTCCTGTAATCCTGCTTCTGCAGGTCCAGCACCACGATGTCCTTGCCGACCTTGCGGAAGATGCCGGCGCCCACCTTCTGACCGAGCGCGCCCTTGCCGATCAACGCATCCAGCCACTTGGGCGATTTGAAATATTGATGCCACGGATCATCGGGCAGGGTGTCGCCCATGGTCTTGATCACGTGCGCCATGGTGTCCAGGCCGACCACGTCCGAGGTGCGGTAGGTCGCCGACTTCGGGCGCCCGACCAGCGGGCCGGTCAGCGCATCGACTTCGTCGAAGCCCAGACCGAACTCGGCGGTGTGGTGGATGGTGGACAGGATCGAGAACACGCCGATGCGGTTACCGATGAAGTTCGGGGTGTCCTTCGCATACACCACGCCCTTACCCAGCGTGGTGACCAGGAAACTCTCCAGGCCTTCCAGCACGGCCTTATCGGTGCCCTTTGCGGGAATCAGTTCGGCCAGGTGCATGTAGCGCGGCGGATTGAAGAAGTGCACGCCGCAGAAGCGGTGACGCAACTGCTCGGGCAGCACGTCGGAGAGCTTGTTGATGCCCAGGCCCGAGGTATTGGAGGCCAGCACGGCGTGCTCGGCCACGAACGGGGCGATCTTCTTGTACAGGTCCTGCTTCCAGTCCATGCGCTCGGCGATGGCCTCGATGATCAGGTCGCAATCGCGCAACTGCTCCAGGCCGCTCTCGTAGTTGGCCGGGGTGATCGCCTCGGCCAGCGCCTTGCTGGCGAGCGGGGCAGGGCTGAGCTTGCCGAGGTTGGCGATGGCCTTGAGCACGATGCCGTCGGCAGGACCCTCCTTGGCAGGCAGGTCGAACAGCACGGTGTCGACACCGGCGTTGGTGAGATGCGCGGCGATCTGCGCGCCCATGACGCCGGCACCGAGCACGGCAGCACGACGGACTAGCAACGGATTGGACATAGCGATGAGCCTTTGGTGTGAGCGACTACGGTGTGGAATGGGTACGGAAACCCGGTTCTGCAAAACGGATCAGTTCGCGCGCGGCGCGCGCGCGGTGGTCGGCCTCGCTGACGCCGGCCGGCCGCTTGATAAGGCCGAAATCGGCCATGGCATAGGTGAGCGCACCGGCGAGGAAATCCAGGCGCCAGTAAAGCTCCTCCTTGCTCAGGCCCGGCACGCAGGCAGCGATGGCCTTGCCGAATTCGCGCAGTACATGCCCGTAGTGGTCGGACAGGAACTTGCGCAGGTTGTCGTTCTTTTCGGCGTAGGCGCGCGCAATCACGCGCACGAAGGCGCCACCGCTCTGGCGGTCCTGGGCCATCGCCAGGGCCGGCTCGACGAAGGCCGCGAGTACCGCGGTGAGCTCGCCTGGCTGTGACTTCCTGGCCGCCTCCAGTTGCTGCAGGCGCGCGGCGGTCATCTCGTCCATGCGGCGGCGGAACACCTCGTTGACCAGGTTTTCCTTGGAACCGAAGTGGTAGTTGACCGCGGCGATATTGACGTCGGCCTGGGTGGTCAGCTGGCGCAGCGAGGTCCCGGCGAAGCCATGCTGGGCGAACAGCTCCTCGGCCGCGCCGAGGATGCGGTCCTTGGTGGAGAAGTGGGCGGGCTTGGGCATGCGCGGGACGAAACTCAATCAAACGATTGTTTGAGTCTACGGGCTGGCCGCCGCGCCGGTCATGCGGCACCGCAGCACGATTCAGGGGGCGGTGTGCAAATGCAGCGATGAAGAGATAGAATTGACCATCGCAAAGAAGCCTAAGCCCGCGTTTTGACGCGGGTTTTTTTCATGATAATCTCGGGCCTTCAGTGGCCCGCCCAACGGAGATCTTCCCATGGCGCTGGAGCGCACCCTGTCCATCATCAAGCCCGACGCCGTTGCCAAGAACGTCATCGGCGAAATCTACAGCCGTTTCGAAAAGGCCGGCCTGAAGATCGTGGCATCCAAGTACAAGCAGCTGTCGCGTCGCGAAGCCGAAGGCTTCTATGCTGTGCACCGCGAGCGTCCGTTCTTCAACGCGCTGGTCGAGTTCATGATCTCCGGCCCGGTGATGATCCAGGCGCTGGAAGGCGAGAACGCCGTTGCCGCACACCGTGACCTGCTGGGCGCGACCAATCCCAAGGACGCCGCGCCGGGTACCATCCGCGCCGACTTCGCCGACTCGATCGATGCCAACGCCGCCCACGGCTCGGATTCGGTCGAGAACGCTGCCAACGAAGTCGCGTATTTCTTTGCCGCCACCGAAGTGGTCTCGCGCTGAGGCCGAGAGAGTCGAATCGTGAATGAGGTCGTGATCCCCTCCGTGCTGCAGGACGTTCCCGTCCGTGCCCCGGAACTGCGCAAGCAGAACCTGCTCGACCTCGACCGCGAGGGACTGGAGCGCTTCTTCGCCGACACGCTCGGCGAAGCGCGCTACCGTGCCCATCAGGTGATGAAGTGGATCCACCATCGCTACGTCACCGATTTCGACCAGATGACGGACCTCGGCAAGGCGCTGCGTGCGAAGTTGCACCAGCATGCCGAGGTCCTCGTCCCGAATGTCGTGTTCGACAAGCCGTCCACCGACGGGACCCACAAGTGGCTGCTGGCCATGGGCACCGACGGCAAGAACGCGATCGAAACCGTCTACATCCCCGACAAGGGCCGCGGCACGCTGTGCGTGTCGTCCCAGGTCGGCTGCGGCCTGAACTGCACCTTCTGTTCGACCGCCACCCAGGGCTTCAACCGCAACCTCACCACCGCCGAGATCGTCGGGCAGGTGTGGGTGGCGGCGCGCCATCTGGGCAACGTGCCGCACCAGCAGCGCCGCCTCACCAATGTGGTGATGATGGGCATGGGCGAGCCGCTGATGAATTTCGACAACGTCGTGCGCGCGATGAGCGTGATGCGCGACGACCTGGGCTACGGCCTGGCCAGCAAGCGGGTGACGCTGTCGACCTCGGGCCTGGTGCCGATGATCGACCGGCTCTCGACCGAAAGCGATGTCTCGCTGGCGGTCTCCTTGCATGCCGCCAACGACACGCTGCGCGAAAGCCTGGTGCCGTTGAACAAGAAGTACCCGATCGCCGAGCTGATGGAGTCGTGCGCGCGCTACCTGCGCGGCAACAAGAAGCGCGATTCGGTCACCTTCGAGTACACCTTGATGAAGGGCATCAACGACCAGCCCGAGCATGCGCGCCAGCTGGCCCGGTTGATGCGGCAGTTCGACAATGCGGTGCAGTCCAAGGACGCCGGCAAGGTCAACCTGATCCCGTTCAATCCATTCCCGGGCACGCGCTACGAGCGCTCGGGCGAGACCGAGATCCGCGCCTTCCAGAAGATCCTGCTCGATGCGCAAGTGCTGACGATGGTGCGCCGTACCCGCGGTGACGACATCGACGCCGCCTGTGGGCAGCTCAAGGGGCAGGTCATGGACCGTACCCGTCGGCAGGCGGATTTCCTGCGCACCCTGGAAGGGCAGGCCGGTCGAGATGCGGCAGCGTGATCTCGCCGTCATGGCGGCCGCGGCGATCGCGCTGAGCGTGGTCGGCTGCGGTGGTCGCAATGCCAAGGCGGGCTCGGTCCAGACGGTCGAGGAGGTCGCGCAGGTGCACTCGTTCCGCGACAGCAACGCAACCAAGAATCGTCTGGCGGTGCAGGAAAAGCTCGGTCTGGCCAATAACCGGCTGCAGATAGGCGACTATGCCGCTGCCGAGGAACAGGTCCGTGCAGCCTTGAAGAAAGATCCCCAATCGGTGGATGCCATTGGGTTGCTCGCGCTGATTCAGGGTGCTAAGGGCGATGTTTCCGGCTCCGGTGCCTCCTACCGCCGGGCTGCGGAACTTGCACCGCAGCGTGGTGATGTCTTGAACAATTACGGCGCATGGTTGTGCGCGAACGGCTCGCCGGCCGAGGCCTTGCTCTGGTTCGATCGCGCCCTGACCGACAGAAACTACGCATCGCCCGCCTCTGCATTGGGTAATGCAGGCGGTTGCGCGCTCAAGGCGGGGCAGCCGGAACGTGCAGCCAGTGACTTGCGGAAAGCGCTGGAACTGGATCCAGTCAATCCGTACGCACTCGAGTCGATGGCACGTTCGGAAGCGACACGTCGCAATTATTTCGAAGCGCGCGCCTTTATCGAACGACGGCTTGCGGCTGCACCGGCAACCGCTTCCGTGTTACAACTCGCCATTCAGATTGAGCAAGGGCTGGGCGACAAGGTAGCTGCCAGCCGTTACCAACAGCGGTTGGTCAGGGAATTTCCTGACGCAGCGACCGCCAACTCCGGGGCCAATGCATTGTGATCAGTGATTCCAATCCGAACCCTTTCGAGCAGGAAAAGGGCTGCGGACAGCATTTGCGCGACGCGCGCGAAGCGGCAGGTCTGAGCGTGGACGAAGTCGCCGGCAAGCTGCGCATGCCGGCGCATGTGGTGCGCTCGCTGGAGCAGGAAGAATGGCAGCGCCTGGGGGCGCCGGTCTTTGTGCGTGGTCAGTTGCGCAGCTATGCGCGCCTGCTGCATGTGGACCTGGAGCCATTGCTGAAGCAGGCCACCATTGCGCCGATCGAGCCGGTCAAGCTGGTCAGTCATACGCATACGCCGCGGGCGCGGCGCATCCTGGAAAGCACGGCGCGCAAGGCGATGTATGTGGTGATCACCGGCGTGTTCGCGGTGCCGGTATGGTATGCGACCCGCTCGCACCTGGATGGCACGGTGCCCAGCACGGTGTCGCTGGACAGCATGCCCGAAACGCCCAGGGCCGGTACCCCGGCCAACGCTGCAACACAGCCGGCCGGCGCGCCGCGCGAGCAGCCGGCCCCGTACATCGCCTCGATGACGCCAGTGCCGCGCGCCACGCCGGAGGTCGAGACGCCTGCAGCGGCGTCCGCCACTGGCGGCAGTCTGTCGTTGAGCTTCAGTGGCGACAGCTGGGTGCAGATTTTGGCGCCCGATGGCAGCGCGGTCGAAAAAGCGCTGGTGCGTGCCGGCGAGCGTCGCAGTTATTCGCCCGGGCAGGTGGGCCGGGTCGTGCTGGGCAACGCGTCGGCGGTAGAGGTTCAGCAAGGCGGCAGTATCGTCGACGTGAGACCGTTCCAGCGCGCTAACGTCGCCCGTTTTGCGGTATCCTCCGACGGCTCCGTGGTACCTGCTTCCGAGTGAAGCGGACTGCGGTTTTTCATTTTTCCCTATTGATGTTCCGCGCCTCCGGGATGACGGAGCGAGAGTACGCATGGCGATCGACGATCTGCTGGACGAACACGAACAAGGCGAACGCGTTCGTTCCTGGTTGAGAAAGAATGGCGCAGGGCTGATTGGCGGCGTCGTACTGGGCCTGGCCCTGATCCTGGGCTGGCAGTGGTGGCAGAAGCACACCGCCACTCAATCGGTGGAAGCCAATACCCGTTACGAGGCGGTGGTGAAGTCCATCCAGGGCAAGGACCTGGACAAGGCGGCCAAGGACATCGTGGCGCTCGATGACGGCAAGGGCGGAATCTACGCCGAGCTGGCTGCATTGCGTCTGGCCCAGGCCCAGGTGGATGCCGGCAAGCATGCCGAGGCGATCAAGACCTTGCGCGACGTGCCCGCCGAAGGCGAGCTCAAGCAGATCGTGCAGCAGCGCCTGGCGCGCGTGCTGACCGAAAGCGGCAAGCCGGACGAAGCGATCACGCTGCTGGCCGATGCGCAGGATCACACCAGCCTGGAGATCCGCGCCGATGCGCTGGTGGTGCAGGGCAAGCCGGATCAAGCGCGTGCGCTCTACGCCAAGGCCCTGACCACGGTCGACGTGGCCTCGCCGCAGCGCCGTTTGCTGGAAACCAAGCTGATGGATGTGGGCGGCAAGGTGCCCGATCCGGCGGAGCCGATTTGATGAAGCAGGTTGATATGTACAAGCGCATTGCATTGATCGCCCTGATGGGCGTGTCGCTGGCCGGTTGCAGCACCGTCAAGGGCTGGTTTGCCGGGAAGGACGCTGCCGCCAAGAAGGCGCAGGAACCTGCCGAGCTGGTCAAGTTCGAGCCGTCGGTCAAGGTCGACAAGATCTGGTCCACCGGCGTGGGCAAGGGCGAAGGCCATATCGGCGTGCGCCAGCGTCCGGCGGTGGCCGATGGCAAGGTGTACGCCTCGGCGATCACCGGCGGCGTGCAGGCACTGGACCTGCAGACCGGCAAGCGCGTGTGGGAATACAAGCCCAAGAAGGAAGAGCGCAACGATCGCAAGTTCAAGCAGCGCCTGTCCGGTGGCCCCGGCGTCGGCGATGGCCTGGTGGTGATCGGCACGCTGTCTGGCGACGTGATTGCATTGAACCAGGCCGATGGCACCGAAAAGTGGCGGGCCAAGGTGCCGAACGAAGTCATCGCTGCACCGGCCATTGCACAGAACCTGGTGTTGGTGCGCAGCAACGATGGTCGCGTCACTGCCTTCGACGCAGCCACCGGCGAACGTCGCTGGTTCCATGCCGAAGAAGGCCCGACCCTGTCGGTGCGCGGCAATGCACCGATCGTGACCGGCCCGGGTGTGTTGTTCGTCGGTAACGATAGCGGCACCTTGAGCGCGCTGGCGTTGCAGGACGGCCGCCCGTTGTGGGAACAGGCAATTGGTGTGCCGGAAGGCCGCACCGAGCTGGAGCGCATGTCCGATGTGGACGGCGCGCCGGTGCTCGACGGCACTACGCTGTATGCGACCAGCTTTAAGAATGAGACTCTCGCATTGGAAGGCCCGAGCGGCCGTCCGCTGTGGACGCGCGATCACGGTGGCGCCGGTGGCGTCGGCGTGTCGTCCGCGGTGGTGGTGGTGTCCGATAACGCCGGCTCGGTGTGGGGCCTGGACAAGAGCAGCGGCGCGGCGATGTGGTCGCAGGCCGCGCTGGCACGTCGCTCCCTGACCGGTGTGGCCATCCAGGGCGATTACGCCGTGGTCGGCGATTACAAAGGCTATCTGCACTGGCTGAAGCTCAGCGATGGTGCACTGGCCGCGCGCGCTCGCGCTGGACGCGACACGCTGCTGGCGCAGCCGATCGTCGTGGATGGCATTCTGTTGGTACAAAACACCGATGGCGATATCACCGCCTTCCGGTTGGCACAATAAGGACTTCGCGATGCTGCCCCTGGTCGCCCTGGTCGGACGGCCCAATGTCGGCAAGTCCACCATCTTCAATGCGCTGACGCGCACCCGTGACGCGCTGGTCCACGACCAGCCCGGCGTTACCCGCGACCGTAACTACGGGGTGTGCCGTCTCGACGAGGAGCGCCCGTTCATCGTCGTCGATACCGGCGGTATCGCCGGCGACGAGGAAGGCCTGGCCGGCGCCACCGCACGCCAGGCACGTGCCGCGGCCGGTGAAGCCGATCTGGTGCTGTTCGTGGTCGACGGCCGCGAAGGTGCCTCCTCGCTGGATGACGAGATCCTGGCCTGGCTGCGCAAGCTGGCGCGGCCGACCGTGCTGGTCATCAACAAGATCGACGGCACCGACGAGGAGACCGTGCGTTCGGAATTCGCGCGCTACGGCTTCTCCGACGTGGTGGCGCTGTCTGCCGCGCATCGGCAGGGCATCGACGAGTTGCTCGAGGAAGTCGGCGCACGCCTGCCCGAGGAAGGTGCCGGCGAGTTGCTGGACACCGACCCGGCACGTGTACGCGTCGCCTTTGTCGGCCGCCCGAACGTAGGCAAGTCGACGCTGGTCAATCGCCTGCTCGGCGAGGAGCGCATGATCGCCTCGGAAGTGCCGGGCACCACGCGCGATTCGATCGCCGTGGACATGGACCGCGACGGGCGCCAGTACCGCTTGATCGACACGGCCGGCCTGCGTCGCCGCGGCAAGGTTGAGGAGGCGGTGGAGAAATTCAGCGCGTTCAAGACGCTGCAGGCGATCGAGCAATGCCAGGTCGCGGTGCTGATGCTCGATGCCGGCGAAGGCGTCACCGATCAGGACGCGACCATCCTGGGGGCGATCCTTGATGCCGGTCGTGCCCTGGTGGTGGCGATCAACAAATGGGACGGGCAGAGCGACTACCAGCGTGCGCAGGCCGAAGACCTGCTGTCGCGCAAGCTGGGCTTCGTCAGCTGGGCCGAGGCGGTGCGGATTTCCGCGCTGCACGGCTCGGGCATGCGCGAGTTGTTCCAGGCGATCCATCGCGCACACGCGTCGGCCACGCACGAGTTCAGCACCAGCGAAGTCAACCAGGCGCTGGAAATCGCCTACGAGACCAATCCGCCGCCGAGCATCCGTGGCCATGTTTCCAAGCTGCGTTACGTGCATCCGGGTGGCGCAAATCCGCCGACCTTCATCGTGCATGGCACGCGCCTGAAGGTGCTGCCGGAGTCCTACAAGCGCTATCTGGAAAACTTCTTCCGCAAGCGCTTCAAGCTGGTCGGCACGCCTGTGCGTTTCATCTTCCGCGAGGGTGCCAATCCGTACGAGGGCAAGAAGAACACGCTCACCGAACGGCAGGTGGCGCGCAAAAGACGGTTGATGAAGCACGTCAAGGGCAAGTAAGCAGGGCACTTAGGGCATGTGCGGGTGCCGGCAGGGCGGCAGGCACCAGCCACGCGTGGCGCGCGATCGTCAGGTGGAGTGAGTGCCGGACCCTTCTTGCCATGGCGATGCGGCGCGTACCACACCGGGGGTAGTGGCATTGACCTGCTTGCGGCACCTGCACGCGCGGTGCCGGGCGCTCCGGGCCGTCGTGTCGCACTGGTATCCTGCGCGCCATGACCGACTATCCCTCCCGCATTCCCTATGCGCAGGCATTGCAGATCCTGCAGGCCGTCGCAGCCAACAGCCGTCCGCCTGACGAAAACATCGCCACCTCGCGTGCCGATGGGCGCATCTGCGCTGCCGATCTGATTGCGCCGCTTGCATTGCCGCCCTTCGCCAACAGCGCGATGGATGGTTTTGCGTTGCGGCATGCCGATGTCGCTGCTGGCGATGCGTCATTGCAACTGGTCGGTGAACAATTCGCCGGCGAGCGCTGGACCGGCACGCTGAGCGCGGGCCAGTGCCTGCGCATCACCACCGGTGCGCCGCTGCCCGATGGCGCCGATACCGTGATCCCGAAGGAAGATGCGCAGGAGCGCGATGGCGTGGTGCGCTTCCGCACGGCGCCTGCCTTGGGTGCGGCGGTACGCCAGGCCGGTAGCGACGTGCGCGCGGGCGACCTGGTGATACAGAGCGGGCAGGTGTTGACGCCAGCCCGGATCGGACTGGCGGCTGCGCTGGGCCTGTCGCGGCTTGCAGTGGCGCCGCGGCCGACCATTGCGGTGCTGGCCACCGGCGATGAGCTGGTGGAGCCGGGCATGCCGTTGGGGCCGGGACAGATCTACAACAGCAACCGCGACATGCTGATGGCGCAGCTGCGGGCACTGGGCTATGCGCCGACCGCCTGGCCGACCCTGCCCGACGATCCGCAACGTATCCGCACGATGCTGGAAGATGCGGCTGCGGCCTTCGACGTGGTGATCACCTGCGGCGGCGTCTCGGCGGGAGAGAAGGATTATCTGCCGCAACTGATCGGCGAACTGGGCCGCATCCACTTCTGGCGCGTGCGCATGCGCCCGGGCATGCCGGCGGTGCTGGGCCAGATTGGGCGCTGCCTGGTGCTGGGCCTGCCGGGCAACCCCGTCTCGGTGCTGGCGACGTTGATCGCCTACGGCGTGCCGTTGCTGGATGGCCTGCAGGGACGTAGCGAGCCGCGTCCGTCCTGGCATGCGGCGCTGGCAAGCCCGTGGGAAAAACGCCACGAGCGCCTGGAGTTCCTGCGCGGGCGCCTGGAGTGCGGCGAAGACGGACGTCTGAGCGCATTGCCGCACCGCGGCGATGCATCGCATCTGTTGCGTGGCGCGGCCGACAGCAATGCCCTGATCGTATTGCCGGAACAGGCGCGGCGCTTCGAGGCGGGCGAGATCGTGCGGGTGATTCCCTACGCGCTGTGATCCCTTGGTGAACCAGGCGCCGCCAGCAGGAAATACCGTGCCTGACGCCAGCGGGCGCGGCCGCTGCACGGTGCGGCAGGTGCCCCGGTTTTTGGTCCATGCCGTTGCTTTCGTGTCATTCGCACGCATCCGCCAACGGTGCGTCACATGGTGTCGGCGACGCTGAGGGAGCGACGACACGCAGCGGAAGACATCGCCTGTCTACCCAGCAAGCCGGCGCGCGGGGATCGGCGGCAACCAACGCCGCCGATGTCCGTTCGGTCGCCGCCCTCAGCCGATTGCGCTGCCGCAGAACGCGGCGTAATCGGCATAACCGGCGAATGCGACGCCAGGTGCGCAGACCGGGCACTGCGGATCGGGCGGCAGGCGGATCTCGCGGAACCGCATCGCCAGCGCATCGAAGCTGAGCAAGCGTCCGGTGAGTGTGTCGCCGATACCGAGCAGCAGCTTGATCGCCTCGGTGGCCTGCAGCAGGCCGATCACGCCGGGCAGCACGCCCAGCACGCCGGCTTCGGCGCAGCTGGGCGCGAATTCGGCTGGCGGTGGCTCGGGAAACAGGCAGCGATAGCACGGTGCCTGGCCGCGCTTGCGGCCGGCATCGAACACGCTCAGTTGCCCTTCGAACTGCTGTACCGCGCCGTAGACCAGCGGCTTGCCGAGTTTGACGCAGGCGTCGTTGAGCAAATAACGCGCAGGAAAATTATCGGCTCCGTCGACCACGACATCCACGTCCTCGAGCAAGGCGTCGACATTGTCGGCAGTCACGCGCGCCTGCCGCGCTTGGACCTGCACGCGTGGATTGAGCGCGGCAATGCGCTGCGCGGCCGAGCTGACCTTGGCAATGCCGACGCTGTCCTCGACATGCAGGATCTGGCGTTGCAGATTGCTGCGGTCCACGACATCGTCATCGACGATCCGCAGCTGGCCGACGCCGGCGGCGGCGAGATAGAACGCCGCAGGCGAGCCGAGCCCGCCTGCACCGACGAGCAACACGCGCGAACGCGCCAGGCGCTGCTGTCCTTCAAGACCGACCTGCGGCAGGCGCAGATGGCGCGAATACCGCTCGAGAAAATCCTGCTCGTCGGGCGGCAGGGTCGGGCGCACCAGGGGGAGGCCGGCGCTCGTCCATGCGGTGGTGCCACCGAGCACCGAAGACACTTGCGTATAGCCCTTCGCGCGCAGGATCTCCGCCGTGTGTGCCGAGCGCTTGCCACTCTGGCAGATCAGCACGATCTCGCGCGCCTGCTCCGACAGGTGCTGTGCGGGTGCGGTTTCCAGATCGCGTTGCGCAATGGCCAACGCGCCTTCGGCCTGGCCGCCGGCACGCTCGTGCAGCTGCCGGATATCGACCAGCAAGGCACCTTGCAGGGCGCGCAGGCGGGCGTTTGCAGGGGAGATGTCGTGGCTGCTCATGGCGCCATTGTCGCGCAAACGCAGGGCATGCGATGCACGGGATTGCCATGTTGGCATCAGGCTCACCAGCACGGCGGTAGCGTGGTCGTACAAGGAGACCCTCAATGACACCTGATATCGACGCGCAACTGAAACAACTTGCCGATGCATTGCCTGATATGCGTCGCCAGCATCCGGACGACTTCTGGGATGTCTTCCACGCACGTGCAGAGAAGATCACCGCTGCCGCGGGCTCGCAGGAGCAGGCGGCGCAAATCGTCAAGCGGATCGACGACATCCTGGCGGCCAATCAGCTTGGACCTGCGGATCCCGGCGCCTGAGCCCCGCGGTCCTCGATGTGTGGGCGCTGCGGTGAGCTAGGTTGGCCTACGCTCGATCCGCGCATCTCCAGCATCGACCGGCAGCAAGCCGGCGCGGCATAGTTGTAGCGCCGGCTTGCCCGCAGCGGTGCCTGCACCGGTTCAGCCTGGCGGTCGCCGTATCGGCATGCAATTACTGCCGGCACAGCGTCAGGCCGCCACGCGGAACCGATGGAGACTCGAGCCTGCGGCGCGTGTGCGTCCTGCGTTCGATTGCAACGCGGGTGTCGGGCTGCCGAGGATTGCAAGCAGTCTGACGATCCGAGCTATACGCGATCGCCACGGGATTCATTGGCGCACCGCACTGCAGCCGACGACGCCGTAGAAAAACTTCGTGACCTTCGCTTGATGTGAAGTGCGGTGCGGTGCAGCAAGGTTTTTTCTCCGATCGTCGACACCGGTTCGACGATCGGGTCACGCGAGGAGGTCCAGCATGGAGGCACATCCTCTAGCGTGGAGATTCTCATGAAAGCACGTCACCCGATGTTTGCAGCGCTGGCCCTGTGTTTGAGCGTCACCGTCGCTGCGCATGCGCATGCGCAGACTGCAACGCAGGCCGACATGCCGGCCGCCCCCCAGCAACAGGCGGCCAACAGCATGCCGAGCGCGAAGGAGCGCGAGGCGCTGGGCACCTTGAGCGCCATCAATACCAGCGAAATCAACGCGGCCAATCTCGCGTTGCAGCAGCAGGTGCAAGGCGGCGTGCGCGACTATGCGATGCAGATGGTCAAGGAGCACACCGAGAACAATCAGAAGCTGGCCAAATGGTCGCCGGACGTGTCTGCTGCCAGTGCCAAGGCGCAGATGAGCAAGGGCAAGACCGAACTGGCGACGCTGCAGAAGCTCGACGCCAAGGCATTCGAGGCCGCCTACGTCACGGCGATGGTCAAGGACCACACCGATGCATTGTCAGCGCTGGACAAGCAGCTGATTCCCGCTGCCAAAACGCCGCAGGTGCTGACGCATCGGCAGACCACGCGTAGCCATGTCGCCGACCATCTGGCGGCAGCCAAGGCCCTGCAGGCCGGCATGAGAGGTGCTGGACGCTGAGGCCTGTGCGCATTGCCGGCAAGTGACTGACCGCCCGGTTGCTGCTGCAACGGGCGGTCAAGGTTTCGAGTGTGTCGGTCAAGACCGGCGGCACAGGCTGATCGTCTGCTAGGCGTGGGCACCTATGCCAGCACGCGATGGAGCTTCACTCCGCTTGAGCATCTGCTTAATGCCAGGCCGGCAATGCTGTTCCATTACGCTCATCTGGCCGTTCGCCCATGCCCGCCACCACCCGCAAGATCGCGACCTTCAACGTCAATGGCATCACTAGCCGGCTGCCGCATTTGCTGGAATGGTTGCAGCGCGAGCAACCGGACATCGTCGGCTTGCAGGAACTGAAAGCCACGCAGGATGCCTTTCCGGAACAGGCGATCCGTGATGCCGGGTACGGCGTGATCTGGCAGGGCGAGAAGTCGTGGAATGGCGTGGCATTGCTGGCGCGCGGCGCCGATCCGGTGGAAATCCGTCGGGGGTTGCCGTGGGGTCCTGGCGATACGCAGAGCCGTTATCTCGAAGCGGCAATTCACGGGGTCGTGGTGGCCTGCCTGTATCTACCCAACGGCAATCCGCAGCCCGGGCCGAAGTTCGACTACAAGCTGGCATGGTTTCAACGCCTGATCCGGCATGCCAGGACGCTGGTGGACCTGCCACACCCGGTCGCACTGATCGGCGACTTCAACGTGGTGCCGACCGATGCCGACATCTATGATCCCAAAGGCTGGCGCAAGGATGCATTGCTGCAGCCGGAGAGCCGCCAGGCGTACCGGGCCCTGCTCGACCAGGGCTGGACCGACAGCCTGCTTGCCGTCCACGGCCAGACGCCGATCTATACCTTCTGGGACTATTTTCGCCAGCATTTTGCGCGTGATCGCGGCTTGCGCATCGATCACTTGCTGCTCAATCGCACCCTGGCGCCCGGACTGCAGGACGCCGGCGTGGACAAGTGGGTCCGTGCACTGGAAAAAGCCAGCGATCACGCGCCGACATGGATCAGCGTGCGTGTGCCGGACGTGGTAGCCGGGCCGGCACCGCAGGCCAAGGCTGTGTCCAAGCCGCGTAGACGGCCCGTCGCAAAGGCAGCTGCGGTGCGCAAGCCGACGGCGAAGACGGCGCCCAAGACCGGGACGAAGAAGACGCCAACGCCGCCCGCCACCAGCACGTCAACCGCACCCGCCAAGCCGCGCAAGCGGGCGAAGAAACGCGCTGAATAATGCGGCAGGCTTAGCCGGTCCCGCTTGCATGGCGACGCTCCATCCGACGCTGCTTGATCCGGTGCAGCACATGCCCGGTGAGGGCGGTCAGCAGGATCAGTACGTTGCTGACGATAAACACTGCATTGCCGACCAGGTAGCTGTAGAGGATGAACAGCACCGAGGCGCTGATCTGGCCGATGAACAGCCAGCGCGACACGCCGTGCGCTGCGTCCGAGCGCCATTGCTTGTAGATCTGGCGGATCAAGGTGGCAATCAGGATGGTACTGGCGAGCCAGCCCACAAGGTCGACGGGTTGCATGCGGAACGGCTACCGTGGGGAACGGCGTGCAATAGTGCGAGGTGCCATGTGGGCATGGCGTTCTAGCGGCTTCAAGCGACGCGCGCCATCGGCCAGACAGGCTTGTGCGTGCAGCAGGACGCAGCGATGCCGCAACCGCCATGCCTGTACCGGCCGCGCCGGGGGCCGGTATCCTAGCCAGGTCATCCATCGCTCGACCGTGCCTTGCTCATGATCAGCTACGCCGACGCACTTGCGATTGTCCACCAGCAGATCGCCGTGCTTGCCGGCGAGTGGGTGGACAGTGCCGATGCCGAGGGACGGGTGCTTGCGCAGGCCTTGTCGAGTCCGGCCGAGCTGCCGGTGTTCGACAACAGTGCGATGGATGGATTTGCGTTGTCCACCGCCGGCCGCGGTGCAACCGCCGGCAGCGAACACGTCATCGGCGGCAGCGTTGCCGCAGGTGAAGATGCCGGTGGCATCGCGGCTGCCCACGCTTGGGAAATCATGACCGGTGCCGGCTTGCCTGCGGGTGCCGATGCAGTGGTGCCGATCGAGCAGGTGGACGTGCTGGCGCATGATGGCCCACGGCCCAGCCGCATCCGTCTGCGCACCGATCTTCACGCCGGCCAGCACATTCGGCGACGCGGAGAAGATGTGGCTTTGCACGATCGCGTGATCGCGGCCGGCACCGTGCTGCGCGCCGCCCACCTGATGCTGTTGGCCGCGCTGGGGTGTGCGCGTGTGCAGGTGGTGCGGCGTCCGCGTGTGGCCCTGATTGCGACCGGCCGCGAACTGGTCGGCGATCCGGCGCAGCTGCTGCAGCCTGGTCAGATCCGCGATGGCACCAGCAGCTATCTGCTCAGCCAGCTGCGTGCAGCCGGTGCCGAAGTCGTGTGGCATGGACAGGTGGGCGATGACGCTGCCGGCTTCGATCCGGCGCTTGCGCAGGCGCGCAATGCGGGCGCCGATGTGATTCTGAGCACGGGCGCGGTGTCGCGCGGTCGCTACGATTTCGTGCCGGATGCCTTGGCACGGCATGGCGCGGCGGTGCTGTTCCACAAGGTTGCGGTGCGGCCGGGCAAGCCGGTGTTGCTGGCGCGCTTCGAGGACGGCGTGCTGTATGTCGGCCTGCCGGGCAATCCAATGGCCAGCGCCGCCGGGCTGCGTTTTTTCGTCGAGCCGGCGTTGCGCGGCTTGCTTGGCATGCCGGCCGAGCGCGGCTTGCAGGTTGCGCTGGAAACGCCGATGCAGGCACGGCCACTCTGGCGGCAGCACCTGCGCGCACGCTTGACCTGCAGCGCTGCCGGCGTGCTCTGCGTGCAGATCCTGCCGCAGCAGGAGTCGTTCCGCGTGGCGCCGTTGCTGCAGGCCAATGTCTGGGCAGTGCTGGAACCGCAGGACGCGGGCGCCGCGCCCGCGACGACGGCGCAGGTGTTCGGGCTGGGCCATCTGCAGCCGGCCGCACCGGCGCTTGTGCCATGAGCGTGCGCCGGCACGTGGCGCGATGTGGTGCCGGCGGGCAGGCGGCATGAGCGCCACGCCTGCCTGGACGGGTGTGGTGCTGGCCGGTGGCCGGTCCTCGCGGATGGGGCAGGACAAGGCGCTGCTGCAGTGGCACGGCCGTCCATTGCTGGAGCACATGCAGGCCTTGCTGCGTGATGCCGGCGCGCGCGATGTGGTGATCAGCGGCGATCGCCCGGGCTATGCCGGGATTGCCGACGTGCAGCCGGACCTGGGGCCGCTTGGCGGCCTGGCCAGCGTCATCGATCGGCTGGCCGATGCAGTGACGCTGGTGGTGGTCCCGGTCGACATGCCACTGCTGTCTAGGGCATTGCTGGAGCGGCTGCTGGCCCCGCCACATCAGCGCTGCGTTGCCTTCGAAGACCAGATGTTGCCGATGCGGCTGTACCTGGATGCCGCTGTGCGTGAGGCACTCGCTGCGCTGATGGCCGGCGCCGGGCCGTCACGCTCGCTGCGCGCCCTGCAGACCGCATTGCAGTGCCATCGCGTGGCTGTCACCGCCAGCGAACGCGCCGCGTTCGTCAATTGCAATACGCCCGAGCAGTGGAGTCAGCTCATCCATGAAAATCCAGATTGAAGGTCAGCAGCTGCGCTTTCGCATCGACGAAGCCGAATTGGCCGAGTTGCTTGCCGGGCGTAGTGTTGAGAATCTGAGCCGCTTGCCGAGCGGGCAGGGCGCGCGACTGGTGCGCCACAGCGTGAGCCTGACCGGCGGTCACGCAGCCTGCAACTGCGCCACCGACCATTGGCAGTTGTCGGTGCCGCGCGATGTGCTGGAAGACCATGCACGGCAATTGCCCAGCCGCGAGGGACTGCGCTTCAGCTTCGACGCCGGTGCTGGCCACGCCGAACAGACGGCGTTGCAGGTGACCTTCGATATCGATGTGCGCGACAGTGCGCGCAAGCGCTTTCCGAAAACCTGAGGCGGTGGCTACACGCGCACACCGCTCATGCGTCGGCTTCGAGCCGCGCAGCAATGCCGGGCACCCGCTCGCACGCCAGGCCACGCGCCTGCAGCGCGGCATCGATTGCGGCAGCATCGGTATCGCTGTAACCGACGCCGCTGCGCAACGCGACCACGTGCAGGCCTTCGGTGGCCAGTTCCAGCAATAGATCGTGTTGTGTAGCGGCATCGTGCGGCAAGCCGCGGCGTGAGGCATCGCGCCTTGCCAGTTCCAGCACTGCCTCGGGGATGTCGTCGCCGATCAGCAGGACGTCGGCCAGATTCATCGCGCGCAGCGCCTTGAGGGTGAGCAGGCCGGGATCGCCCGGGCCGGTGCCGACCAGTTGCACGCTGCCACGCGCCGGCACCGCGCCGGCGTCGTCCAGTGCGGCGATGAAGGCGCTTTCGGCCGCGTCGTCGTTGCCGGCCTGCAGCAGCAGCGGCACGTTGCCGTCGATGACGCGGTCGAACCAGCGCCGGCGCCGATTCATGTCGGGGAACTGGCTGCGGATGCGCTCGCGGTGACGCGCAAACAGGCCGGCGAAGCGACCGACCGAGACATCCAGTTCGCGCTCGAGCCGTTCGCGCAGGCGGCGTGCCAGCATCGGTGCGGCACCGGCGGAGGAAATGGCGATGACCAGCGGATCGCGGTCCACGATGGCCGGCACCTGATAGGTCGACAGCTCCGCATCGTCCACCACGTTGACCAGGCGCTGACGCGCACCGGCGGCAGCGGCGACACGTTGATTCAACTCCCCATCATCGGTGGCGGCGACCACCAGCCATACGTCATCGATCCAGGCGGGATCGAACTGGCCGCCCAACTGTTCGAAACGGCCGGCCTGCATCAGCTCTGCCAGTTCGGGCGAGAGCGCATGCGCGTACAGGCGGATGTGCGCACCGGCCTTGAGCAGCGCCAGTACCTTGCGCGTGGCGACTTCGCCACCGCCGATGACCAGCACGGCGCGCGCCTGCAGGTTTGCGAACAACGGGAACAACGGCATCAGACGTACTCCGAAAGGATGGCTCGCATCGACGGCATGTTGCATGGCACCATCAGGCCACGTCCACGCCTCGCTGCCGCCAATGCGTGTCCTGCTGGTCAACGATACCGAAAAGCCGATCGGCGAACTGCGTCAGGCATTGACGCGCGCCGGCTACACGGTGCTCGACGATGTGGCATCGGTCGGTGCCTTGCTGCATGCGGTACAGAGCCAGCAGCCGGACGTGGTGGTGATCGATGTCGACTCGCCCTCGCGCGACACCCTGGAGCAACTGTCGATGCTGCATGCCCACGCGCCGCGCCCGGTGGTGATGTTTTCCGGCGATGGCGACGATGCCTTGATCCATGCGGCCGTCGGCGCTGGCGTCACTGCCTATGTGGTCGATGGCCTGGCGCCGGCGCGGTTGGCGCCGATCGTGCAGGTGGCGCTTGCGCGGTTTGCGCAGGAAAGCAGCATGCGCAAGCGCCTGGACGATGTGCAGCAGGCGCTGCAGGACCGCAAGCTGATCGATCGCGCCAAGGGCCTGTTGATGGAAAAACGCGGCCTGAGCGAGGCCGACGCCTACGCGGCGCTGCGCCAGCAGGCGATGAAGCAGGGCGTCAAACTGGCCGAAGTGGCGCGACGCATCGTGGCCATGGCCGAGTTGCTGGGATGACCACATGAGCCAAGCCGACCTCCCCGTACTGCGCGTGGCCTACATGCCGCTGATCGATTGCGCGCCCTTGGTGGCGGCGCAACGACTGGGCCTGGATCACGTGCATGGGCTGCAGTTGCATTTGCAACGGCAGGCGTCCTGGGCCGGCGTACGCGACCGTCTGCTGGCGGGCGAGGTCGATGCAGCGCACACCCTGGCCAGCCTGGTCTATGCGATCGACCTGGGCATTGCCGGGCCGCAGTGCCCGATGGCGCTGTTGCTGACGCTCAACCACAACGGCCAGGCGATCACGCTGGCACCTGCGCTCGCACAGGCCTTGGCCGACGGGCAGACCTTGCCACAGGCGCTGGCCAGCCTGGGTCGCCGCGCCGTGTTCGCGCAGACCTTCCCCACCGGCACGCATGCGTTGTGGCTGTACTACTGGCTGGCCGCACGCGGCGTGGACCCGATGCGCGAAGTGGAGGTGCTCAGCATCCCGCCGCCGCAGATGCCGGACGCCTTGGCCAGTGGCCTGGTCGATGGCTATTGCTCCGGTGAGCCATGGGCGGCGGTTGCGCAGGCGCAGGGCAGTGGTCGACGGGTGATCCGCAGTGGCGAGCTGTGGGCCGGCCATCCGGAAAAAGTGCTGGCCTGCCGGCGTGAATTCGCCGCGCTGCAACCCGAGTTGACCGAACGCCTGACCGCCTGCGTGCTGGAGGCCTGCCGCTGGCTGGATGCGGACCCGGCCAATCGCGCGCAATGTGCGCAGTGGCTGGCCGAGCCGCAGCATATCGGTGTGTCGGCTGCGCATCTGGCGGCCTGCCTCGACGCCGATGCCGATGCCGATGCCGATGCCGATGCGAAGGCATCTGCGAACGATGGGACGGCGCTGGCCTTTCACCGCGATGGCGCGGTCAACATGCCTTGGCTATCGGACGGCGAGTGGTTCCTGACCCAGTTTCAACGCTGGGGCTGGCATGACATCCAGGAAGACGACATCGCGCGGCTGCGCGACATCCATCGACTGGACAATTATCGGCGCGCGGCCGCACGCATCGGCGTGGCCGTGCCGGAGGGCGATCACCGCAGCAATCGGTTGTTCGATTCGCGCTGAGCGTGGCTGACAAGAGGGTCGTGCGGCCAGCCAGCCGGAGTGCATTGGCTGGATGCATTGGATCGGGCAGAAGCGGAAGCAGCGGCAAAAATTACAACGGCAACGGCAACGGCAACGGCAACCGCAACGGCAACCGCAACAGCGCGAGGCATGTGGTCTGCCGCTTGGTTGCAGGGCCCTTGCCCGCCCACCATCGCAGGACACGCCGCAAGTACGTCCTTGTAGGCTCCGGCGCGGCATCCATGCCGCTCAGGGTCCCGCGACGGTGAGCGGGCAAGGGCCAGTCGAGATGGTCGGTGTGTGGTTGCAAGCAGGGCATGAGATGCGTTGTTCGGATCACAGTGCGTTAGATCGACTTCCCAACGCAGGCCGGGCGGCAGACAGATCTTCGATACGCACCCCACAAACTTCTCATCTGCCCGGCGCAAGTTGAATAAAGACTCTAAGAAAGGGCAGCCGATCAACTTCCTGGTGCGGTGTCCTCGCCGGTTGCGGGACCGTCTGGCGGCATGGAGGCCGCCACCGAGCCTCCACGGATGGATTCACGGCATGTCCCGCAGGCGGCGAGGGCATCGCGCCCTCGACTAGCCAAGCTTTTGACCTGAACATTTGACTGCATCTAATAAGGACAACTCGCCCTTGTAGTGCACCAGATGTATTCGGCGCTCTTAGCCATGCGATGGGGCAGGGCGCGCACCAACCGACGCACGCTATTGGTGCATCGGCGCACGAAAGCCGGGAACGGCACGCTGCATCCGTTCCTCGACAGATCGTTGGCGAACTGCAGGCATTGCAAGAAAGCTACCATTTTCCAGTGACTTGCAACGGCATGATGCCCGGGTGCGCAAGTTGGCACGTTGATTGCTTGGCACTCACGTGCAGGTGCAACGGCGTACCTGCAACAACACGCACACGATGCAGCGGATCAACGGAGATCCGCACGCATCCAGGACAACGGCGTCCTTCCGGTTTTACCGGAGGGGCGCCGTTTTTTTTGGCCATCGCATTCGAAGAGGTCTCTATGCAGCGCTCGTTCTGGCGATCCGGGCACACGCCCACCTTGTTCGCATCCTTCCTGTATTTCGACCTGAGCTTCATGGTGTGGTATCTGCTCGGTCCGCTGCAGGTGCCGATTGCGCAATCGCTGGGACTGGATACGCAGCAGCGCGCCCTGATGGTGGCGGTGCCGATCCTGTGCGGCGCCGTGCTGCGGCTGGCGCTGGGCATGCTGGCCGACCGTATCGGTGCCAAGCGTGCCGGCGTTGCCGCACAGCTTGCGGTGATCGCGTCGTTGTTTGGTGCCTGGCAGTTCGGCGTGCACAGCATGGGGCAGGTGTTGCTGCTGGGCGTGTTGCTCGGCATTGCCGGTGCCTCGTTCGCGGTTGCGCTGCCGCTGGCCTCGCGCTGGTATCCGCCCGAGCATCAGGGCACGGCGATGGGCATTGCCGGTGCGGGCAATTCCGGCACGGTGCTGGCGGCGTTGTTCGCACCGATGCTGGCGTTGGCGTTCGGTTACCAGAATGTATTCGGACTGGCATGCATCCCGTTGCTGCTGACGCTGATCGTCTTTGTCTTGATTGCGAAGGAGGCGCCGGCACCGGTCGCACGCAAGCGCTGGTCCGACTACGGCCGCGTGCTGGTGGGCAACCGCGATGCCTGGCGCTTCATGTTTTTCTATTCGGTGACCTTTGGCGGTTTCTCCGGGTTTGCCAGCGCGTTGCCGGGCTACTTCCACGACCAGTTCGGCTTCGATGCGCGCACTGCGGGCTGGGCGACCGCTGCCTGCGTGCTGGCGGGGTCGGTGATGCGCCCGTTGGGCGGCGTGATTGCGGACCGCGTTGGCGGCACGCGTGCCTTGCTCACCGTCTATCTCCTGGTGGCTGCGCTGGTGGGCATCGCAGGTGTCGGTGCGGGCGGTGCGATGGTGACGCTGGCCTTGTTCGTGCTGACCTTGTTGTGCCTGGGCGCCGGCAATGGCGCGGTGTTCCAGCTGGTACCGCAGCGGTTTGCGCAGGACATCGGCGTGATGACCGGCTTGATCGGCATGGCCGGCGGCATCGGCGGGTTTGCGCTGGCTGCGGGCCTGGGCGTGCTCAAGCAGCACACCGGCAGCTACGCGATCGGCATGTGGGTGTTCGCTGCGTTCGCACTCGGTGGTTGGGCGTTGCTGGCCGGGGTCAAGACGCAGTGGCGCAGCGAATGGTCCAGCGCCGGCGCGGCGCGGGTCTGACATGTCGACAGGAATCCAGGCAATGAAGCAACCCAGACTCGTCGTCATCGGCAATGGCATGGCCGGCATCCGTACCGTGGAGGAACTGCTCAAGCTGATGCCGGGCATGTACCAGATCACCGTGTTCGGGGCCGAGCCGCACCCCAACTACAACCGCATCCTGCTGTCGCCGGTGCTGGCCGGCGAGCAGGAGTTCGACGACATCGTGCTCAATCCATTGCAGTGGTATCGGGACAACGGCATCCAGTTGCACTTGAACAAGGAGGTCACGCGCATCGATCGGGTACGTCGCCGCGTGATCGCCGCCGATGGCACCGAGGCGGAATACGACCGCTTGTTGATCGCCACCGGTTCGGTGCCGTTCGTGTTGCCGATCCCCGGCAACGATTTGAACGGTGTGATCGGCTACCGCGATATCCAGGACACGCGCACGATGATCGAGACCGCGCGCAGCAAGCAGCATGCGGTGGTGATCGGTGGCGGCCTGCTCGGCCTGGAAGCGGCCAATGGCTTGAAGCTGCGCGGGATGGACGTGACCGTGGTGCATCTGGCCGGGTGGTTGCTGGAGCGCCAGCTCGACCCGGTGGCCGGCAATCTGCTGCAGCAGGCACTGCGCGCGCGCGGGCTGGAGTTCAGGCTGAGTACCGCGACCAGTGCCTTGCTGGGCAATGCGCAGGGCGACGTGGTTGGCGTGAAGTTCGCCGATGGCAGCGAGATCCCGGCCGATCTGGTGGTGATGGCAGCGGGCATCCGCCCGAATACGCGGCTGGCCGAAGAAGCCGGCATCCATTGCGCGCGCGGCATCGTGGTCAATGACAGTCTGCAGAGCTTCGATCCGCGCGTGTACGCAGTGGGCGAGTGCGCAAACCACCGTGGCATTGCGTATGGCCTGGTGGCACCGTTGTTCGAGCAGGCCAAGGTGTGCGCGAATCACCTGGCGCAGTTCGGCATCGGCATCTACCGCGGTTCGGTGGCCTCGACCAAGCTCAAGGTCACCGGGATCGACCTGTTTTCGGCCGGCGATTTCATGGGCGGCGATGGCTGCGAGGAGATCGTGCTGTCCGATCCGGCCGGCGGGGTCTACAAGAAACTGGTGATCCGCGACGATGTGCTGGTCGGTGCCTGCCTGTACGGCGACACCAGCGATGGCGGCTGGTACTTCAAGCTGCTCAAGGACGGCACGCCGATCCAGGCGCAGCGCGACCAGTTGATCTTCGGCGAGAGCGCACTCGGCGATGCCGGCACCGGCGGGCAGGACCGCGCCAGTGCGATGGCCGACAGCGACGAGGTCTGCGGCTGCAACGGCGTGTGCAAGGGCACGATTGTCAAGGCCATCAGCGAGCAGGGGCTGTTCACCGTCGATGAGGTGAAGAAGCACACCAAGGCGGCCAGTTCCTGCGGCTCGTGCACGGGGCTGGTCGAGCAGATCCTGATGAACTGCCTGGGTTCCAACTTCCAGGAAACGCCGAAAACCAAGGCCGTCTGCGCCTGCACCGATCTGAGCCATGGCGAGGTGCGTCGCGCCATTCGCGAGCACAGGTTGCTGACCCATGCGCAGGCCTACGCCTTCATGGAATGGCGCACGCCCAATGGTTGCGCGACCTGCCGGCCGGCGATCAACTACTACATGTTGTCGAGCTGGCCGCACGAGGCCATCGACGATCCGCAGTCGCGCTTCATCAACGAGCGTGCGCACGCCAACATCCAGAAGGACGGCACCTTCTCGGTGATTCCGCAGATGAAGGGCGGGGTGACCAATGCGGGCGAGCTGCGCCGCATTGCCGATGTCGCCGACAAGTACGCCGTGCCGATGGTCAAGGTGACCGGTGGCCAGCGCATCGATCTGCTTGGGGTCCGGAAGGAAGACCTGGTGGATGTGTGGCGCGATCTGGGCATGCCCTCCGGCCACGCCTACGGCAAGTCGATCCGCACGGTGAAGACCTGCGTGGGCAGCGAATTCTGCCGTTTCGGCACCCAGAACAGCACGCAGATGGGCATCGACCTGGAAACCATGCTGGCCAATATGTGGAGCCCGCACAAGGTGAAGCTGGCGGTATCCGGCTGCCCGCGCAACTGCGCCGAATCCGGCATCAAGGATGTCGGCATCATCGCGGTGGACTCGGGGTGGGAGCTGCATGTCGGTGGCAATGGCGGCATCAAGACCGAGGTGGCCCGCTTCCTGGTCAAGGTGAGCACCGCCGAGGACGTGCGCGAATACACCGGTGCGTTCTTGCAGCTGTATCGCGAGCAGGCGTATTACCTGGATCGCACCGTGCACTACATCGCACGGGTGGGGCTGGATTACATCCGCGCACAGGTGGTGGACGACCCGGTCAACCGGCGTGCCTTGTACGAGCGCCTGCTGTATTCGCTGGAAGGCCTGGTCGATCCGTGGAAGGCGCGTATCGCCGGCGAACGTCGGCAGGAGTACCAACCGCTGCGCATCGCCGCGCCGGCCGCGACGGTGGAGGAATGAACATGCAGCAGACCCCGTGGACCCGCGTGTGTGCGCTGCAGGACCTGCCTGCATTGGGCGCGCGCGTGCTCGAAGTCGACGGCATTGCGCCGATCGCCCTGTTCCGCACCGCTAACGACCAGGTGTTTGCGTTGCGCGACCGCTGCCCGCACAAGGGCGGGCCGTTGTCGCAAGGCATCGTGGCCGGCGAAACGGTGACCTGCCCGTTGCACGGCTGGGCGATTGCCTTGCAGAGCGGCCAGGCCTGCGCGCCGGATGTGGGCTGCGCGCCGCGTTACCCGGTCAAGGTGGAGGCCGATGCGGTGTGGATCGTGTTGCAGCCGGTATCGCTGCCGGATGCCGTCGCCGAGCCGGCCGCATGAGCGACGGCCAGCAGCGACCCTTGACCGGTGAGGCGGTGCCGCCGCAGACGCCCGCGCCGATGCACCGCATCACGCGTTCGACCTGCTGCTACTGCGGCGTGGGCTGCGGGGTGCTGATCCACAGCGAGCACGATGCCACTGGCGAACGCATCGTCGGGATCGAAGGCGACCCGCTGCATCCGGCCAATCATGGCCGCTTGTGCAGCAAGGGCCTGGCCTTGCCGCAGACCGTCGCCAGCACCCAGGGGCGCGTACTCGCGCCCGAACTGCGTCGTCATCGGCAGGCGCCGCGGGCGGTAGTGAGCTGGGATCAGGCGCTCGACCACGTCACCGGCAAGCTGGCGGCGATCATCGAGCAGCATGGCCCGGATGCGGTGGCGTTTTATCTCTCCGGGCAGTTGTTGACCGAGGACTATTACGTCTTCAACAAGCTCGCCAAGGGGCTGCTGGGCACCAACAACATCGACACCAACTCGCGCCTGTGCATGTCCAGCGCGGTCACCGCCTACAAGCTGGCGCTGGGCGCCGACGGCCCGCCGACCTGCTACGAGGATCTGGAGCTGGCGCAGACCGTGCTGTTTGCCGGCAGCAACATGGCGTATGCGCATCCGGTGCTGTTTCGCCGCCTGGAAGATGCACGCGCGCGCAATCCCGGGATTCGCTGGATCGTGATCGACCCGCGTCGCACCGACACCGCGGCCATGGCCGACCTGCACCTGGCGATCGAGCCCGGAACCGACGTTGCGCTGTTCAACGGCATGCTGCATCACCTGATCTGGGAGGGTCTGGTGGATGCGCGTTTCGTTGCGGCCCATACCGAGGACTTCGACGCCCTCAAGCACCTGCTGCGCGAATACACCCCGCGCATGAGCGCCGAGATCTGCGGCATCTCGCATGAGGACCTGGTGCAGGCGGCCGAGTGGTTCGGGCGCAGCCCGGCGGCCTTGTCGCTGTACTGCATGGGCCTGAATCAGTCCGCGCAGGGCACCGACAAGAACCTGGCCCTGATCAACCTGCATCTGGCGACCGGGCAGATCGGCAAGCCGGGGGCGGGCCCGTTTTCGCTGACCGGCCAGCCCAATGCGATGGGCGGGCGCGAGGTCGGCGGCATGGCGACGATGCTGGCGGCGCATCGCGAGATCGGCAATGCCGAGGACCGTGCGGAGCTGGAACGCCTGTGGCATCTGCCGGCCGGCCGGCTGAGTGCCACGGCCGGCACACCGGCCGTGCAGTTGTTCGAGCGCCTGCGTGCCGGCAGCCTGAAGGCGGTGTGGATCGTGTGTACCAACCCCGTGCACTCGATGCCGGAGGTGGATGGCATTCGCGCCGCACTGGAACAGGCCGAGCTGGTGATCGTGCAGGACGCGTTCTCCGGCACCGACACCGTGCCATATGCGGACGTGCTGTTGCCGGCCACCAGCTGGGGCGAGAAGGACGGCAGCGTGACCAACTCCGAGCGTCGCATCACCCGCGTGCGCAAGGCGGTGGACGCGCCGGGCCAGGCGCGCGCGGACTGGTGGATCGCCAGTGAAGTGGCGCGCCGGCTCGAGGCGCGTCTTGCACCAGCGAGCGGCACAGGCCTGTTCGGGTTCGACAGCGCCGCGCAGATCTTCGACGAGCATCGCGCGTTGACGGTGGGCCGTGACCTGGATATCGGCGGGCTGGACTACCCGATGCTGGATGGCGGGCCGCAGCAGTGGCCATTCCCTGCCGGCGCCGCACACGGGCAGGCACGGCGCTATACCGACGGCGTGTTCGCCACCGGCAACGGGCGCGCGCGCTTCCACGCCACGCCGTATCGCAAGGTGGCCGAGCCGACCTCGGCACGTTTCCCGATGCGGCTGCTGACCGGACGGCTGCGCGATCAATGGCATGGCATGTCGCGCAGCGGACGCGTACCGGCAGCGTTTGCGCATAGCCCCGAACCGGCCTTGCGCATGCATCCGGACGATGCGACGCGACGCGGCCTGGTCGCTGGCGAGCTGGTGCAGATCGCCAGCAAGCGCGGTGCGCTGGTGCTGCCGCTGGAACTCTCCGACGAGCTGCGCTCGGGCACCGTGTTTGCCGCGATGCATTGGAGCGGGCAGCACCTGTCCAGCGGCGGCATCAACGAAGTCAGCAGCCCGGCGGTGGACGCGCGCTCGCAGCAGCCCGAGCTCAAGCATGCGGCGGTGCGGGTGGAGAAGGCGGTGTTCGGCTGGCATCTGCTGGCGGCGCGGCGCGGCGATGCGCTGGCCCTGCAGCAGGCGCTGCAGCCGCTGTTGCGCGATTGCGGCTATGCATCGCTGCGGCTGCATGCCGAGCCGCTGGCCGGGGCCGGCGGGCACTGGGCGGTTTTGCATGCGGCCTGCGAGTGCGCCCCGGATGCCGGCTGGCTCGATCGTCTGGTTGCGGCACTGCAGCTGCCGGCCGGCGCAGACGTGCTGGAGTACCGCGACCTGCGCCGCGGGCTGATGCGTCGTGTGGGCTGGCGCATGCAGGATGGCCACAGCCATATCGACGGCCTGCTGCTCACCGCGGCGCAGCCCAGCGAGGCCAACCAGGCATTACTGCGCACCGCATTGGCGGGCCTGCCGTGGCGTGGTCCGCGGCTGGCGGTATTTGCGCAGACGCAGGGCGCGCCCAGCGACCCGATCGTCTGCAGCTGCATGCAGGTCTCGACTGCTGCGATCCATGCCGCCATCGACGACGGTGCCGATCTGCCCCAGCTCAAGCAACGCCTGGGCTGCGGCACGGTCTGCGGCTCCTGTGTCCCGCAACTCACCCGGCTGTGCCGGCAACCACGGCACGCCTGAGCGGCCTTCCTGACCTCCACATCCTGCGAGACCTTCTCATGTCAGTCCTTCCTTCCTGCGTACGCGATGTGGTGTTGTTGTCCGCCGGCCCCGGCGATCTGGACCTGCTCACCGTCAAGGCGGTCAAGGCGCTGGCGGCCGCGCAAGTGGTGCTGCTGGACGATCTGGCCAACCCGCAGATCGTCGACCTCGCGCCACAGGCGCGGGTGATCCGGGTCGGCAAGCGTGGCGGTTGCCGCTCGACGCCGCAGGATTTCATCTGCCGACTGATGCGACGCTACGCCTTGCAGGGCTTGCGCGTGGTGCGCGTCAAAGGCGGCGATGCGCTGCTGTTCGGGCGCGCCGGCGAGGAGATCAGCTTCCTGCGCCGCGCCGGTGTGGGCGTGCAGATCATCAACGGCGTCAGTGCCGCATTCGCCGCGGCATCCGCGCTGGAGGTATCGCTGACCCATCGCAGCCATTGCCATGGCATCACGTTCGTCACCGCGCATACGCACGATCACGGCGAACCGAACTGGGGCGCACTGGCCGCCAGCGGCACGACGCTGGGCATCTACATGGGCCTGCGGCGTGCCGAGGCCTTGGCCAGCGCCTTGCTGGTGCATCTGCCGGCCAGCACGCCGGCGGCCATCGTGCAGGCCGCCACCCGGCCCGAGCAGCAACGCCGGCTCACCACGCTGGGCGAGCTGGGGATTACCGCTGCGGCAATGCTGCCCGGCTTGCCGACCCTGCTGCTGGTGGGCGCTGCCTTATCCGAGGCGGCAGCGCAGTGCGACGATCGCGTCGGCAAGTTGCTGGAGCAGGCAGTGGGCTGAGCGCGACCTGCGGACCGCCGCGCGCGCCAATCCACGCGCGGCGGCATCGTGACGTTTCAACGCAGAAGGCGGCGCGCATGCCGCAACGCGATGCGCTCGTAGCACAGGTGATAGAGCACGCCGAGCAGCAGTGCGGCGCCTACGCTGAGCAGCAGGTTCACCGGCCAGGTGGCCAGCGGCCCCATCCGCCGCGTGGTGCGTGCCACCAGCGACATCAGCGGCATGTGCACCAGGTAGATCGCATACGACGCATTGCCGAGCAACAGCAGCACCGGGCCGATACGTAGCCAGCCACGCCACTCCGCGCGCACCAGGCCGACCACTGCGCCGGCGAGCGCCAGGCCGAACAGCGGCGAATGCACGCGTTGCATGCCATCGAGCACGAAGCACGCGGACGCGACCACCGCAACTGCATGGCTGACCCACACCATCCACGGTGCAGCGCTCAAGACCGCGCGTGCCGCCAGCATGCCGAACACGAATTCCAGCGTGATGGGATGCAGCAGCAACGCCCGCCAGGACAGCTCCACCGGCTGCGCGAACGGCGCGCCAACGGCGGCATGCAGCAGCGTCAGGCCCGCCCAGAGCAGCGCGCAGCGCAGCGGATGCCCGCTGCGGAAGAACAGCCACGCCAGTGCGTAGAACACCAGCTCGTAGCCCAGCGTCCACGCCACGCCCAATGCAGACTGCCCGCCGACCGGCAGCAGGGTCAGCGTGGCAAGCCATGACCAGCCGGTGTCGCCATCATCCAGGCTGGGCCGCAGCGTATAGGCCAGCGCCAGCGCGATCCCCACCGGCCAGTACGGCAGATAGATGCGGCTGAGACGGCTGCCGGCGTAATCGCGGCTCCAGCCCGGCGTGTCCGCACCGGCATGGTTGACGTAGTAGATGATGAAACCCGACAGCACGAAGAAGAAATCCACGCCCAGGTAGCCGTGCGCCAGCGCCGCGGCCAGCCATGCCGGTAACGGCTGCACCAGGTGCGTGGTGGGCAGCACGCTGTGGCTGAGCACCACCATCGTGGCGGCCAGCGCACGCCCGGCCTGCAGCACGCCGATGGTGGGACGGGCAGGCAGCACGGCCATAGGCTGCGGCATCGGCACGCGGCCGCAGGCCGCTGTCTGCGCGCTCAGGCAGCCAGTTCCGCAGCGTCGGCGAAGACGCTGGCCTGCTCGGCACGCAGGCGATCGATCAGGCGATTGGCCGGCAACTGCACGTCGTCGTAGGTCAGCACCTGGTCCTTGGGCACCGCATGGCGGAGCACACAGCCTTCGGCCACGCCCATCGGCAGCAGCCTTGCGTTTGCGGTGACGTCGGCGCGCTCGCACTGGCCGTAGCTCATGTAGCCGCCGAGCCCGTCGATGGTTTCGCCGATGGCCAGGTCGCGCTTGGCGGTGGCAATCACTTCCACCAGCGGCGCGCCCAGGGGTTGCAGCACTGCATCGCCCAGCAGCACCACCCGCGCCACCGACAGCGGCACCTCGAAGTGGCACAGGTGGTACGGCGTGTAGAAGCTGTACAGCGGACCTTCGCCGAGCTTGTAGAGATTGAGGTAATGCTGCTGCCTGGCATCGTCGTGGCTGGCCAGCACGAACACGCCGGGCGAGGGCAGGGCGCCGACCACGTAATCCACCGCCCCGCCGACCGCACGCAGGGCCTCGATGTCGTAGCGCCGGGTCAGTTCGTCGACATGTGCGCGATGCTCATGGCCGGTCATGCCGCGCTGCAGGATCGACATGCCGGTGCCATTGGCCACGATCGCCTGCTCGAAGCTGATCTTGGTGCCGTCGGCAAAACTGGTGACCATATGCGGGTCCTGGCCCCACTTCGCGGCGAAACCGGCCTGTGTGGCCGGTGTGCGATACGGGTCCTGCAGGCCCTTGATGTTGCCGCACAGCAGCGGCGTCAGACCGATCGAGCGTACGAACCGGTACAGGTTCATCTGCACGCCGGGCTGGTCGCCATCGCAGGCACTGAAGATCACCCCGGCCGCGTCGGCCTTGCGTTTGAGCAGCGGGCCGACGGTGCCGTCGAGTTCGGCATTCATCGTGACCATGTGGCGACCATGGGCGATGGCGCCCAGGCTGATGCGCGCGCCGTAGTCGATGGCCCCGGTGGCATCGATCAGGCAATCCAGCCCATCGCATTCGTACAACAGTGCGGGGTCGTCGGTCACCGCAGGAATGCCGGCAGCGATCTGGCGCTTCAACTCGCCGGCGCCATCCACCACACGCGCGTGCTGGCCGGCCTGGCGGTAGGCCTCCAGTGCCTTGTCCACGCTGCGGTTGCAGATCGCCGACACCCGCATGCCCGGCACAGAGTGCGCGATCTGGTTGACGATGCCGCGTGCCATGAAGCCGGCGCCGTACAGGCCGACACGCAATGGGCGGCCTTCGACAGCACGGGCCTGCAATAGACGATCGATGTTCATGCGCGCTCCCGCTGGGTGAGTCCGGCAAGGGTGGGGATGCCGTGTTGGTGTTCGTTGAAGTCCGGCCAGGCGGCATCCTTGTCGGACACCAGCTGTGGTTCGAGCGGCCACTGCACGCCCAGGCGCGGATCGTTCCAGCGCAAGCCGCGCTCGGCCTGCGGCGTGTACATCGCACTGGCGAAGTAGAACGCCTCAGTCTGCGGCTGCAGGGTGATGAAGCCATGCGCAAAGCCGCGCGGCACGTAGAGGGCCAGGCGATTGTCGGCAGTCAATTCAATGCCGTACCACTGCAGATACGTGCGTGAATCCGGGCGCAGGTCCACGATCGCATCCCATAGTGCGCCACGGGTGCAGCGCACGATCTTGACCTCGGCGGCGGGCGGCAGTTGGTAATGCATGCCGCGCAGGGTGCCGGCCTGCGCATTGAACGAGTTGTTGACCTGCACGAACTGATCGACCAGGCCGGCCTGCGCCATCTCCTGGGTGCAGAACACGCGTGCGAACCAGCCGCGTTCATCGCCACGCTGCTGCGGCTCGATCACGAACGCGCCTGCCAGCGGGGTGGGGTGGAAGATCATGCCGCCACCCTCAGATCCGGTGCCAGGGCGCCTGTGTCGACCAGCTGCTGCAGGATGCGCAGACGAATGAAGTCCGACCGCTGGCGGAAGTCGCCATCGTTGAACCCGGCACGCTGCAGGTCGTCGCGCAGCTCGGTGATGGTCGAACGCAGGGTTTCCTGCGGCTGATGTTCCGGCGCCAGGCGTTCGAACAGGGAGAAGTCCACGCGATAGGAGCGGTTGTCGGTCGGCGCGCTGGTGGAGATTGCAACGTGCGCACTGGGAATCGCCACGCCGACTGCATGGGCCAGATCGCGGATCTGCACGTTCCATCGCTCCGACCCGGCATTGACGAACAGGAACTGCCCGCCGGCCGCGGGTGTACGGCTCACGGCCCAGTCGATGGCGCGCGCCATGTCGCGCACATGGATCAACGGCCGCCAGGGCGAGCCATCGGACAACACCTCCACGGTGCCGTTGGCCACTGCGCTGGCGACGAAATCGTTGAGCACCAGATCCAGCCGCAGACGCGGCGAGGCACCGCAGGCGGTGGCAAAGCGCAGGCAGGTGATCACCATGTCGGTGTCCAGCTGTGCGAGCGCACGCTCGGTATCGATCTTGGAATGCGCATACGCCGTCAGCGGTGCGATGGCGCTGGTTTCCGACCGTGGCGTGCCATCGGCGGCGGCGCCATACACGCTGCAGCTGGAGGCGAACACGAAGTGCCCCACGCCGGCCTGCGCGGCCGCCTGCGCCACCGCCACGCTGGCGCGGCAGTTGATTGCATCGGTGACCAGCTCGAAACGCTTGCCCATCGCATCGTTGGAGATCGCCGCCAGGTGCACCACCGCGTCGAAGCCCTGCAGCTGCTGCGCGGTGAGATCGCGCACGTCGCCGAACCATTGCTGGTCCAGCACCACTTCCGGCAGGCGGCGTGGGTCGGACAGGCAGTGCGCGAACCAGCCGCGATCCAGCCCGACCAACCAGGCCTGCGGATAGCGCTGACGCAAATGCGCGGCCACGACCGGGCCGATGTAGCCCATGTTGCCGGTGATCAGAATACGCATGTTGTTACTCCCACACGCGCCAGGGCGCGCGATTGGACGACCAGAGGGTTTCGAGATGATTGCGGTCGCGTAGCGTGTCCATCGGCTGCCAGAAGCCGTCGTGGCGATACACGCTCAGCTCGTCGCGATCGACCAGCGTTTCCAGCGGGCTGTTCTCCCACACGGTGGCATCGCCCTCGATCACATCGATCACGCGCGGATCGAGCACGAAGAAACCGCCGTTGATCAGACCATCGCCATCCAGCGGCTTCTCGCGGAATCCGGTGACCTGCTCGCCTTCCACCCGCAGGGCGCCAAAGCGGCCGGGCGGTTGCACGGCGGTGACCGTGGCCATGCGGCCTTCGCGCTGGTGCAGCGCGATGGCGGCAGTGATGTCCACATCGGCCACGCCATCGCCATAGGTCATGCAGAACGCGGCCTCCTCGCGCAGATGTTCGCGCACGCGGCGCAACCGGCCGCCGGTCATGGTCTGTGCGCCGGTATCGACCAGCGTCACGCGCCAGGGCTCGGCGCGGGTGTTGTGCAAGGTGGTGGTGTTGCTGCCGAGGTCGCAGGTGACGTCGGATTCGCGCATGTGGTAATTCATGAAGAAATCCTTGATCACCTCACCGCGGTAGCCCAGGCAGACGATGAAATCCTGGATGCCGTGGTGCGCGTAGATCTTCATGATGTGCCAGAGGATCGGCTTGCCGCCGATCTCCACCATCGGCTTGGGGCGGATGGCGGTTTCCTCGGAAATGCGCGTTCCCAGGCCGCCTGCCAGAATGACTGCTTTCATTGCTGATCCTTGAACTGAGGCGCCGCTGGTCGCGGCGCAGTGCGATAAGGCGCTAGGCGGTCATGCTCAGCGCGATCGCCGGCGGGCAGGCGGCCTGTTCGGCCATCGTGGCCAGGTTGTCGAGCATGGCAAGGCGCTCGGCCATCAGCGGCGGGGGCGGCAACTGCAGCGTCTGCAGGATCTGCGCCCACCGGTGTGCCCAGTCGTGCCGTCGCAGGCACTGCACGGCGTTGTGCAGACGGGCACGCTCCAGGCGCTCGATCTGCTGCTCCAGATCGCGCAGGAACGGGCCGATCTCCGCGCCATCGGCCGGCAGCTTGATCACGGCGTCTTCCCAATCGAAGTACTGGGCAAATTCCGGACATGCCTGCGCGGAGCCGAGGATCACCGCGCCGCCGGCGGCACCTTCGAAATAGCGTGTTGCCAGCGCCTGTTTTTTCACACCCTTGAAGAATCCCTGGGTGTCGACCACGAAATCGTGCGCCATGAAGAACTTGGCGCGCTTGATCATGGCGGCCGACTGCAGCCGATGTGCCGCCCAGTCCTGCACCGCGCCGCCGCGCAGCACATCGTGCAGATAGAAGAAATCGGGGTTGGCCTGTGCATGTGCCAGCAAGTGCGCATGCACCTGCGGCATGCGCCGGCCGATGCTGACCACATCGATGCAGCGCTGTGGCGGCCGCGGCAGTGGCGTCGCCAGCAGTGTGTCGCAGGCGCTGGCCAGAAACGACACCGGGGTGCTGGTGTAGCGGCGCAGCGCATCGACGCAACTGGCGTTGAGCACGAAGACATGGTCGAACTGGTCCAGCAGTTTCAACTCGGCCTTCTGCGAGTCCAGCAATTCCGGCCAGGTTTCCAGCAGATACACCACGCGGGTACGGCAGCGCTCGCGCCATCCCTTGATGCGGGCCAGTGTGCCCAATTCCCTGGGGAACTGGCACACGTAGAAGAACAGGTCATGGTCCTGTTCGACCAGCCGGGGCTGTGCGTTGGACAGCGCAGGCCGCCCGCTCAGCCGTTGCAGCGCAGACACGCCACGGTGTGTGAGTTCGTTGAGCAGATACGACACGCCGGGATTGACGCCGCGTCCGCGGGTGTACTCGGCCGCGGGTGGACACAGCAACTGCGCGTGTTCCAGGCTGCGGACCACGTTGAGCAACGCATACGCCTGCCCATTGAAGGCCTCTGGCCATGCCTCGTAATTGGAGGCAAGCAGGACCGAACGCGTTGCGTCCATTCAAACTCCTTCGGTGATTGCAACTTCGAACCGGACGCGACAGCGCGCGCTCGGGTGGGGGAAGAATGCACACCGCAAATGCGGGAAACGTCTGTAGCGTCGAGTAACGTGATTTACGTCATGTGTCGAGCCGAATATAGGGCTGGTTTGTGAGAAAAAAGTGATGGCGATCACAACAACCCTGTGCGTTCTAGTAGGCGGATAGACTGATCGACCCTCGTGTGAGAACGGCCATGCAAGACGTCGAGTGCATCGTGATAGGTGCCGGAGTGGTGGGGCTGGCAATTGCGCGCGAGCTGGCGATGCGGGGGCACGAGGTGTTGGTGCTGGAATCCGAAGCCGCTATCGGCACCGGGACCAGCGCACGCAATAGCGAGGTGATCCATGCCGGGCTCTACTATCCGGCCGGTTCGTTGAAGGCGCAGTTATGCATCAGCGGCAATGCACTGTTGTACGCGTACTGCCAACAGCGCCACGTGCCGCATCGGCGCTGCGGCAAATTGATCATCGCCTGCGACCACGGCCAGCGCGAGCAGCTTGATCGGCTGCACCGCAGCGCCATTGCCGGCGGCGCGCACGGGTTGCTGCCGCTCGACGCGGCACACATGCAGGCGCGCGAGCCGGCCCTGCGCTGCGTCGCGGCGCTGGAGTCCACCACCACCGGCATCATCGACAGCCATGCGCTGATGCTGGCGTTGCAGGGCGATGCCGAAGCGCATGGCGCCACCGTGGCGCTGCGTGCGCACGTCGACCAGGTCGAGCCGCTTGCGCAAGGGCTGCGCGTGACCGTCGCAGGTCAGCCATCGGCACGGCTGACCTGTGCCTGGCTGGTGAACGCGGCAGGTCATGGTGCACCGCCGCTGGCCGCGCGGATCGATGGCCTGCCAGCGCATGCACAGGTGCGCGGCTATTTCGCCAAGGGCAGTTACTTCACGCTGGCAGGGCGCTCGCCATTCCAGCAGTTGATCTACCCCATGCCCGAACCCGGTGGCCTGGGTGTGCATCTCACGCTGGATCTGCACGGGCGTGCGCGCTTCGGCCCCGACGTGGAGTGGGTCGCGCAGCCCGACTATCACTGCGCGCCAGGCCATGCCGCGCGGTTTGCCGCAGCGATCCGGCGTTACTGGCCTGGCCTGCCGGACGGCGCGTTGCAGCCCGGCTATTGCGGCGTCCGTCCGAAGATCAGCGCACCAGGCGAGGCGGCGGTCGACTTCCGTATCGATGGTCCGTCCATGCACGGCATCGCCGGTCTGGTGAACCTGTTCGGCATCGAGTCGCCAGGCCTGACCTGTTGCCTGAGCATCGCGCGGCATGTGGCCGCATTGCTGGCTGCCGGGCGCACCGTTCCCGCGCTGCCGGCCTGACGTCGCCGCGCCCTGGCGTTGATTCCGGCTCGCTGGTTCCTTGGGCGAGCGAGGACATCGATGCTCCGACGATGCTGCATGCCCAGATGGTGCCGGGCAGCATCGGCGCGATCAGGCGCGCGCGCCGGGGCACTGGTAGCGCTATCCACATCTGGCCTGCGACGCGTCGGCCAGCCATCACCGGGAGTGCAAGATTTGCACAGCGAGCGCAGCTGTTTTTTCCTGCAACGTGCGGCCGTGCACCGTCTCGCCTGGCTTTGCGTGTTGGCACGATAGTTGCGTTACCCCCCCTACCAGTGGCGTGATCGACGCATCGAGAGGAGGCACAGTGGAAGATGGACAAAGCAGTACCCGTAGCCGGCGCGGTTTTGCCGCATTGGATCCTGAAAAGCGCCGCGTGTTGGCGAGCAGTGGCGGCAAGGCAGCGCATGCCAGTGGCAATGCGCACGAATTCACCAGCGACGAAGCACGCGAAGCGGGCCGCAAGGGCGGCCAGGCCGTGAGCCGCGATCGCGATCATATGTCGCGGATCGGCAGCAAGGGGGGGCGTTCCAAGCAGGCCAAACCTCAGGAAGAGGCCGTCTAGGCAAGAGTGCGGCGCGCATCCGGCGCGCCGTTCTTGCTGCAGCGGGACCGCAGGCCCTGTACGCGACGTGCGGGGCCTGCGTCGTTTTGCGGACGTGGCCGCCAGGCCACCAGAAAGGCGTGAACAATCGATTGCAGCTGCGCAGCGTGTTCGACGACTTTCGCCTTGCTTGAGTTGTTCCAGACGTGACGCAGATGTTGATGTGCAATGCATCACCGGGGTGTCGGAAGTTTTTTCACTGATTGCCTTGCGCACGCTATCGATTGCAGGGAAATATTTCGCAATTGCCTGCTGTGTTTTCGCAAGCGAATGCAGGATTTGCATCCGCTGCAGAGTTTTCAGCAGCGCCAGCCTGCAACCGGACTCGGCCTTGCGGGCCATGGGCATCGCGCCAGCCGCCGAATGGACCACCCAGCGCGAAGCGCTTACCCTGCCGTCTTTTCAATGGACGGCACCTGGAATGACAGACCGCATGGCGTATCCGATCGGCACTGCAGGGCAACCCTGGGGCGATGCAGAACGCGCCGCATGGCGGGCACGCCAGCGGCGTCAGCGCAGTCATGCGACGGATGTGGTGCAGGTGATCGATGCGCTGGATGCCAGCCTCGAGCGCGTGCCTTACGGAACGATCCAGGCGGCGTCCGAGCACTATCCGCTGATTGCGCTGCGCAGCGCCGGCTGGGACGCCGCGTTGCCCTGGGCGCTTGTGACCGGTGGCGTGCATGGCTACGAAACCAGCGGCGTGCAAGGTGCGCTGCAATTCCTGCAGCACCGTGCCGCAGCCTACGCAGGCAAGCTCAATCTGCTGGTGGCGCCCTGTGTCAATCCGTGGGGCTACGAGCGGGTCCAGCGCTGGAATGCCGATGCCATCGACCCCAATCGTGCGTTTCGCCCGGACAGCCCGGCCGCCGAGTCGGCGGCATTGATGCAGCTGGTCGCCGCCGTGGCCGGGCAGGCGCTGGTGCATATCGACCTGCACGAAACCACCGACAGCGACGAAAGCGAATTTCGCCCGGCCCTGGCCGCACGTGACGGCGTCGACTTCGTGCCTGGCAGCATTCCCGATGGCTTCTACCTGGTGGGCGACAGCGAAGATCCGCAACCGCAGTTTCAGCAGGCAATCATTGCCGCCGTCGCCGAGGTCACCCATATCGCACCTGCCGATGCAAACGGCCAGATCATCGGCGCAGCGGTGGTCGCGCATGGCGTCATCAATTACCCGGTGCGGCGTCTGGGTTTGTGCGCAGGCGTCACCGGCGCACGGTATCGCACCACCACCGAGGTGTATCCGGACAGCCCACGCGCGACACCTGCGCAGTGCAATGCCGCGCAGGTGGCGGCCATCTGCGCGGCGTTGGACTACGCGCTCGCACATCACTGACAGCACGGGCCGGCAGCGCGCATCGGAGCTGCCGCCACGGCAACGTCAGCATCTGCACCGCTGCGCAAGCGCATGCGCGTTGACCCACTGCGCGGCTAGACTATGCAGTTCGTCAAATGCAGGGAAGACACTGGATGACCCACGATGCGATAGACAGTGCACGCAGACGCCTGCTGGGCGGCGCGATGGGAATGGCCATCAGCGGCGGCGTGCTTGCCAGGCAACCCAACACGGAGAACACGATGGCACAGCACACGCAGTGGCAGGATGGCAGCTGGCTCAATCGGCCACGCACCGTCGCGATCGACGGCGGCACACTGGATGTGGTCACCGACAAGGCCACCGATTTCTGGCGCAAGACGCATTACGGGTTTACCCGCGATAGCGGGCATTTTCTCGGCCTCACCGCCGCGGCGCGCTTCACTGCACAGCTGCGGGTGCGCGCCCAATACGAGTCGCTCTACGATCAGGCCGGCATCATGGTGCGCGTGGACGAGCAGCATTGGGTCAAGGCGGGCATCGAGCTCAGCGATGGCCGTGCGATGCTCAGCAGCGTGTTGACCAACCCGGTCTCCGATTGGGCGACCGGCCCCTACGAAGGCGACCCCAAGGATTTCTGGATCCGCGCCACCGTTGCCGACGGCGTCCTGCGTCTGCAGGTATCGGCCGACGGAAAGACCTGGCCGCTGGTGAGGCTTTGCCCGTTTCCCGTTGCCGAGGCATATCAGGTCGGGCCGATGTGCTGCACGCCGGAGCGTGCCGGGCTGAAGGTGCGTTTTTCTGACTGGACGCTTGGTCCGCCGCTGGGCAAGGACCTGCACGATCTGAGTTGATCGCCGCGTGGCAACGCAGCGTGCGCGCTGCGTTGCCACGTGTCTCACTGCAGGAGGCGAGGGCGGTACTGCGCGCATCGATCACTGCAGATGCGCGCGCATGGAGCGCCCCGGACACATCGCATCACGGCAAGCGCTGCTCGGCCACCGCGTTTGCCACATACGCGGCGACCAGCTCCGCCTCCATCGGCCGGGCCAGCAGATACCCCTGTGCTTCGTCGCATCCCCAACTGCGCAGCAGTGCGATTTCGTCGGCGTGTTCGATGCCTTCTGCCACGGTGCGATATCCCAGCGCACTGGCCAGGCGTACCACCGCCTCGGCGCGCATCTGCATGCCGGCCTTGGTGGCGATGCCGGTCACCAACGAGCGATCGAGCTTGAGGACGTTGACCGGCAGCTCGGTGAGGTAACCGAAGTTGCTGTAGCCGGTGCCGAAGTCGTCGATGGCCACACTGACGCCGGCGTCGCGCAGGGTGCGCAGCCGCGGCACCGCCTCCACATTGCTGCGCAGCCAGCGGCCCTCGGTGATTTCCAGCTCGATCCGCTGGGTGGGAATGGCCAGTTCCCGGCAGCGGTGGATGAGGTCTGCGGCAAGATTGAGGTTGCCGAAATCGCGCGAGGACAGATTGATCGACAAGGAAAAATCCAGGCCCTGCGCGCGCCAGCTGGCCAATTGCACCAACGCGTGCTCGATCACCCAGTTGGTGACGGTGCACATCAAGGCGGTCTTTTCGAACAACGGGATGAATTCGTCCGGGCCGATCGGGCCGAGGCTGGCATGCCGCCAGCGCAGCAGTGCCTCGAAGCCGGTCACCGACAGGTCCTCGAGATTGATCCGGGGCTGGAAGACCAGGCGGAAATCACCCGCTTCCAGGGCCTTTTCGGCGTCCAGCGCCAGCCGGTACGAGCGTTGGATCGCATCGTCGTGGGAGGCGCTGTACCAGCACACGATGGCGTGGTTGCTGATCGCATCGCCCAGCGCCACCAGCCCCTTGCGCATGACATCGTTGGTGTCCGGCTGCTGCGGTGCAAAGCGCACCACGCCCGCATGAAAGGTCAACGACATCGGGATGCCGGCCGCATCCATCGGTGCATGCAACATGTCGCGCAGATCGAGCAACAGGTCCTCCATCTCGTCGGGCGCGGAATTCAACAGGAAGAACGCAAAACGCATCGGTGCCACGTGATAGACGGTGGCCTTGCCGCGCAATGCGCGCGTCAGCACATAGCTGGCGTGGCGCACCAGTTCCTCCAGTGGCTGCATGCCCAGCGCCTGACGCGCTTCATTGGCCGCCTGGGTGTCATAGACCTCGATGAAGGCGGCAATGGTGGGCACGCAGTGGCTGCCGAAGGCGAGGGCATCCAGATCCGACTGCAGTTGGCGTGCATTGAGCAAGCCGCTATGCGGTTCGCGCCGCCCGGCACCGAACTGCAGCTCCAGCTGCGCCGCTGCCACGTTGGCGAACATCAACAGCTGCTGGTGTTCCTGGCTGGCCAGGAGACGCTCACGCGTGTCGATCACGCACAAGGTGCCGGACACGCCGGTCTGCGGCGCACCCACCGGGACGCACGCGATAAACCGTGCCGGCAGGCCCGGAAAGGCAGCGTCGCCCAACTGGATCGGCGCAAGTGCGGCAGGTTCGATCAGTTCCCTCACCCCGTTGGCCGCGGCAGATGCATGCCGGCACAGTTCGATGGCTTGCTCGACATGCTCGGTACTGATGCCGCGCGCCGCCAGCACGCGCACGCGACCGCCTTCGACGATGGTCAATGCAGCCGCGGGCGCAACCAGTGCATGGCAGAGCAGGCGCGCGATCTGATCGAGCGGCTCCATACCGCCCAGGTCGATCGGCACGCCTGACCAGTCGAAGTGCTGTTCCTGCCGTTTGGGGTCCAAAGCAAGCGTCATGTCGTCAGATTCCGTGTTGAACATCACACACCGCATGGCTACTAGAAACAAACCGAGGTCATCGACAGGTGACGATCATCCGGTGTCACGCCGTTGAAGTAATCCGGCCCGCTTCAATAAACTCCGTCCGCACTATCGAACACGACCATAAACCGGACCGGCAGAACGCCTGCACACAAATACCGTAATCGCTGATCGGCGTCGACGGTTGGCGGTGGTCTTAATGATGAAAGCGGACTCATTCATCGGCAGAGTGTGATAGCCGATGCCGGAAAGTGCTCCTGCAGCGCAGCATCAAGTGCGCGATCGTCAATCAAATGGTCCGGTTCGCCAGCAGCTGGGTGGCCGCATCAAATCACCGTCAGGTATTCGGACTCTTCCAGGCATGGTTCGCTCCTTATGCGAGAAAATGCCTGTTTTTTAGCGATATGCAACCAGCCAGACGTGCGGTTACCGTCGCATGAGGCGGCTGGATAACGTTGGCGGGCACGAGCAAACCAATCGACAATTTCGACGTGCGTCGTGGGCAGTGTTGTGGTTAGTGATATTCAGCACAGTTTCAAGCATGGCGATTTTCTTATTAATCTCCCACTATTGCTCGCAGGGAGTGGTATTAAGCGCACTCATCCGCAAGACGATAAAAGCGGGCGCAGCTTTAATTGCTTTAAACCGACTCGACAGTAAATCAACTTTCTGCTGTTGGAGAGCGCGTGTGTGTGTGCGTGAGTCTCTGCACGGCGATACAGGGGGAATAAAATGAATCGTGCATTTGCGCTGGTCTGGAACGCAGCAATTGGCAATTGGGTCGTGACGCACGAACTGGTGCGTCGGCGGCGCAAGTCCGGGGCAACCCGCCGCAGTGTGCCGAGCCTTGTCGTCCTGGCGGTGGGAGTGGCCGCACCGATGCTGGCCTGGGGAGCATGCACGCCTGCGGTTCCTGCAGCGGGCGCAACCGTCACCTGCACCGGGCTGCCAATCACCAGCAATAGCTTCACAAGCGGCACCAACAACCTGACTGTCAACGTGGCGGCAGGCACGCAAATGACCGCCGGCTTGCTTGGCGGCACCGCCGTTGCGCTCAGCGGCACCAATTCCACCCTCAACAACAGCGGCACGATCGATCCATCCGTGCTTGGCCTGTTGTCGGTGCTGAGCACCGGCGTCACCATGGGCAATGCCAGTTCCACCGCGGTGACCGCCAACAATCTCGCCGGCGGCGCGATTTACGGCACCGGCGGCGTGCTTGGGGCCAACCTGCTCAATCTCGACGGTATGGCGCTCGGCATCACCTCGGCCAGCAATGGCGTCGTGCAGATCAACAACGCCGGCCTGATCGATAGCCGTGCGTTGTTGAACCTGTCGGTCCTGAGTGCGGATACGCCGGTGATTGCGGTCAGCGGCGGCGGTACCGTCAATGCGGTCAACACCGGCACCATCAACGGGCGCGTGGGCTTCCAGAGCTCGGCCACCGGTAACAGCTTCGTCAATTCCGGCACCATCAACGGCAGCGTGTCGTTGGGGGCAGGCAGCACCAATACCTTCACTGCGGTGACCGGTGGCAGCGTCAACAGCGGCGGCGGGCTGGCGCTCGAATTGCTTGGACCAGGCGGCTTGCTGAGCTTTGCGCAGACCGGTGTGGTGGATGGCGGTGCAGGCGGTACCAATACGCTGATCCTGCAGAATTCGGCCAGCGGAACCGGCAGCGGCAGCACCGGCGTAGGAACGCTCAGCACGGCGCAGTACATCAATTTCGGCAGCCTGCGCGTCAACAGCGGCACCTGGTCGGTGGGAGGCGCAAGCAACTTCGGCAGCAGCGCGCTCAATGGCGGCGTATTGCAGTTCGCCAATCCCGCGCAGCTGGGGACTGCCATCAGCGCCAACGGCGGTGCGCTGGAGGCAACAGCCGCCGGCCTGAGCCTGTCACCGGCCGCCGGCATCACGTTGGGCACCAGTGGCCTGACCTTGCAGGGCGCCAATGCGTTGACCGTGGCCAGCCCCATCAACGGCACCGGTGCGCTGACCAAGACCGGTACCGGTGCGCTGGTCCTGACCGGCACCAATACCTTCAGCGGCGGCGTCAACCTGCTCGGCGGGTCACTGACCGTGGGCACCAACAGCGCGTTGGGAACAGGCACCGTCAACGCATCTGCCGGCAGCGTACTTGCGAGTGCGGCCGTCAACCTGCCGAACGCGTTCGTGCTCAACAACGTCATCGGCATCGGCGGTGCCAGCAACCTGCGGCTCGGCGGTGGCGTCAGTGGCGCCGGAGCGCTGAACAAGATCGGCACCGGCACGCTGACCCTTGGCGGCAACAACACCTATGCCGGGGGCACGACGCTGGGTGCCGGGACGCTGCTGATCGAAACCAATACCGCGCTCGGAGCGGGCACGGTGACTGCCGCCGGTGGACAGCTGGAGACCAGCACTCCGCTGACCTTGGCCAACAATTTTGCACTGACCAATACGCTGGGTGTGGGCGCCAGCGGCAACACGCTCACGTTGACCGGCACGCTTGCCGGTGCCGGTGGCATCAACAAGACCGGCACCGGCACGCTCGCGCTCGGCGGTACCAACACCTTCACTGGCGGCACCACGCTGGCATCGGGCACCTTGCAACTGGGTACTGCTTCGGCACTGGGCACCGGTGCCTTGAATGTCACTGGCGCGTCCAACCTCAGCAGCAGTGCGCCATTGACGGTGGCCAACGGCATCAGCCTGGGCGGGCCGTTGAACTGGACCGGCGCGCAGGCGCTGACGTTGAGCGGTGCCGTCAACGGTGGCGGCAGCCTGATCAAGAGCGGCGCGGGCGACCTCACGCTGAGCGGCAACAACGCCTACACCGGCGGCACCACCCTGGGTACCGGGCGCCTGGTGGTGGGCGCGAACGCGGCACTGGGCACCGGCATATTGACCGCAAGCGGCGGCGAGCTGGATGCCACCGCAGCGGCAACCCTGGGCAACACGATCGCACTCACCGGCACCTTGGGCGTGGGCAGCAGCGGCAATGCCGTGAACCTGACCGGCGCCATCGGCGGCACCGGTGCGTTGACCAAGCTTGGCACCGGCACCCTGACCCTGGGCGGCCTGAACACCTATACCGGCGGCACCAACCTCAATGCCGGCACCTTGCAGGTGGCCAGCGGCACCGCACTGGGCACGGGTGCGTTGAACGTCACCGGCAATGCGGCCCTGCAAAACACGGCAGCCACCTCGCTGAGCAACGCGATCGCGTTGACCCCGGGTGCGTTGACACTCAGCGGGGCGCAGGCACTGACGCTGAGCGGCGCGGTCAGCGGGACCGGAAGCCTGGTCAAATCCGGCAGCGGCGATCTCACGCTGAGCGGCAACAATCTGTACAGCGGCGGCACCACGCTCAGCGCGGGCAAATTGACGGTGGGCAGCGACACCGCGCTCGGTGTCGGCGCGCTCAACGCGGCGGCTGGCACCACCCTGGACACTGCAACCGTCAGCACGCTGGCCAATGCCATTGCATTGGCGGGCCTGGTCGATGTGGGGGGCAGCAACGCGCTCACACTCAGCGGCGCCATCACCGGTGTGGGCAGCCTGGACAAGCTGGGTCCCGCCAGCCTGACCCTGGCCGGCAACAACAGCTATACCGGGGGGACGCGGCTGAGTGCAGGCAGCCTGGTCCTGGGCAGTGACACGGCCCTGGGGCTTGGCACCCTGACCGTCGGCGGCGGGCTGCTCGACAGCACCGCCGCACGCGTGCTCGCCAATAACGTCGCGCTGGAAGCGGATCTGCAACTCGGCGGCAGCCAGGATCTCGCCCTCACCGGCGCGGTCAGCGGCGTGGGTGGCGTCATCAAGGACGGCGCCGCTGCACTGACGCTGGCTGGACCCAACAGCTTTGCCGGTGGCGTGGATCTCAATGCAGGCGCCTTGCTGATCGGCAACGGCTCAGCACTGGGCACCGGTGTGCTGACCGCTGCCGATGGCACGCAGCTGCAGGCTACCGTCGCGACCACGATCGGCAACGACGTCGCCCTGAACGGTGCGCTCTCGCTCACCGGCAATACCGATCTGGGCGTCACCGGCATCGTCAGTGGCGCGGGCAGCCTGATCAAGCAGGGTGCCGGTGCGCTGACGCTCACCGGCAACAATCTCTACACCGGCGGTACCCTGGTCGACACCGGCACCCTGGTGGTCGGCAGCGATACTGCACTGGGCACCGGCGCGCTCACGGCTGCCGATGGCACGCAGCTCACTGCCAGCACTGCAGTGACCTTGCAGAACGCGGTCAACCTCACCGGTCAACTCGGTATCGATGGCCAGGACCTCACGCTCGATGGCGTGGTCGACGGCGCCGGCAGCCTGATCAAGGACGGCGCGCAAACGCTCACCCTCAATGGCAGCAATACCTGGGCCGGCGGCCTGCAGCTGCAGGGCGGCGCAGTGGTGGTCGGCACCGACACCGCGCTGGGGGTGGGCACGCTCAGCGCCGCAGACGGCACCACGCTGGATGCCGGCACTGCGGTGACACTGGGCAATGCGCTTGCCTTGAATGGCGCCCTCACGCTGCCAGGCACGCAGGACATCACGCTCAATGGCGTCGTCAGCGGGATCGGCAGCCTCGACAAGCAAGGCGCTGCCACGCTGACCCTGGCCAATGCCAATACCTTCAGCGGTGGCGTTGCGCTCGATGCCGGGCGTCTGGTGCTCGGCAACGACACTGCCTTGGGCGTGGGTACGCTGCTGGTCGGCGGTGCTGCCGAACTGGATGCCACCGCCGCATTGACGCTGGACAATACGCTGCAGTTGAACGATCAGCTCACGCTGATCGGCAGCAACGACCTGGGCTTGAACGGTGCCATCACCGGCACCGGCAGCCTGATCAAGAATGGCGCCACCACGGTATCGCTCAACGCCGGCAACAGCTATAGCGGTGGCACCACGTTGACGGCCGGCACCATCGCGGTCGGCGCCAACGGTGCACTCGGCACCGGCAGCCTGTCGGTCGTCGGCAATGCGGCGCTGAGCAATGCGATTGCAGTGGCATTGGGCAACGACATCGCGCTTGGCGCAGCACTCACCGTGGACAACGGTGCGGACATGCTGGTCAGCGGCGCCCTCAGCGGGACCGGCGAGTTGATCAAGACCGGCGCCGGCACCCTGACCTTGAACGGCAGCAACAGCTACACCGGCCCGCTGGCGATCCAGGCCGGCACGCTGGTGGCCAGCACGGCCGCGTCGCTCGGCAACGCCAGCAATGTCGATGTCGCTGCAGGGGCGGTGCTGAATCTCAGCACCGGTGGCCTGATCAGCGCGCTCAGCGGTGCCGGCAGCGTCACTACCGATGCCGGCGGCACGCTGCAGTTGGGGAGCGGCGATTTTGCCGGCAGCCTGGGCGGTGGCGGCAGTCTGGACAAGGTTGGCGCGGGCACGGTGCGCCTGCTCGGCAGCAGCGCGATTGGTGGTGCCACCCAGGTCAGCGGCGGCACCCTGGATGTGATCGGCAGCCTCGATACCAGCGCGTTGAACGTGGCGCTGGGCGGCAGCCTGACCGGCACCGGCACCACCGGCAGCGTGGCCAGCAACGTGACCATCGCCGACGGCGGCCGGCTGGCATTGAGCAGTGGCTCCTCGCTCAGCGTGGGTGGCCTGACCCTGGCGCCGGGTGCGTTTTTGGACGTCGCACTGGCAGCGCCGAGCACTACGCGGCTGCTCGCGGTCAACGGCGACCTCACCCTGGACGGCACGCTCAACATCACCGACCTCGGTGGGTTCGGCACGGGCGTGTATCGCCTGATCGACTACACCGGCCTGCTCACCAACAACGGCCTGGCGATCGGCCTGTTTCCGGGCAGCGTGGATCTCAGCCAGCTCGCGCTGCAGACCGCCATCGGCCAGCAACTGAACCTGGTGGTGACGGCGCCGGGCAGCATCGTGCAGTTCTGGGATGGGGTGCAGACCACGGCCAACGGCACTGTCGATGGCGGTGCAGCCACGTGGGGGGCGGCGACCAACTGGACCACCCAGGACGGCACTGCCAACAGCACCTGGCAAGGCGATTTCGCGGTCTTTGCCGGCAGCGCCGGCGCGGTGGGCGTGGCGGGCACGCAGGACATCGGCGGCCTGCAGTTCGTCACCGATGGCTATCAGTTGACCGACGCCGGCGCGGGTGGGCTGGCGGTGACGGCCCCGTTGACCGCGATCCGGGTGGATCCAGGTGCAACCGCCACCATCGATGTGGCGATCTCCGGCAGCGGTGGCGTGGAAAAACTCGACACCGGCACGCTGGTGCTCGATGCGGCCAACAGCTACACCGGCGGCACCGCACTCAGCGGAGGCACCCTGGTGCTGGGCGACGCGCAGGCACTTGGCAGCGGCGCGTTGACCGCCGCAACCGGTACCAGCCTCGATAGCAGCCAGGCATTGGCGCTCGGCAATGCGGTGGCGCTCACGGGTGCGCTCACCCTGGTCGGCAGCAACGACCTGAGCCTGTCCGGCCCGATCAGCGGTGCGGGCAGCCTGATCAAGAACGGCACTTCCACGCTCACGCTCGATGGTGCCAACAGCTACGTCGGCGGCAGCGTGTTGAACGCAGGCACCCTGGCGGTGGGCAGCGACACGGCGCTTGGCGTCGACAGCCTGTCGGTGCTGGGCAATGCCACCTTGAGCAATGCGATTGCGCTGGCATTGGGCAATAACGTCAACCTGGGCGCCGATCTGACCATTGCCAGCGCGGACGATCTGGCCTTGACCGGGGTGCTGAGTGGCGCGGGTGCCGTGACCAAGACGGGGCTGGGCACCCTGACCTTGTCCGGCGTCAACACGTTCACCGGCCCGGTGTCGGTGCAGGCCGGCGTGCTCGCCACCGCCGCCCCCGGCGCGTTAGGCAACACCAGCGCCGTGGACATCGCCGCGGGTGCCGGGCTGTCGCTCGGCAGCGATACGGCCTTGGGCGCGGTGACCGGGCAGGGCACTGTCGCGGTGTCGGGCGGTACGACGCTGCAGCTCGGCGCCAACAACGTCGGCAGTACCTTCGCCGGCAGCCTCAGCGATGCAGGCAATCTGGACAAGGTCGGCACCGGCACCTTGCAGCTCACCGGCACCAGCGCGCTCGGCGGCACCACCCAGGTCACCGCCGGCACGCTGGATGTGGATGGCACGCTGGCCAGTGCCGGCGGCCTGACCGTGGGCAGCGGGGGCAGCCTGAGCGGCAGCGGGGTGGTCGATGCGGCGGTCACGGTAAGTGACGGCGGCCGCCTGGTGGTGAGCAGTGGTGCAGTGTTGACCACCGGCAGCCTGAGCCTGGCTCCCAACGCCACGCTCGACGCGTTCCTGGGCGTCCCCAGCCAGACCGGCGTATTGGCGGTCAACGGTGATCTCACCCTGGACGGCACGCTCAACATCAACGACATCGGCGGGTTCGGCACCGGCGTGTATCGCCTGATCGACTACACCGGTGGGTTGACCGACAACGGGCTGGGCGTCGGCACGCTGCCCGGCAGCGTGGACCCGGCCCAGCTGACGCTGCAGACCGCGCTGGCCCAGCAGGTCAACGTGGTGCTGGCGTCGCCCGGCAGCAACGTGCAGTTCTGGGACGGTGCGCAGACGATCGCCAATGGCAGCATCGACGGTGGCGCAGGCATCTGGGCGGCCGGCCCCAGCAACTGGACCTCGATCGATGGGCTGAGCAACGGCAACTGGCAGAACAGTTTTGCCGTGTTCGCCGGTACCGCCGGCAACGTGGGCGTGCAGGGCACACAAGGCATCACCGGCATGCAGTTCGCCAGCGACGGGTATGTGCTGAGCGATGCCGGCGCCGGTGCAGTGAGCGCCAATGCGGCCACCACCATCATCCGGGTCGATCCCGGCGTCACCGGCACCATCGACGTCGGTATCGGCGGCACGGGCACGCTGCAGAAACTCGATACCGGCACGCTGGTGCTGGGCGCCGCCAATACCTACACCGGCGGCACCGCGCTCGGCGGCGGCACGCTGGTGCTGGGCGATGCGCAGGCACTGGGAACCGGCACCTTGACCGCAGCAGCCGGCACCAGCCTCGATACCGATCAGGCATTGGCCGTGGGCAACGCGGTGGTGCTCGACGGTGCGGTGACGCTGCTCGGCAGCAACGATCTGGCCCTGGCCGGCGCGATCAGCGGTGCCGGCGGCGTGATCAAGGCCGGCGCGTCCACGCTCACGCTCAGTGGCAACAACAGCTATACCGGCGGGACCGTGCTGAGCGATGGCACCTTGTCGATCGGCAGCAACACCGCGTTGGGCACCGGCACCTTGGCGGTGGTCGGCGATGCGGTGCTGACCAACCCTGTTGCCGCAGCGGTGGGCAATGCGCTCACCCTGGGCGCTGCGCTGCGCGTCGACAACCCGGCAGACCTCACGCTTGCCGGCGATATCAGTGGCAGCGGCGCGCTGATCAAGACCAACACCGGCACGCTGACACTGGACGGCAGCAATGGCTACAGCGGTGGCACCACGGTCAGTGCCGGCACCCTGGTTGGCGACAGCGCCAGCCTGCAGGGGGCCATCGTCGATAACGCGACGCTGGCATTCAACCAGCTGGCCGATGGCGTGTTCACCGGGTCGATCACCGGCACCGGCAGCGTGATCAAGGATGGCGCCGGCGCGTTGTTGCTCAACGGTGCAAACGGGTACACCGGCGGCACCACGATCGCGGCCGGCACCTTGATCGGCGACACCACCAGCCTGCAGGGCAATATCGCCAACAACGCGGCACTGGTGTTCAACCAGAACACGGCCGGCGTCTATGCCGGCACGCTCAGCGGCACCGGCTCATTGCAGAAGGCCGGCACCGGCGCGCTGCAACTGCTCGGGCCCAACACCTACACCGGCGGCACCGTGATCAGCGCCGGCAGCTTGATCGGCACCACCACCAGCCTGCAGGGCAACATCGTCGACAACGCCACGCTGGTGTTCGACCAGGCCACCGATGGTGTCTTCGCCGGTGCAGTCAGCGGCACAGGCAGCGTGGTCAAGCAGGGGGCAGGGGCGTTGACGCTTGCCGAGGCCAGCAGCTACAGCGGCGGCACTGCGCTTGCCAGCGGCGGCTTGGTGCTGGGCGATGCACAAGCACTGGGCACCGGGACGTTGACCGCCGCGATCGGCACCACGTTGGATACCGATCAGGCACTGACAGTCGCCAACGCGGTCGAGCTGACAGGTGCAGTCGCAGTTGCGGGCAGCAACGATCTCACCTTGACCGGTCCGGTGACCGGCACCGGCGGGTTGATCAAGAATGGTGCTTCCACGCTGACACTGGACGGCAGCAATAGCTACAGCGGTGGCACCACGGTCAATGCCGGCACCCTGGTCGGCGACAGCGCCAGCCTGCAGGGGGCCATCGTCGACAACGCGACGCTGGCATTCAACCAGCTGGCCGACGGCGTGTTCACCGGGTCGATCACCGGCACCGGCAGCGTGATCAAGGATGGCGCCGGCGCGTTGTTGCTCAACGGTGCGAATGGCTACACCGGCGGCACCACGATCACGGCCGGCACCTTGATCGGCGACACCACCAGCCTGCAGGGCGATATCGCCAACAACGCGGCACTGGTGTTCAACCAGAACACGGCCGGCGTGTATGCCGGCACGCTCAGCGGCACCGGCTCATTGCAGAAGGCCGGCACCGGCGCGCTGCAACTGCTCGGGCCCAACACCTACACCGGCGGCACCGTGATCAGCGCCGGCAGCTTGATCGGCAATACCACCAGCCTGCAGGGCAACATCGTGGACAACGCCACGCTGGTGTTCGATCAGGCCACCGATGGTGTCTTCGCCGGTGCAGTCAGCGGCACGGGCAGCGTGGTCAAGCAGGGGGCAGGGGCGTTGACGCTGGTGGCACCCAATACCTATAGCGGTGGCACCACCATCGCCAGCGGCAGCCTGATCGGCACCACCACCAGCCTGCAGGGCAACATCGTCGACAACGCGACACTGGTGTTCGACCAGGCCGGCGATGGCACGTTCGCCGGCAACGTCACCGGTAGCGGTACGTTGATCAAGAACGGTGCGGGTGCGTTGACGCTGGATGGTGTCAACGCCTATCTCGGTGGCACCACGATCAACGCCGGTACATTGATCGGCGATACCGACAGCCTGCAGGGCAACATTGCCAACAACAGCGCGCTGGTGTTCCAGCAAGCCAGCAATGGCACCTACGCGGGAATCCTGTCGGGCAGCGGCAGCCTGCTCAAGGATGGCGTGGGCACCTTGCTGGTCACTGCAAACAGCGGCGGCTTCACCGGGCCGATCACAGTTGCTGCGGGCACCCTGAGCGTAGGCAACCCGGCCAATCCGGGTGCCGCGTTGGGCGGGCCGGTCACGGTGGGCCCAGGCGGCACACTCACCGGCAGCGGCAGCGTCGGCGGCCTGAGCTCGGGCGGTACCGTGGCGATCGGTGGCGGCGTCGGCACCATCAGCGTCGGCGGCAATGCCACGCTCGGCAGCGGGTCCACCTTGCAGGTCACGCCGGGCGCAGGCGGCGCGGTCACACCCATCAGTGTGGGCGGTGCGGCCACGCTGGCACCGGGCAGCACCCTGCAACTGGTGCGTGCGACGGATCTGCCGTTGTTTACCGAGATTCCGGTCATCAACGCCGCTGGCGGGCTCACCGGGCAGTTCGGCAGTGTCGTCTCCGACTATGCCTTCGTTTCACCGAATGTCAGCGCCAGCGCCACCGCGCTGTCGGTGTCGTTCGGCCGCAACACCGAGGCCATGGTCGATGCGGTCACCGCGCCGAACGAGCAGGCTGCCGCAGCGGCCGTGGATGGCTTGCCAGCCACCAGCCCGGTCTACCAGGCGGTGGTGCGTCTGCCCGACGACCCGCAGGCGATCAGCACGGCGTTTGCCTCGTTGTCGGGCGAAAGCCATGCCAGCACGGCGACCGCCTTGCTGGATAGCCGCTTCCTGCAGAGCGGGGTCGGCAATCACCTGCGTGGCGACAGTCAGGATGCGCGCGTGGGTGACACCACGGTCTGGATCACCGGCCGTAGCCTGCCCAACCGCGTCGATGGCGATGCCAACGCCGCCTCGGTGCGACGCGAGGACAACGGCATCATGGCTGGTGCGGAACGGCGCATCGGCGAGCGCAGTGTGGTCGGTATCGCGGTCGGTAACCAGGACATCGAAACCCGCTCGCGCGAGTCCCTCGATCGTTCCGATATCGATGGCACCCATGCCGGCATCTACGGCCAGGCCGATTGGTCCGCGTTCGCTCTGCAGGCGTCGGTCGACTACGCGGACTACAGCGTGGACAGCAGCCGCCGGGTGATGCTGCCCGATGTGCTCGAAGAGCGGCTGACCAGCGATTACGACGCGAAGGCCATCACCGTGTCGATGGAAGCGGCATGGAACCTGCGCACCGGCAATGCTGTGTACAGCCCCTTCGTCGCGGCGGACTACACGCATCTGAAGACCGATGGTTTCAACGAGCGTGGCGGGGTTGCCGGGCTGTTGGTCGACAGTGCCAAGGACGAGTACACCACCAGCACGGTGGGTCTGCGCGGGCGCTGGCAGCTGGGTCCGGCCGCCGGGGTGTATGCCTCGGTCGGGTGGCGCCATGCGTTCGGCGACCGCGCCGTGCAGCGGTCGGCCGGTTTCATCGGCACCGGTTCGCAGTTCTCGGTGCAGAGCGTCACGCTGGCGAAGAACGCGGTGGTCGGCGAACTGGGCGTGAGCCTGATCACCTCGCCCAACAGCCGCATGGCGCTGTCGTTGCAAGGACTCAACGGCGATGGCCAGACCGCATACGGCGGCCAGGTCACCTGGGGCTGGAACTTCTGATGCACCGCAAACCAGAAAGCCCCGGCATTGCCGGGGCTTTTTTTTCGACACCAGCGCAGGCACGCCCATCGTCACGACTGCACCCGCACCTGCACCGGCAGGCAGGTGCGGGTCGGCTGCGCCGGCAACCGCACCCCGGGCGTAGCGCGTACCGATTTTGCACGCCAGCCACGCAGCCTTGCCGCTGCACCGCCAATTGCGGCCGGCGCTTAGAACTGCCAGCGCAGACCGACATTGGCATTGATGCTGTTGGCATCCGAACGACCGCGCTCGGCGCCCACGTTGCCGTAGATGGAGAAGGCATCGTTGAGCTGGTAACGCACGCCGACCGAGGCACGCGCCGACTGCTTGGACACCGGCTCGCCGGCCACGTTGAAGCGCGCTTCCGGCAGGCCGGTGAACCACGCGGTGAAATCAGAATTCGGGTTGCCGAGCAGCGAACGGTAGGCGATCAAGCCATCGAAGCCCCACTTGCCGCGCACCAGATGGCCGCGCACGCCCACCTCGCCGTAGCCGGCGCGCAGCGTATCGCTGTTGGCGCTCAACCCCAGGCCGGTGGCCGATGCCTCGCTGAAGGCATCCTGGGTCTGGCTGACCACGCCTGCGGCGATGAACGGCGACAGCCCTGCATGCGGCATCAGGCCGACTTCGGCGCGTAGCGACCAGTTGGTGTCGTGGCGGCGATCCTGCAGGCGCTCGCCGATGCTGCCGGCCTGCACCGTGCGTTCGGTGTCCACGTTGCTCATGCCGTAGGAACCGATCCCGGACACATAGGCCTGGCCGATCGGCTGATACAGGTACGCGGTCATCGCATAGCGGTCCGAGCGCAGGCGGCTGGCCGATGCGTCGATATGCGCACGATCCTGACCCGAACTCAGTGCCGCACCCACGATGGTGCCGGCGCTGCCCATCGGCAGATCCACACCGACGGTGGTGGCCTGCTGGGTGTAATCGGCCGAGTCGAACCCCTTGCCGCCCAATTCGCCGTCCAGATAGCTGCCCTGCATCCAGGTGGTCAGCGACCTGGTGTCGGCCAGATAGGGCAGGCGATCGGCCGCCACGCGCGCATCGTTGAGCGCGGACTGGAAGCCCAGCGTGCGCTCGATGCCGTGCACCTGACCGGCCAGGGTCGGCAGCGATGCGGCCACCTGCGCATCATTGGCGGCCAGCAGCGCGCCGGTGGCGCTGATCAGGCCGCCCAGGTTATCGGTATCGCCGGCGGCCACGCGCGTGTCCAGCACCTTGACCAGCGTATCGGCCTGGGTGGCACCGTTGACCACCGACTGCGGCGCACCGGCCGCCTGCGCGCTGGCAGCGGAGGCATTGCGGGTTAGCGTGGCGGTGACGGTGGTGGGGTCGTAGGCGAGCGAGGCGGTCCAGAAGAAGTTGTTGGCGTACTGCACGCGGTCGAAGCTGCCTTGCAGCGCGCCGGCCTTGACGATCCTTTCGCTGCTGCCGACGCTGTAGCCAGCCGCTTCCGGCAGCAACAGCAGGTTGCCCTTCAAGCTGGCCTGGCCGGTGACGGTCAGCCCCTTGCCCAATTCGATGGCGGTGGTGCCGGTGGTGTTGGCCAGGCTGTAGCCACCGTTGATGACACCGCCGCGCGACTCGAACGTGGCCGAGTTGAGCACGATGACGTCCGAGCGCAGGCTGCCGGACAGGGCGAGCACGCCGTCGCTGACGCTGGTGCCGCCGGTGTAGCTGTTGTTGCCGCTGAGCGTGAGCTTGCCGGCGCCGTTCTTGGTCAGGTTGCCGGCGCCGGAGATGTCGTTGCTGAAGGTGCTGTCGTAGCCGGACGTCACGTTGGCCGACCAGTTGTTGATGAACTGCGCCGGGCCCTTGATCGCCTTGGCCGCATTGACCAGGCCGAAGCCGTACAAGGCGTCCACGCCGGGGTCGCCCAGGTCGGTGGCGGTGGTCAGCAAGGTCTGCTGCAGGTTGGAGGCGCTCATCCACGGATACACACCGAGCACCTGCGCCGCGATGCCACTCACTGCGGCAGTGGAGAACGAGGTGCCGGCGATCTGGCCCTGCAGTTCGGTACCGGCCAGCGCCGGTGCGAAGTAGCTGCCCGGCGCCACCAGGCACCACTGCGCCGCGGCGCCGCAATGGTTGGAATAGCTGGTCAGGCCGGCGGCATTGCCGGCGCTGTCGATGTTGACCGCGCCCACGGCCAGCCAGTTGTTGCGCAGGCTGGCTTCCTGCACCGGCGTCGCTGCCGGGTAGGACGCTTCTGCCGCGCCGTCGTTGCCGGTGGCGGCCACGATCAACGCATCGGCCTGCACCAGCGGGGTCAGCGCGTACTTCCAGGCCAGGGCCGCATTCGCGCTGCTGGCCGCGTCCGCATACGAGGCACCGATCGACAGGTTGGCGATGCGCACGCCGGCAGCAGCCAGGTCCACCGCAGCGCTGCGGGTCTGCTGGGTGCCGCAGGAATTTTCGGCGCAGATACGCGCATAGAGCAGGTCCGCATCCGGGGCGATGCCGCCGGCGAAGCCGTCCTGCGCATTGCCCAGCACCAATGCCGAGATGACGGTGCCGTGGCCGCGCAGCGCGTTCGACGCCGATTCCGGTGTGCCGGGGCTGGCGGTGTAATCGGTGAACGCATCGACCTTGCCGCTGACCGGCGCGTAGCTGCCGTAGAGATTGTCGTCCAGCACGGCCAGCTTGACGCCCTGACCCTTGGCACCGGCCTGCTGCGCCAGATCTGCGTTGGTCGGCACCAGCAGGTTGCTGCCCAGGCCCTGGTAGCGGGCGGGCGCAGGTGCCGGCGTCGGGGCGGCCTTGGGCAGCGGATCGGCTGTAGGCGTTTCCGACGGCGTCGGGGTCGTGGGGGGCGTTGGCGCGGTCGGCGTGGTCGGCGTGGTGGGTGCAGGCGTCGACGGGGTCGGGGCGACCACCGTGGTCTGCGGCGGATCACTGCGGACATTGCCGCCACCGCCACCGCCGCCACAGGCGGTCAGGACAAGGCAGGAGGCGATGGTGGTTGCGAGTAGCGAGCGATTCATGGGTTGGTCGATTCCGGTAGTGGCGCGCCGCAACTGCAAAAAACCTAAAATTTGGCGCAGACGATTCCAGCACCGGCGATCGCCGGCGTGGCATATTGGTTTCACGCGTTATTCACTTTATCCGCCGCGAATCTGTCCCCTCAGATAAGCGCTCCGGATAACACGGTAATGCGCCAATGCATTCGACCGTGTGCTTGCGAGATTGTTTAACGGCGCTAGCGATAAACTCTAAAACCTGAACGGACAGTTGCTATTCAGAGAAAAACGCCACGCATAGGATTCAACGATCTAATCCATAGCTAAATTGGATTAAAATCCCGCTACCAAGCCCAACCGCAACGGAATGTCGGAGCGAACACAACAATAAGTGGTCACGAATCTCCGGGGGCGGCAATCCTAGATGCGATGCATGTCGCAAGTAATCAGGAAATCCGTCGAAGATGTCGGTGAATGACCCACACGTTGTAGCGGATTCGACTGTAAGTTAGCAATTCTGGCAGACTCTTCCGTAATGCGTTCGCCGGATTCTGGCCTATCGAAAATCGCCTCGGCGTTATATTCACTTCCTGCCGAAGAATCATTATATCCGCTCGATTTATACTGACCGAAAGTGAGCGGCCCCGGCCATTGTGCTTAATTCCTCGCATATTCCGCGAAAAAACGCGGGGGCGCAATCGATGAAGCAATGGATATGCAGTGTTCCTCCGGCGCTGGTACGTGTCGTTCTGAAACCGTCAAGCTGAATGCAGGGGGAATATTCAAGCCGGTATTTCCGGATTCGTACGCGAAATTCTGCATTCCCCTACACCAGGTTTTCAGCGGTCTTCAGCGCTTCGAGAGGGGCGCATCCACAAGTGGGGCGTGGCTACAGTGCCATCCCCGCACGGGCTGGCCGGTCTGGGCACATGCCCACGTTGGCAGTAAGCCGCTGTCGCAGCGCTAGCGTCTGCATAAATGGTTCAAGTTCCGCCGCCACCGAATTTGGGCATGGCAGCTATGCTCGAGTCCGATGAGTACCCACAGCACCGAAAGCATGTCAGCCGAAGGCACCGACCAGGGCCTGCCGTACCGCGTGGTCGCTCGGCAGCTCGGGCACCGGCGCATCGTCCTGGAGACCTTGCAGGTCTGTGGACATCCTGTTCCGCTGCCGACCGCGCCCACGTTCGGCTCGCTGCAGACCGCGCTGGAGATCGGCACCAGGCTGGCCGAGCAGTACATCGGCCAGTTGATTGTCAAGCAGGCCGGCGCAAGGTCTGCACTGGCGGCGGGCCCGGCGCCGCGTTAGCAGCGTGCGACCGGGTCGACCCGGCGCCGCCATCGGCAGCTGCGTGCGCAGCGGCAGCAGGCGCTGCGCACGCAGCGTGCCGCAAGCTCACTGCGCCCTAGCTTTGGCCAGCGCCGCCTTGGCGCGCGTGCCCGCGGCCGCACCGACGCGCTTGTCCAGCACCTGGGCCAGCGCGTGCAGCTGCGCCTCGGTCACGCCGATGTTCAAGCCGATCTTCAGGTGCGACTGCAGTTGCGCCTCCACGCCTTCCAGGGCGGCGAGCACGCTGATCGTGGCCAGTTCACGGCTCACCCAGTCCAGGTTGTCGCGGGCAAAGATGTCGCCGAACAGATGCGTCTTGAGGTATTGGTCGATTGCCGGCGCAAACACGAACAACGGCCCGGTCACCGGCGCGCCGGTCAGGCGGGTCTGGTTGGCGGTGCCCAGTGCGAGCAGCGCATCGCCGCTCGGTACCGGGCCAGGGTCGTGTCCCGGCGCATCGGCGATGCCGCGCAGCTTGCGTGCATCGGTGACCTGCATCAACGCGGCCAGTGCATTGAGGCTGCGTGGAAAGCCGGCGTAGGCATACAGCTGGACCAAGAGTTCCTTGCAGTCGCCGATGCTCATGCCTGCATCAAGGCCCGCCTCCACTGCAGTGTTCAAGCGCTCGATGTCGCCAGTGGCCGCAAACGCGGCAATCGGTGCAATGGCCTGCTGCCTTGGCGACAAGGTGGCGTGGGGCGTCATGGACGTGATCTCCGAAGGATGTGCTGCCGTGGGGGAGGGGCAACAGAGAGCTAAGGCAGCTGCGCTCCACACCAGCGCAGCCGTGGACAGGAGAGAGCGACGCAGCGTGCTCGCACATGGCATCGCATCCCTCCACCGATCTAGGGGCAAGGCAGCGCGAATCCAAGCATCCGACGCCAAACCGTCCGGCGTAAAGAGCGCCTTGGCGATGCAAACATCACGCCGAATCGAACGCATCCCGGTTGCGCGTTTCATCGCTGTTGCCTTGCCATGGATGCCGGCAGCCAGCATGAGGCCGATGCAACGCCGCGCCATTCATCCAGCTTGCATGATCCTATGAGCGGTGCTCATCACTGCAGACCCGCATCGGACTTCAAACCATCCTGAAAGCCTGCTGCCGATACTGCATGTAGGCGGCACAGGGTTGACCGGATGCGCGCTCGATCGGGTGGGTCGGCACGCTTTAGTTGGAATCGCTGTAGCGAAATTGCGTGCCCGGATCGACTCCCGGTGGCAGATCCTTGAAGTCGTTTGTCACGCTCAGCGCGTCGGTGTCTTCCCCTCGTGCCGCACGCGAGGTAGTGCGGCATCGGGCTGCATCGCCTCCCGATTCCCGACATCGGTCATTGCGTAGGTCTGGCGCACTACGACCTCGTTCCCGCAGGTGACCAGCACGACATCGCCTGGCCGATGGCCGTCGAAGAAGATACCGGCCTCACGCGCCAGCGCGGCGACCGTACGCGTCGTGGCCGCGGTGTCGGTCGTGCTGGCCGTGCCGGCCATGGTCGACGCGGTTGCCAGCAACATCATTGCGACTGCTTTCCTCTGCCTGCTCCTTCAGTGGATGGAGCCCAGCGTAGGGAGCGGCCTGGAGCACACATAGGGTTCCATGACCTACGTTCTACGACCTACGGTCGCGCCGGCGATCCAGGAGTTGCTCGGCGGGATGAGTGGTCTAGGCTTCCGACTTTTTTCGGTGCGGTCCATCGCACAGAAAAGACCCAGCATCACCGCGCTCATCACGTGGCAGCTGGCAGCATCGGGGCACGTTTTACCAACGCTCCCAATGAGTCCGCCATGAATTCCACTGCCATGCCTGCCCGATCCTGGGCCATCCATCCGTTCCACGCAGCCGTGCTCGGCGGTGTGTGGCCGCTATTTCTCGGTACCTTGCTGAGCGACTACGCGTACTGGAGCAGCCATCAGATCCAGTGGGCCAATTTCGCCGCATGGCTGCTGATCGGTGCGATGGTGTTGACGACCATCGCGCTCCTGTGTGCGATCGTCGGCTTCGTTCGCGGAAGCCGCAACGTGATCTATGTGATCGCGCTCGGCGCCGCATGGATCGTCGGCTTCTTCGACGCCTTGCATCATGCGCGCGACGCCTGGGCGATCATGCCGGCGGCGTTGGCGCTTTCGTTGATCGCGACCGCGTTCGCGCTGGTTGCAACCTGGTCGGGGCTGTCCAGCCTGCGCGTGGGAGGTGCCCGATGAAGCGTCATACCCTGACTATCCTGTCGGTTTCCGTTCTCGCTACTGCGCTTGCATCCTGCGGCAAGGCCCCCGAGCTCGCGCAACATGGCGCCAGCCCCGAACTGCCAGCACCGGATCGTGGCCTGTTGCCCGACATGACCATCGCCGAGCCGACTGCCTGGGGTGATCGCAAGCCCACCGTGCCTGCGGGTTACCGCATCGCCGCGATCGCCACCGGGCTGGGCATTCCACGCCAGACGCTGGTGTTGCCCAACGGCGATATCCTGGTTGCCGAAGGCCGCGGCGGCAGCGCACCCAATCTCAAGCCCAAGGACGTGATTGCCGGAGCGATCAAGGCCAAGGGCAACACCTCGGTCAAGAGCGGCAACCGCCTGACCTTGCTGCGCGATGCCGATGGTGACGGCACGTATGAACTGAAGACCGTCTTTGCCGACAAGCTCAATGCACCCTACGGGCTGGCACTGATCGGCAACGCACTTTATGTGGCAAATCAGGACGCACTGGTACGCTTCGACTATCAGCAGGGGCAGACCAAGGCCAGCGCTGCGCCCAGCAAGGTCACCGACTTGCCGTCGGCCATCAACCACCACTGGACCAAGGCCCTGACCGCCAGTGCGGATGGACGCTATCTGTATGTTGCGATCGGCTCCAACAGCAACATCACCGAGCGCGGCATGATTGCCGAGGTCGACCGCGCCCAGGTCTGGCAGGTGGATCCGGCAACCGGCGCCCACAAGAGCTATGCCACCGGCTTGCGCAATCCCACTGCATTGGCGATACAGCCCGGTAGCGGCGCATTGTGGGCGGTGGTCAACGAGCGTGACGAGATCGGTCCGAATCTGGTGCCCGACTACCTCACCTCGGTGCGCGAAGGCGGTTTCTACGGCTGGCCCTACAGCTACTGGGGCAAGAACGTCGACACGCGGGTCATGCCGCAGGATCCGCAGAAGGTTGCGTCGGCCATCGTGCCCGATTACGCGCTGGGCTCGCATGTCGCCGCACTCGGTGTGGCGTTCTCGTCGACCGCGATGGGGACGCAGTTTGCCGACGGCGTGTTCGTCGGCGAACACGGCAGCTGGAATCGCGACCCGCCAGTGGGCTACAAGGTGGTGTTCGTACCATTCCGCGATGGCCGCCCCGCGGGCAACCCGATCGACTTCGTCTCCGGCTTCCATGGCGACGATGGTCTGACCCGCGGCCGTCCGGTCGGCGTGACGCTCGACCCGCGGGGTGCATTGATCGTTGCGGACGATCTGGCCAATACGATCTGGCGCGTGACGCCGGATGCGGCGCCTGTGTCGCCACAACCGGCAGCGCAATAAGTCTGCCTGCATGCCCGGTTCCGCAAGGGACCGGGCGGCGCGTGGTGCTTGCGCGCGCCAACGGCGCACTGGGGCAGGGATGACCTGTCTCTCGGCAACGGCGAAACAACCGTCCAGAGATACACATCTACAAGAAATGACACCTTGTCCGTTACCTCGGGCACACCGCGTGTGCTCGGCCTTGAATGCGGCGGTTTGAACATGATTCGATGAACGCCCCATGCCATGGCCTTCTCGCAGGCCGCAGCAAGGGATAGGCAGCGCCTTCCTGTTGGCATACAGTGCCGCCCCGCGTCGCTTGGTCGATGCGGGCACCAGCGCGATGGAAGCTGGTGAGCCAATCGGCTAGACGCTGTCACCCAGGCAAGAACAGACGGACCACGCTCTGCCGATCACCCGAGGCTTGTTGTTGATGTTGTCCAGATGTTCGGTGGTTGTTGTCGTTGCGCTGTTCGCCTCACCCGTTATCGCAGCAGAGCTGGTTGGCCGGGCAACCGTCACCGATGGTGACACCATCACGCTCGCGCAGAAGCGTATCCGCCTGTGGGGCGTCGATGCCCCCGAAAGCGCGCAGCAGTGCACCAGCGATACCGGCAGCGCGTGGCCTTGCGGCCGGCGTTCCGCCGCTGCCCTGGATGGCTATCTGCGTGACAGGACGGTTCGCTGCCAACCCAAGGATACCGATCGCTACGGACGAGTCGTTGCCGAGTGTTACGTGCAGGGACAATCGGTCAACCGCTGGATGGTGCAGTCCGGTTGGGCGGTGGCCTACCGCGAGTACGCCACCGCGTTTGTCGCCGACGAACGCACCGCGCAGCAACAGCGGCGCAACCTCTGGGCCGGCACCTTCCAGATGCCAGCCGACTACCGTCGCGGCAAACGCAACCAATCGGCACGGCGGGCTCAGGCGGCAGCACAGACGCAGTTGCCTGCGCACTGCGCCATCAAGGGCAATATCTCGAGCAAGGGCAGCAAGATCTTCCACATGCCCGGGCAACGCGACTACCAGCGGACCAGCATCTCACCTGCGAAGGGCGAGCGCTTTTTCTGCACCAGCCAGGAAGCCATCAATGCAGGCTGGCGACGTGCGGCAAGATGATGCCGGGCAGCGATCGGGGACCGATCGTGATCCACGGATTCACGACGACGGCGATGGTTTCACCGGGTTGTCGCGATCGATCGATCCGGTCTGCGCAATGACCCTGCCTTGAAACCTGCGCATGCTCGATCAGGACGAGGGTAGGGTTGCCTCGCCAGCTGCCCACGCTAGTGGCCGACGAATGCCTCGATATTCTGGACCAGGCTGCGGCGATTGTAAGGCTTGCTTAAAAACATCGTCCGGCTGGGCAATCCCTTGGGAGAATGCCCTAACCCCGATGTCAGGATTGCCGGCAGATTGTTGCCGTCGGCACGCAGATACGAAATCAGGCCGTATCCATCCAGGAGCCCCGGCATCTGAAGGTCGGTGAACACGAGCGCTATCGCAGGACAATGATCGATTTGCTCCAGCGCACCTTGGGCATCGCTGGCAGTCACGACCGCATAGCCACTTTCGGTCAGCAACAAGGTGGCGATCTCGAGGGTATCGGCATCGTCCTCGACAATCAGGATCAGTTTTTCGTTGTGAGAGCCCATAACGCAGTTTTCCGAAAATGCATGCACCACACTACGTTTCCCACGCGAAAAACGCGTGATCGATTCGGCCACACTGAACAGCGCGCAGGATTTTCCCGTCCATCGCTCTGGGCGAGTCGTCGAGCCGTGGCTGGATTCCACCAGGGAAGTGCCCTGGATGGGCGCGTCAGCGACGTCAACGTGCATGCATTGGCATATCTGGCGCGTGTCGATGCCGCATACAGTGTGGCGGCTCCGGGCAGCATGATGGCCAACGCGGTTCAGGCGACACGTGCAGCAAGCAGTCGCTGCCGCCGAGCGCGGCGCGTTGCCGCAATTCTGGGCCGGATCTACAAGTCCAGACGGCAGCGGCAGTGTTGAGTAGTGGCGCAAGCCCCGTTGTGCAACGCTGATGGCAGGATCAAGGGCGTACGGGCAGTCAATCGCGGCATCATCCACCAGCAACCACAGCAGGCGCTACGCCCACGCAGCGACATGCAGACGCGGGCCGCGTCTGCAACCAGGCACGATGCACACCTTGCGGTCGCTACGCACGAACCAGCGCGTGTGGGTACAGCCGCCTGGCTTCCAGGCATCGAGGTCGAGCTGGAGATTGCATGGGCCGCGCAGGGTCTGACCAAGCGAACGTGCGCAGCAGGGCGAGTCGGTTGCTCAACCGTTGGTCGGCGTCGTCCATATCCTGAAACAACGCGCTGGCTGGCAGCAACGCTGCCTGGTTGCCGACATCAGACATGCCCGAAACAGCTAGACACTCTCGAGAATGCCCAGCGGCGTCACCGTGCATCGATCCATCCATTGTCTGGCGTAATGGTGCGCGGCAAGCTGCGTGTCGAATCGCACTGCATGTCGTTGGCCGTACAAGGTGATTCCATCATCGAACGACACCAGGATCTCCGGGGAGAAAACGCCGTCCACCGGAAACGTATGTGCAGTCAATCGGTAACGACCGATTTGCCGAAACATCGTGGGGGCCATCATAACCTCGGTAGCGGCAGTGGCCGCCTTGCCGGTTGCAGTCAGTCAATACGCAGTTGCACCTTGATCGCTATTTTTTCAATATGCAAGCGATATGGGGAATAATCTGCAGGCGGCAATGGAATCAAAAGAACGCAACCGCACAAGTATATGCACAGCCCGCTTATACAGATAAACATAGTGTCTTGTGGAGCGGCAGCTGGCGGTGATCGAACTAGCGATCAGCGGGATAAACTGATTTATCCATGCTGCCCGCAAACGCGATCGTTTCCAACGCGGGCGAGCGATCGATACGGGCTGGCGGTTCGGCTGCTTGCTGTCGCATGACGCGGTAAGGCGCTCAGCGACGACATCAACTACCCAGCACCGGCTCGCCTGCCAGCACGGCCATTTCCAGGCGCGCCAGGTGATCGCTGAATCCGCCGGTCGCGCGGGCAATACGGCGTGCGCTGGTATTGACGACCGGCTTGACCAGGCGGGCAATCTGCATGCCCGCACGCTCCAATGCCGACACCAGCGCCACGTCTTCGCTGCACTTCAGCGCAGAGAAGCCACCGGCTGCCACGTAAGCGGCCACACTCATGCCGAGATTGGCGCCATGCACATGCGGGTGACCGTCGCGACGAATTTCCTTGGCCAGGAAGGCTTGCCGTGTTTCGGGGCGGAAATCGTGCCAATCGGTCACTTCCACCACGCCACAGAACACATCGGCGGCGCAATCGAGCTGCGCCGAGAGCCAATCCGGCGGCACGCAGGTGTCGGCATCGGTAAACGCAAGCCAGCGCGCCCCGCGCGCGATCGCGGCCGAGGCCGCCGCTGCACGCGCTATGCCGACGCCCCCGCAGGTAGTAACGGTTCTTGCGCCATGCGCGCGGGCGATCGCGCCGGTGCCGTCGGTGCAGCGATCAAGCGCGACATGGATTTCCACGCGCTCTCCACACAGGTGCGGATGCGCGGCTGCCACCAGAATGGACTGCAGGCAGTCGCTGATCAGATCCGCTTCGTTATGCGCCGGGATGTTGACCGCGATCATCGCAGCTGCTCCTGTTGCGCAATCGATGGGCCCGACATCCAGGCCTGCAGCACGAAGTCCGCGTCCTGATAGACGCACAACGTGTCCATTGCCAATGCATGGTTCAGCGCGCCGTGGACCTGCTCGGCGCTGCGCAGCGCACCCTCGAAGGCATGCCGCCAGTGACACGCCACAAGACAGCCCCGGGCGGTGAGCGAGCGGGCGAACAGCGCGACGGTTTCTTCGAACGCCGGATCTGCGAGGTAATAGCCCACCTCACTGAAGACAATCAGGTCGAACAGACCCTCCGGCCAGTCCGACGGGTGCGCCGCCTGTTGCAGCGTGACCGCAGGCAGCCCCTGCACGCGCGCGCTCGCCAGCTCGACCGCCTGCTGCGACAGATCCGTGGCCAGCAGCGTGTCGCAGCGCGGTGCCAATTGCGCGGTCAGCTCGCCATTGGAACATCCAAATTCCCAGCCACGCGCGAACCTTGCGTAGGGCAGGGCACCGAGCAGGATGTCGCGCTTGCGCTGCTCGTACCAGCGCGAGCGATAGCCGAACGGGTCTTCATCGGCATACATCTGCTCGAAGTGCTCAACGCTCAGCACCGTCATCGGATGAATACCTCAAACGGCCGCGCGAAGCGCTCCAGCACCGACGGCGGCAGAATCGGGTCTGCAACCGCCGGCGTGCAATGGCCCAACTGGGTGGCAAAGCAGGCGATGGCATTCTGCTTGGCACGCAGCACTGCAGGCGCCAGATCCAGGCGCACCGCAGAGCCATCGGCAAATACGGCGTCTTCCGGACGCGCCCAATGCCACGCCCAGACCGGGTATTGCAGACGCCGGGAAGACTGCGCCTTGCACGCGGCACGGGTCGCACGCGACGCCGCCTCATGATCGGGATGGCCATCGCGCTCCCAGGTCACCAGCACCGTGTCCTGCGCAGTGATCAGACTGCCGATGGTTTCTGCCATGTGCGCTTCGGACGCCGCCAGCGCACCATCGCCCAAGGCGAGGTGGATCAGTGCGCTCGGCAATACGCCCAGCTGCTGCGCCGCGGCATCCAGTTCCAGGCGCCGCGCCGGGCCCAGCACCTGCGGACGCCAACCGGATTCATCCGGATAGGCCTGCTCGCCGTCGGTCAACGCGATGATCAGCACCGGCATGCCGGCGGCACGCGCGGCAGCAATCAATCCGCCACAGCCGAGCACTTCATCGTCCGGATGTGGCGCAACCACCACCAGGCGCTGGCTGCCTTGCAGCAGCTGCGGCAGGGTGACGGGTGGCAGCGCACTCAGATACGGCGCGGCGCGCCATGCCGCTTCCGGCGTGCCTGCGCCTTCGATGGGCCGTCCGGCTAGATCTTCCATGGCGATGCCTCCTGCTGGCACAGCTCGCCCAAGGCCTGCAGGTCGCGTTCGGCATGATGTTGCCGAATGAATACCGACACGTCGGCGCAGCGCTGCGCATGCGCGCGGTTGTTGCACAGCGGCCCTGGCCCCAATGCGCGAGCGACCCGGTCCAGCGTATCGCGTGCGACTGCTTCGACCACGCTGCGGACCTGCAGGACGCCACGCAGATGTGCCTGCTGCGGCTGCGCATCGATGCGCGAGGCAAGCTGACGCAGCAACGCAGCGGCAGATGCCAGGCCTGCATCGATGGCGCCCAGATGCGCGGCCGCGTGCGGGTCCTTGCTCAGGCGTGCAGAGGCGCGCAGCACATCGGCAACTGCGGCGGTGGCGCCGAACCAGCACGCGGCGATGCCGGCGCCTCCATGCCAGAAGCCAGGCCGGGTCAGGTACGCGTCGGCCGCGCCGATCTGCCGCGCCGGCGTATCGGAGAAGCGGACATTGGCCGTCTCGATGCCTTGCATCCCCACTGCCTGCCACGCACTGCTGTCGATCTGTATACCGGGCTGATCCAGTGCCACCGCAAACAGGCAACTGCTGCCTGCATGGGACGTGGTCACCAGCGCATGCGTCACCTGCGCGGCGCCGGAACACCACGCCTTGGTACCGCTGAGCGTCTGCCCGGAAAAACGCATATCGGAACCCGGCGGCTCGGCCGCCCACACCGCCCAGCGCTGTGTCGGCGTCATGATATCCACGCCCAGGTCGGCGCAAATGGCCTGTGCGTCGTAATGGGCTTCCAGCAGCTTGGCCACGCACAGGTCCTCGGCCGCGATATCGGCCAGCGTCTGCCAGCGCTCCAGGGTGTGGCCGCGTCCGGGAAGCGGCAGCGTGGGATGTGTGCGGAGCCACCTGTCCGCAACCGAATGCTTGAGCCCGTCATTGACGGCTGAATCCGTGCTCGCCGTGAAGGCAAGGGTGTTCGATGAAATACGTGCGCTCATTCAAACAAGCTAAGCAGCACACGGTGCAAGGGGTGTGACGCGTGATGCGGGTTCTGGACCAGCGAAGCGAGCAGAAGTGCAGGCAGATCGTCACACCTTGCCGGGCGGATCGATACGCTGGAGACCGTTTCGTTGTGGCCGAACGTGGCGCCGCTGACGCGTCTGTATGCATGACCAGCCAGGCTCAGCAGCGCTGTCCAGTGCAGTGTTTTCCCATCCGAGTCGCGTCGCAGGCCATAGGGCGACACTGTGACGCACGTGCCTGCCTGCGTGCTCGACACCAGCACCCTGCAATGTCGCTCGGGTTCGGGATGCAGGAAGCGTCCACGTGTGCAGAACAGCCGCAGCAACCGGCGGCGGACTCCATTCGATAATTGACAACATACTGTCAAATGAGCAGCATGCTGCGGATGAGCACCCAAGACGATTTACTGGCTGTCCGCAACCTGGTCATCAAGATCTTCGAAACCAACGGCCGCCTGGTCGAGACCGGTAATGCACTGGTGCGTTCGGCCGGGCTGACAACCGCGTGGTGGCAGGTGCTGGGCGCCCTGGGCTATTCGCCGATGCCGCTGCCGGTGGCGCATATCGCGCGCAACATGGGCATCACGCGGCAGGCGGTGCAGCGCGTCGTCGATCTATTGCTGGAGCAGGGATTTGTCGCGCTCCAACCCAACCCTCATCACCAGCGCGCAAAGCTGGTGGTGCTCACGCGCATGGGCCGCGCTGCGCTGGACGCCGCCGAAGCCGCCGCCGCTCCGCTCGACCAGCGGATGCTGGATCGCATCGGAGCCAGGCGCGTGGCAACCGCGCTCGCGGTGCTTGGCGAAATGAACCAGGTGATGGCGCAGGACCTCGCTGCGCCGACCGCGCGCGCCGAGGCAGCACGCATTTCCCGAAGAAAGGGCAAGCCATGAACACTGCCGTGCACCGCGATGTCGACACCGACGTCATCATCGTCGGCGGTGGCCCGATCGGCCTGACCACCGCCTGCGCGCTCGCCCATCACGGCGTCGACTTCCGTATCGTCGAACAACGCGTGCATGCCAGGCCGCATTCGCGCGCCAACAATCTCTGGGCGCGGCCGCAGGAGCTGCTTCACAGCATTGGCATCCGCGATGCGTTGGCGGAAAAGTCGTATCGGATCACCAAGGTCAGCACCTTGCTCAATGGGCAGACCGTCGACCCGGTCGACATTGCCGATGTCCCCAGCCCGTACGCGCAGGTGCTCTACAGCGGCCAGGACGTCATCGAAACCGTCCTGGCCGAGCAGCTCGCGGCGAAAGGTGGCAGCATCGAGCGCGGCCGCAGGATGGTCGGCTTCGAACAGGATGCCGACGGTGTCACCGTCACGCTGGCAACATGCAGCGACGATCACGTCGATGGCCCGACCGAGCAACTACGCTGCCGTTACCTGATCGGCGCCGATGGCGGCGACAGTGTCGTACGCAAACAGCTCGGGCTGGATTTCGAGCCCCAAAAGTTGCCCGACCGCATGAACCGGCAGGTGGATGCCAAGCTGCGCTGGCGGCGCTCCACCGATTTCGATCAACTCTGGTTTTTCTATTACCCCAAGGGTTTTTGTGGTGTCTTGCCGGTCTGGGGCGGCTACCACCGCCTGTTTTTCCTGGCCGATGACGCCGGCATCCCGGAACGCGACCCGACGCTGGAGGAAATGCAGGCCATCGCGCGCGAGGTGACCGAAGACCCGACACTGACGTTGAGCGATCCGATCTGGCTGACGCACAGCCGCTTCCAGCATGGCACTGCAGCGCAGTACGCCAAGGGGCGCGTGCTGCTGGTCGGCGACGCCGGCCATCGCACCTTGCCGATCGGCGGGCAGGGCATGAATGCAGGCCTGCACGATGCGATCGGCCTGGCATGGCGGCTGGCGATGACCTTGCAAGGCAAGGCCGCGCCGGTGGTGCTCGACTCCTACGATGGGGAGCGCGGCGGCGAACACCGTGCGCTCGACGCGCGACAAGCACGTGGCTTCCATACCAGTGTCTACCGCGGCCCGGTCACCGATGCAGCCATGGGCATCGCCGCCAAGCTCATTCCCACCATCGGCACGCTGATTCAGGGCTCGGACGATCTGCAGCAGTTGTCGGTGGCCTATCCGCAAAGCCCGCTCAACGACGATCATCTCGGCGGCCTGCGCGAACTGCTTCAGCGCCGCGTCCCGCACTGCGGCGACCGCGCACCCGACGCGGCAATCGTCGCCGCCGATGGCAGCTCGACAACGCTGTTCGCGCACCTCTACAACCCGGATGGATGGAGCTGGGGATGGTCGCTGCTTGCCTTCGACGGGCGGCAGCCCGATGCCATGCCACGGCTGCGCCTGGCGCTTGCCGAGCTGGACGCATGGCCGTGGGTGCGGCCCAGGCTCATCCTGGCCGCAGCCGTACCACAGCCCGACGATGCCACCGCATTGTCGGACCTGGATGGTGCCGCGCATGCCGCCTACGGCATCGCAGACACCAGCGCGCTGATCCTGGTGCGGCCGGACGGCCACATCGCCTTCCGCGGCCGTGCCGATGCGCCGGAACTGCTGCGCGCCTACTGCGAACGCATCTTTGTCCCGGCGGTGCAAGGCGCTGCAGGCTGAGCCTGCCGCGTCCCGTCCAAACCGGCCAATGCCGCTGCAAGCTGGCACCACCTGGAACGCTGGTCCCGCTTTGTTAGGATGCGCACCTGCGACCCAGGAGCCAAGCGCATGCCGCCAACCGTGTTTCCCGAGCCCGAGCTGTTCCTGCCGGAGCGCGGCGAGCCGTCGTTGCGATGGGGTGTGCTGGGACCTGGAGCAATCGCCTCCGCGTTCGTGAGCGCGCTGCGCAGCCATACCAGGCAGCAGCCATTCGCGGTGGCCTCGCGTACGCGTGCGCGTGCCGAGGCCTTTGCAAGAACGTGGGCGATGCAGCGCGCTTATGACAGCTACGCGGCGCTGGTCGAGGACCGCGATGTCGATATCGTCTATATCGCCACCCCGCACAGCGAACATCTGCAACATGGCTTGCTGGCGCTGCGCGCGGGCAAACATGTGTTGATCGAAAAGCCCATCACCACGCGCGCCGACGATGCGCGCGTGCTGGTGCAGGAGGCGCGGCAGCGCGGTCTGTTCCTGATGGAAGCCATGTGGAGCCGCTACCTGCCGCACACCGTGGTGCTGCGACAACTGCTGGCCGATGGAGCGCTGGGCGAGCTTCGGCATGTGTTTGCCGACCTGAGCCAGCGCGGCCCCGACGACGCCGCGCATCGACAACGCAATCCCGCGCTCGGCGGCGGCGCGCTACTGGACCTGGGCGTGTACGCGGTGCAGTTCTCCTCGATGATTCTGGGCGCACCGACCGCGATCGCGACGACCGGCGCGCTGACCGACACCGGCGTGGATGCCTTTTCGACCATGGTGCTGTCGCATGGCGGCACCGCGCAATCCACCCTGATCAGTTCCATCGTGGCCCGCAGCAGCTCCAGCGCCTATGTCACCGGCGGCCGAGGCCGCATCGATCTTGCCGGCGAGTTTCACAACCCGACCTCGCTGAGCCTGGTCGGCAACGACCACGCCAGCACGCCGGCGGTGTGGAGGGATCCCACCGGAATCACCGGCTACGCAGGCCTGTCGTGGCAAGCGACAGCCGCCGCGCGTTACATCGGGGAAGGGCGCACGGAATCGCCGCTCCATCCACTGGACGAAGTGATCCAGATCATGACCACCCTGGATGCGGCGCGCGCGCAGCTGGGATAACAGGCAGCGTTCTGCCTGGGCACATCCTCACGTCTGGATTGCATCGCCTGGCGCGTTGGCCGCAGGTTCGATCCCCCAAACGCAAACGGCCCGGACGAGCCGGGCCGTTTGCAATGTGCGCGATCAGAATTCCTGCCAGTCGTTTGCATCGTGCGCAGCGCCTGCGGCCACCGGCCGGTTGACTGCAGGTGCCTGGCGTAGCGGATTTTTGACAGCAACGGCGGGGCGGCCAGCAATTACGCGGGGCGGTGTCGCAACCGGCGTTGCCGGACGCGTGGTGCGTGTGCCGTCGTCGCTGATCTTGAACACCGACACTGCCTGGGTCAGCTGCACGGCCTGTTCTTCCATCGAGCGTGCCGCCGCGGTGGCTTCTTCCACCAGCGCGGCGTTCTGCTGCGTGGTTTCGTCCATTTGCGTCACGGTGGTGTTGACCTGTTCGATGCCGGCCGACTGCTCCTGCGATGCCGCAGAGATCTCGCCCATGATGTCGGTCACGCGCTGCACGCTGGCCACGATCTCGGCCATCGTGGAGCCCGCCGTATGCACCAGCGTCGAGCCTTCGGCGACCCGCTCGACCGAATCGTCGATCAGGCTCTTGATCTCCTTCGCCGCCGCGGTGGAGCGCTGGGCCAGCGTCCGCACTTCCGATGCCACCACGGCAAAGCCGCGGCCTTGTTCGCCGGCACGTGCTGCTTCCACCGCCGCATTCAGGGCCAGGATGTTGGTCTGGAACGAGATGCCGTCGATGACGGAGATGATGTCGGCAATCTTCCTGGACGAGGCCTCGATACCGGCCATGGTCCCCACGACCTTGCTCACGATCTCGCCGCCTTGCGACGCCACGCCCGCCGCACCGATCGCCAGCTGATTGGCCTGGCGGGCGTGTTCGGCATTCTGGCGCACGGTGGAGGTCAGCTCTTCCATCGAGGCGGCGGTTTCTTCCAGGTTGGCGGCCTGCTGCTCGGTCCGCTGCGACAGGTCCTGATTGCCGGCGGCTATTTCGCTGGCGGCGGCATTGATCGAGACGGCCGAGTGCTGGATGCGGCCGACAATCTCCGCCAGCTGCGCGGCAGTGGCGTTGGCGTCGTCACGCATCTGCGCGAACACGCCCTTGAAGTCACCGGTCATCCGTGCGGTAAGATCGCCTGCGGCGATGGATTGCAGCAGCGACGACAGCGATTGCAGGTTGCCGTCGGCAGTGGCCATGAGCTGGTTGAGGCTATCGACCATCACATGGAAGTCGTATTGAAAACGCTCGGCATCGCCACGTGCGCTGAAGTCGCCATTGGCCGCAGATTGCGCCAGCTGCTTGATCTCGTGGTTCATCGCAGACAGGTTGGCCTTCACCTCGTCCATGGTCTGCGTCAGCACGGCTTTCTCACCGGGCAGGCGCTCCATGCTCTCGCTGAGGTCGCCGATCGCATAGCGCCCCATGATGCGTGCCAGGTTCGCCTGCACCGCCAGGTGCGAAGCCACCAGCGTATTGGTGTCACCGGCCATGCGGCCGTAGTCGCCAGGAAACGCCGTGGCATCGATGCGGAAACTGGTCTGGCCATCATCGTGGCGCCTGGCCATGTCGCTCTGCGCGCTGAGCAAGGATTGCAGCTGCGTCTGCATACCACGCATGGCGCGCAGCAGCCGGCCGGCTTCATCCCTGGCGTCACTGTCCACGTCGTTGTCCAACTGGCCGTTGGCAATTGCCTCTGCGGCCCGGGTTGCGCGTGCCAGCGGCTGGGTCAGGCTGCGGGTGATGAGCCAGGCGAGCAGGCTGCTGATCACCACCACGGCAATGCCACCGCAGATGATCAGCAGCTTGCCGCGATTCATCGACGCCACGGCGTCGGCGTAGGCTTGCTGGCTCTGGCCTTCCTGTCGCGTCACCAGCTCGCGGATCTTGTCCTGCCATGCCATCGTCGCCGGGCGCGCTTTTTCGCTCAGCAAGGCCTGCGCGGGCGCATTGTCGTTTTGCGCGGCCAGCGCCATGACCTGATCGTTGATCTTGCCCGAGATCGCGCGTCGTTCGTCCATCTCGGTGCGAATCTTGCGACCTTCCTCGGAGCTGGGCAGCGTATCGAGCTTGGCCCGCAACTCGTTGTAGCGCTGGCGCTGCGCCTTGATGGTGGTGAGCGCTTCGTTGTTGAGTTCATCGCTGGTGGCCATGGCATAGGTGCCAAGCGCAATCAGGATCGATGAGTTGGCATCCAGCATGCCGTTGCCGATCTGGATCTTGGCCATGCGGTCGAGCACGATGAAATCGAATTGCTGTCTTGCGTTGGCCAGGGTGACCAGGCCGGTTGCCACCAGCAGGCTCGACAGCAGGATCAGGGCACCGAAGGCGATGCCGAGACGGCGGCCGACGTTATAGCGTTGCAAATAAGCAGTCATGCGGGTCGTCCTGATGTCCAGTGGGTGGCACCGGCCGGCACCGCGTGATGTTCGCGTGAATGCCTCGGCAACGTGATAACGACGCCACGAAGGCAAACTTAAACCCTCCGCTCCAGCCCGCATTTAGCTGATATTTTCGTTCACGCAGGTCAGGGAAAAACCGACTGGCGGCGCCGCGACGATCCACGTGACACTGCTGACGCTGTTGCATCGGCAACATCGCGCTCGGTCCTGGCGCGTGGGTACAACCCAGGCATCGGAGACAGCGAACGTTCGTAGCCGGCGTCGGGGTCGAGTTGTTCGGGGGCACCATTGGTGGGTCTTGCACCGCGGTCGCCCCCCGGTGCTCCGGACGCCATGTCGCGCGCCAACACCGACTCACTCAGCCGCGACGCCCCAAGCCTGATCATGCGCGCCATGAACAGCAGTACCCAGATCACCGCGCGAACGATCACGATCACCCCGGCAGGCGCAGCATCGGCCGGCAGCGAGGTCGTGGTGCACTTGTCGGCCAGCCCGGACCCGCGCTGGCAGGCATGTTTCAATTTCATCGTGCAAGGCCGCGATGGCTTCTTCCTGCAGGGCAGGCCGGTATTCGACAACGCGAGCTTTCACGGAATCTTGCAGGCCGGGCAGGCCGAGGCCTTTCGCCAGGAGTTGCCGGATCTGCTGGTATCAACCGCTGCGCTTGCGCGTGCCCAGGTGAACAAGGACGCGGCGCGATAACCGGGCGGGGGCGCCCGTGCGAGATGCCCAGAAGGCCGTATCTGTGGGGTCAATCGGTGGCCAGCCTGAAGAAGCGGCATCTCGCAACGGCTATTTGTCCGCACGAACGAGGCTACCCGTCTGCACGCTGCCCGCACATCCGCAAGCGATGCACCACCGCTTTAGCGTGCGAACCGGGCGCGGCCTGTAGGCGTTGCGCGGGGCTGCAGATCCAGCGCCATGTCCCACCGCTCCAGTCCGGGCGCATAGCCGTCCACCGTCACCTGCTGCACGACAAAGCCGAAGCGGGCGTAGAACTGCTGGGTATGTTGACTCGTATCCAGTACGACGCGCCGGATGTCCGGCCTCTGGCGCAATGCGTCGAGCCGGGCCAGGAGTAACTGCGTTCCCACGCCGCGGCGGTGCAGGCTCGGATGGACCATGCCCCAGCACAAGCTCGCCGTGATGCCATCGGCATTGATCGCATAACCGGCGCAGCCAGCAATCTCGTTGCCACGCTCCAGCAGTTGGTAGTGCCACGCCGCGGCGTGCTGGATCAGGAAGCCAGCGAAGTCGACGCGTTCCCCGACACCGAAGAACGCCGGCACATTCGCGTCGAACAGGGCCATGCACACATCGAAGTCCTGGGAGTGGTACGGCCGAATCGTGTCCATGTGCGTAGTCTGCCCCAGACGCGCAGGCGATGTAGCGGCATGGCATCGCGTGCCGTCTGAACACAGCTCGCCAAGGAGCGACAGCCTCAGGTCCATCTGTCACCCTGGCCACGCGGCAGCAGGGCGAGGGCGCGGCGCACCTGCTTGCATGCTGTCGCCAATGCCTTGATCGCAGCGACGCATGCGTTCGACACAGCAGCGGCTTCGGCGTGCTGCTGATCGCTGTGGAGCCAACCGGGCGGATCACGCGCATCGACGCGCAGTTTGAGTGCCGGCGGCATCGGTCTGGATGAGACGGGCCACGGCTGCATGACCTGCAGACCAGGCCTTCTGCGGTGCGCAACAAGCGGGGACACCCCGCGCTTGTTGCGTCGCCTGGGCTCAGGCCCGGTCCGTCGCCTCGCGCACGAAGTCTGCATAGCTGCGCAGCGGTCGCCCCAGGATGGCCTGCAGTTGTTCCACCGTGCCGTCGGCCGCCTGCATGCCGTGGGTCTGGATGCCGGCCATCATCAGGCGCATGTCGTAGGCCAGCCAGGATGGGCCGTACGCGGCCAGCTGCGCTTCGAAGGCGGCCACGTCATCGCCCGCGTAGGCGATCTCGCGGCCAATCGCCGTACTCCAGACCTTCGCCGCGGAGGCGCCCGTTACTGCATGTGGTCCGACCAGGTCGAGCGTGATGCGCGCAAGCGCGGCAGGTGCGCGGTCGCGTCGCAGCAATTCGACCACCGCGATGTCTGCGATATCGCGCGCATCGATCATGGCCACACCGGCCGCGCCGATCGGCATCGGGTAGATGCCGTACTGCTGGATCGTCTGCTGGATCACCGCTTCGTTCTGCATGAAATACGCAGGACGCAGAATCGTCGCAGGAATGTCGAGGCTCTCGATCATGCGCTCGACGGTGTGCTTGCCGGTGAAGTGGGGCACGTTGGTGAACTTGTCGGCATGGATGACCGACAGGTACACGATGCGTTCGATCCCTGCGTCCCTTGCCAGGTTCAGGGCGATCAACGCCTGCGTCACTTCGTCGGGAGTGACTGCGTTCAACAGGAACAGCGTGCGCACCGACGACAATGCGGCACGCATCGACGCGACGTCGGTGAGATCTGCGATCACTTCGGTGACACCTGTCGGAAAGGCGCGCTTGCCAGGCTGGCGAACCAAGGCCCTGACCTCTGCGCCTGCGTCGGCAAGGCCCTGGGTCACGAGGGAACCGATGGTGCCGGTGGCACCGGTAACGAGAATGCTCATGTGAATCTCCTGCTGTGGATGGAAGGGTGCATCAGCGCGACATCTCCGCAGCGACTGGCGTTGCGGTGACGAGACGATAGGCCGTTGCATCGCCAATACGAAGACGCCAGGATGTAGATGCCCGGTTTCAAAAATGGAACACCATGGATCTCAATGCGTTGATCGATTTCGCGCTGGTCGCAGCCAACCAGGGCCTGGGAAAGGCCAGCCGTGCCAGTGGCAGATCCAAGGCGACCTTGTCGCGCCGCATCGCCGAGCTGGAGGAGCAGCTGGGCGTACGGCTGGTCGAGCGCAGCGCACGTGGCCTCAGGCTCACCGAGGCCGGGCAGCTGCTGATGGACCGCACCGAAGTGCCGTTGAGCGAGGTGGCCGAGGCCATGGCAGCCGCACGCGAAGGGCTCTCGACCCCGCGCGGGCGCTTGCGGGTGGCATCGCCGGTGCTGTTCTCGCAACTGGCGATGGGACGCATTGGCGCGGAGTTCTGTGCGGCCTATCCGGAGATCACGCTCGAGGTGGTGGCAGAGGACCGCACGGTCGATCTGGTGGAGGAGCAGTTCGATGTGGCCATCCGGATCAATCCGAGCCCGGACAGCAGCCTGGTCGGGCGCTGCTTCGCCAGGGATCGGCTGGTGGTCGTGGCCGCACCCGGCATCGCCATGCCCACCGGCGGCGCGGTTACGCCGATTCCCGCCGTGGTGATGTCCAGCTTCCAGCCGACCACATGGACGCTCGATGACGGGCGTCTGGTCCTGGAACCCGTGCCAAGGCTGCGGTTTTCCTCGTTCCTGATGGTCCGCGACGCAGCGATGGCCAGCGGCGGCGTGGCGCTCATTCCACAGTCGATCGCATGGAACCAGCTCGCGCGTGGCGAACTGCTGCAATGGGGCACCATCGCCGGCGTGGAGCCGGCGCTGTGGGTGTTGCACACGTCCAGGCGCCTGGCTGCCCCGAAGGTGCGCGCCTTCGTGGACTTCATGTGCGACAGGTATCCGGATGCGTCGCTCGTATTGAAGGGATAGGGCGCTGGACCTCGCTTGCGCTGGCCAGGCGCTCGCCCAGCGCTCACATGCGCAGCAGCCGCCTTGCCAGGCTACGGCCGGGCGCTGTGCCTGCCTGGTCGGCATTGCTGCCCAGGATGGGGCGACGCAGATGGGGCGGCGGCAGGCAGATCAGCACGCACGGCGTTTTCGCCAGGGCGGACTGCAGCGAGGAGCGCCAGACGCCGCGGCGGACGACGGCGTCGTGTTCGACCACCAGCACATCGGCGCAGGCGCGTTTGAGCAGGCTGGCGATCTCGCGCCGCGGGTTGCCGACGGCCACGTGGACGCGCACGCGCAGGTCCTCGTCGGGCAGTTGCTGGACCAGGTCGCCGAGCCAGCTGGCGGCCGCGTCTTCGCCCAATGGCTTGTCGTGGAACAGGCTGTCCACCAGCAGGCCTTCGCTGATCTCCGGCACCACGTGCAGCAGGTGCAGGTCGGCGCCGCGGCGGCGTGCCAGGGCGGCGGCATCGCGCAGCGATTCCAGGCTGGTTTCGCGGCCGGTGATCCAGCAGGCCACATGGCCGCCGACCGCCCCGTCGCGCGGGATCGCATCGGCATACGGCAGGGTCAACATGGGCGTGGCCACGCGCTGCAGCACGCGCGCGCGCAGCGAGACGTGCAGCGGGCGCGGCAGGCCGGTGCGTTCGGATGGCGGCATGATCAGCAGCGCGTCCTCGCGGCTGCGGCAGAACGAGACGATGCCGGCGGCGGCAGGGCCACCGGCGAGTGCGCGCTCGCAGCCCGGGTAGTTGGAGGCCTCGGCAAAGAAGGAATCCAGCGACTGCTGGGCCTGCGCGCGCTTGCCCTTGGCGTGCACGTGCAGGATGGTCAGGCGCGCCCGCAGGCGGTCCACCAGTTGCGCCACGGTCGGGATGGCGGCATGGCAGGTCTCGGAAAAATTGGTGGCGAAGATCAGCTGGGTGGGGGTGGTCTGCATGGCGGGCTCCGTGGTCAGTAGATGAAACCGTCGATGGCGCGCACCTCGCGCAGTGGCACGCGCTGGCCCAGCATCTCGCGCAGGGTCAGTTCGATGCCGCGCGACAGCGCGGTCATCGGGGTGTCGTGCACGGTGTTCTCGAACGGGTCCTCGATGGCGCTGCTGGCGCTGTCGATGGCGATCAGGGTGAAGCTGATCAGCACCGAGGCGATCGGCATGGCAAGGCCCATGCCGGCGATCAGGCCCAGCGGCACCAGCCAGCAATACATGTTCACCAGCGTGCGCGGCAGCGAGGAGAACTGCCGTGGCAGCGGGGTGTTCTTGATGCGTTCGCAGGCGCCCTGGATATTGGCCAGCGTGGTGAGGTTGGCGTCCAGCGACGACCAGCGCAGGCTGTCGAGCATGCCCCAGTCGCGCGCCTGCTGCAGTTGCTGGCCCAGCCGCAGGGTCAGCGCGTTGGGGATGTTGGCGTAGCCGCGCAGCTCGTCGGCGCGTGCCTGGCCGAGCAGCCCGGCCAGCTCGGGAAACGGATTCTGTCGGCGCAAATGGCAGCGCAGGGCGTGCACGAAGGCGACCTGGTGCACCACGATGTCGTCGCGCAGCGTGGCCTGGCGCGGGTCGGCAGCATCCACATCCAGCGCGGTCAGGGCCTGGCGTGCGATGGCGCGCGAGGTGTTCACCAGCGTGCCCCAGAGCTGGCGCGCTTCCCACCAGCGGCCATAGGCCGCATTGGCGCGGAACGCCAGGAAGATGGTGAGCGCCGAGCCAAGCTGGGCCAGCGGCAGGGCTTCGATCGACAGCCACTGCCAGCCGAAGAAGGTGTACAGCACGGCCACCGCGCAGTCGAACGCCAGCAGTACCAGCAGGCGCTTGTAGGTCTTGGGCCAGATGCGTCGCAACGGAAACGTATCGCGGGTGATCATGGGAAAGGCAACATCGACGTGGGGTAGGGGCATTACACCCAGCCTCCACGGTCGTGTCTGCCATCCTTGCGCCAGCGTTGGACAGTGCACGCACCGTCCGAACGATGCGGACGGACTATCTTTCGATAGGGTGAAATCCGCAGGCCTGGCCACGATGCTGTGGCATCAACCACAGCGAGAGAGGAGCGGCATTGCAGCGCAGGTGCATGGGGTGGCAATGGACAGACTGAGACTGCCATTCAAGTGGCGCGGGCAGGTGGTCAAGCTCAATCGCGGCCCGACGCTGTGGGCGTCGCTGGCGATGCTGGCCTCGCTGGTGTGGGCGGAGTGGTACTCGCACCTGGGCGTATCGCTGGGGCTGCTCTACATCCTGCCGGTGGTACTGGCGGCCACGGTGCTGTCGCGGCGCGACATCGTCATCGCCGCGATCGCCTGTGCGGTGCTGCGCGGCCTGTTCGTGACCGACGAAACCCTGGTCGAACAGGCGCTGCGCTTCTTCATGGCGACGATCGCCTATGCCGGCTGCGGCTTGCTCGTGGCCGAGATCAGCCGCACCCGCCGGGTGATCCTGGCCCATTACGTGCAGCTGCGCGCCGAACAGCGGCTGCGCCGGCGGCTGGAGCGGCAATTGCGGCTGCTCGCCGAGAGCAGCCCGGCCGCCTTGCTGACGGTGGCCGGCGACGGCCGCATCGTGGCGGCCAACCGCGCCGCACACGAGATCCTGGACATGGCCGAGGAGGGTGGGCTGGAGGGCCGCGCGGTCCGCGAATTCCTGCCGCTGCTGGACGACGCCTTGAGCATGAGCGCCAACCTGGATGGTATGCGCACCTCGGCCAGCACCTGGGGCTGCCGTAGTGATGGCACCCGCTTCCCGGCCACCACCTGGTTCTCGGTCTACGAGGACAGTGAAGAGCGGCACCTGGCCGCGATCCTGGTCGACACCAGCGAGGAAGTGCGCGCGCGCGAATCGGCGCACTTCGACGATGTGCTCAAGAACAATCGCCTGCTGGCCGGCGCGGTGTCGCACGAGATCCGCAACCTGTGTTCGGCGGCGGGCGTGGTCACCTCCAACCTGGCGCGGCATCCGGCCATTGGCGCAGATCCGGACCTGGCCGCGCTGCGCAGCCTGGTGGCGGCATTGATGGAACTGGCGTCCTTCAACCTGCGTCGGCAGCTACCCGACGAGGCGCATGAAACCCGGCTGCAGACGCTGTGCAGCGAACTGGACGTGATCATCCGCTCGGACTGGGAGGACGTCGACGGCCAGCTGGTGATCCAGATCCCGGCCGAGTTCCCGTCGGTGCATGGCGACCGCCATGCGCTGCTGCAGGTGCTGCTCAACCTGGCGCGCAATTCGCTGCGCGCGGTGCAGGCGCTGCCCCCGCAACGCCGCCAGTTGATCGTCAGTGCACGCCTGGAACAGCAGCGTGCCGTGCTGAGCGTGCGCGACACCGGGCCGGGCATCGCCGAGCCGGGCCGCCTGTTCCAGCCATTTCGCAGCGACAGCGACGGCTCCGGGCTTGGCCTGTACATCTCGCGTGCCCTGATGGCCAACCAGGGCGGTCTGCTGCGCCATGCGCCCGGCGGCGAAGGTGCCTGTTTCGAGCTGCATCTGCCGCTGGCGCATGCACCGTACGCGGAGGCGCTGGATGGATGAGTCGCGGCGCGAACCGGTGCGCCTCTACCTGCTGGACGACCACACGCTGTTCCGCGAGGGCCTGCTGCGCCTGCTCGGTGCCGACGCCCGCTTCGAGGTGGTGGGGCAGTCCGGCACCTTGGCGCAGGCCATCGTCCAGATCGCGTCGCTGACGCCTGACGTGGTCATCCTCGACTACGACATGGGCGAGTACAACGCGCTGGACTACATGCGGCGCCAGGCCGAGCAGGCGCGCCGCCCGGCCACGCTGGTCGTCACCGCCGGCCTGCCCGAGCGCGACGCACTGGCCTTGATCCGGCTCGGCGTGTCCGGCATCTGCCGCAAGGATGTCTCCACCGACGAATTGATCGACAGCATCCATGCGGTGGCGATGGGCCGGGTGCTGATCGACCAGCGCTACCTCCAGTCGCTGGTTGCCCAGGGCACCCAGGAAAGCCGGCCCAGCTTCACCGACCGTGAGCGCGAAGTGCTGCGTGGCTTGTTGCGTGGGCAGTCCAACAAGTTGATCGCACGCCAGTTGGGCAGTTCGGAGAGCGCCATCAAGGCGACGTTCCAGCAGCTGTTCAACAAGCTCGACGTGCGCTCGCGCAGCCAGTTGGTGATGGTGATCCTGCAGGATTATCGCGACCTGGTGTGAGGCGTCCTGTCGCTTTGAGCAATGCCGCGCGAACGATGCAGATGCAGATACAGATGCTTAGCGATTGAAGCCAATGCAGTCGCAGTTGCACGGGAACGTATTGGCCCGTGCAACAGGGCAGCAGATGCGACGCCGGGCTACCACCCGGCAAGCACGCCAACCAGGATACTGCGGGCGGTGTCGACCGCCAGCCGCAGGGCCTGGAACCATCACACCGTGTCGGACTCATCTGCACGAGGCGTGGACGAAGCGAAGGGCATCATGCGCGCCTGATGGATTGAGGTGTTACATGGCGAAGCCGACGCTGTTCTTCCTGCATGCCCTCGGGTCCAGCAGCAACGAGTGGTCTGGGGTCATCCAGCGACTGGATGCGCGTTTCGACTGTGTGGCACTGGATATTCCCGGTTTCGGGGACGCGCCGCCGCTACCGCATCTCGACACCGCCGCACTGGTTGCCTGGTTCGTCGACGAGGTGATTCGGCGGCAACCGACGTGCTGGCTCGCGATCGGACACAGCATGGGCGGAAAGATCGCCAGCCTGGCAGCAGCGCAGGCACGCGAGGGCGTGGCGGGGCTTGCCGGCCTGGCCGGCGTGATCCTGGTCGCGGCGTCGCCGCCGGCGCCCGAGCCGATGGACGAGTCGCGCCGAAACACGATGCTGGCCTGGTTCGAGAAGGGCCACCCCTCGCGGCAGGAAGCGGAGCAGTTCATCGACGACAACTGTGCGGCGACGTTGCCAGCGCCGGTCAGGACTGCCGCTGTCGAGGATGTGTTGCGAACCAACGCCAACGCGTGGATCGCCTGGCTCGCACATGCCAGTCGTGAGGATTGCAGCGCACAGGCCGGCTGCATGCATGTGCCTGCGTTGATCATCGCCGGCAGTGACGACGGCGACCTCGGCGAAGCGGCGCAAACAGCATTGAACGCGCCGCACTATCACGATGCGCGCATCGCCGTGGTGGCCGATGCCGCGCACCTGATCCCGTACGAACAACCGCAAAATCTCGCGCAGCTGATCGCAACGCACGCGGATCGCTGCGTGGGCATGCACATGCCCGAGGACTTCATCACGCTGCTCAACGCAGACAGGGTCTCCCCACGCATGCGCAAGCTGCTGCTTAGTCGTCACGCGGGCCCGCCCGCCAGTGCGCAGGGCGTGCTGAGCCAGCATCAGCTGAAGCTCCTCGGCGAAGTGGTCGCGCGTGTCCTGGATGGGGCCGGCGATGCGCGCGCGATTGCTCGGCGCATCGATGTCCAGCTTGCCGAAGGCGCCGGCGATGGTTGGCGCCATGCGGCGTTGCCACCGGACCGGCTTGCGGTGCCGCTGGGGCTTGACGCGCTCGACGCGCTGAGCAATGGCTTCGCTGGATTGCCTGCCGAGACCCAGGACCGTTGGCTGCGCGCGGTATCGCTCGCGACGGCCGGTGATCCCTCGGCACACGGGCTGGATGCAGCGCAGCTGGCGCACTGGTTCGAGGACATCCGCGCCGAAACCGCGCGGACCTGGGTCAGCCTTCCCGCCACGATGGCGGCAATGGGATACGACGGCTTCGCAGTTGGCGGCGCTGGTATCGACAGCCCGGGCTATCAGCAGACCGCAGCCGACCGGCAGGAAGCCTGGCAGCTTCCTGCCAAGGGTCTTCGATGAGTCCCGACGCTTCGGTCGATGCGGTGGTGGTGGGGAGCGGGGCAGGGGGCGGCCCATTGGCTGCACGGCTCGCGCAGCGAGGTCTTTCAGTGGTGGTGCTGGAGGCGGGTGCGGCCTTCAGCCCTGCGTCCCATCTGCCCGATGAGCTGACGACCGGCATCTACTGGATGGAAGAGCGCCTGAGCGGTGGGCAGACGCCCACCGCATTCGGCGCCAACAATTCCGGGTCGGGCCTGGGCGGTTCGACCCTGCATTGGGGCGCCTTCTGCCCGCGTCCGGACAAGCGCGACCTGAGCCTGGCAACGCAGACCGGGCAGCGCGGCATGGACTGGCCAATCGCGCATGAAGAGCTGCTCTCCTATATCCGCCGCGTCGAGGAGTTCATCGGCGTGTCCGGGCCGGCGCACTATCCCTGGGATACGGAGCGCAGCTACGCGTATCCGCCGGCGCAGCGCAATGCGTCGGCCGGCGTGATGGAACGCGGTTGCCGCACGCTGGGCATCACCGCCACCGATGCGCCTGCCGCATTGGTGACCAGGGCGCACGAGCAGCCGCACCACGGCAGGCGCGCGGCCTGCAACAACTGCGGCGCATGCCATCAGGGTTGCAGCAACGGCGCCAAGGTGAGTGTCGATACCACCTGGCTGCCGCTGGCGCGCGCGCACGGCGCGCAATTGCGACCCGATTGCCGGGTCATTGATATCGAGCGCGACGCCCGTGGCATGGTCAGCGCGGTGGTCTACCAACAGGACGGGCGCGAACTGCGCCAGCGGTGCGCGAGCCTGTTCCTGTGCGCAGGCGGCGTGGAGACACCGCGCTTGCTGCTCAACCTGGGGCTGGCCAACTCCAGCGGCCAGGTGGGGCGCAATTTCATGGCGCATGTCGCCACCCAGGTGTGGGGGGAGTTCGATGCCGACATGCGCATGAACCGTGGCTACCCCTCGTCGCTGATCACCGAGGACATGCTGCGCCCGGCCAATGCCGATTTCGTCGGCGGCTATCTGGTGCAGAGCCTGGGCGTGCAGCCGATCACCCTGGCCAACACGCTGGCGCGTGGCGCGGGCCTGTGGGGGAGGGAACTCGTATCGACCATGGCACGCTACAACCGCCTGGCCGGCATCGGCATCAATGGCGAATGCCTGCCGCAGGAGGGCAACCGGCTGAGCCTGTCCGACGAGCACGATGCCTTCGGCCAGCGCAAGGCGCGTATCGACTTCAGCTACGGGCCCAACGAACGCGCACTCGATGCGCACGCCCGCGCATCGCTGCACGCAATCTGGGAAGCGGCAGGTGCCCAACGCATCTTCGCCGCTGCCCGCTCCGCGCACACGCTGGGCACCTGCCGGATGGGCAAGGATCCGGAGCAGGCGGTAGTGAACCCGGACGGCCGCGCTTTCGATATCGCCAACCTCTACATCTGCGACAACTCGATTTTTCCAAGTGCACTGGCAGCCAATCCCGCGCTGACGCAGATGGCACTCGGCCTGCGCACGGCGGAGCGATTCCTCGCCCGCTAGTGGCACGCGTACCACCACCAACCCCTACCACCAGGAGTTCAGCATGGATCTCGGAATCAACAATCGGATCGCCCTCATCAGTGGCGGCGACTCGGGAATGGGCAAGGAAACCGCGCGGCAGCTGCTCGAAGCCGGCGTGCGCGTGGCAATCACCGATCTGCCCGACGGCACGCTCGACCAGGCCGTGGCGGAGCTGTCGGGCCTGGGGCAGATCATCGCCATCGAGGGCGACGTCACCCGCGAGCAGGACGTCACCGCCATCTGGACCCAGGTGCGCGAACAACTGGGCGACCCCGACATCTACATCAACGCAGCAGGCGTGACCGGCGCAACCGGCGATTTCCTGGAGGTCAGCGATGCGGGCTGGCTCGAAACGCTGGACATCAACCTGATGGGCGCGGTGCGCATGTGTCGCCAGGCCATTCCCGCGATGCGCCGCAAGCAATGGGGCCGGATCGTGCTGTTCGCATCGGAAGACGCCGTGCAGCCCTACGTGGACGAGCTGGCCTATTGCGCATCGAAGGCAGGAATCCTCAGCCTGGCCAAGGGCCTGTCCAAGGCCTATGGCCCGGACAACGTGCTGGTCAATACGGTGTCGCCTGCCTTCATCGCCACCCCGATGACCGACAAGATGATGCAAAAACGCGCCAGCGAAAACGGAACCACGTTCGAGCAGGCGATCGAATCGTTCCTGGACGAAGAGCGTCCCGGCATGGTGCTGAAGCGACGCGGCCGCGCGGAGGAAGTGGCCTCGGCCGTTGCCTTCCTATGCTCCGAGCGCGCCAGCTTCATCAACGGCGCCGGGATCAGGGTGGATTCGGGGTCGGTCTTTACCATCGCGGGTTGAGCGATTGCTGGCTGCGTTGATGCAGACATCATCAACGCACCAGCGGAAGCGCCTGCTTGATCGCAGATCGCATTCTGCGATCAAATAAATTGAGGCATGTCTTTAGTGCATCGAGTAACGCGTAAGCGTGTGAGGCTTTGCCCAAATGCATGTTCGAATTTTCAGTTTGGCGTCAATCGCATATCCGGACTTCAAGATTTGCGCGGATGCAGGGGGTAGTGCAGTTAGCGCGACATGATTAAAGAGCGTTGTGGGCGGTAAGGGAGGCCGCTTTTCGCCGAGGACAGGCGTGACGCACACGGCGTTGATATCTTGCCATGGCAATATGAATTCAATAACTAACAATTTCGTGAGCTAGGCTATTATCGGAGCCTTCAGGTTCAACGAACTTTGTGGTCTGAATCTAGCGACGTCGCGGGTGGGAGGCAGTCCGAACAAACGCGCATATTCGCGGCTGAACTGGGATGCACTCTCGTAACCCACTTCAAATGCGATGGAGGCAGCGTCGCGAGGTGCGAACAGCAGCAGCCATCGCGCGCGCAGGAGGCGCAGCCGCTTCTGATACTGGATAGGGGTCATCGCCGTCACTGCCCGGAAATGGCGATAGAACGCCGCGACGCTCATGTCAGCCATCGCCGCCAGGGTCTCGACGCGGAGAGGCTCGGCGAAGTTTCCGCGGATCCAATGAATCACGCGCCGGATCTGGGTCAGGTGGCCATCGGAGCGAGCGATTTCACGTAGCAGTCCTCCCATAGACCCCTGCAGCACCCGGAACAGGATCTCCTGCTCGATCAGGGGTGCCAGCATCTCGATCTCGCCAGGCTTGTCGATCAGTCGCATCATGCGTAGCCATGCGTCGATCAACTCAGACGGTGCTTGTGTGGCAGAAAAGCGCTGCCCCGCTGGCTGTCCAGCGGGCCATTTAGTGCCAGCCAGGACGTTGGCAATTAGGCTGGAGTCGAGTGTCAGGCTGGTGGCCAAGTAAGGCTGGCCGGCATCACCCGGCCGTATCTCCCCGGTTGCGGGTACGTCTACCGGCACGATGAAATAGGTCGCTGTGGCGTACTCAAGGATCTGCTCACCCACCGACAGAGTCTTGGAGCCCTGAAGCACTAGGTGCAGCATTGGTTGATAGACCTGACTGGAGCAGGCCTCGGCCTGCACCATCGAGACGCGTGGAATGCCCGTGTCGGTCCATTTGTCACCCGCACGCATGACGATGGCGCGCAGTTCCTGCATCTGATTGTTCATGTCCCCGATCATGGACCCAGCAACCAAGTAAAAACAGCTGATTGGAAAGATTGGGCAAGGATCGGAGGAGAAGGGGCACGTGTTGGGCCGTCCTTTGGCTCAATACTGACGTTCCAGCAAACAGCACACGGGACAGGGATTCAAGCCCTGGCAACATGCGCTGACTGGGTCACCTTCCATAATGCAGAGCAAATAACACATGAAACTCAACGGAAAAATTGCCGTGGTCACTGGTGCATCCAAAGGCATCGGTGCGGGTATCGCAAAGGGCCTGGCTGCTGCCGGCGCAAGTGTTGTTGTCAACTATGCTTCCAGCAAGGCGGACGCTGACGCGGTGGTTGCGCAGATCCTTGCTCACGGCGGAACGGCACTGGCCGTCCAGGCCGACATGAGCAAATCGGCGGATGTAGCGCGGCTGTTCGATACGGTGCGGCAGGAATTCGGCGGTCTGGACATCCTGGTCAACAATGCCGGCGTTGCTGTCTTCGAGATGATCGAAGATCTGACCGAAGCTGCGTTCCACAAGCAGTTCGACCTCAATGTGCTGGGCTACCTTCTGGCGGTGCGCGAAGCCACCAAGCTGTTCAAGGAGAAGGGCAGCATCATCAACATCAGTTCGATCCTGAGCACCGATCCGTACCTGGCATCGAGTGTATACGCGGCGACCAAGGGTGCGGTCGACACCTTAACGTTCGCCCTGGCCCGCGAGCTGGGCGGCCGTGGCATCCGCGTCAATTCCATACTGCCAGGCCACACCAACACACCGGGGACGAACGGCAACTTCGCCGGCGACTTCGGCGCGAAGCTGATCGCAGGCACGCCGCTTGGCCGTTTTGGCGAGCCGGAAGACATTGCGCCACTGGCAGTCTTTCTAGCGTCGGATGATTCGCAGTGGGTCACCGGCGAATCCATCAGGGCTGCCGGCGGTGTACGCGGCGTGGGCTACTGAGTCCATTGGGACTGCACCAAGAGGCCGATGGCACGAAGATCCACCCGTGTTTCGACCTGGGCGCCAAAGTGATGGTGCAGAGCAGGCAGAGTTCGCCGCAGTCCGGCCAGGGCTTGTGCCAAGCTCAAGGCGCAATTCTCAGTGCGCGGCTTTCCCTCGCCAGCTGGCGACCATCCGCGCCGCATCCTGGGAAGGGGGCAACCCAAACGCACGGGCGTACTCCCGGGTGAACTGCGTTGGGCTTTCATATCCCACTTCCAGCGCCGCCGTTGTAACGCTCTTTCCCTGCGTTGCCAGAATCTGGCGCGCCTGCAGCAGGCGCAGCTGTTTCTGGTACTGAAGCGGGCTCAGCGCGGTGGCGGATTTGAAGTGGCGGTGGAAGCTGGATTCGCTCATCGCCACCTGTTCGGCCAGCGCGGCGATGCGCAACGGTTTGGAATAGTCGCGGCGGATGCGCTGGATCGCGCTGCTGATGCGCGCCAGAGCCGAATCCGGCGTGGCCAGCTGGCGCAACATGTAGCCCTGCGGCCCCTGAAGTACGCGGTACAGAATCTCGCGCTCGTAGGCGGGAGCCAGCGCAGGGATCTCGCTGGGGCGCTCCATCAGGCGCAGCATGCGCACCCAGGCGTCCATCAGTTCGGGAGTGACGGCGGCCACGTTGAAGGCCTCCGTCTGCGAGGAAGGTTCGCCACAGCCGATGGCGGGATCGGTGGTGTCGCACAGCAGCGCGGAGACGACGTTCGCGTCCAGCGTGAGGCTCACGGCGAGGTAAGGCTCGCCGGTGCTGGCCGGGTGCACGGCACCCACTGCGGGCAAGTCCACCGACATGATGAAGTAGGTCGCAGGATCGTAGTGGAGGGTCTTCCCGCCCACCGTCATCGATTTGCTGCCCTGCAGGATCAGGTTGATCATCGGCTCGTACACCGCAGCCAGGGCATGCTCGGGAATCTGCCCCTGCACCATGGCGACGCGCGGAATGCCGGTTTCCGTGCGGCGGTTTTCGGCATTTGCTGCAAGCCGGCGCAGTTCATCCAGTGCCTTGTCCATGGCTCATTCGACACTCGCTAGCTATGGCTGACAAGGCCGAAAGCAGGAATAGGCAGGAATCGGCGAGGATCCGGGCGGCGCTCCTGGGCAGGCGGCCCTAGCCTGTGCATCACCCCTTACGGCACAGGAGCACTTGCATGAAACACGTACTGATCACGGGTGGCAGCCGCGGCATTGGCGCCAGCGCCGCTCTGCACTGCGCGCAGCGCGGTATGGGCGTCATCCTCACCTACAACACCCAGCCGGAAGCGGCCCAGCGCGTAGCGGAGCGTATCCAGGCAGAAGGCACCGCCGCCGTGGCGCTGCAGCTGGATCTGAGCAACAGTGGCGCCTTCGCGGCGTTTGCCGCCCAAGTGGCGCAAGCGCTGCAGGCCACGTGGGGCGTGTCCACGCTCGACGGGCTGGTGAACAATGCCGGCTTCGGGCTGTTCAATCCGATCGAGACGGTCACCGAGGCGCAGTTCGACAGCCTGTTCAACGTGCACCTGAAAGGACCGTTCTTCCTGACCCAGGCGCTGCTGCCGCTGCTGGCCAACGGCGCGAGCATCGTCAACGTCACCAGCGCCACCACGCGCGTGGCAACGCCGGGCGTGGCACCGTATGCCGCCTTCAAGGGCGGGCTGGAAGTGCTCACGCGCTACATGGCCAAGGAGTTCGGCGAGCGCCGCATCCGGGTCAATGCGGTGGCACCCGGTGCGATCCGCACCGAACTGGGCGGCGGACTCAACGATGAATTCGAAGCCCTGCTGGCTTCGCAGACAGCATTGGGCCGGGTAGGCGAGCCGGACGACGTCGGCCGCGTCATTGCCGGGCTGCTCGGCGATGAGCAGACCTGGGTGAACGCGCAGACCATCGAAGTGGCCGGCGGCTACAACATCTGATTCGCAACGGAGCACGACATGCTCGACCACATCTTTCTCACCGTAACGGACACCACGCGCTCGATCGCGTTCTACACGGCTGCGCTGGTCCCATTGGGCATCGTCGACCGGCTCGACTACGACGGCAGGCAGGGGGCCTCCCGACCACCCGGACCTGAAAGGCTTCGGCGCGCAGGGGGCGTGTTCTATGAAAGCTGGCAGCACGGCCATGAATGACCCCGCCAGGCCGCACCCGCTGCAGGTGACCGTGGACGCCTTTATTCAAGCCGCCAACGACTTCGATATCGAAGCGGCGCTGGCGCTGTTCGCACCGTCGGCCGTGATTGACGACCCTTCCACCGGCCACACCTTCACCCATCACGCCGGCGTGCGCGACTATCTGGAGCGCTACTTCTTGGGCTATCGCACGGTGACCCGCTTGCTGTCGGTGGCAGACCTGGGCAAACGCCGCATATGCGCCCGCGTCGACTTCACTGGCGACTTCGGCCATGAGATCGGATTGCTGGACGTGGTGGCCGACGTCCGGGGCCGCATTTCCCGCATCGATGCCGAGCTCGAGTGAGCCGGCGAGGAACACGCAATGAAAAAGTTCATGATCTACGGTGCGCTCGGCTACACCGGGCGCATGGCCGCCGCACGCGCGAAGGAGACCGGGCTGGCCCTGGTAGTGGGCGGGCGCGATGGAACACCGCTGCAGACGCTGGCTGCGGCCCTGGGTGTGGAGTACCGCGTGTTCGCTCTGGATGCTGCGGCCGATGTGGAGCGCGCACTGCAAGACATCGCGGTCCTGCTGAACTGCGCAGGGCCGTTCGCACACACCGCACGCCCGCTGATGGAAGCGTGCCTACTGACAGGCACGCACTACCTCGATATTGCCGCCGAACTGGACAGCTACCAGCTGGCCGAACAGCGCGACCGGGAAGCCGTTGATGCCGGCGTGATGCTAATGCCGGGCAGCGGCGGCAGCGTGGCGATGCTGGGCAGCCTGGCCGCACGTGCCGTGGAGCGGGTCGCGGCCCCGGTTTCGCTCCGCATTGCCCTGCATGTCTCCGGTACGATGTCGCGCGGTTCGGCCATCAGTGCTAGCCAGTCCCTCACGGCGCAGTGCCTGAGGCGCAAGGGCGATGTGCTCATCGCACGCGATCCGGGCGAACTGCGCGACTTCGATTTCGGCAACGGCCTCGCCAGCTGCTTCCCCGTGATCCTGCCTGATCTGATCACCATCGCACGCCAGACCGGGATCGGTGACATCGACACCTACGTGCACGTTTCCGGTAGCGCATTCCCCGAAGGCGGCATCGACGCGTTGCCGGATGGACCCACCGCGCAGGAGCGTGCCGACAACCGCTACCAGGCGGCGGTGGAAGTGGCGTGCGCCGACTGCACCATCACCCGCGCCGTGCTGGATACCGTGAACGGCTACACCTTCACCTCGTTGGCCGCGGTCGAGGCCGCGCGCCGTGTGCTGTCAGGCGAAGCGCGTCCTGGATTCCAGACCCCTGTAGGCGTGTTCGGCCGCGGGTTTGCCGAGACCATCGCCGACACCTGCATCACCGCGCCGGCGTCAACCAGCGCCGCGGCCGATTAAGGAATCCACTCATGACGCCGCTTACTGGCAGGAAGATTTGATAGAGCAAAGGCGCGCAGAGCGCGCTCAACCGAATTTCGCGTCCAGCGCACGCCCGGCCACCTGGGAGCAACTGACGAGTTTTTCTCCGGTGTACCCGAGGCAGACATAGGACGAGATCCGGCGCAGGTTCAGCAGGACGCAGTCGGTAATGCGGTCGACATCCTTCGCAGCGGCGTGCCGGGCGATATACGCCCGGATCACGCTGCTTCCCTGGTCAGCCAGCGCGGTGGCGATCGCCGCAGCTTGCGCATCGTCCGAACGCATCGCCTCGGTGACCATGCATCCCCGCAGCACGGGATCGCGGGTGTAGTGGCGGGACGCGGCGATGAAGAGGTTGGTGAGTACCTCGGCCGGAGAGCCTGAGTCGATAAGAATCTCGTCTTGGGGATGAGCGATTCGAGGGTGAGTATGAAGAGGCCAAGGTTGGCATCGACGAGGCGCGCGAAGAGTTTTTCTTTGGTGAGACAGAGAAACTCAAGATCCTGATCGAAGAGTGCCGAGTCGCCTGCGAAGAAGACGATAAAATGAGTGCATTTCTCGATCGCGTGATCGCACCCATCATCCGCGACAACAGCAGCGAGCGTGTCTTGGTGTTCACCGAGTACCGCGGCACACAAGCCTATATCGTCGAGCAGTTGTCCGCTCGCTACGGTGCCGACAAGGTAGATGTCATCAACGGCAGCATGGATGTCGAGGAGCGTCGCGCCGCCATCGCGAGGTTTGAGGGGGCAGGGCAGTTCTTGATTTCTACCGAAGCCGGTGGCGAGGGCCTGAACCTGCACCGCCGTTGCCATATACTTGTCAACTATGACCTGCCATGGAATCCCATGCGGTTGGCGCAGCGGATCGGGCGTCTTTATCGCTATGGGCAGCAGCACCACGTGGTGGCGATCAACCTGCAGGGCGTGGCGTCTGCCGACGACCAGGTCGTCAGCAGTATGTACGCCCGACTGCAGCAAGTGGCCGTGGACATGGCTGGCATCGACCAGACATCTTCCGAGAATCTGGTCAGCGACATCGTTGGCGAACTCGCCAGTCTTCTGGATGTGGAGGCAATCCTGGAACAGGCGGCAACGGCCGGGGTACGCCGAACCGAAGAAAGCATAGAGGAAGCGATGCGGCGGGCCCGGGAAACTGCGGAACTGCAGCGCGACCTGTTCCGGCACGCCGTCAGTTATGACGCGGATGAGCTTAGAGCGGGCTTCCGTGTTGGCGCACCGCACCTGAAGGCATTCGTGTTCGGCATGGTCGCGTTGTTGGGGGGCACTATCCGTGAAAGCAGACGCTTCCCTGGTGTGGCATGGCGAGTCGAGGTGCCGGCAAATGCCCAACTCCACAGGCTCGGCCGCGAGGGCCGGGTCACGTTCACCCGGGAGCTGAGGCACCAGATTGTAGAAACCGAAGTGCTCGATCTCGATCACCCCTTTGTTCAGGATCTGCTGTCCCGCGCAAGGAGCTATGACTTTAGGGATTGACCGCCGGCACCACGCTTTCGGGGTTTGGCCATGTCGTGACCGCCATGCTGAGGTGGCAGGACGAGCGCGGCCAGCGGCTGCGGCAGGAGTTCTTAGCTCTGGCTGTGGATGGAGAAGGCCAGTTACACGCCAATCCGTCGCATTTGGTGTCCTGGTTCCTTGAGCCGATGGATACCGACAGCTGGCAGGTCAAGCGTGACGCGACCAGGGAAGTCCACGACAATATCGAGCAATTCATCGACAGCCAGCTTGCCCGCAAATCCAATGCGAACCTGCATCCGGAGAACCGAGAGTGGCTCGGCGCCGCTTGGTGCCGAGAGCCAGCAGTGAACCGCATGATCACCAAGACAGTCATGACCCAGGTCGATAGCATCTGGAACGGATTCTGGAGCGGCGGCATTTCCAACCCCGTATAAGTCTTTGAACAGATGACCTACATGCTGTTTATCAAACGCCTGGATGAGCTTCTGATCGACAAGGAGAAGAAGGCCAACTGAAGGCAACCGGCCGATGCCCCGATCTTCAACTGCCACTAGCAGAAGTTGCGCTGGACGAAGTTCAAAATCGCTGGGCGATCCGGCCGCGATGTACGCGTCTGACGGAAGTGTTGCGATTTGGTTGCGAGATTGGATCTGAAAACGCCGCTCTATGTGAGAAGGATAGAAGGTGGACTTGAGCTTTTCGGCTTCGATCAGATAACCACTGTGCAGGCCTTTCATTTAAAGAAATTCTCCTCGCACAAGGTGTGGTTCTGATATGAGGCATTGCCGACCGGCTTGACGCGACGGCCAGCCGAATTAATCTGCCTAAGACGCACAGGTCCACGAAATCAGTGCGCTCAACTCAACTCCGGGGAGTTTTTAGGTCGTTTCATCAAAGCCGGGGCGACTTGTCCGGGGTTCCGCGAAATGTGGGGCGCGTTTCCGCGGCGAATGGGGTGTATGTCTGCGGGAACGGGGGCATTTCCTCCGCAGCAATCACGAGGGTTGGTGAGGTGTACACCGCACTCTAAAGTGCGCTCGCTATGTCCTTGATTTTTCTTAGCACTCCTCATTTTGGAGCATGTAACAGTGCGTGAGCCTGTGCACTCTCGATGAACCATCCTTGCGCGCTACGCATTCAAAAGGGGCCATGTTTGTGGCCCCGCACTTAAGAATGCCTAGTAATCCAGGTAACGCACTCATTGATGCCCGTTATTGACGGTGACTCCTTGGCCGCCCTCGGCCGTGAGCTCGTTCGCGACGCTGATTAGCCTCATCTGCTTCTTCGAGCAAACTTGCTGCCATGTAGGGAGTTCCCAGCGGGTACCACGTGGCGTGTACTTCAGCTAGCCTCGTACGATTGACAACCGCTAGCATCCAGGGCTGTGTCAGATGAGGGCAGTCCCGCCGCATTCCAAACAGGTCGGGGATGTGTTGCGACAGCGTGGCTCTGAGGCCTTCGGCATACCCGCGCGTCAGAAGACACCCACATACCTTGATCAAGAGATTTAGCTCTTCCATCTTGGCCTGGCCGTGGAAGTCGAAGAGTGACCTGCCATCCAGCGCGATGTCGATCAACTTCACGACAGAACGGTAGGACGCAGGGTGAAGGCAGGCAAGATTGAGGAACTGCTGCCCGGCAACCTCCCAGGGGGGAAGTGCGGAGAGTGATCCGGAGAACCCTCGCCGGGCGGGTCGAAAGGTCGCCGGCGCCTCGATACCGACTCCAGTTAAGAACAGCGTCATTTCACGGTCGGTGAGAGTACTCGCGGGCAGCTTGAGTGCTAGATCTGCCGCTACATTTGCGACCGCCGGTCGAATCTGAGCAGGGACGGTAAGGAAACCAGGGCGGTCCTGCCGCAACGTGTCGAGCTGCCTAAGAGCTTCCTGATTACAGCGGGGACCATGGATGGTGGTTCGCCAAGAACGCTTGTGAAGAGCGACCTGAGGCTTGCCACACCTCCACTCCAAAGCCTTCGGCAACTGAACAAGGCCCGCCAGTGCTGCCGCCGCGTCGGCCGGCAGTTCCGGCATGACGAGAATGGTGCGTCCTCTTTCGCTGGTGGCCCAGTCCAGGTAGATAGCGAGGAAGTCAGCGGCCCCTGAGGGCGGACCAGCCGATTGCTTGAGAGCTGCCTCGGTCGACAGCAAGGAGTGTCCACATTCACACGCTAGATTCTCGTCGAAGCACCAATCGGCGAGCGCGGTCGGCTTCCTGCCACAGCGCATGCACGTGTTCTGTAGTGCAACGCCGTGCCAAGGACAACGTTGGATCCAGGGTAATTGATGTAGTAGCGTGTGGTAGCCTGAATGCATGCACTGCGGGCAATAGCGGAGTACCCAACCAGTTTTGAGGATGTTCGAGGGCGCCTGAAAGGGGAACCATGCCGTCAGATTCCACGTCGGCGGCACTGTGGGTAGGTGCAGGGCGCGAGCCAGAGCCGCTTGGCGAACGTCAGAGAAGGTCATCAGCTCCGATAGGTCATCCGCCCGGCGGCTGCGGATTCCAAAAAGCCGAAAGAGGTCGATCGGGTCAAGGGCATTGAGCCGCACGAGCCGCGCAAGTAACCCGAAGGCAGATGTTGCAGGTAGGACTCTAAGGTCCATACCCACAAACGGAGTCGTCAGCGAAGAAGCAAACGGCGTCAAGGAGTCGCGCGATACTGTCCCTCGTAGCGTGATAGGGCGGCTCGGCTGAGCAGCAGGAATGATCATGCCGGCATGCCCCGATAGCCCGGCTCGATTTCCAGGTAGCCCGCGCGTAGCAGCCCTCCACGAATATTTGTTTCCGTGAGTTCACTGAACTCCGGATTCTCGTAGGCTACTCGGACCAGGATAAAGTACACGAATCGTTCGAATGACTGCATCGGCCATTCCACGACGTCAGGCAGGCCGTGTTCGGCACGCAGGGAATTGATCACTAAGCGGATGAGATCGACCTGAGTACCCAACCGCCAGCCCAGCGCGTATGCCTTGGGTGCAAAATATTGCGTATAAGAGATGCCAGATCCTTCGGGCCAAACTAGCTCCTCGTCATACTCACGAAAGGCAAGGGCCACGTCCGAGGCAAGTTGATGTTCTCGATCGGCCTTAGGGATCTCCCACAGCAGACCCGTGTAGTGGTGGGAGGTGGTGAAGAAGCGTCCATAAATGTGGCGGGGCGGACGCCTGTCAATCGCCGAACGGTCGAAGCGCCCCGAGTCGGTTTGATTGATAAAGAAAAAGAAGATTCGCCCGGTCTTCTCACACTCATTCACGATCGACATGACGTGCTCGTACTCGTCGGCAGTGAAGCGGTTTGCCTCGTTGAAAGCCACGCCGATCACTTGCGCGCCCTGACGGTGGCCTTCCTCCTGGAACATGCGAACTGCACGCATGAGCGTGCCGTTACTTGTCGCGCTTGCCGCGACCGTCTGCCCTTGCTGCAGCAGTAAGGAACTGGCAAAGTAGCCTTCGCCTGGCTTGGCCGGCTTTGTATAGCTGAACTCGATCATATACATTGGGAACGGCCGCCAAGCATCGGTCTGGATAAGTTGGCGAACACCATAGGTCTTGCCGATGCGACCGAAGCCATCGATCCAGATCGCATCAGAGCCAATCTCGATACTGTTTCTGGCATCACCGGCCAATCGTTCGCCAGGGCGCGTGATAATCAGTGGGCGCTTGAAGCGCAGCATGGGATGGCGAGCATCAGTCGTCATGGCTCGCCTCCTGGGATGCGGTTGAGCGACTAGTCGTACTTTCGTCGGACTCGCGCGGGTCTTGATGGACAGGATCGCTAGACAGCTGGATTGCGCTTGTTTTGCCAACACGAGCAAAGCTTTGAATCTGATAGGACGTCGTGCCGTCTAAGCAATGGGGTCTGTTGGTTTTCATGATTGAACTCCAAGGCGGCGATCCGCCGCCATAAATGAAGAGGCAACGGTTCAGCGCCGGCGGAGGTTCACCGGCCCGCCACGTGGCGGAAGTCCCGCCAGCGTTTGCGCCGCGCCGCTGGAGGTGCCGAGCGGCCGGTCAACTGGTGCACGGGGCGAAGCGCCACTGGCAACTTCGTCCGCCGCCCACTTGAGATGTCGTGCGCATTCGCGGACGTCGGCGTGATAGGCCTCGATTAAGTCGTCGATACCCTCCCAGCGCCCCGAATGGGACCTTTTCAGCTTTTCGGCACGCTTGCGTTCGGCGAGCGTGTGGGGCGTGCGTGCATAGGGAGGTAGCGTCTGCAGCGTGATGTAAGGCAGGCCACGCTCATCGAGCAATGTTAGGAATCGGGCGTCATCGTCTTCGATGTAGCCGTGGAACTTTTCGCTGATCAAGTCCGTACGGGGATTGAGCGTGTCACTACGATAGGTGCCATATCCGTAGTTGACGTGCGGTAGAACATCGCCGCTCTTACTCCCGCGAATGGTCACTTGGACACGGATTCGCCGCATATCGCGCGCGTCGTCGGCCGTGCGCGAGGAGCGCAGTGGCATGCCACCAAGCTCGATGTAGCGTTCGGCGACCTCGCGCGGGCTGCGATTATGCAGTTCCGCATGTGCGGACACGTTATAGGTACTAATGGCGACATCGAGAAAGTCCTCCAGCAAGTCGGCGAAGATCGGATAGTTCGACGCCATGCGTGTAGAAACCTTCTGCTCAACCCGATTTTTCGTCTCTGGCTCGAATCCTCCGGCGAGGAAGCGGAGCACTTTCTGTTCGATGAGCTTGAAGAACGCTTCAATCTCGGCGCGGGTTTGCGGAATTCCAGCGACACCGAATCTATAGATGCCGAGTTGGTGGTGCAGCATCGTGCGGCGGGCATGCTTGGCCAAATGACCAGAGAAGTTGTCAAGCGACAGCTTGAGCGCACGAGGCAACAGGCCCGGCATTGCCGCAGGCATCCACGCATTAGGCAGATAGCGCATACGACGATCACTGAGGTCACGCGGATGCCACGGCGTGAGCCCAGCGGACAATGTTCGCAGCAGGTCAAACTGATCGTAGGAAGCGTCAATGACCACCTGCCAAGAAACACAGGCGCGCGACCCCACATCGAACTCAACAAGCAGCAGGAGCCCAGAGATTTTTGCAAGCACCGAAGTGCCATCGGGCAGTGGTATTGCGACACACTGGTCCTTGAGGTCAATGTAGTGCCCATCGAACTGCATCTCATCGAACGGCCGGATGTCTGCCAGTTCCTTCCATTTCGTCAAGGCCATGGGCGCCGAAAAAGCCATCGCTTGGTCGGCGTTGTGCTCGCGCGAGCGCCTTATGAACGTCGACAGCGCTCTACGACCACCATCGCGCGTGTTGAGCGGGTAGCAATCATCCAACCCCTTTTCTTTCAGCATCCGCTTGATGTGTGCGTAGAGTCGATCGAATGCAGGACTAGTTCGCGTTCGTGTGGGCACTTCTCCCTTGAACTTAGCGACTAAAGCGCCGAGCTCTGGAATTGCCAGGACCAGCTGCGTCATCGCATGTGCCCGGCCCTGTGGCGGGAGGCCGGTGTGGCGGGGCTGTGGATCTACAAGTCGCGCCCCTGGAATGCATACCGCGAAGCCATTGATCCCGCCGTTGATGGCGGGCTTGGCACAAAGGTCCAGCATTCGACGCAGTGTCTTGGGGTATATGGAATACGCCGTAGCGACTTGCGAGATCGGCGCTCCCTCCAACAGAGCCACCAATGCGCCGACGCGATTATCGATAGCTTGCTTTTCCTCCTCAGTCCGGTCCGTCATCGCTTTTGTGTCCGGCCGCGGCAAGGCTAGAAGCGCGTCGGCCTCGGTGATGGTGAAGCGCGGCTTCATGTGCGATTCCTCCGCGCAACAACCGAACGCCGGGTGAGTTCTTGCTCGCGATCAAAGTCAAGGGCTCCGAGGCAGATCAGCTCGCAAGTCACCGCTTGGACATCTGCCGAATCGAACGGTGCGAGCGCTGCCTCAAGCTGGTCGATCCGCGCACGCGACTGTTGCTCGACGTTGGCGAGGATTCGTGCGCGCAATGCCAGACGATTGCCCAGTGACTGCGCTACCTGAGCAAAGGCCAGTAGTCGGTTGTGCTGTGCAATCGTCGCGCCGGCAACACGTACATCATGCTCGGTCACGAAGCGGAGCTGCAGGCCGGCATCACGTGCCATAGCCTGCCAACGCTCAGTTTCCCGCGGCCGCGGAATTCCACCTACGGTTTGTACGCAGTCGGCATCAGGCACAAGCAGCAGGAACTGCTCGAAACCCGAGGCATGCCGCACCCAAAAGTGCAGCTCGGTGTTCTTGTCGCCCAAGGGTAGGGTGCGGGGACGCTCCGTGTAGCACGCGATATGCGGATCGCACTCGAGCGCCAGTGCCACCGCTATGGCCGGCAGTCCGTCGACCTCCACCGGTCGCGCCTCCTTGATGGAAAGGAAACCGTAGACGTCGCGCTTTTCGAATTCGCGTCTGCCGTAGATTCGCGGTTCGAAGGGGCGGGGCCCGGGTTGGTGTAGCGATCCGGACGGGTCAATCGCTCGGGGCAAGGCAGCCGGGCTGCCCGGGGACATTTGTGAGATGAATGACATGGGTGCTCCAGGGAAGTGGTACGTCGCGTCCTCGATTGATGGGTAGGCGCACAGCCGTAACCGCCGCAGTGCGATTTACTGCGGTTGGGGTAGGGCGTGTGCACCACAATCGATGGCGTGCGTCGACGGCCGTCGGTCCAGGGTCCGCCGCTAGTTCCACAGAAATGGCGGCGCCGCTGTGCTTAGTGGCGGAGGACGGGAAGGCGATGGGGTCGACCGGCACGTGCTAAGTGCGGGCGTGGACCTTAGATGTGCATGAGGTTCTCCAGGCAAATGCCGCCCGTGCCTTTACGTCCAAGAGGGCGAAAGCATTGACAGAGCCTGCGAACCGTGGTCCCCTGGACGCACTTAGCCGCTAACTAAGTTTGCATCCCGAGCCCCTGTTCGCAGGGGCTTTTTGCATTGTGGTCGTCAAATCTAGGCGATCAGCACCTCTCTTCTTGTGGATGGCCACTCTGTCGTGGCCCTGATGCAAGGCGCGCCCTCCATGAGCGCTAGCCGGCGGCCCCCAAGGAGCCAAGCCAAGCCGCGATGTCGCGCGTGCGCGCGAACACGCCTCGTCGACCGGGCAGCGAGAAGGTGGTGACGGGCAGTCGCCCCTCCTTTTGAGCACGCTGAAACGATCGGGCGCTCTTGAAACCCAAGCAGCGTTGGAGGTCACCGCCACTCACCAATTCACCGTGCTCTGCGAGTAGATCCGCGAGGGGTTGGCTGGGTGCGTCTTTGGAACCTACGTGCATGAGAGAGACTTTCATGGCTAGATTTGGCGACGAGTGGCGTATTCCCCCAGACTGTTGCACAGTTTGCGGAGTGCCGGTGGCATGCCATTTCCCATGGGAACTGACACTCCAAAGAACCACCCGAAGCGGCCTGGTCCGGCCCCGATGGACATCGCGCTGCTAACGCGACATCGCCTGTGGGCCTGGATCGTCCTGGTGTGCACGCCGGAGGTTGACTCCTGGCATGCTCTTGATGAGCACTGGCTGGAGAAGATTGATGGTGGAACGTCCACCCAACGTCCGCTCCGGAAAGTGTTTCAGCGTTACTTCCACATCGGAAACGACCCGGGAAAGCTGCGGGGCATCAATGGCCTGAAGCTCGTGGAGGCCGTACACGCTGACTACCACCAAAGTGCAGCGGCGGCGCTTTACAACTCCCCGTTCTGGCAACTCACAGGGCCCGAAGTTCTGCCAGGAGACCAGATTCGGGCGATCCACGCTGACCTATTGAGAAGGCTGGGATTGGTTCGGCTGACCCCTACACAGCGGGTGGTGGCTATAAGCAGCGGTTTCAAGAATGTAGCAAGTGACAATCGAGACCTACGCACCATCGCGGAAAACGCCTACAACATTGGCGAGTTTGCTTCTGTGGATGCCATTGCCTTGCTGGCATGTTCCTTCCGGCTCGCGTTGGACGCCTTATCGCTCAAAGAGGCCGACGTCTACCTGGACGCGCTTCGCTGGTCAGTTCGCCGCATCCTGACCCGATGGGATGCGCATCACCTGGTTGGCCAGGCGCTGGCGACGCTGATTGAAGTCCGTCTGCTGCGTCGGCCCAGTGGCCCAGTGTCGCCTGAGGTGCTGGGCTTCAGAACGCGGCGGGATCGGTGCCACACCGAGCTGCCTGTTGTGTCGGTGTATACCTCGCACCACATGCTGCAAAGATGTGAGGCTTCCTACACATCGCCCATTGTGCTAAGGGACGGCGACATGGAGCTATTTTTCGATGACTTCCAAGAGAACTATCAAGTGCTTCGCGACCAGATCCTAGAACGACTTTCTGAAGGCGACGCGGATCAGGAGTGGATGGAGACTGCGAGAGCAATTCGTCAGCAGCGGCAGGATCTGATTGACGATATTTTCCTGGGTAACCTCAACACTTCTGATGAGGACGCTGTTGAGATGCTGCGCTATATCTCAAGATTCCGGGCTCTCCGCGGGCTCGCAGGCATCTTGGATGAGTTCTTCAACCCCAACCCCTAGCCCTATATTGGCACGCAGTACGTGCCTTAGAAGGTTGACCTACTCCCTGTAATTTAGATCAGCCAGCACTAAAATTTCTGCGACAATCAGGCCCAAGGAGGCCCGTCGCCATGAAGAGCATCGCTTCTACGTTGAGCAAGCAAAGAGCCGTAGGTGCTAGATCAGCTCGAGGGCTGGGGGCGACATCCAGTACCGATCGCCCAGTCGCGTGGCGACGGTGGAGAACACCGACGTAAGCGCACAGTCCGGAAGAGAGTAGGACGGAGAAAAGCAAAGCTTTCCTTCCAAGCTGCCCTGAGTGAGCCTGAGCCGCCGCGGCAATTCGCTGCTTAGCGTGGACTTCAACATCTCGACGTTGCCAGGGTATTGCAAGGATATCGACGCCATGCTGCGCACCGCTGCCCAGCATGCATAACGCCAGTGGCCCAGGCTGTATAGCGAGTCGTAAAGCATGAGTAGCCGGGCCAGCTCCACAAGAAAAAAGTCGGGAAACTGATGTATGCGCAATTGATGCCGAAGATAGGCTGTCACGTCCTGCGGAACCAGCTCCTGCCAGACCCTTAACCACATCTCTGCATAAGGGGGCTCTTGAGCCTCACTTTGCAGGTAGTCCTTGAGCCGCACCTCCAGTTCTTCGAAGAGGACGTGTGGCCAAGTGTAGGACCAGGCAATCTTGTCACCGTCGATCGTATGGCTATCCGGGCCGGCCTCCGGCTCGACTCGGACAACCCCCAGCGCATCCAATACCGAAAGAACACTGTGAGTGCCCTCCACCGTGGGCGCCACGCGTGTTCGCGCGTGGCGAGCTTGTACCAAAGCCAGAAGATAGAGGGCGCCACGACCGCCTAGATGACGGACGTCGCTAATAGTTGGGGCGTCAGGACGCACTAGATCCCGAGACTGCGTTTTTGAGTTGTTCATCGGTTCGACGAAGGACCAGGAGCAGTCGATCCAGGACCGCGGACTGCGTGCTGACCGTTGCCATGGCATCTAAGAATATCTTAGTATCCAAGCGCCGGTCACTTCCGCCATCCTTAGCCCTCCTTGAGGGGGCAAAAGTGAACAGGCGGACGGCAGAACATCCGGTTTTTGCGCTGCGGCTAGCACAGGCGCGCGAACGAGCCGGGCTATCTCAGAAGCAGCTCGGCATCCTTGCCGGCTTGGATCCCGCCGTGGCCTCTCCACGTATCAACCAGTACGAACGCGGCAAGCACGAACCCCAGATCAAGACAGCCAAACAGTTGGCTGAGGTACTTGGCATACCCGCGGCGTTTCTCTACACCGAAGACGAGCTGTTGGCCCAACTGCTTCTGCAGTGGAATGACCTATCCGTTCGCCAGAAGAAGGATCTGCTCAAAAGCCTTGAGAAAACTCCTGCGAAGCGGGAGCCGCGCAAGGGCCGATGACGCATTGGCCCGCGCTAGAGATCAAGCAGTCGAGCCGCTGGGTTGCTTGACGCGTCCCCGGCCTGAAAGTAGCCGATCGCCTGCGCGACGGAGCGATGCTCAGTCAGCGCCATTAAGGCGGGCAGGGCGATGCCCTGGCGGCCGCCCTCGGTGATAAAGCCCGAGCGCAGGCTGTGGCCGGCAAAGTCCCCGTTCAACCCCGCCTGCAATGCCCGCCGCTGCACAATCGCTGCAACCGCCTTCGGCGCCAGGGCAGGACCGACGCATTCACCCACAGGCGACGGAAGAGGGGACCCATCTGTGATGTCGGCCGCGCTCAGCCATTCAGCCAGGGCGAGTCCTGCGCGGCCCAGCACCGGTTTGTCGGGTGTGGCAGTTGCGCTCGGACCAGCCTGCTGGGTTTTGCTGTGCTCCAGCCGATAGATGAAAGCGTCTTCGCCGATGCGGCGCAGGTCCTGCCAGTCAGCTGCCGCGATCTCACTGCGTCGGCGCCCGCCACTGGCAAAACCAAACAGCAGCAGTGCCTTATCTCGAAGTCCCTCCAATGAGTCGTCACAGGCGGAAAGCAGCTTTCTGCTTGAGACCGGCGCCGATATGTCGGACCGCTGCCGAGGAGTGATCCCAGTATGAACATGACACGCTTGACCCGCACGAATGTCCGCGTACGGCCGAGAGCGGACACTGCGCAGGGCGGGGCAGAGGATTAGGGAGCGTTATCGGGGGTAGGGCAGAGGTCCGCCTCTGGCCAATAGCGGACATCCAGTGAGGGTGGTGCCTGTCTACAGCGCTCTGGGCGATTCACCAGGCACCGCAATGGCGCACCGTTACGCCTCAGCGATTGCCTGTTATGTGCGCCAGCCCCCCCCTCATCGCCACTCTGTTTGATCGGCTACTGCCACCTGAGGCAGGCTCGGCGCACGTTCGCTCTGGCCGGGATGGATCACCTCACGGCCATCGCCCGGCTGTGAGGTGACCCAAGTTTCTGGACCAGAACAAGAAGCTTGAGCCAGATGTAAAGAAGATCCAGAACCGTTCCCGAAGTGACCCAGTGGAAAATTGAAGGAAACTTGGTTCTCCTGGTAGTCCTAGGCAGTGTCGGGTGGTCATGCCCCAGCGGTGGGCTATAACCGTTGAATTCCCAAACGAAGCCCTCCCTTGCCCCTGATCACGCTGAAATCCCTCAATGCCGAGATCAAACAGCTCGAAGCCCAGAAGGAACTGGTGGAGAAGCGCGACGGCGAGGTGCCGAAAGCCCTAGTGGTCCTCCAGAAGTATGCGTAGATCCTCAGCCCCGCCCAGCGGCAGCAGGTGGCCAAGCTCATCGGGGAAACGATCGACGCCAAGCCGTTGCGCGCACCCAAGGACGCCGCGCGGTCCCGCAAGTGCCGCAAGCTCGGCAAGGTGGCTCCGAAGTACCTCCTTCCCAGCGGGGAAACCTGGGCAGGCCGCGGCTTGGCCCCCAAGGCCTTTAAGGCATGGGCCAAGTCCGCCGAGGGCAAGGCATGGGCTAAGGTCTATCCCGGTGAAGTTCCCGTCAGCCGATGGCAGAGTGAAGAAGGCACTCGCCATGGTGGTCAAGAAGGCAAGCGAGCCGGTGAGTAAAGCCGCCCGGAAGGCCGTCAAGAAGCCTGCGAAGAAAGCAACCAAGAAGGCCTGATCGTGCGCGGAACGTTCCCCAAGAAGAAGAGCCGGCTCTCTCCCCAAGGCAAGGCCATCGCGGCCGCCCAAGTGTTGCTGGACAGTGTTGAAGGCCGGTTGGACGAGAAGGCCGCCGGCAAGCGCTTGCGCGAGGAAGTGGGCCTCCAGTGGTCCTACCTCACTTGCATCCAATACCTTTCAGGGCAAGAGGCCTTGGCCGCCATTGAATCCCTCCCCAAGGGTTGGGAGGAAAGCGGGCGCACTCAGGTACACCTTCTGGGGGCTGCAGTCTTGGCCGCACATACGGTGGCCAACCTGCGTTCGGACGGCACCTCGCTTTGCTCCAGCTACTTGGCTCAGGAACTCAAAGGAAAAGCCGTGGAGCAGTGGCTGGCTGAGAAATCCGACACGTTCCTGGAAGAAGTCTGACAGCCGGTCGACATGGCCCCTGATGGTGGCCCAAAGAGCTTTCGCTACCATGGGTGCGCCGTCCAAGCCATCTCACCCGGCGTTGGGGGCGGGGACGAGAATCCCCACCCAAGCGCCGACGAACGAGGCCCCCGCAAGGGGGCTTTGTTGCACCGGCAAGCCGGCCAGTTGGTTTTGGCGGTGCTGCTAGGTCCACGTCGCGTTGGCGTCTTCGGATCTATGCGCAGCACGACAGCGCGGCCCGGCAAGGCCGGGAGACGCCCAGTTGGGCTATCGTTGTCAACGGAGAGAAGGATCATCGACGCCGAACAGCAGAGATCATGACGACTGAAACCACAAGAGAAGGCAGCACTACGAAGGAACGACTGCGGCTCGGACGAGCATTGAGATCCGGCCATCTAGTTTTCGATAGCATGAACAAAGTGCTGCACGTGGTCCAGGACGGAAAGTCAGTTCACTGTTTCCCCTACGCTTCGCTTTCACCCTCTCACTGGGGCTATGTGTACGAACGACATGTCGGTTTGCAGTTCGAGGCTCAAGGCTATGCGGTGACGTACCGAGGACTTCAATTCGGCTTCGTGGACGGCGGCGTGGATCTGGTTCTTGAACGCGATGACGAGACCATTTACGTCCAGTGCAAATATACATTCGGAAAGCGCATCAGCGCCAATGAAGTTCGTTGGATTCTGCACAAGGCCGATGCTTACCTTGCGAGACAATACCAAGGTCGCCGACTACATTTCCATCTGGTGGTTCCTGATTCAAATCGGTGCTTCTCGTCGGTCAAGCTACGGCTCAATGGTACTGTCAAGAAGCATTCGACTGCACGCTACTTCGAAGAGCACAACAATCTCCAGAATCGAGTCAGGCTCAAGGTCGTGGAGGTGCCCATGCGCCGCCCCAGCAGCGAAATATAAAATTGATCCCCCCGGCTAAGAGCAGCTAACAAAACTACTGCGCGGCCGCCAGGCGGGCGCGGCCGGTGCTCAGAATCCTCATGTACCACTCGTACACTGTCGTTCCTGCGCGCCGTCCGCGCCCACCTGACGGCTGCTCGCTACGTTTTGTTAGCCGCTCTAAAACGATTTGTTACTATTGCCAGGAATGGACAGGCAGGGGGGGCGGATTTTCGGCCATAGTCGGGGGAAAAGAGAGTAAAGACATAACGCATCGGAAGATGCGCTATGTGGCCCTAGCTTATCGTCGTCCCCGACCTCCAAGAACAGCACAAGGACTTTGCATGGTCGATGCGCCCACCGATAAGTTTTCAGCCGGCGAGCAGGGTCTGGGATATATCTACCAGGCACGTCTCGCGCTGCTACAAGTGCTTCAATTGCCGGAAGATACTTCCATCTTCCTCGAAAAGGACGATGACCTCGATTTCATAGACGGCGACGGTGGCAAGTCCTTGGCCTCGTTGAAGCACAAAGCGATCGGCGATAGGCTCACCGACCTATCAACCGATTTCTGGAAGTCCGTCAACATCTGGCTGGTGCGGTACAAGAGAGATGGCCGCGCTGCGTCGAACCTGCGGTTCTTCCTGTTCACCACTGGCACGGTGTCCACCGGCTCGTTCCTTGCCCATCTTCTCCCCGATCAGCCTGTCGCCTCCCGTGATGCGGCAACGCTTACCGAATTGGCCGATGCCGCGCTTGCCGAATCGACATCAAAACTCATCGCACCGATCGCCAAGGCGTTCAATGAACTGAGAGATCCCGAAAAGCAGGATTTTCTCGAACGCATCCTGATCCTCGATGGCAGCCCACGCATCGGCGACATCCCGGCGCTCATAAGGGACAAGCACATGCGAAGCATCCGGCGCGAGCACCGAGAGTTCGTCTTCGAGCGGCTGGAGGGTTGGTGGACCGATGCGATGATCAAGCAGTTGACTGGCGCCAAGTCGGAAGGGATCTTCGGCTACGAAGTCTCGGACAAGCTCTCGAACTTCGCCGAGGAATACAAGGCGGACAACTTACCTATCACCTTCCGTGGAAAGGCGCCCGCAGACGAGATCGACACTGATGCCGACCCACGCCTGTTCGTGGCCCAACTGCGCGAGATCGGCATTTCCTCAAATCGGATCAGGAGCGCGATTCTGGATTATTACCGGGCGTTCGAACAACGATCGGCCTGGGCGCGCGAGAACCTGCTTGTGTTGGGAGAGGTCGAGGAGTACGAAGATCGCCTCACCGATGAGTGGGGTCGCTACAAGGATGTCGCTTTCGAGAAGCTGAAGGACGACAGCGCGGAAGAAGCACTGCGCGAAGCCGGCGCGGCGCTCTACAACTGGGCGGAATTTGAGACTGGGAAGATCGAATCCCTACGCATTCGCGCACGGGTGACGGAGCCCTATGTCCTTCGCGGCAGCTTCCACATCCTGGCAGATGCCACGCCCGAACCCAAGGTCTACTGGCATCCCAGATTCCTCGACCGCCTTGGCCAGGTGCTGGGGGTGGCATCGTGAAGCGATGGGATCAGCGCCCCTTCGAGATTCGGAACCTGTTCAACCCTGCATTCTGTGGCTTGGTCCTGTTCCGCGCCCTGCATGGCTACGAAGAAGAAGATGCCCGCGGCATGCCCTTCTCACTGTCGCTGCTTGTACTACCCCTGTGCCTGCACAAGGATTCACGCGAAGTGATCGCCAGCAGTCCACGCAGCTACCTGCTCAAGACCGCGGAGAAGAACCAGCAAATCATGGTGGGCTTCGCGGACCGGGTCACGCAGATGTTGCCGTATGCCTTCGAGGGGTTCGGTTTGCTAATGGAAAGAGGCTGCATCGCCGTCACGGACGACGGTCGCATCCAGACCGTGCCCAGGAAGGTCCGCAAGAGCGTAGATGGCACCGCCGAAACCGTCGCCTGCCAGAAAGTGGCGCGGATCGTCGGAAAGGAATTTGCACGCATAGCCGACCGGGCGACCGTTTATACGACTTTCGGGATTCGTCCATGAAGATCAGATCCATCCACATCTACAGCCATGACGGCCAGCGCCGAGACCTCCGGTTTAAGGTAGACGGACTCAATGTCATCACCGGTCGCTCCTCCACCGGCAAGTCTGCGCTCTCCGATATTATCGAATACTGCATGGGACGCTCCTCGTTCAACGTCCCGGAAGGCATCATCCGGGACAAAGTGTCTTGGTTTGCGGTGATCTACCAGTTCGAGAAAGAACAAGTGCTTATTGCCAAGCCGACCCCGCCCGGCAGTGGCGCCAGTTGCAGCACGGCAATGTTGCGAAGGGGTACCCAATTGCAGGTGCCCGAGTTCAAGGATCTGGCGGTCAACACTGACGATGACAGCATTGTCGAACTGCTGTCGCGCTTGCTTGGAATTCCCGAGAACCGCACCGAAGTCGCGCTTGAGCACAGCCGAGATAGTTACGACGCGAACGTCAAGCACACGTTCTACTACCTGTTCCAGAAGCAGGGACTGGTCGCCAACAAGGATCAACTTTTCTATCGCCAGAACGAGCAGTTCCAACCGCAGGCGATCCGCGACACGTTGCCAATCTTGCTTGGCGTCTCCTCCCACGATCGCTACGAGCTGGAATCCAAGCTACGCGTAGCGCAGCGCGATCTGAGGGTCAGCAACAAGAAGCTAGAGCAAGCGCGCGACGCCGTCGACACATCGCATGAACAAGCCATCGGCCTCTACTCGGAAGCAAAGACAGTGGGGGTCATTGGCAACACCGATGAGAACCCGAATGCGGACGGGATCATTGACGCACTGAGGTCGGCGCTGTCGTGGAAGCCTGAGAGGGTGCCAGACGACGACGGCAGCCGGGTTTCGTTTCTGGAGGATGAGTTAGTCCAGTTGCGTCAGGATCGCCGTGATACTCAGAACCGGATCGACGCGGCACGACAGTTCGCCAAGCGGGCGGGTGGCTACGAAAACGAGGCCGCCGAACAGATAGACCGGCTGGCCTCAATCAAGGCACTGCCGAAGAACCCCGACAGTGGCGAATGGCAATGGCCGTTCAGCGAGCAAAACTTGGCGCTGGAATCCCCGGTCGCCATCGTCCTGCTCAACGAATTGGAATCGCTCGACAAAGAGTTGCGCATCGCCACCGGCCAGCGCCCCAAGCTCGAAGCCTACCTCGCCGAACTGACCGGCAAAGCGGATGGGATCGCGGGCGATATCAAGCAGAAGGAAGCGGAGCTATCCGCGGCGATTTCGGCCAACGAAGTCATCGCCCAGATGGGCACCCGCAACAACGCAGCCGCGCGCGTGGTCGGCCGTATCAGCCTGTTCCTGGAAACGCTCCTCCCGAATGAGGATCTTGCCAAACTGGAAGCAGAGAATCGCCGTCTCATCAACAAAGTTAAGCAGCTTGAGGAGCAGATCGGTGCCGACGACAGCAGCGAACGCCTGACCTCGATCCTCAACAACATCTCCGCACAGGTGTCGCGATACATCCAGAAGTTCAACGCCGAGTTCGGTCCTTACCCTGCGCGGCTCAACCTGCCGCAGTTGACAATAATCTTCGATCGACCCGAGCGTCCTGTGCCGATGGGAAGGACCGGCGGCGGCGAGAACCATCTGGCCTACCATCTGTCAGCACTGCTCGCCCTGCACCTGTTCGCGGCGCAGAACAACCGTCCTATTCCGCGCTTCCTGTTGATCGACCAACCAACCCAGGTCTACTTCCCCTCCGAGCAGGTCTACAGGGATGCCGACGGTTCCGTGCAGAAGACGGAATCCGACGCCGACCTTGATGCGGTGCGCCGGCTGTTCGAGTTGTTGCTGAAGTTCACACAGGACGATGTTCCAGGCTTCCAACTGATCGTCACTGAGCATGCGAACCTGCGCGATCAGTGGTTCCAAGACGCGCTGGTCGAGAAACCGTGGACCAAGCCGCCCGCGCTGGTTCCGGAGGAATGGCCGCCAGGAGCGGCGAACTGATCCATCGAGCCGATATGCAACGGCCGGTATGGGGGGCTGGCGGGGTGGTGTAACGTGGGCCTCCACTCTGTTCGTTGGGTGGATCCAGAAGAAAGCGGTCCTTCACTAAGGTCCGCTCCTGGCCGAAAGCGGACCTTGGCACACAGGGCTAAGCAGGGAGGTGCTATCCGATTTCTAGGATTAGGGAGGTTTATCGAGGGTAGCGGCTGTTTGCTTTCGGTCAATAACGCTGCCCGATCGGCCAATGAAGAGCTCCGCAGGCGGCTTTCTTCTACGAGCGCTCGCAAACCTTCTGCACCGACGGTGAAGTACTACCGAAGACCGGTGCCAACGCTCGACCTTCGTCCGGGACGCTTCAAACCCAAATGAGCCGCGCTGGGGATTTTCGCAAGATGCCGCACAATGAGCTGACTTCTAAGGAGCCGCGTCCATGCTCAGTACTGTCCGGCAACACTATGTACCGCGCACCTACTTGAAGGCTTGGGCGGACGCTCGTGGCCAAGTTCGCGTCGAAGATCGAGTGTCGGAGAGGGATTTCTCATCATCGCCTGAAAACGTGTGTGTCGAGCGATTCTATTACGAAGCCGACGCCACGCGCCCAGATAACGCGATCGAGAAGATGTTCCAGCCTTACGAGAGTAATTATGATCCGCATGCGGCGACCTTGAACGCGATTGCGGCTAGTGGGTCCAACATTGCGCAAGTCACGGCCGATTTGGCTACTGCAGGTGCGGATGCAAGCCTCGACACTGCCATTAAGGGCCTCGCGGCAGTAGCCTATTTCCGGACGCCGGCTGCACTCGAGGCTTTGCAGAATGAACTTAAGCATGATCAGTCGGATGCGGCTCAAGCAGCGGCGCTTGCGTCGCAGACACCGCATGACATGGCCAAATTAGCTTTTGATTCAACCTTGCTCAAGCGCTTTCAAGGCCTAGTTCCAACCTATTTTTTCTCAAAAACCCGTCTCTATCACCTGCGATCGAGCCTGCTTTCCATTGCAGTCAGCGCAGTTGTCATCGGGCAACTTCGGCTGGGCCATCGGCAACGATCCAGGAACGCACGCTCTTATGCCGATAGGGCCAAATCTGCTAGTCATGCTCTCCATGGAATCTGCTGTCCACCGGCTCAAGGCCATTCAGTTGACACCTGATCTTTACGAGCTGACCTTGCAGCTAGTTCGAGCCAACGCACGGCGTTTCCTGATTCTCTAGTGCAAATCGCGCGCAGACTCAAAAGAATCCGCACCCCGCTCAGGGGGAGGTGACTCTGGGGCGGAGCAGGGTAGAGATTAGGGAGATTTATCAGGGGTAGGCGGCGGTATCTGCCCTGAAGCTAGAGTGGATGGCATTACGGAGCGGCATATCTAGCGAAACCACTTCGGGAAGTTGGTACCGAAGCTCGTCAAGAGGCAATGCGGTCACCAAGTCGCGTTCGGACAGCCTCTCGCAGCCGAACCTCGCAAAGATCATCCAGAATGGATCCAGAGAGAGGTTCGGTCGCCGCCAGTAGTTGACGCCCAGGATGGCCGGGCTCCAGCAAATCAAGGATCCGGTCAGCAGTCACGCGGTCACGCCCGGCCATTGCGTTGGCCCCGACGAGCAGCAGAGCGCGTCGCTTATTCGAGTTGGCGATCCGTTCAAAGATTTTCAGAGCATCGTTCGCCGTAGCATGAGCCCCAACGAGGTGCGCCGCCGATGCCGCAACGATAGCTGGCGAATGCAGTAGAAAATCAGGAGTTAGGTATCCGACGACACTCAAGCTTAAGGAATCAGCGTCGGCCAGGGCATCAATGGCATCAAGCCGAATCCAGCGCGCTTCCGGAATGTTGATGAGACTCCAGATTTGCTGTTGGATTTCAGAGCTGCCGCAATTCGCGGCGACGATAAGGGCGTACTTGCTAAGCGCTCTGTCTGTCGTAGTATTCGCAAGATCGATAAGCGAATCGCCAATTGCATCGGATAGGGGGGTGTAATCGGCAAGGGCAACAACGGCGGCTCTCGCGATATCAAAGCTCGGGGGATCGTCGTAATATGCTGCGGCGCTCGACCAAGTGTCATGTATTAAAGTGAGCAGTGTGTTTAGGTGATCCGGGTGCGGCCGTTTCGCGAGTAGATCGGCTAATGCGCCGCGTACTCGGCTACCGGGGTCGGATGCCATTTCGAGGATTTCCGGTGGCAAAGGATTGGTGGATGCCTGTGATAGATGAAGCAGCGCCGCACGGCGCGCGTCGGCGCGCTGATGTCGTAGCGCTGCTTGAACGAGAGTGATATTGCCAATTGCAATCGCAGCCTCGGTCGCACTCACGGCATGCTTCTGGCAGCTGGCAATTTTCAGCCATTGAGCGATCGCATCCGATGCGTCGCCTTTGCTTGCAAGGATGACGGGTACAACCAGATCAAGCGCCTCCGCATCGAGCTGTGGTACGCAGCCTGTCAGGAGTATGAGCGCTAGACCATTGACCGCGCGGGCCTTCCGCTTCTTGGTGGGAAAGGCATCGAATACTTCCTTGAGTTGATCTGGAAGTGCGCCAACGACGGGGCTTAGCTTGGCGTGACTGCTTTCCCCCAGCCGCCGACGAGATTTCTGCATGGAAGTGAGCAGCTTGATTTGCCGATCAAGTTGCGTGCAATTCATTTGGAACGCCGTAATCAGCGCATTCGGCGCGACTTCCAGCGCTGTAAGCACAAGCTCGTTACGCAAATCGACCGAAGAGGGAACAGATGCGACATGCGCAATGAGCCCAGGCTCCAGTTCTGCAACCCAGTGCTTCCGCACCGCAGCCCAAACAGTTAGCTCGTTATCCATATCCTTGCTTGCTGCGACAATAGCCAAAAGCTCATCTCTATCCACTAGGTGGGAAGACATCACGAGCGCTTTCGACCAAGCGGGAACCAAATCAGCGACGCGCCGATGGTTGGCAAGGACCAACCAGCGACCCTCTGCGCGAAGCTGCTGGACATAGGCGTCGATGAAGACGCCGGATGTGTAACCGTCGCCTTCATGGCTAGATTGGGTGGCCTCTTCGACGGCATGATTCCGTTCGCCATCCTCGATCGCACGCCACGCCTCCCGGCCGCTCTGAAGATACTCGCGGTGGATGCTCGCGAGGTCGTCCAGCGCGGCCTGCAAAACGATCTCAAATCCATCTAGGTCGCGCACGGCGCCGGCCGCGACGGCGTCGGCGTTGAGCTCGAAGCCGTTGCCGACCATCTGGCGCGCGGCGTCGTGATAGGCGGAGGTCAAGTTGGGTGCGAAGCGATCGAGCCGTTTTGCGAATCCCGCTCCGTAATTCCCTCGGTCGAAGCCAAGCTGCTCACGAATAAATCGCTCTGCGACTTTGGCCGCGAACGGGCTCGCTGCGACGGCGTCGTACCAGGCATCGTCAAAGATCGTCGGTTGCCAGTCACGAACGAAGAAAGAAGCTCCCCGCTGCGTGCCTTTCAACAGCCACCTCGCGACGCGGCTCGGTATGGACTCATCGCTGCCCACCTCCGACGCCAACTCCAGCAAGGGCGCGAACTTGGAAGCCGGATCCATAAGGCTTTCGTCCAGCCAAGCATCGATCGCTTCCTTGCTGCCGGAGTCAATGTCGAAGGTCTGATCAACGTCCTCTCGGCGAGCAAACGAGCGCGTCACTTCAAAAATTCGGGCGGCGGTTTCCAAGCCCCAATCGCGATGCGCTGACGGCAACTGAGCGAGCGCTGCGATCAGAGCCTTGATCGCAGCCTCGCTCTGTCCCCAGTTCTCCTTGGCGAAGGCTTCAAAACCTTGTCGGACGCTAGGATGAGCAAAGGCGATGGTGCGGGCCGGCTGACGCAAATGGCGGGCCGCGATCATGCGGTCTGTAAGTCGATCCAAGCCGTCGCCGAGTGCACGATCCAGCCCGCGTAGCGCGCGTTGAAGAGGGTGGAGTCGGCTGCGGTCGAACTGACCTCTTGCCGCCAGCAGCGCCCAAACAATAGCTGAAGTGCCGCATGTGTCGATCGACGATAGCGCTCTGAGGACAACGCCTTCCACCGCATCGCGCTGCGCCAACTCGAGCAACCGGCGAAAGAAGATGTGGTTTTCCTCGCCGACATCGTGGCCGGTTTGCATGTGCGCAAAGTACAACTCGATCTCAAGCGGCGTGCTAAGCCTCTTGAGCACCTCACTGCGAAACGCATACGCTTTGGTCTGCAGGGCGGCCGTTAGCTGGTCCATGCGGTTGTCATGAATTTCGCGGAGTTGACCGTCCCGGTACTGGCCCGCATCCAACTCGACCGACCATGCGTTGAGGCTGTCGCCGACTTTGGCGCTCTGCATCATGTCGCTGCGGGAGGTGACGATGAACTGATGATCCGGCGTAGCCTTGGCAAGGAGGCGTGGCAATTGCTCGGTCCAAGCCTCGCTGCCCCCGCGTAGGCTGAATTGGCCCCATGGATCATCAACGTAGAAGAGTGTCGGTCCGTTATTGACGACCTTGCGCACGCTCGTCGGCGCATCGTCCGCCCCAATGGTGACGACCTCCAGCACAGCATTACGCCGTCGCGCGATATCGCACAGCTTGAGCGCTGCCTGCGTCTTGCCTGTGCCCGAAGGTCCCCGAATGACGACTGCGTTCTTGTCGTTCATGACCTTGAGCATCTCGTCAAAGTTCGCCGGGGGCACGAAATGCTCGAGGCTGGCGGAGCTGGCCAGGAATCCGCCGTGCGCCCGCACCATTGCCAGAAGGTCATCGCTCGTCCACAGACCGGGCGTGCTGCCTCGGGTCCGCCGCCTGGCTTCGAGACGGAGTTTTTGGAGGAGATTTAGTTGCTCGACCTTGGGAACGTGCAACAGGTCCGACATTAGCGCTCGGATATCGGATGCGAGATGTTTCTCGGTAAGCTTCCCCCAGATCGCGACACGGCCTTCGGGCGACGTTTTCAATGTCGTGTGCAGGCTCGGCGGAAAGCTTGCCTTGTCCGAGACCTCTTCGAAGCCTTCGACCAGCAGTCCACGTGCGACGCCTTTTGCGTCGGCATTAGTGACGAGCAGATAACGAGTATTCGGTTCGTCGAGATGATGAAGGGCGTTTCGGCGCCCACCTTTTTTTTCAGAGCCGTGCTTGAGCAGGGCTTCGAAATCCTCGATCGACCACGGCTCGCCGTTGTCCATTTTGACTTGGACGACAAGCTTGTACCCGCCTGCGACGGTTGCACTTGGTTGCAGGCGTCCCGGCTTGTGGGGCTCAAGATCCGCTTCCAAATCTTCTTCGTTCGCGGGCTCGAGCACAAGGCGCGTAGCCGACTTAGAAATGAGGAGAAGTTGCAGGGCCGCGAGGATTGAGACGTCGAGCTGATAGTCGAAACCCGCTTGAGCAGCTGCGGCGCCTCGTAGGGGACGCTTCGCATCCGCGCTATCTGTCAAGGGCGGGCCCGACTGGCTGGAGCTCAGCCGCTGCGCGTCTTCATGACTATTTGTCGACATCGTCGAACACCGAGCGCTTCGTGGGGACCGGAGTGAGAGCCGAAGCTTCCTCCTTTTTTTGCGTCACGATGTGCGTCCAATCCGCTTCGTCTTCTGAGCCTTCCTCCCGTTCGCGCTTGCGCTCCTCCAGTCCCTTGATTGACCGCTTCACCTGATCACGCGCGTCGTCGATCAGCGCTGTGGCGTCCGCGTCAACGCCGATCGTCTCAATGCGATCGAGTACACCAAGAAGCTTTTTGAAATGGTTGTCAGGCTCCTCGTCCAAGTCAGCGTCGGCGACGATCTCGTCGATCCGCTCTTCGATCGAGGGCAGCACGGTTGTTCGCAGTGCCAATCCCATGCCGACCAGTCTCAGCGGCGGTATGAGCGCCAGCATCTCTGGTTCGTCGAAGATGGATGAATCCAGGTTTGTGAGCACGGCCGATTCCAATGTGTCGGCGGCCTCCGAGCGCAGATCTTCCGATAACACACCGAGGTGATGGGCTCGGGCGTACGCGGCGATCTGGGGATTGTTGCCGGCGAGGTCGGTTTGCCAGCAGGACCGTCTAAGTAAATTTGGAAGCTGCTGCACCAATTTTGTGAACACGGGTCCGCTCGCCCGATAGGACAAGAAGTGGAATAGCATCCAGTTCCGGTGCCGTTCATCGGGGGTGTGGCCAAGCCGGGCGACCAGTGCGTCGTCGAGCGTCGTCGGAATGACAAGCGCGTCTCTAATGAGAGGCGAGCCCTCACACGTGAAACTGTTGAGAATGGTGTCGATCGTCGCGCCCCGTATGAGCGCTGCCATCATATGCGGCTTCTGGCGCAGGATCTCCGTCAGCGCGTCGGATATCGTCGGATGGGCGAAGGTCCACTTTGATCCGGAGAGCTTCAAGAACGAGCCTTTCAATTCAGCGAAACAATCCTGGATCTTGGTGAGGCTGTACGACGTCAGCTCCGCGACCGCCTGGGCAGCCCACACATCGTGGTCGCTAGGATCGAAGCCGGCTTGATGGACGTAAACCAAGATGAGCGCGGCTTGAAGCTGATCATCCAGGGCATTGACCGTATCGATCAAATGCTCTGTCGGCTCTTCCATGAAGCGAACTAGGGAGCTTTCACGAGGCGCGAGCCCCTTGGTGAAGTTCGGGTCACCAAGACGTTCGGCAATCCCAGGAAGAAAGTCGCGAACGGCGGCGACCGCGGTTAGGTGTGGCTTGATGCTTGATCGCCAACTCTGGCTCTGCTCACCGAAGTTCACATGGTTATAGAGGATCTGGGCTTTTTCTTCGAATGTCAGTTCGCCGAGATCGACAACGGCGCTGCCATCAGCGAATTGGGCCAGGTTGCGCTGTCCCAGCCGCCGCCGTGCCGCTTCATAGATATGCTTGCGGGAGGTCAGGAGGAAGCGGTTGCCGTGCTTGATTGCGGCTCGAAGCTTCGAGAAGGCCGACGCCCAGTCCTGCGCATAGTCGTCGCGTAGCACATTCGAGCCGAACGCGTCGTCGATCCAGAAGAAGCGGCCCGGATCGTTCGGATTCCATCCAGCCTCGAAATCGCGGGGACTGGTCAGAGCGAGAACGGTGTTATCCGGGTTTTCCGAAGCGATCGTCGAGACGATCGCGCCGATCGCTGATTTGCCGCTTGAGGGATTGCCCAACAGGAGCACTACGCCGTGGTTGGAAATGGCGTTGACGGCGTCGCGATGGGCCTTTGTGGGCACATAGGTGCGGAGCTTTGGAATCCAACTGTCAAGCAGCGCCCGGCTTTGCTCGCTTAGCCGCTCGTCCACGATCGAGGTGAGATCCCCCAAGCCGTAAACCTGCGGGACGAGGGCACGCAGCCGCGCGCTAGCTCTGATGACTCGGACGATATACTGGCGACCAAGAATGTGAGGCTTACGCACGCCGAGCGCTCGGAGCCTGGCGCGAATCGCAGCCGCCACAGGTGCATCTATGCTCATGTTCGTCATGAAGGCATAGGTGTCCGCCTGACCGGCTTTGACGAGTTCATCGACATTTTCAAGCTCGGGGGTGATATCGCTGAGCTTCAAGGCCCTCATGGCATCGGACGTATGCTTGCACTGGACCGTGCCTATGGGCGGTGCGTTCGTTCCCGAGGCGATGAGGAAGACCGCGTCCTGGCCGCCGTCATGCGCTTCACGGAAGATCTCTACGGGTCGGCCGAGTACGACTTCGCACACCTGCGAACAAAGATCCTGAAACGCGCGCCAGCCAATGGTGTGGAGCGCCAGATCGCTCCAGGGGCCGTGCGCTCGACGTTTGCGCGTTGCCGGAAGCTCGATTTGCCCGCTATCGGCCGTCATGCGGTGGCGACACCACGCAAAACTCCGACCGGCATCGGATTGATTTCCTGGTCGATGACAACGCTTGTGGCGCCGAGCAGTCCAAGGTCGATGTCGAGACGCCGGCCTCCCTCCGTAGAAGTGCTCACCAAGCGCCGGCACAGCAGATCGGCCAGCGCGGGGTCTTCGACGGCGCAGATTATCTGGCGCCCATCCAAGCGCAGAGCAGCGAGCACTTCGACCAGGTGAAGGGCCCTGAAATCGTCGATGTGCTGAACGGGGTCGTCGAGCAGAAGGGACCTGAGCGGTGTCCATGCCCGCGCAAGATGGACCGAGAGAAGGAAAGCGAGACCGGCAGCGCGACGTTGACCACTGCTGAAGACGAATTGCGGATTCAGCCCATCGCCCACCTTGAGGCTTAGGAAGCGTCGGACGTCACCACGGATGCTGTAGTCGATTGTCCGCCAGTCGGCGTGCGGTCGCAGGCGCTGATAGAGCTCGTTGAGCAGAGGGCTGATCTCAGCAAGGCGCTCATCTATGATTTCCGCGCTGACACGTCTCACAGAGCGTTCGATCTCGCGGGCTGCTGTGACGGCATTTTGCGACTGGCCAACCGAATGCGCCAGCTTATCGATTTCAGCGCGCAGCGCCGAGATGTTGCTCTCGATCGACGACATTCGCGACAGAGCTTGCGAGGCCTCCAGCACGAGTAGCGCGCGCTCGAGGTCGATCAACCGGTCGCGTTCTGAAGAAATGGCCTGCTCCAGCCCGTCAGGATCCTTGATGAAGCGGTGATCGAGCCCCCACTGATCGCAGAAATCCACATGCGCCGCTTCCGAGTCGCGCAGGCGCCGCACCTCGTCCGCATCCGCTTGGATCGCGACCGTAGCTGTCTGCAACGTGAGGCTGGGTCGCAGCGCGTTCTGTTTTGCGGAGGCGAGAGCATCGCGAGCGGCCTGAACGCCCGACGCCATTGATGTGATCCGTCGCCGCGCCGCAGCCAGGCCGGCGGCGAACTCGTCCGATGTTCGATGGGCTGCGCAAAGCGGGCAATGATCGTCGTGCAGCCCGAGGCGCTCGCCGTGTTCGATGAGGAAGCTCAGCGACGCCGCCATCACGTCCATCTCTTCTTCCCGCGAGAGACGTTGTTCGGCTTCAGAAAGGACTTGCCGTGCAGCCTCGTGCTCGCGCTGCGCTGCTTCATGCGCTGCCAATGCGGCCTTGCGTCTCGCCGCGGACTCGGGAGCGTTGTAGAGGGCCTGCGCCGCCGCGACCTCTCGACCGAGTTGAAGCGCTTCGCCCATCCGGCCCAATTTGGCTCGTCCGTTTGCGAGCGCGGTTCGACCTGCAGCCAGACGTGCCGTCAGCTCGATGGGCGCCTCCGGCGCCGCGGCAGCGATCACCTGGAGCGCGCCGGACACGTCCCCTGATCTGCTGAGCGCGGCTTGTGTCTCGGACTGCTGCGTCAGTCTGTCGGCCAGTCGCGAGCGGGCAGCCTCATAGGTGGCCTCGTCTTTAGTGTGCGCGGCTTCGGCGGCAGTCACGACTTCCTTGGCTCTACTACCGGCTTCCGACCCTTCCAATGGACCGAGCGCCGAGCGCACAAGATCAAATCGCTCCGTTTCGGTGAGATCCAGGCTGAGCGCGGCGATCCATTCGTCGCGGATGATCGACGTCCGGGTGAGCTGCCGAAGTGCGTCGTCTGGCGCAGGTCCGCGGCAAAGCGCGGACTGGATTTCCTCCGGTGAACGATCGGAGCCGCGTTCTCGCGTTCGCGTGATGGTGAACGGGTAGCCGCTGTCGTCAATGAAGGAGGCTGTCACGTAGTGGGCTTTTGGAACACCTTCGCCGCGCCACCAAAGGTAATCGCTGAGGCTCTCCTTCGCGGCCTTTTCGACGACGTACTTGTCGATGGATCCAGTGATCGCGAACTCGACCGCATCGCACAGCGTGCTTTTGCCCACGCCGTTGCGACCGGTGATGACAGTGAAGCCCCGTCCGAAACTGATCCGGACGAGATCCCTGAAGCCACGAAAGCCGCATACTTCTACGAAATCGAGCCTCATGACGTCGCCCCCAAGATGCGAGCGATCTCTGCTGGCGTGGTTTCGCTTAGGAAAGCGGTCACGGCATCCGGAGGGATGTCCTTCAGCCTGGTCCGCAGCCTCGTTTCGAAGTTGGAGGCGCCGAGTAGCGGCTTGGAGCGTATCGACAGCAGCGGTAGCAGCGCCTTCTCAACGTCACCAGGTGTATTGATGGAGGCCCTCGCGATTTTCCGAGTCAAAGAGAAATCTTCTTCGATGCGCTCGATCTCGCGCATTCGGCGCGCATCCTGATCCGGTGTCAGAAAGACCGAATAGACGTTCCATGCTTTCGCTCCGGCTCCGCGCAACGAAGCGGCATGCCGAGCGAGTGTGATTTTCTGGTTCTCCTCCCACGTGCCGAGGAGAGCATCTGCACTATCGAAGACGTGGACGAATCCCATCAGCGCCGCGCTTTCGAAACAGGCCACCGGGCGGGTCGAGCCAGTCCACGTCCAGGTCTCATACTGTGCGTCACGAAGGAGGATTTCGGCTTGGGTGAAGATGTCCATCAGATGCCCAACGCAGCTATTGCCCCAGGAAGGTCATACCATTCGCCCGCTGGGTCTGGACGAATGACGTTACCGGTGCGTCCGCTGCGCACGACATTGTCCGGCACGCCCAAGTCGGTCGCACCTACCGCGACAACAATGTCGGACTGCACAGCGGCAGGCGGCTCGACGAACTTCCCACGTAGCGTCCCGAGGATGCATTGCGCCCCGTTGAGGACCCGGATGCTCCGCCCGTTCAGATCATAACCATCGGCGCGTTGAACGGCGCCGGCCTGACGGAGCAGCAAGTGGAAGAAGCCAAGGGTTTCTGGATTTACCGGACGCAAGAGCTTCGCCGGCTCTGCCGCCGAGACGCCTTCGGCATCCCGCCTCAGACCATAGAGGGCTTCGCTGTCGAAATTTCCAACGTCTAGCCAAGCCGGGTCACACTGGGCTCCGGTAGCTTGCTCGAAGGCGGCTCGTCCGGCGTCCAGGACCTGACGGAGGTAGCTCGATGAGAAAGCTCGACGAAGCTCGTCAAGCGCCGCAGCTCCTGACTCTTGCACATGTTCGAACGTCACGTTTTGTGCGTGCGCGATCTCCCAGAGTTTCGGGGCCTTCTGCTCGAGCGCGTTTGTCGGCGAGAGGTCGATGACGGTCACGGACAACGGCTGCACGTCGATCAGCGCTTCGCCAATCACGGCATTGAGGTATTGCCAGTCAGACCAAAAGCCGACGACGAGCAGGTCCTTCTGCCGAAGGTTGGCAGCCATCCAGACTTTACTTCGCGCAATGCGCCCCGAGATGGTCGGATTATTGAGCTGTGAAGGTGCCCAGACTGTGGCTTGCCGATCCCGTTGGGAGCAGCCATGGAATTTCAACAAGGGTGCCTGGCGGACGGAATGGGACGTGGCCTCGTCTCCGTCGAGCGAGCTGCGGAAGTCCGCGCCGTAGTCCCAAGCGCGTCGCTCGATCAGCGTGTCGTAGTTGCTCGATATGCCGGCAACGGCGGCGCGGGTGATGAGAAAATCCGCGATCGCCGCATGCCCTGTATTCGAAGGCTGCACAAAAGCAGGCCAGGGCACAAGGTGTTCGATGAAGACCGATTGCAGAGTGTTGAGGCCTGCAAAGTGCTCGGCGAGTGCCTCCAGATTGTCCCGAAGACCAAGGTCGCAATTCGGATCAGATTCGAGACGGTATTTGTCGAAGCATCGCTCAGCAACCGTGCGGGCCGACGGCAGGCTGCTTGGGGGCGCCATCGAGAGTCCCGCACCGCAGACCACAAGAAGGCGACCAGCATTCATCGAGGCTAATAGCCGCGAGATTGTCTCAGGCGTCACGCACCCACCCCCGGCGCTAATAGAAATTCCATTTCCTCAGGACATCTAGCAGAGATCCCAAACCAATTGGTACCGCTAATCATCAGCTGACCCAGCATCGACGTCTATCCTAGCCACGGCAACCGACATTTTTTATCATTCATCTTAGAAGTCGTGCAGCGGGATTATCTTCTGCTGAGCCCGCTTGAAAATATCCAATCACGCTAGCCACCGCACGATGTTCGGTCATCGCCATAACTGCCGGCAAGGGAATGCCTTTCCTGCCTGCTTCGGTGACGAACCCGGACCGCAAGCTATGCGCCCCAAAGTCCCCCTCTAACCCCGCCAAGCGGGCCCGCCGCTTTACGATAGCAGCCACAGAGCCGGGTGGCAGGGCAGGGCCGACGCGCTCTTTCCAAATCCGTCGAAAAATCGCCCCTTCGTAGCTCCCCGCGACTTCCAGCCAAGCCGCAAGTGCCTCGGCGCTGCGTCCTAGGATTGGCTTGTCCGGCGTCGAGTCCGCTTTCACCCCAGCCTACTGAGTCTTCGAATACTCCAATCGATAGATGTAGCCGACCTCGCCGACCTTGCGCAGGTCGCGCATATCCGCAGCCGCGATCTCGCTGCGCCGACGACCGCCACTCGCGAATCCGAAGCAGAGCAGGGCACGGTCACGCAGGCCCTTCGCCTATGAAAGCGACGTGACCATGGATTACTCGCGGCGCGGAAGCATGTTTGCGGCAAGTGGTTTTGCTTTCTTCGAACCGTGGTGGCCCGCGGCAGCGGCTGAAGGAACGTGGGTAGATGTCTTGATTGCCTTCGTGCCACCGGGGTTGCGTAATACCGGTTCGGGCTGGGTGTCACGCTACGGATCTAACAGACGAGCGGCCGGATTATTCGATGCATCACCAGCATGGAAATAGCCGATCGCCTGGGCCACCGAACGATGCTCGGTCAGCGCCATGAGGGCAGGCAAGGCAACACCTTGGCGGCCGCCTTCGGTGATGAAGCCCGAGCGCAGGCTATGGCCGCCAAAGTCCCCGTTCAACCCAGCCTGCAACGCCCGCCGCTGCACGATCGCGGCTACCGCCTTAGGCGAAAGGGCCGGGCCTACGCGCTCGCCCCACAAGCGGCGAAAGATGGGACCTTCAGTGATCTCAGCCGCGCTTAACCATGCCGCTAGCGCGGTCCCTGCGCGGCCCAGCACTGGCTTGTCGGGTGTGGCAGTGGCGCTAGGGCCGGCCTGCTGAGTCTTGCTGTGCTCCAACCGATAGACGAAGGCGTCCTCGCCGACGCGGCGCAGGTCCTGCCAGTTAGCCGCCGCAATCTCACTGCGCCGGCGCCCGCCACTGGCAAAGCCAAACAGCAGCAGTGCCTTATCTCGAAGCCCCTCCAATGAGTCGTCGCAAGTAGCCAACATTGCCTCGAGCTCTGGGCGGGTGATGGCGGTCTTCTTGTGCGGTCGCTCGCCGCGTTTGACGGCCGCCCGACGGCCGCGCTTGAGGAGTTGGCGCACGGCGGGCGCTTCACACGGGTTAGCGGCTTTGTGCGCTTGGTGGGCGGCCGAGAGCACGGCTACGCGGTGCACGACTGTGGTGAGTTTGAATGCACCGGGCTTCTGCTTGAGGCCGGCGGCGACTAGGTACGCATCCAGTGTCGGCGGCAGTTCCCAGGTCAGCCCGGTCTTTCCGCGCCGGGTCAGGTGGTCGACCACGAACTGGACCACCGCCGGCTCAGGTACCGGCAACGTGATCGGCTGGCCAAAGCGGCCCTGGAACCAGGCCGCCCAGTAGCGCAGGGCGGTGGCATAGCTGCGGGTGGTATTGGCTGCAGCAGCTTCGGCCAGCAGTTCGCGCACGGCATCGGCGGCCTGTGCGGCGAGACGATCCGGAGCGAGTGTGGCGAGGGCGGGAACGCCGGGTACGAGTGTGTTAGATTTAACATGTCGCATGTATTTTATAATACGGAATAGGGCATCTACCGCCGATAACTATCTGTTATCGGACGTGGGTTGGCAATGGGGTAGGGCGTTCGTGTCGGAGGGCATCCAGATGGCCAGAGGAATCCAAGAAAACGAAGTGTTTGAGGCGGCCGATGCGTTGCTCGGCGCCGGCGAACGGCCGACCGTCGAACGCGTGCGCCTGCACCTGGGCCGCGGTTCGCCGAATACGATCGGGCCGTTGCTGGACGCGTGGTGGACTCAGCTCTCCCAGCGGCTCGAGCACCGGCTGGCGCTGCCGGAGGTTCCGGAGGATGTGGGCGTGGCCTTGGCCAAAGTGTGGGAATTGGCGTTAGCGGCCGGGCGTGGACAAGCAGACGCTGCGCTGGCGCCGGAGCGCGCCTTTCTGGCCAATGCCCAGGCCGAGATCGAAACCCGCGTGACCGCCGAGCGCGAGCGCATGGCCGCCATTGAGGCACAACGCCAGCAGGCGGTAGTTGCTGCTCAGATCGCTGAGGCGGCGTTGGCCGTCTGCGAGCAGCGAGCTGGCGAGCTCGCCGTACAGGTGGTCGCGCTGCAGCGGCAACTGGAGGAACTGAGCGGGCGCCGAGATGCCCTGGAAGCGCAGTTGCACAGCGCCCAATCCCGTCTGGAGCAGGAACGAAGCACGGCTGCGGGCGAACGCGAGACCCTGCAGACGCACCTGCGCCAGGTCGAGGACCGGGCTTACACCGAGATTGATCGGCTGCGTCAGGAAACCAAGGCGCAAAAAGCCCAACTGGCTACGCAGGCCCGCGAACATGTCGCGGCACTGCGCGAGGCCGATCAAGCCCGACGTGCGGCCGAACGGGCCCAGCATAGCGCCGAGCGTGAGAGTGCCGCAGCCCAGGCACGGGCCCAAGCGCTCGCACAACCACGGCCAGCCAAGGCGCGGCCTGCCATCAAGAAAGAGGCTGCTCGTGCCACGCGCAGGGTAGCCAAGCGGTAGGCTGCGCCCTCGCCGCTGGCACGCGGGCGGGGCTAAGCGCTACGCTAAGAATTCCTTAGCTTTGGTGAGTATTCGCATGACCCTGCCTGACGAGCGTACTCGCAACCTGCTGCAGGCCGGAGCATTTCTCAAGGAACTCGCCGGCAGCCAAGCCGTACCCAAGTCCGTGCGCGAGGAAGCCTATCGGCTGTTGCGTCACTACCCGACACTCAGTGATGTGGAAGCCATCGCCCAACATGAGGAGCGGTTGCGGGACCTCACACAGTCGGCGTTTGTGCGGCCTTACTTGACCTCGCAGTTCGAGCAGGACTGGTTCCGCAGTTACCCCAAAGGTCCTCATCGGATTTGAGCGACGGCACGTATCTTCGTAGGCAATCGCCTGCATCGTCAGCTCAACGGGCCTTCGCCCGCAACGAACGCCTGGATCAGCAACTGGCGACGTTGAACGTGTGACTGGAAGCGCAGGGGGCGACAGCACCAGCAGGAGCGCGGGGAATTTCGGAACCGGGTTGGCGCCACCGGAAAGCATGCGCTGGGCAAGGTCGATCAGGCCCGCCATTTACGTTAAGCGATCTGCCTCAGCAGCTGCGCGGGCCATAGAGCCCAAAACCCGTGACAGGCAGCGGCAAGCAAGGACGCCAAACGCCGGGCCACCTTCAATTGTTCGCCCCCCAGAGTGCGCGACTGGGAAAACCAGGCACTCATTACTGCGTTCCCGGAACTATAGACCCCCTTGACTGCGTTAAATGGATACTCAGAGTGCGTCGGTGGACCATCAAAGAGTGCGGTGCCCAGCCGTGAGTGAAGCCTTGCAGGACTTGGTCGCGCGCCTGGCTACGCGACTTCAAGAGGAAGCGGAGGCGATCCTCACCAGGGAGCGAGAGCGCCATGGGGCCGACCTTCAGCGTCAGCAACAAGCGCTTTCCACCGCCCAGCAGGAAGCCGCTGCTCTGGGCAGCCAACTGCAGCGCACTGAGACCAGCTTGCAGCAAGAGCAAGCCGCTCACGCCCTGCTTCAGCACAATCTGGGTGAGAAGGTCGCGGAAATCGCCCAGTTGAACGAGCGCATCGCCGGCATGACGGTGCGGCTGGCTGATCACGAGGCGCATGCGCGTTCTCTGGAGGACAAGCATGCTCATGCCCGGGAAGCACTGGAGCACTACCGCACTTCCACCAAAGAGCAGCGCGAGCAAGAGCTGCGCCGCCACGAGCATCAGGTCCAAGAGCTGCAAGTAGCCTTACGTCAGGCCAATGAAGCCTTAGGCGCGAAGAATCAGGAGCTGTTGGTGCTGAACCGCGACAATGGTCAATGGCTGGAGCGCCACGGGCGGATTGAGCGTGAGCTTGCCCAGTTGCGACAGGCCCACGAAGGCCAACACAGCGAGGTCGTGGCGTTGCGCCAGACCGCGACGGATCATTTGGCACTGCAGGAGCGTTGGAAGACTGACGCCAAGGCCTTGGATGCCATGCGCAGCGAGCTAGCTCAAGTCCAAGACGCGCTTGCGCGGGAGCGCGAGCGCCGCGAGAGCGCTGAAGCCGATGCCTTGCGTGCCAACGCACGTCTTGAAGCGCTAGAGCCCCTACTGAATCAACTGACGCCGGCACAAAATGCGGTGAAGAAAACTCGGCGCGGCCGTACGCAGGATGGAGGAGCCGACTAACGAGGCTGCTCGTTTGTCTGCTAGCGGCTGGGGTGGCGCTCACCTGTCCAGTACGCCCATTCCATAGGGACAACCCACTCTACAAACAGTTTGGCTACTGAGGACTCCGGTGCCAAATGATAGGGCTTGAACATGCCTTGCTCGGGCGAACTGGTCATCAGGTAGCGCAGGCGCTTCTGGACCTCCTGAAAGATGGCTTCCCGCACATGGGCGCTGTCGTGCACGCCAAGACGCATTGCCACCGACGCGCCTTGGCGTACCGCCGCCCAGCAACAGTAACGCCACCGCGCGATCGGCAAGCCCGGCGGCCCGGATTGAAAGACGAACCCCACATCGCGTGCCCAGCCTGGGTCGAAGTGATGTTTGAGCAATTGCTGCTCCAGAAACTGCTCGGTCTCCCAGAGTGCAAGTTCATCCCACAGCTCCAGTTTCGCGTCCGCCAGGTCTACATCGTGTGCCATATCGCCGAGTTGGTCTTCCAGCACCGGGAGCAGGTGCCTGCGCTCGTGGGTAGACCAGGCGAAAGCCCATTGCAGATCTTCGATGGGCGTGACCTCGGCATCGGGGCGGATCTGCCATCGATCCGCTGGCCAGGGAACTTGGATCAAGGCCAGGTCTCGCAGCGCGTCCAGCACCAGCAAGGTGGAGCGGCGTGTGGGCGCCACCGGTATGCGTCGTAGCTGCGCGGCTAACAGTGCGGCTAGGAAAAGGGTGCCACGAAGGCCCAACTCCTCGATGCTGGCGACCCCAGATGGCGTCATTGACGAGGTTCCGGGCATGCGGTTTCCGGGGATGAGGGAGCGGCGTGGCTCCTGGCGGTGGCGGCGCTACCGGTGTCGCCGGTTGCCTCAAGGCTAAGAATATCTTAGTATGCAAGGCAGGGTACATCCGCCATCCTTATGGGGTCTCCATGGGGTGCGCGCGTGACTTTGTCCGTCGACTCAACACCGACCTTCGCTCGACGCCTCAAACAAGCCCGCCTGCACACGGGTTTGTCGCAGAAGGAGTTGGGCATCCGGGCCGGTCTGGATCCTCACGTGGCCAGCCCCCGAATCAACCAGTACGAGCGTGGCAAGCACGAGCCCAAGCTGGAGACTGCTGAGCGGTTGGCTCAAGCGTTGGGGATCCCCGCCGCCTTCCTCTACACCGACGATGATCTGCTGGCCAAGCTGCTCCTGCGCTGGGGCTCGCTAAGCAAGCAGCAGAAGCGCGAGTTGGTGAAGCTGATCGAGGCCACACCCGAGAAGTAAACCGAACAAGCGCTCACCACAAGGGCAATTCTTCGCCTCAACCCGCCTTTTGGGCGCTCCTGGAGGGAGTCGCAGTGGCCGTGGCTAGTGCGACTGAGAAGTCGCGGCATCTCAGGCCTGCTTGAGATTTTGTTCACGACCGATACACACGCGCCTTGTCTAAAGTGATTTACCATGTCGCCCGTGTCAGCCTCCTCACTTCTACTGCGACTGTTCCTGATCGCCATGCTCGTGCTTAACGGCGCGTGGTCGGCGTTTGCCTCGGTCAGTATGAACCCGGTCATGGAAGAGCAGGCCAGCGAAGTGGCTGCCGCGGTGCAAGTCGATGAAGACTGCGTCGCCCATCACAGTGCTGAGCATCATCCCGATGCCACATCGATTGAAAAGGCTGGCACGGGGCATGGCGACCATGCCGGTCCCGACTGTTGCAAGTCTTCTGAGTGCCGGTGCGCCTGCGTACACGCGTGCGCGAGCGCACTTCCTGCGCGCCTGCATGTTTCGGTGCAACTGGCCTTGGGCCTGGATGTCATGCCGCTGCCCCTCGGGCATGCGGCACCTGCCTTGCCTCATCTGATCCGACCACCGATCGGCTAAGCGTCCCTAGGCGCCGCAATGGCGCCGTTGGTGTGGCTTGCATGCCTGTTTAGGCCAGCCGCCCGCTCTCTACCACCGCCCGCCGGTGGCAACACGACGCTTGGAGCATTTTCATGTCGCATGATGATTTTCGTGGTCCACACGGTGGACCGCTGCTGCCTTCGCGGCGGCGATTTGTCCAGGGCTTGGCCTTGGGAGGCGCAGTCGCAGGATTAGGTTTCTGGCCCAAAGCCAGTTGGGCGCTCAAGGGCCCGGGACAACCCAACGTACTATCGGGCACCGAGTTTGACCTGACCATTGGCGAGACGCCGATGAACTTCACCGGCAAGACCCGCACCGCGATCACGGTCAACGGGTCCGTTCCGGCGCCGTTGCTGCGTTGGCGGGAAGGCACCACGGTCAACCTGCGTGTCTCCAATGCATTGCCCGCTAACTCCCTCCATGGCACGGATACTTCCATCCATTGGCACGGCATCATTCTGCCGGCCAACATGGACGGCGTGCCGGGCCTGAGCTTTGACGGCATCGGACGTGGTGAGACCTACCACTATAGGTTCACCCTGCATCAGGGCGGAACCTACTGGTACCACAGCCACTCAGGTTTCCAGGAACAAGCTGGGCTTTATGGACCGATCGTGATCGATCCACTGGAGCCAGAGCCTTTCAGCTTCGATCGCGACTACGTCGTGATGCTGAGCGATTGGACAGACCTGGACCCGACGGCCCTGTTCGATCGTTTGAAGAAGATGCCGGGCCATGACAACTACTACAAGCGCACGGTCGGCGATTTCGCGCGCGATGTGAAGCGCAATGGTCTGTCGGCCACGTTGGAAGATCGCAAGATGTGGGGCGTGATGCGAATGACGCCCACGGATCTGTCCGACGTCAACGCCAACACCTACACCTACCTGATGAACGGCACGACCTCTCTGGGCAACTGGACCGGGTTGTTCCGCAGTGGCGAGAAGGTGCGTCTGCGTTTCATCAATGGCTCTGCCATGACGTACTTCGATGTGCGTATTCCGGGGTTGAAGATGACCGTGGTCGCGGCGGATGGCTTGTACGTCCATCCGGTTTCGGTCGACGAGTTCCGCATTGCAGTAGCAGAAACCTTCGATGTGATCGTGGAGCCCTCCGGGCAGGACGCATTCACCATCTTTGCCCAGGACTCCGGTCGCACCGGCTACGTCAGCGGCACGCTCGCCGTGCGCGAAGGACTACGCGCGCCTCTTCCGTCTGTGGATCCCCGGCCGCTGCTGACGATGGCAGACATGGGCATGGATCATGGATCGATGGATATGTCTGGCGGCAGCAAGGGCATGGAAGGCGGCTGTGGTGCAGCCATGGGCATGCCCGGCATGACCCCACCTGCCAGCGGCAATGAGGCCTCGGCCCATGCGGGTCACGCGATGCCCGCCGCCGGCGATGGTGCCATGGCCGGCATGCAGCATGGGGGCATGCAATCACACCCTGCCAGCGAGACCAACAATCCGCTGTTGGACAACCAAGCCATGAGCGTGACTTCGCGCTTGGACGATCCGGGCAATGGCCTGCGCGATAACGGCCGTCATGTACTGACGTATTCCATGCTCAAGAGCACCTTTGAAGACCCTGACGGACGCGACCCCGGTCGCGAGATCGAGCTGCATCTGACCGGACACATGGAGAAATTCTCCTGGGGTTTCAATGGTCAGAAGTTTTCCGATGTCGAGCCGCTACGGCTGAACTACGGCGAGCGCATGCGCATCGTATTGGTCAACGACACGATGATGACCCACCCGATCCATTTGCACGGCATGTGGAGCGATGTGGAAGACGATAGCGGCAACTTCATGGTGCGCAAGCACACGGTGGACATGCCGCCAGGCAGCCGACGTACGTATCGCGTGCGTGCCGATGCGTTGGGCAGCTGGGCGTTCCATTGCCACCTGCTCTATCACATGGAAGCCGGAATGATGCGCACGGTGAGGGTCGACGAATGAACATCAATAAACGCAATACCACCCTGACTGCGCTGACCCTGGCTATCTCGCTGGCCCTGGCCAATGCGGCCAGCGCCCAATCCATGCAGCACGGCTCCATGCCGATGGAGCAGGGCGCGCAGACCCAGGCTCAGGATCACTCTGCACATCAGGCGCCGACATCAAAGCCTGCGCCAGCCCCCAAACCTACAACACCGGCCAAGACCAGCGAAGCGACTATCGATCATGCGGCGATGGGCCATGCCGCGCCGCCGGCTCAAGCAGCCGAGCCTGCCATGCAGGGCATGGACCACTCGCAGATGGGGCACAGCTCGCCCGCGAGTACACCTGCAGCGCCCAAAGCGCAGACGCAGCCGATGCAGGGCATGGATCACAGTCAGATGGCACAGCCCGCTGCGTCCGACGCCTCCAGCACGTCCACGCCTGCGATGCAGGGGATGGACCATTCGCAGATGGGCCACGGTTCGCCCGCATCCGCTACGCCAGAAGCTGGCATGCAATCGATGGAGGGCATGGACCACAGTCAGATGGGACATGGGCCTGTCGCACCAACGCAGCCGCGCACCCCGATTCCTGCGGTGACCGAGGCTGATCGTCAGGCGGCCATCGCGCCCGCACACGCGCATCCGGTGCATGACAATTCGATCAAGAGCTACGTACTGCTCAATCGCCTGGAAGCCTGGGATGCCGATCCGGGCACCGGGCTGGGTTGGGAGGGTCAGGGTTGGATCGGTACGGACCTCAATCGCGTCTGGTTCCGCAGTGAAGGCGAACGCACAGATGGTCAGACCGAGTCGGCTGATCTGGAAGTGCTCTACGGCCGCAGTATCTCCACGTGGTGGGATGTGGTGGCCGGTGTGCGCCATGACTTCAAGCCGGGGGCTTCGCAGAACTTCGCCGCTATCGGCGTACAGGGCTTGGCACCGATGAAGTTCGAAGTATCCGCCACAGCCTATCTCGGCGAAGGCGGCCAGACTGCTGCCAATGTCGAGGCCGAGTACGAACTGCTGCTGACCAATCGGCTGATCCTGCAGCCGCTGGTGGAGGTCACGGCGTATGGCAAGAACGATCCATTGCGCGGAATAGGTTCGGGTCTGAGTACCGCTGAGGCGGGCCTGCGACTTCGTTATGAGTTCACCCGAAAGTTCGCTCCCTACATCGGCGTGGTGTACGAGCGTGCGTTTGGCAATACCGCAGACATGCGACGCGAGCATGGCGAGTCTTTTGAAGACACGCGCTTGGTCATCGGCCTTCGTACCTGGTTCTAAGGGGAACTGACAATGAAATCCAACAAGAAGATGTGGGTATGGCTCGGCGCCGGCGTGGCATTGGTTGCGGTGGTCGCAACCGCCGCGGTCTCTCTGGGCGTGTACAACGTGGCCGCTGATGATCCGCATAGTCGCCCGGTGTATGCGCTACTTGAAACGGCGCGTGAGCGTTCCATTGAGGTGCGCGCCGCCAAGCTTCAGGTACCCACGAACCTGGATGATCCTGAGCGTATCCGCCAGGGTGCGGGCAACTACAACGCTATGTGTGTGACCTGTCATCTTTCGCCAGATGCGGCGGCCACCGAGATGAGCAAGGGTCTGTACCCCGCGCCACCAAACCTAAGCAAGCACCCGGTGGGTCCAGCTGAGGCGTTCTGGGTGATCAAGCACGGCATCAAGGCCAGCGGCATGCCTGCGTGGGGCGGCAGCATGGACGATGAGTTCATCTGGAACATGTCGGCCTTCCTGCAGAAGCTGCCCAAGCTGGACAAGGCCGGCTACCAGGCGTTGGTAGCCAGCAGTGATGGCCATTCACACGGTGGCGGTGAGACCGGCGGGCACTCGCATGGCGAGGAAGCGGGTGCAGATCACCATGGCGGCGGTGATAGCGAAGAGATGGGTGATGGCCATGGCCATGGCCAGGGGCATGAAGCAGGTGGCATGGGCATGGACATGAGCAAGCCTAAGGAAGGCACCACGCATGTGCATGCCGACGGCAAGACGCACGTGCATGCGGCCGAGCCGGCAAAGCAACCTGCGCAGGCCAAGTCCGAGGGCGAGCACGATCAGCACGGCTCCATGCCAGCCAAACCAGCCGAGCCAGCTCCCAAGGCCGATGACGGCCACGATCACCAGCATTGATCCCTTCATGGAGCTGCCCCGGCTCCACGCCCGAGCGCCTCGGCGCTCGGGCATCTCTTAAGGAAGCATGATGAACACTTCACGCAGCTGTCTCTTTCTGCTGGCCACGGCCTTGTCGCTGACCGCATGCGCGCGCCCCGAATCGGCTGTCAATTCAGAGGCGGCATCGGACGCCCAATCTCCGACATCGGCGGCTGCGCAGCAGGTCACTCAACCGCAGCGTCCGTTGCCGTTGGTCAAAGTACATAAGAGTGCGACCTGCGGTTGCTGCCAACTGTGGGTGGAGCATCTGGAGAAAGCAGGTTTTACGGTTGAGGTGCACAACAGCGAAGACCTCAACCCGATCAAGGCGCGCTTGGGCGTTCCCTATGGACGCGGCTCGTGCCATACCGCCGAGATCGATGGCTACATCGTCGAAGGTCATGTGCCGGTGCAGGACATCCTGCGCCTGCTGCGTGAGCGCCCGGTAGGCCGTGGATTGGTGCTACCGGGGATGCCTGCCGGTTCTCCTGGCATGGAGATGCCCGACGGACGCGTTCAACCCTATACGGTGGAGTTCGTACTGCCCGATGGCACCACGCAGCCTTACGTCCTGCACGGTCAACGCAGCTGACAGTTTGCTCGCGATCCCTTCTTCCAGACCAGAGTGATCCATGTCCCCTCATTCCCACGATGAAGCCGGCAAGGCGATGCCGCAGGGTGCCAGCGATGGTCCAGACTCGGTGCGTGATCCGGTATGCGGTATGCAGGTCTCCGCGGCTAGAACGCCGTACCACGCCCTGCATGGCGGAACGAAGTATCACTTCTGCTCAGCCAAATGCCGAGAGCGGTTCATCACCAGTCCCGTCCGCTATACGGACGATGCTCCCCAGCAAGTTGAAGTGACCGCCCCAGCAGCGGTGGCCCAACCCAGCGGTACCCACGCCACGGTCTACACCTGCCCGATGCATCCGCAGATTCGTCAGCCAGGTCCCGGCACCTGTCCGATCTGTGGCATGGCGCTGGAGCCGGAGATGCCCTCGCTGGAGGAGGACGACAATCCGGAGTTACGCGATTTCACCCGAAGGTTCTGGTGGACATTGCCCTTGACCTTGATCGTCCTGGTCTTGGCCATGCTGGGACACCGTCTGCCCGGCTCGTCCACGCAGGCGCGCACCTGGATTGAGCTCGTGCTGAGCGCTCCAGTGGTGCTCTGGGCGGGGTGGCCATTCTTTGAGCGCTGCCTACAGTCCATCGGCAATCGCAGCCCCAACATGTGGACGCTGATCGGCATCGGCGTGGCCGCCGCGTTTGGCTACAGCGTGGTGGCCACCGTTGCACCGGGCCTGTTTCCGGACTCTTTCCGCGAGCATGGACGGGTAGGGGTCTACTTCGAGGCGGCAGCGGTCATCGTCTCGCTCACCCTGCTCGGACAGCTGCTGGAACTGCGGGCGCGTTCCAAAACCTCGGCGGCCATCAAGTCCCTGCTGGGATTGGCGCCCAAGACGGCTCGCCGCGTCAAACCCGATGGGGGCGAAGAGGACGTTGCGCTGGATCACGTGCACGTGGGTGACCTGCTTCGCGTACGACCGGGCGAGAAGGTGCCGGTCGATGGGGAGGTCATCGAAGGCCGCACCAGTGTCGATGAGTCGATGCTGACCGGTGAACCCATTCCGGTGGAGAAGGCTGTCGGTGATCACGTTATAGGCGCCACGCTCAACGGGACGGGCGCCTTGGTCATCCGGGCGGACAAAGTCGGATCCGGGACGGTACTGGCGCAGATTGTGCAGTTGGTAGCCCAAGCCCAGCGCTCCCGCGCGCCGATGCAGCGTATGGCGGACAAGGTGGCGTACTGGTTTGTCCTGGCCGTGCTGGCCACGGCGGTGCTCACGTTCTTCGGATGGGGTCTGTTTGGACCCGAACCGTCCTGGACTTTTGCCGTCCTCAATGCCGTATCGGTTCTGATCATTGCGTGCCCGTGTGCCCTGGGTTTGGCTACCCCCATGTCGATCATGGTCGCCACTGGCCGCGCTGCGCAGGTCGGGGTCCTGTTCCGCGATGCTCAGGCGATCGAGCAGCTACGTCTGATCGACACGTTGATCGTGGACAAGACCGGTACGTTGACCGAGGGCCGTCCAGCCTTTCGCGACACGCTCTCCTACGCCGGTTTCGATGCCGATCAGATCCTTAGCTTGGCTGGCAGCTTGGAGCAGGGCAGTGAGCATCCCTTGGCCGAGGCCATCGTGGCGGAAGCCCAGCGACGTGGCTTGAACCTGGTGGCCGCCCAAGATTTTGATTCGCTCACCGGTCAAGGCGTTCGCGGGCGCGTGTCCGATCAGGATGTGGTGCTTGGCAACCAAAGCTTGATGGCATCGGTAGGGGCTGATGTTGCGCCCTTGCAGAGCAGCGCCGAGCGTCTGCGCAAGGAAGGCGCCAGCGTGATGTTCCTGGCGGTCAATGGACGATTGGCCGGCGCCATTGCGGTAGCAGATCCCATCAAAGTCACGACTTTGCCTGCCTTGAACCTGCTACGTGCCGATGGCCTGCACGTGGTGATGGCCTCCGGTGACGCACAGGCGACGGCCGAGGCCGTGGGGCGCACGCTGGGCATCGAGGATGTGCGTGGCGGCGTCAAGCCGCAGGACAAGGCCGAACTGGTCCAGCAACTCAAGGCCCAGGGTCGTCGTGTGGCCATGGCTGGCGACGGCATCAACGATGCGCCGGCCCTGGCGGCAGCCGATGTGGGCATCGCGATGGGGACGGGCACGGATGTGGCCATGTCCAGCGCCCAGCTCACCCTGGTCAAGGGTGATCTGAGGCGCATCGTGCAAGCCCGTGCCATCTCGTCTTCGACGGTGGCCAACATGAAGCAGAACCTGGGCTTCGCCTTCGTCTACAACGCCATCGGCGTGCCTATCGCCGCCGGCCTGCTGTATCCCAGCTTCGGCCTTTTGCTCAGTCCGATGATGGCGGCCCTGGCCATGAGCCTGAGCTCGGTTTCGGTGGTCACCAATGCCTTGCGTTTGTCCGGCTCCACCGTTGTTGCCACCTCCCCCCCTGACCGCGCCGATGAGCCTGCGCGCGGCCATTCCTGTCACTGATGGCTCATATCCCACAAGGAGTACTGCAATGAAGCGTTATGCCTCCCTCTCGATGATGGCCCTGTTTCTGATGGCGGGCGCGGCCTTCGCCGGCGGCCAGACCACCACGCCCACCACCGACCACGGTCAGCACAAGCCGATGGACCACAAGAAGCAGGAGCATGGTCAGCACAAGCCGGCCGCGGCCGATGCCGATTTCACCAAGCTCGATACCAACAAGGATGGTGCGCTGTCCAAGGAAGAACTGGCCAAGCACAAGCTCGCGCCGCACTTCGGCATGCTTGATGGCAACAAGGACGGCAAGCTGAGCCCGCAGGAATTCGCTGCCGGCAAGGGTATGTAACTGCTATCTCCCCGGGGGCTGGTTCCTTGGCCCCCGGGATTCGGCGATGTTCTGCCATTCCCACGGAGATCGACATGTCTTCTTCGCACGGTAAGCACGAAAGCACGCACACGCAGCATTCAGAGCAACACGCCTCGCACGGAAGTTCCGGTCAGACGCATCAGGGCCACTACGGTCGCCTGCTGCTGATGATGGCCTTGTCGTTCCTGGCCATGTACGCCCTGATGTATGCCATGGTCGATCAGTGGGCCAACGTCTATAACAACGTCAACCAGTTCTACATGGCGGGCCTGATGGCCGCGCCGATGCTGTTGATCGAGCTTTGGCTCATGTCCAGCATGTACCCCGATCGTCGGCGTAATCTGATCCTGGCCGGCGTGACCGTGGCGTTCATGCTGTTCTGCTGGTGGGGAATTCGCACGCAGGCCGCGGTGACAGATCGGCAGTTCATCCGCTCCATGATTCCCCATCATGCCGGCGCCATTCTGATGTGCGAGGAAAACCGCCTGAAGGATCCCGAGCTGGTCAAGCTCTGCCAGGAGATCATCACCTCGCAGAAGCAGGAGATCGCCCAGATGAAACAACTTCTGGCTGAGCGCTCCCGCTAGCTCACTGCCTTTTGCCAGCCGGTATCACCCCACTGAGCCTGCGCGCTGACCATGCGGTGGATCAAGCGCGCAGCCACACGTGCGGTGGCCTGATCCGGATCCAGGGGCGGACACAGTTCCGCCACGTCGACCACACGTACCTTGCCCGAGGCCATGACCAGATCCAGCAGGGCTTCCAGGACCTCCAGATTCACCCCGCGTGGGTTGGGGGCACTCACGCCCGGGGCCACCGCCTGTGGCAGCACGTCCAGGCACAGCGTCAGGTAGATAACGTCAACCGCATCACACCACGCACGCAGAACCTCAGCCTGTGCCTGCCAATTCCAGGTGCACAGCACGTCATCGGTGAGGTAATGGGCGCCTTCGCGGTTGGCCGTGGCGAATAGACGCGCCGTGTTGCTGGATCGACTTACACCGATGCAGTGATACCGCAGCGGGGAGCGAATGCTGCGGGCATGCTCCAGTGCCTGCAGGAAGGGCGTGCCCGAGCTTGCACTGCCTTGCTCGCGCAGATCAAAGTGTGCATCGAAGTTGAAGATGCCGATGCGAGCTTTGGATGCGCCCAGGTGTCCGCGCAGTGCGGCGTAGCTGGCATACCCGATCTCGTGGCCGCCGCCCAGACCAATCACCCAATGCCCCTGATCCAGCAGTTGCTGCGCTCGATGGGAGTAGTGGGCCTGCGCCAGCTCCAATGCCTGATCCACGCAGGTGATGTCGCCCGCATCGTAGAGCGGAGCACAATGGAGCACAGGCAGGTTGGCCAAGGCGTTGCGAAGTGCACCGGGCCCTTGTGCGGCGCCCAGGCGGCCGGCGTTGCGACGAATCCCTTCATCGCTGGCAAATCCCAGCAGGGCAATGCCGGGCGCCTCAGGCTGCGGGTCCAAGGCCACCCTTTGGTGCCAGCGTTGCGTATCGGCGGTCGCCGGCAGGTCCACGCGTCCGTGCCAAGCCAGATTCACGCGCGCAGATCCTGCAGCGGCCAGTCCAGGAACGCGCGCAAACCGCCCCGCTCGATCAAGGCTTCCATCGCCTGCATTTCCGGCGCCAGATAGCGATCCTCATCGTAGCGGGGCACCTCGCTACGCACCTGCGCATGCACTGCCTCCAATGCTTGCGAAGACGCCAGTGGCCGCCTGAACTCGATGCCTTGGCAGGCGGCGAGCAGTTCGATGGCCACAATCCGGCGCACGTTGTCGGCCACCTCGCGCGACTTGCGCGCGGCGAAGGTGGCCATGCTGACATGGTCCTCCTGATTGGCCGAGGTGGGCAGGGAGTCCACACTGGCCGGGTGGGAGAGGGTCTTGTTCTCGCTGGCCAGGGCGGCCGCGGTCACGTGCGCGATCATGAAGCCGGAGTTCACGCCCGGATTGGCGACCAGGAAGGCGGGTAACCCGGAGATCGTGGCATCGATGAGTAGGGCGATGCGCCGTTCCGACAGGGCGCCAATCTCGGACACCGCCATCGTCAGCTGGTCCGCGGCAAAGGCTACCGGTTCGGCGTGGAAGTTGCCGCCGGAGATCACCTCGCCGGTGTCGGTGAACACCAGCGGATTGTCGGAGACTGCGTTGGCTTCGGTCAGCAGCACGTGGGCGGCGTGCTGCATGACATCGCGCACCGCCCCCATGACCTGAGGCTGACACCGAAGGCTGTAAGGGTCTTGCACGCGGGTGTCGTTGTGAAGGTGCGATTGGCGAATGGCGCTGCCGGCCAGCAGTCGCTGGTAGTGCGCGGCCACTGCTATCTGGCCGGGCTGGCCACGCACGGCGTGGATGCGCGGATCGAACGGAGCATCGGAGCCGCATGCCGCATCCACGCTCATCGCGCCCGTTAGCACGGCGGCCGCATAGACTTGTTCGGCGGCAAACAGCGCCATCAGCGCAATGCCCGTGGACACTTGGGTGCCGTTGAGCAATGCCAGCCCTTCCTTGGCTGCCAGTCGGATGGGAGCGATCCCGGCATCTTGCAGGGCCTGGCTGGCCGACAGGATCTGCCCGTCGACACGTACCTGGCCTTCGCCCATGGCCGCCAAGGTCAGATGCGCCAAGGGGGCCAGATCACCGGATGCACCGACTGAGCCTTGGGAGGGAATACAGGGCCAGATCCTGGCGTTGTAGATCGCGATCAGGGTAAGCAGGGTATGCTCGCGTACACCGGAGTAGCCTCGCGCCAAAGAAGCGATCTTGGTGGCGAAGATCAGGCGCACGCAGGCATCGTCGAGCAATGGCCCCATGCCCACGGCGTGCGAGCGCACCAGGTTGGTTTGCAACTGTTCCAGTTGCTCGCGCGGGATATGGACTTTGGCCAGCTTGCCAAAGCCGGTGTTGATGCCATAGGCCGGCTCGCCGGCGGCCACGATGGCCTGCACGGCCTGCGAAGAGGCGCGGACGTTGTCCCAGCAATCTGCGTCCAAGGCGATGGGATCAGTCCCGTGCGCGATCTGCCGCAGTTGGGCCAACGTCAGCTGGCCCGGTGTCAGAGTAAGCATGCGATTCACTCCAGAATGGCCGGCAAGGTCAGGCCATGCTCACGGGCACAGGCCAGTGCCTGCTCGTAGCCCGCGTCGGCGTGGCGCATCACGCCCGTTGCCGGGTCGTTCCACAACACACGCGCCAGCCGGCGATCGGCTTGCTCGGTGCCATCGCACACGATGACCACGCCTGAGTGTTGCGAGAAGCCCATCCCGACGCCGCCGCCATGATGCAGGCTCACCCAGGTCGCACCGCCACTGGCAGCCAGCAGCGCGTTGAGTAGCGGCCAATCCGAGACCGCATCGGAGCCATCGCGCATGCCTTCGGTTTCACGGTTGGGGCTGGCTACCGAGCCGCAGTCCAGATGATCGCGTCCGATGACGATCGGTGCTTTGAGCTCGCCATTGCGCACCATTTCGTTGAAGGCCAGCGCGGCCTTGTGGCGCTCGCCCAAGCCCAACCAGCAGATCCGTGCGGGCAGACCTTGGAAGGCAATGCGCTCGCGGGCCTGGTCCAACCAGTGGTGAAGATGCGTGTTGTCAGGAAACAGTTCCTTGACCTTAGCATCGGTCTTGTAGATGTCTTCTGGATCCCCGCTCAGGGCCACCCATCGGAACGGGCCCATGCCGCGGCAGAACAGCGGACGGATACAGGCGGGCACGAAGCCGGGGAAGGCAAAAGCATTGTCCACGCCCTGATCCAGCGCCACCTGGCGGATGTTGTTGCCGTAATCGATCGTCGGCACGCCCATGGCGTGGAAATCGAGCATCGCGCGCACATGCGTGGCACACGAGGCCGCGGCAGCCTGCGCCAGCTCGCGTCGCTGACCATCGTCACCGCTGCGGGCCTGCTCCCACTGTGAGAGGGTCCATCCGGCGGGCAGATAGCCATTGATCAGATCGTGCGCCGAGGTCTGATCGGTCACCGCATGGGGGCGGGCGCCGCCACTACGTGCAAGGGCGACGAACTGCGGCAGCAGTTCGGCCGCATTGCCCAGCAATCCCACCGACACGGGGACTGGACTACTTTCAATGATCTGCAAGGCCTGCTCGATGGAGGTTGCCTTGTGATCGACATAGCGCGTGCGAATGCGAAAATCGATTCGCGACTCCTGGCACTCGATCACGATGCTGCTGGCCCCGGCCAAGGTCGCCGCCAACGCCTGCGCACCACCCATACCGCCCAAGCCGGCGGTAAGGATCCACTTGTTCTGCCAGTTGCCACCGTAGTGCTGGCGCCCCAACTCCACGAAGGTCTCGTACGTGCCCTGGACGATGCCCTGGCTGCCGATGTAGATCCAACTGCCGGCCGTCATCTGGCCGTACATCATCAAGCCCTTCTTATCGAGCTCGTTGAAGTGCTCCCACGTCGCCCAATGGGGGACGAGGTTGGAGTTTGCGATCAGCACGCGTGGCGCATCGGGGTGTGTGCGGAAAACACCGACGGGCTTGCCCGACTGGACCAGCAAGGACTCATCGTTCTCAAGCGATCGCAACGTTTCCAAGATGCGGTCAAAGCTTTTCCAGTCGCGCGCAGCACGACCGATGCCGCCGTAGACCACCAGGTCTTCCGGGCGCTCGGCAACATCGGGGTCCAGATTGTTCTGGATCATGCGGTAGGCCGCTTCAGTCAGCCAGCTCTTGCAGTGCAGCTGGGTGCCGATCGGAGCGCGAACGGTGCGCGCAGGGGAAGCGGAGCGTTCCAAGGTATCCATCAAATCCTCAAGGGGTCAGGGGGGCGCCAACCTGGAAGGTGCCCACAAAGCGGTAACGAGATGCCGGGTGAATCAGCCGCACAAAGCTGGCCACCTGTCCGCGCGACCACGTACGTCGGGTCAGCACCAGCAACGGATCGCCTTCGTTGATCTTCAGTTGCGCAGCCAGACGCTTGCTGGCCGTCTCGGCTTCAATCACATGTTCGGCGCGCTCCAGCGGCGCAACGCGCATCAAGTACTGATGCGGAATCTCGGTGTGGAAATCGATGTCCAGGTAATCCGGCGCCACGCTGGGTTGCACAAAGCGATCCTCCAACTGCACGGGCTTGTCATCGCTGTGGTGGAGCAGGCGGCTGTGGAACAGCTCCGTGCCCGGTGTCAGGCCGAAGTTGGTCGTCACACTGGAGCGCGCCTCGACCGTCTCGCAGATCAATACCTGGACCGAGTGTGTCTGGCCGCGGGACTGAATCTCTTCGCGAATGTTGCGCACCTCGAACATCGCCGATTCGGCCTTGGGCCCGGCGACGAACGTGCCCACGCCTTGCACTCGGGTCAGCACGCCGGCATCGGTCAACTCGCGCAGCGCTCGATTCACTGTCATGCGAGACAAGCCGAACTTGGCCGTCAGTTCGTTCTCGCTGGGGACGCGACTGCGCGCGGGCCAGTCGCCGTTGGTGATGTGACGCAGGATGAAGTGCTTGAGCTTCTGGTAGTGCGGCTTGGGTTCGTCCATGGGCCAAGCATTACATGTCTATACAACCAGTCCAACCACTTTCGATGCTGTGCTGCATAAGCAGTTGACACTAAGAATTTCCTCGTGCTATTGCTGTGGTATAGACAACCTGCGGGTTCGCCACACGCTCATGTCGTCGCTTCGTGTGCTACTGCGTATGTTCCTGATCCTCGTGCTCTGCGCGGATGGGATCCTGAGCGCGCAGGCCACCACGCGGATGGCCGTGCGGCATATTCCTCCCCCAGGTGCGGTGAATGGCACCCACTCGGTGCACGGCGGCGCGCGTGTCAATGAACGCGCCAAGATTAGTAACGATTGCAACAAAATTCGTCCCGGTGGCAAGCAAGCCGGGCAGGGTGATCAGAACGATCATCAGTGCGACTGCAGCACCACCTCCTGCGACTGCAGCTGTGTGCTCACCTTCTTCGCCGGGCGTGTGCCGGTCATCTTTGCCGCCCAGCACGCCCTGACGAGCACCTACCTACCTACGCCTGAGTTGCCGCCGCTGCGACGACAGGTATCCCGGCTGTTCCGACCTCCCATCGGCTAATGCTGCTTGGTCGCCATTGATTGGCGACGTCTACGCACGCCCTGATGTCGCATAGGCCCCCACGTCTGGGGCACCAGGGTCATACGCATGCATTGCCCTTCGGGGGAGAGAGAACCCATGTACTTCAAGCGCAATCCTTTGGCGGTATCCGTCGGTGCCCTTCTGTGCGCCGGTTTTTCCACGGTGGCTCTGGCTCAGCAGGCTGAACAGGGCGCCACGAGCGAGTCGGCCAAGACGCTGGACACCGTCCAGGTCACCGGCAGCCATATCAAGCGACTGCAGCTCTCCGGTGTTGGTCCGGTCAGCGTGGTGGATGCCGAAGCCATCGAGCGCTCCGGCGCCACTTCGGTGGAGACGCTGCTGCAGCGCCTGCCGGCCTCGGCCGGCTTTGCCGGCAGCCAGTCCAATGCCTACTGGGCCGAGAACGGCTACGGCACTACTCAGGTCAATCTGCGCGGCCTGGGCATTAACCGCACGCTGGTTCTGCTCAATGGTCGTCGTGTGGTCAATGGTGGCACCGGTGCCAACAGCTCGGTGGACCTGAACATCATCCCGGTAGCGCTGATCGAGCGGATCGAGGTCCTCAAGGACGGTGCCTCAGCCATCTACGGTGCCGATGCCGTGGCGGGCGTGGTGAACATCATCACCAAGAAGAACTACGACGGTGCCGAGGCGGCAGTGCGGTACGGACAGACCTTCGAAAGTGATGGCGAAGAAAAGTCGTTCGATTTCGCCTGGGGTATTACGTCAGACCGCGGTTCGTTGATGGCCGGCATCAACTACTCGGAGACCGGCACGGTCAACATGGCCTCACGCGCACCGTGCGGCTTGGGTGAGGTCGACGGGCAACTCGAATGTGTGGGCAGTTCGGCCACCATCGGTGGGCGCGCATTGCTAGCCGACGGCTCGCGCGTGAACTTCAATCAGGATCCCAATGGTGACGGGGATTTCTATGAACCGTATTCGGCGGCCAAACATAACTACAACGGCAATCCCTATCTCAATGCCGTCAATCCGATCAAGCGTTTGAGCTTCAGCCTGTTCGGCGACAGCACGGTGAATGAAACCACGCGCGTGTTCACCGAGTTGATGTTCACCAACCGCCAGTCCGACCAGTTGGCCACGCCCGGCAGCCTGGGTGTCTATCGCCCGATCAACATCGCGGCCAGCCACCCGACCAACCCGACCGGCCAAGACCTGCTGCTGCAGCGCCGCCGTCTGGAAGAGGCCGGCCCGCGCGAGTTCTTCCAGGAAACCAATACCTTCCGCGTGGTCGCGGGCATTGAAGGCCAGTTGGGCATGAACTGGGACTGGTCGGCCGCGCTGAACTGGGGGCGCAACACCGGTGTGGATGGCTCGACCAATGTGGCCAACCTGGACCGGGTGGATGACACGCTCAATACCGCGGTGTGCAGCAACACGCCCGGCGCGGCGATCCCCTGCGGTGACTATCTCGGCTACGGCGACCTGACCCCCGAGGTGCTCAACTACATCCTGTTCAGGACGCGCGATAACGGCGGTAATGACCAGAAAAGCTTCACCGCCAACATCAGCGGCCAGCTATTCGAGATGCCGGCCGGTTGGGTGGGCTTTGCCTCCGGCATCGAGGTTCGCAAGGAGCGTGGTTGGCGCGATCCTGATCCGCTGACGGTGCTGGGCATTGCCAACACGAACCAACAGGATCCGATCGCCGGTGAGTACACGGCCAAGGAAGCCTTCGCCGAGTTTGCCGTGCCGCTGTTGCAGGACAGCGTGATCGCCGAGAGCCTGACGCTCAATGCCGCGGTGCGTTACTCCGACTACGATCTGTTCGGCGAAGACGTGAACTACAAGGTGGGCCTGGATTGGCAGATCGTGCCGTCCTTGAAGGTGCGCGCCAACTACGCCACGGCTTTCCGCATCCCTAACATCCCCGAGCTGTTTGGTGGCGTGGCCGAGGGCAACCTGACCACGACCGATCCCTGTAGCGGCTGGAGCAGCTTGCCGGCTGATTCGGTAGTGCGTCAGAACTGCCAGGCGTACGGCGTACCGGCGGGCTACGTGCAGCCGGGCAACACGATCCTGACCACCTCCGGCGGTAATCCTGACCTGGAGCCGGAAGATGCCAAGTCCTTGACCGTGGGCGCGGTCTGGACCCCGCGCTTCCTGCCAGGGCTGACGCTGACGGTGGACTACTTCAACATCAAGATCGACAACGCCATCCAGCGTATCGATGGCTCAACCAAGCTGTCGATCTGCTACAACACCCCGGGCTTGGCGCATCCGTTCTGCGGCAATGACAACTTCACCCGCAACCCGATCACCGGTGAAGTGGACTTCCTGTCGTCCCAGCCGGTCAATGCGGCCAACGAGCGGGTACGGGGCATCGACCTGGGTGGTCTGTACGAGTTCGCGGTCGCTGGGTTCGATTCGACTTTGAGTGTGGATGTGTCCTATCTGGACCAGTACGACGTGCGGCCGTTCCCGGGCGCGGAGGTGATCGAGTACGCCGGCAAGATCACCGGTGGCCGTGGCAGCTTTACTCACTGGCGCGCCTTGACCTCGCTGACGATGGAGCGCGAAGCCTGGTCCGGCTCTTACAGCTTGCAGTACATCGGCAAGGCGGATGACATCAACGCCAGCCCCGGCGACATTGGCGATCATGCCCCCAGCGTGACCTACCACAATGTCCAGCTCAAGTACGCACCGAACAAGACCTTCGATGTGTCCTTCGGCATCGACAACCTGTACGACAAGAAAGCCCCGTTCATCCAGAGCTACACCGACGCCAATACCGACACGATGACGTATGACCTGCTGGGTCGTCGTTGGTATGCACGCGTGGGTTACCACTGGTAAGGCCCGCTTCACCTGCCCCCGTCCGTGTGACGGGGGCAGGTGTCGTCTTCCTGTCGAACGAGATCACTATGAAATCGGCTTTCTGGGCGCGTAAGGCCCACAAATGGATTGGCCTGATCATCGGCGTGCAAGCGCTGCTGTGGATGATCAGCGGCGTGTACATGACGGTCATTTCCTTGGACATCATCCATGGCGATCACCTGGCCCATGCGCATCAGCAACCGCTGGTCGCACCCACGCACTTGTCAGGTGAGGAGTTGCAGCGCCGCTACTCGGGCATGACCCAGGTCAAGCTCAAGCGCCTGCTAGAGCGGGATGTCTATGAAATCCATGCCCACGACAAGATTTACCTGCTCGACGCTACGACCGGCCATGTGCTCTCGCCGGGCGATCAGCAGATGGCGATCGCGCTGGCCAAGGCGGTGTACCAGGGCCAAGCGCCGGTAGCCCGGGTTGAATGGGTGACGCAGGCGCCGCAGGAAGTCGCCACCCGCCCGGTTCCCATGTGGGCCGTGCACTACGCCGATGCCGGTGAAACGACGTTGTACTTCTCGCCCTATAGCGGCGAGTTGCTGGCGCGGCGGCACAGCCTGTGGCGTTGGTTCGATTTCCTGTGGATGTTCCACATCATGGACTACGAGGCGCGCTCGGACGTCAACAACACTCTGTTGCGCGTGGCCTCGGCGGTCGGACTGGTGTTCGTGCTCAGTGGCGCCTGGCTGTTGTTCTACAGCTTCCGCAGGAGGGCCGCAGCATGACGCCCTGGATGAGAACGCTGCACAAATGGGTCGGCTTGATCATCGGCCTGCAGTTGCTGCTTTGGATGGCCAGTGGCGTGATGATGAGCTGGTTGGACCACGATCAGGTGCAGGGCCATCAGTTCCAGGCCCACGCGCATGCCGCGCATGACTGGCCCGCCAACGCCCGATCGCCGGCCAGCTTTCTGGGTGGCAACAAGAAAATCAGCCGCGTGAGTTCTGGCTGGCTGTTGGACACGCCGGTGTACCAATTGGCCGATGCGCAAGGTGTCACCTTGGCCAACGCCGTTACGGGCCAGCCGATCCCCTTGGATTCGGCCTGGGCCACCCGCCTGGCTCAGGCCTCCTACACCGGACCGGGCACGCTGAAAGCGCCGCGCCTGTTGGAGTGGAGCGGGGAGGTGCGCGATCACGAGGGGCGTCTGTGGCGTGTGGACACCGATGACACGCAGGACACCACGGTGTACCTGTCTGCCCAGACGGGCGAAGTGCTCTACCACCGCAACAAGACCTGGCGTCTGTTCGATGTGTTCTGGATGTTGCACATCATGGACTACACCGGGCGCAAGAACTTCAACAACCCGTTGGTGGTCACCGCAGCGATCGGCGGTCTGTGGTTGGCCCTGACCGGCATCTGGCTGCTGTTTGCCAGCTTCCACTGGAGCGAGTTCGTGCCGCGCCGCTGGCGTCCGGCCCGCGAGTTGTCGGTATTCGGTCCGGACGGGACACGGCTGCGCACCGTACGGGCGTCGGCAGGCGACAACGTCTACGTCGCGCTGGCACGCGAGGGCGTGCAACTGCCGTCCAACTGTGGAGGAGGGCAGAGCTGTGGCCTGTGCGAGGTGCGCTTCCGCGGCGCGGCGCCCAAAGCCACCGCGGCCGATCGCGCCCACCTGGGCGCCAGCAAGGTCAAGATGGGCTATCGCCTGGCCTGCAACCTGGCCGTGACGGAAGACACCGATGTCGAGGTGGCCGGCGGGGCAAGCCTATGGACCGAGTATGCGGCTACCGTGGAGCAGGTTACGGCGGTGACCCCGTTCCTGCGCGAGATCGTGCTCAAGCCCGACGAGGCTGCCGGACCGGAGTATCAACCCGGTGCTTACCTGCAGGTGCACGTGCCCGATTACGACGTGCCTGTTCACAAGTTGGTGCGACCCGAACACCACCATCAGGATTGGGCCGGCGTGGATCTGCCGGAAAAGCTGGTCAATCGCGAGCCGGTACGCCGGGCCTACTCCTTGGCCTTGCCCATTGATCAGGCGCAGGGTCGTCTGACGTTGCTGGCGCGCTTCAGTCCCGGCAGATCGGACAAGAAGCGGCAACCGCCGGGCAGGGGATCGACCTACCTGTACACGCTCTCCCCGGGGGATCGGGTTTCTTTCAGCGGCCCCTTCGGCGACTTCGCGCTCAAACCCCACGGGCGGGAGAAAGTGTTCATCGGCGGCGGCGCTGGCATGGCGCCGCTGCGCGCGATGATTCGGACGCTGTTGGCGGGGCAGGGCGGTGAGCGGATCCACTTCTGGTATGGCGCACGCAGCCTTAAGGAGGCGCCTTACATCGAGGAGATGGAGCAATTGGCCGGGCAGCACCCGAACTTTACCTGGCATCTGGTGCTCTCGGATGAGGCGCAGAACGACGATGCCCTCTTGCGGGGTCTGGTTCACGAAGTGGCCCATGATCGTCTGCTCAAAGCCCATCAGGCCCTGGCTGATTGCGAGTTTTACCTGTGCGGACCGCCGGCCATGCTCAAGGCCACCCGAGAGCTACTGAGCAGGCTGGGGGTACCCGACAGCCAGGTGGCGTACGACGACTTCAAGATCTGATCCCAGCACCCGCCGGCCCAGCAGGCCGGCGGGTGCTGCGGTGTACCGGATTTCCTGACCGCGCTCGTCCTAGTGAATGGACGTGCTTGAGCCTGCCCGATGAATCAGCGAGTACCCTGGTGACCACCGCACTGGATGAGTGGTTCATCGCCCATGTCTTGCCGCTGGAAGGCTTGATCCACGCCTTTCTGCGCCGGCATGGGCATGAGGACAGCGAGATTCCTGATCTTCGGCAGGAGGCTTACACACGCATATATGAAGCCGCGCGTCGGGGTCTGCCGTCGCAGGCCAAACCTTTTGTCATGACCACCGTACGCAACTTGCTCATTGATCGCATCCGCCGCTCACGCATCGTGTCCATTGAAGCCATGGCCGATGTCGAGCAGGCGGTGATGCAGAGCGATGAGGTGACGCCGGAGCGGCATCTGGGTGCACGCGATGAGTTACGGCGCCTCCAGCAAGGCTTGCAGAAACTGCCCGCCAAATGCCGGCAGATCGTCGAGCTTCGCAAGATCTACGGCTTGAGCCAACGCGAAGTGGCCAGCCGCCTGAGGATTGCCGAAGATACGGTGGAGCGCCAGACGTTGTTGGGCATGCGCGCATTGGCGGACTTCATGCTTGGCGGTACCGGCAAGATTCAGCGCCCGGCCCGGCGCTTCAACAAGGAACGTTCGCACCCATGAGCCCGCACAACGACATCGAACAAGTTGCTGCGCAGTGGATCAATCGCGCCCAATCTTCGCAGTGGACCGCGCAGGACCAGAGGCAGCTTGATGCTTGGTTGGGGCAGGATACGGCCCATCGTGTGGCCTGGCTTCGTTTGAAGTCGGTCTGGGATCGAGCCGATCGACTGGCGGCCGTGCGCGGCGTGCAATCACCCCGCACGCGGCGTTGGGCCTCACCGGTGCGTTGGTCAGCGGCCGCGGCGGTGGCAATGCTGGCCGTACTGCTGAACATGCCCTGGTGGGGGCCGGGTACTCGCTACACCACCGAGGTTGGGGGACGGGAAGTCGTGGCCTTGTCGGACGGTTCGCGGGTGGAACTGAATACGCACACCGAGCTCCGCGCGCAGGTGGATCCCTCGCTGCGCCATGTATGGCTGGACAAAGGCGAAGCCTTTTTCGACGTAAAGCCAGACCCTGCGCATCCGTTTGTGATCCATGCCGGCGACCACAAGGTGGTGGTCTTGGGAACGAAGTTCTCCGTCAGGCAAGAGCGCGAGCGCCTGGAAGTGGCGGTGCTGGAGGGCAAGGTGCGCGTCGAGCCGATGGTGGCCAAGCCCGGCCGGCCGCCGGTGATAGTGCGAGGCGGGGGACTGCTGTACAGCAAGCCGGCGGGCACGCTGGTGGCGGTAAACGCTCAGGACAAAGTGCGCCGGTCCTTGAGCTGGCGCCATGGAACCCTGGAGTTCGATCAAACCACGCTGGCGGATGTGGCGGCCCAGTTCAATCGCTACAACGACAAGCAGTTGGTGCTGATGGATCCGGAAACGGCCCACATGCGTGTGGGCGGCAGCTTCGATGCCACAGGTGTCGATGCCTTCGCACGTCTGCTGGCCACGGGCTTCAACCTGCGCGTCGAGACGCAGGGGGATCAGATTCGCGTCTCCCAGCCGCAGTGAGACGCCCACAGACATCAATCTGAAATATTTCATACCGGAAGCGTGCCGTCCTCTCGTCACAGATATCAGGCCGATTCGCGCCGACCTGGGGAAAATGCATGGCACGTACGAAAGTGGCGAGGACAGCGTTGGCTGTCATGTGTGGTCTGGTCATCGCGGCCTCCGCCGCTGCACAAACGAGCAGTTTTGATATTCCCGAAGGGGACCTGAAAGTCGCGCTGGAAGCTTATGCCCGGCAATCGGGCGTTCGTCTGGTCTACTTGAGCGAAGACGTTCGTGATCGACGCACCGCAGGCGCACGCGGGGACATGTCCCAGGATGCAGCGCTGAACCGCGTGCTCGCCGGCACGGGACTGACGGTCAAGCGTGATCAAAGCGGCGCGCTGGCGATCGTGCGAGAAGGAGCCAACACGCCGAAGCCGGCGCGCAACGCACCGTCCTCCGGTGTAGGGCAAGCCGGTCCGGATGCCTACAGCGCCTCCCTCTCCGGTGGCGCCGACGCCTCTGCGCCGTCGACCGCTTCACCCACCACCTTTGATGCGGTCCAAGTGACCGGCAGTCACATCAAACGCGCTCAGATGTCCGGTGTGGGACCCACCACGGTCATCGATGCCGAGACTATCCAGAGCTCCGGTGCTGTGTCGGTAGAGACGCTGCTCCAGCGCTTGCCTGCATCGGCCGGTGCAGCCGGCTCGCAATCCAACAACTTTTGGACGGGAAACGGTAACGGCACCACCCAGATCAACCTGCGTGGCTTGGGCGTTAACCGCACTTTGGTGCTGCTCAACGGCCGACGCGTAGTCAACGGTGGTACCGGCGCCAACAACTCGGTGGATCTCAACGTGGTGCCCTTGGCCCTAGTTGATCGCATCGAAATCCTGAAGGACGGCGCATCTGCCATCTACGGTGCCGATGCCGTAGCCGGCGTGGTGAACATCATCACGCGCAAGGAAATGGATGGCGTGGAGCTATCCACCCGGAACGGTCAGACTTTCCAGGGTGATGGCGAGATCGGCTCCTTCAACCTGGCCTTCGGTACCACCGGCGAGCGCAGCTCAATGTCTGGCGCCCTGACTTATGCCGAAAGTGGCACCATCACCATGGCCTCGCGCGCGCCGTGCCCGCTGGGCGTAGTGGCGGGCACGCTGCAGTGCGTGGGCAACTCATCCACCATCGGCGGTCGTGCACGCTTGGCCGATGGGCGGGTAGTCAACTTCAATCAGGATCCCAATGGAGATCCGCGCTCTTACGAGCTCTACGATCCCGCCAAGCACAACTACAACTACAACCTGCTGCTCAATGCCGTCAGCCCGATCAAACGCATTGGGCTTAGTGGCTTTGGCCAGTTCGACCTGACTGAGAACACGCGCCTTTTCACCGAACTGATGGCGACCAATCGCCAGTCCAACCAGCGTGCCTCGCCCAACACCCTGGGCGTCTATCGCACGATCCGGATTGCCGCCACGAATCCGACCAACCCCACCGGCCAAAACCTGACCTTGGAGCGCCGTCGGTTGGAAGAGGCTGGAGCGCGCATCACCGAGCAAGAGGTCGATACGTTCCGCACCGTGCTAGGGCTGGAAGGGCAGTGGGGCGATAACTGGGCATGGAATGTGGCGTTGAACTGGGGGCGCAATTCGGCCACAGACAGCTCGACCAACATCGCCAACCTGGATCGGGTAGAGAACACTCTCAACACCAGCCTGTGCAGCAACACACCAGGGGCGGCTATTCCGTGCGGCAACTACCTGGGCTACGGCAACCTGACTCCCGAAGTGCTGGATTACATCCTGTTTACCCAGCGTGGATCCGGTGGCAATAGCCAGCAAGGGGTGAGCGGCACGGTCTCCGGTGCCTTGTTCGATCTGCCTGCCGGTAGCGTTGCGTTTGCCTCGGGCGTGGAGTTTCGCAAGGAACGGGGATGGCTGTACCCAGATCCGCTGGTAGTCAACGGCAGCGCCAACATCGTGCGTCAGGATCCGATCGAAGGTGAGTACTCGGCAAAGGAAGCCTTTGTCGAGTTTGCCGTCCCGCTGCTGCAGGACGTCCCGTTGGTGGACTACGCAACCCTGAACCTGGCCGGCCGCTACTCCGACTACGACCTGTTCGGCAGTGACACCAACTACAAGGTGGGGCTGGATTGGCAGGTGGCCGAACCCCTCAAGATTCGTCTCAACTACGCAACGGCTTTTCGTATCCCCAGCATTCCGGAGTTGTTCGGTGGCATCGGTCAAGGCAGCCTGACTACGCTGGACCCGTGCAGCAACTGGAGCACGTTACCGGCCGACTCGGTCATTCGGGCCAACTGCCAAGCCGCGGGCGTGCCGACCAACTTTCGTCAGTTGGGCAACACTATCCTCACCACGACAGGCGGCAATCCCGACCTCAAGCCTGAAGATGCGCGAACCTTCACGGCAGGCTTTGTGTGGACCCCAGGGTTTGCGCCGGGACTGACGCTCACGGCCGATTACTACCGTATCCGCATCGAGAACGCGATCCGTAGCATTGAAGGGTCGGTCAAGCTGCGTGCGTGCTACACCACGCCGAACTTGGCCCATCCGTTCTGCTCACCGGCCAACTTTACCCGTGATCCGGTCACCGGTGAGGTCAACTACCTCTCGTCCCAGCAGGTCAATGCGGCCAGCGAGGAATCCGAAGGCGTGGATATCGGCGTGCTATATCAGTTCGATGTGGCCGGCTGGCAGGCCAGCGCGAGTCTGGACGCTTCGTATCTCGAGCGTTATGACGTCACTCCCTTCGCCGGTGCTACCACCATTGAGTACGCCGGCAAGATCACCAGCGGCTTGGGTAGCTACACCCAGTGGCGTGGCTTGGGCTCACTGCGCATGGGCAAAAACCGTTGGACCGGCGTCTATTCGGCGCAGTACATCGGCAGCGCTGACGACATCATCGCCGTGCCCGGCACGATCGGCTCGCATGTGTCCAGCGTGGTGTACCACAACCTGCAACTGAGCTACGGCATCAAGAAGAAATGGGACATCTCCGCCGGCGTTGAAAACCTGCTCGATAAGAAGGCGCCGTTCGTGCAGAACAACCCCAACGCCAACACCGACACCATGACGTACGACTTGCTGGGTCGTCGCTGGAATGTCCGCTTTGGTTACCACTGGTAAGCCACGATCCCAAGGAGCTACACATCATGAGAAACATGCAACTATCCGCCGCACTACTGCTGTTCGCCGTGGCCGGCAGCGCCGGCGCGCACGACCTGTTTGTCGCTTTCTCCAAGCCCGGTACCGCAGCGGGCGAGGCGAACACCGCGTTGGTGAACAATGGCACCTTCGATGAAAGTGCAGGTGCAGTCCCCCGAACGCGTCTACAGGACGTTTCGCTGAGTCAGAGCGGCGCTAAGGCTGCCCCGGACTTGGCCAGTTGGAAAGAGGTCGGCAAGCAAAGCCAGCTCACCGTGCATCCGGCGGGCGAGGGCACCCATCTGCTGGGTGTCTCGACGATGGCTTCCACCAGTACCCGTACGGCCAGCGAGTTCGGCAAGTACCTGGAGCTGGAAGACTTGCCCGATACGCTGGCCACCTATGATGCAAGCAAGTTCCCCAAAGGGGTCACCTATAGCTATACCAAGCATGCCCGTGCCATTGGACAGGTGGGCACAAAACTGACCGACGACTTCGCTGCCTCGCTGGGCTATCCGTTGGAGATCCGCTTGGCCCGCAATCCTGGAAGCGTGAAGGTCGGCGAACAGCTGTCTTTCCAGGTGCTGCAGCAGGGCACGCCAGTGCCCAACCTGCGCGTGTACGTCGGCCATCGCGCTGACGCACCGGTCAAGGGCGGGCACGGTAGCGCTACGCTCCTGCGCACCGATGCCCAGGGCCAAGCCAGTTTCCAGGTGACCACCGCCAAGACCTGGTACATCCACACCAATCACATGATGCCCTCTACAAGAAAAGGGTTGGATTTTGTGTCGGATCGGGCGTCGCTGAGCTTTGAGATTTCCCCGCACGCCGGGCACTGATAAGTAAGCACGTAGGCGGTACTCTCCCCTTTGACGCCAGTCATGACTTCTTCCATGACTGGCGTCTTTTTGTGGGGACGGACCTCAAGTGCTCAGTCTGTCTCTCATTGGTCGCCCCGCGCCGCGCGCAATCCACGTCGCCGCACCAGATAGAACGCTGCGGGAATCACCACCATGGAGAGCACCGGTGCGGTGAGCATGCCACCCAGCATCGGCGCGGCGATACGTTGCATGACCTCCGAGCCGGCACCGGCACCGACGAAAAGCGGAAACAACCCGGCCAGGATGACGGCTACCGTCATCGCCTTCGGGCGCACCCGTTGCACGGCACCTTCGTAGATAGCCTCTTGCAGGGTAGACACATCTTCCGGCGCACCGCTGGCCAAGCGCTGCTCCCAGGCATGACGCAGGTACAGCAGCATGATGACGCCGAACTCAGCCGCAACGCCGCCCAGGGCGATGAATCCGATCATGCTGGCCACCGAAATCGCATGGCCCAGCCCCCAGATCAACCAGAAACCGCCCACCAACGCCAAGGGCAAGCTGAGCAGGATGATGGATACATCGCTAAGCCGGCGAAACACCATCCAGATGACCAGGAAGATGATCGCCAACGCCGCGGGCACCACCCATTGCAGGCGTGCCAATGCCCGTTGCAGATACTCGTACTGCCCCGACCAGGCCAGACCATAGCCGGCAGGCAAACTCACCTGAGTCTGCACCGCGGCTTGCAGGTCCTGGACCACCGATCCCAAGTCGCGATCGGCCACATCCACGTAGATGTAGCCCACCAACCGGCCGTTATCGCTCTTGAGCATCGGCGGGCCTGGGCTGATTGACAGCTCCGCCACCTGGCTCATGGTCAGTTGCACACCGCCTGGCGCGATCAGCGGCAGATCCTGCAAGGCCTGCAACGAGTCACGCTGGCCACGGGGGTAGCGCAAGACGATGGGATAGCGTTCGCGCCCCTCGATCGTTTCCCCGATTGGATCGCCGCCAACGACCGTGGCAATCAGTTGCTGGAGTTGGCCTTGAGTGAATCCGTAACGTGCAGCGATTTCCGGACGCACCTGTACATCGACATAGCGCCCACCCGTGACGCGTTCGGCCAGTGCCGAACTCACGCCGGGCACGGTCTTGGCCACCTGCTCGATCTGCTGGCTCAGGCGCTCGATCTGCTCCACATCCGGTCCGGAGACCTTGATCCCAATCGGGCTCTTGATGCCGGTGGCCAACATATCGATGCGATTGCGAATGGGCGGGACCCATAGGTTGGTCAGACCGGGAATCTTGACCGCTGCGTCCAACTCCTGGCGCAGCTTCTGAGGGGTCATGCCCGGGCGCCATTGATCCCGCGGCTTGAAGGTCACGGTGGTCTCAAACATTTCGATCGGGGCCGGATCGGTCGCACTTTCGGCACGGCCCGCCTTGCCGAACACGTGCTCAACCTCCGGTACGGTCTTGATCATCCGGCCCGAGAGCTGGAGCAACTGACGGGCCTTGTCGGCGGACAGGCCGGGCAGGGCCGTGGGCATGTACAACAGGCTGCCTTCTTCCAAGGGCGGCATGAACTCACTGCCCAACCGGCTAAAGGGGATCAAGGTGAGCACTAGCAGCAGGCCGCTGAGCAGCAAGGTGACACCGGGATGTTTGAGGACCCACAGCAGGATGGGCCGATAGCCAGCGATCAGGATGCGATTGATGGGGTTCTGCTGTTCCGGGCGGATGTGGCCGCGGATCAGGTAGCCCATCAAGACCGGGATTAAGGTCACCGACAACCCTGCTGCGGCGGCCATCGCGTAGGTCTTGGTGTAGGCCAAGGGCGAGAACAATCGCCCTTCTTGCGCCTGCAGGGCAAAAACCGGCACGAAAGACAGGGTGATGACCAGCAAGCTGGCGAACAGGGCCGGTCCGACCTCGGCCGCCGAGCGGGCCATCAACTGCCAGCGCTCCTCACCCTGAGGTTCCCGGCCCTGCTCCTCCCGCCAGTGCTCCAGATGCTTGTGTGCATTTTCGATCATCACCACCGCTGCATCGACCATCGCACCAATGGCGATGGCAATGCCGCCTAATGACAGCAAGTTGGCGGAGATCCCCTGGGCGTGCATCACGATGAAGGCCGCCAGGATACCCAAGGGTAGGGTGATGACGGCCACCAACGCCGAGCGTAGGTGCCACAGGAACAGCAGGCATACCAGCGCTACGACCAGGAACTCTTCGCCAAGCTTGTGGGTGAGGTTGCGTACCGCATCCTGGATCAGCTCGGAGCGGTCGTACACCGGCACCACTTCCACGCCCTCGGGCAAGCTGGATTGCAACGCCTGCAGTCGCGCTTTGACGTTCCGAATGGCCCCCAAGGCATCCTTGCCGGTCCGCAGGACGATCACGCCGCCGGCCACCTCACCTTGACCATCCAACTCTGCGATACCACGACGGAAGACCGGCCCCCGACTGATCGTGGCCACCTCGCCGAGCAAGACGGGGATGCCGTCGTTGCTGGTTACCGGCACCTGTTCGAATGCCTCCTGTGTGCGCAGGTAGCCTTCGCTACGCACCATCAGTTCGGCTTCGCCTTGTTCGATCACGGAGCCCCCGGTAGCGCCGTTGGCCGCATCCACCGCCTCGATGAGCTCGGCCACCGTCAGTCCACGGGCCGCCAACGCCTGCGGATCCGGCTGGATCTGCCAAGCGCGCACCGCACCGCCCACACTGGCTACTTCAGCCACGTCCGGTACGGTTTTTAGCTCATAACGAAGAAACCAGTCTTGCAACGCACGCAGCTGCCCCACATCACGTTGACCGGTCCGATCCACCAGCGCGTACTGGTAGATCCAGCCCAGTCCTGTCGCATCAGGACCCAGCGCCGGATTCACATTCGGTGGAAGTCGATCGCGCACCTGGCTCAAGTACTCGAGCACTCGAGAGCGAGCCCAGTACAGATCAGTGGCATCGTCAAACAGGATGTAGACGAACGAATCACCGAAGAAGGAGAAGCCGCGTACCGCCTTCACGCCCGGGACGGACAACATCGTGGTGGCCAACGGGTAGGTCACCTGGTCTTCGATGATGCGCGGGGTTTGCCCCGCCCATTGCGTGCGGATGATGACCTGGGTATCGGACAGGTCCGGCAGCGCATCCAGCGGCGTGTTCTTTACCGACCAGATACCGACCACCGCCAGCAGCGCGGCGGCAACCAGCACCAGCACGCGATTGGCGATGCAAGCATGGATCAGGCGCGCGATCATGGCGTGCCCTCCATCGCTTCGGACATGACGTCGCTTGCCTGGCAATCAGCGGCTGCGGCGGGGCCGAACTTGGGTACCAACTGCATATCCATGAACGGTGACTTGCCCGGCTTGTCGAAATGCTTCTCCGGCACCATCGGGTCATACCAATACTGCACAGGGCAGCGCGGCGGCGTAGAGGTGGAGGTCCCTGGCGCGACAGGCGCAGGCTGTCTGGACGGTGACGGCACGACAGTGCGAGGGTCGTGCCCGGCGTCATGGCGCTCGTGCACACCTGATGCGCTGGCAGGGCTTGTCGGTTGTGCAGCGCCCAGGCGCTCCAACGCACCGGAGAGACTGGCTTCAGAGTCGAGCAGGAACTGACCCGAGACGACCACGCGTTCACCACCGGCCAAGCCTGCCACGATCTGCGTGCGCCCTTGCACGCTACGTCCGACACTCACCCGCACTGGCCGAAAGCTCCCGTCCGGATCCTGCACGATGACCCGGCTGTCCCGCCCGGTGGCGATCAGCGCCTCCGTGGGAACGACTGGCAGGGCCTGCTCGGCATCGGGCTGCACCAGAACCTCGGCGAACATGCCCGGCACCAGCCGACGCTGCGGGTTGCGCAGCACAATTCGCGCCCGCTGCGTGCGACTAGCCATGTCGACCTGGGGAAGCAACGCATGGATCTGTCCGGCAAAGCGCTCTGCCGGCCAGGCACTGACCGTGGCCTGCACTGAGGTCCCCGGCCGCAAGGTGCCCAGCGCTGCCTGGGGCACCGAGGCCTCCAGCCACAGCGTGTCCAGCCCATTGATCTTGAACAGTGGCGTACCGGGCATCACCGTCTGCCCCTCGCGTGCCAGGATCTCGGTCACGACACCACTGTGGTCTGCGCCAAGCACGACGCCACTTCTGGCCGAGGCGCCAGAAGGAACACCCAACGAACGCAACCGTTGTTGCGCCGCACCCTGTAGCTCACGCGCACCCGCGGACTGAGCTTGGCTCAGGGCATGTGCTTCGGCGATGGCCGCGTTCCATGCCGGGGCCTGCACGGTGGCCAGCGCTTGACCACGACGAACCTCGGTAAACGGCGCCTTTACCTGCACGTGGGTGATCAAGCCTTCCATGCGCGCACTGACCAGGGTTTCCTGGGTCAGATCCCACGTCAGTGTGCCCGGCACGCGTACGGCAGTCCCTAGTGACTCTACCGTCACTTCCTGAGTGCGTATGCCCACGTTCTGCTGCAGGCGCGGATCGATCTGCGTTCCGCCCCCCATGGCCTCATCTGCGTATTTGGGCAGCAACTCCATATCCATGAACGGAGATTTGCCCGGCTTGTCGAATCGCTGCTCCGGCGCCATGGGGTCGTACCAGTACAGCACCTTGCGTGCTTGATCTGCGCCGCTCGTGCCGGTGGGCGGGGTGGTATCAGAGGTTCGAGTCATCCTGGCGTAGCCGCCGGCAAAGCCGAGCGCCAGCAACCCGAGGGCCACGGCGAGCTGTGTGAGACGCGTCTTGGTCGGGCTCATGGCGTGTTCTCCTCATGGGGAAGCAGATAGGCCAGTGCCGCCCAGGCACGGCCCTGTTCGCCCAGCAGACGGGCGTTCTCCAGTTTCAATTCGATCTCATCGCGCCGCGCTTCCAGCCACGGCTGCAGGTCGGCACCGGCGCCGTAGGCGGCCAACGCCGTGCGCGCGCGATCGCGCGCCAAAGGCAGGCTCTGCGTGTTCTGACGCTCCAATTGGCCGGTTAACCCGCGCCATCGCGCTATCGCGCGTTGCACCGACTCGGCTTGGATGCGCCGGGCCTCATCGCGCTCTGCGGACACTGCCTCCAGCTCGGCCCGCCGTGCCGCGATGCCTCGTGCTTGGCGGTTCTTCTGGAACAGCGGCAGGCCCACACCCACTTCCACCATAAGCATGTCGCTGCGCGCCATGCCGTCGGGTGCGCGCTCGCGACGTCCGTAGGTGAGCTCCACACTCCAATCCGGGCGGGTTTCGGCCACGGCCGCATCCACCTGGGCCTGGGCTAAGCTCTGGCGTGCCTCCCAGCCCAGTAGTGGCGAGTGCTGGTCCAGTTTGGCCAGCAGTTGGGTGGGCTCCAATGGCAACTGCGAAAAATCCGGTGCCGCACCACTGGCCAAGATCGCCTCTGGTGCAATACCTAACCACCGCGCCAGGCCGGCCTGCGCCGCGGCGTGCTCCGCATGTACCTGCTCCAGGCGATTGTCCAACTGCAGTAGGACGGCCTGGGCGGCAAGCACGTCACTGGCCCCGGCCGTGCCACCTGCCAAGCGAGCACGCGCCGCACGCTCGGCTATGCGTGCCGGCTCGCGCAAACCTTCCAACGCATCTACGGCTTGCTGCGTACTCCACAGCTCGATCCAGGCCAGCGCGGCCGCTTGGGCCACCATCTGCTGTTCGGCCATCGACAGTGAGCGCGCTTGCGCCAGCGTCGCTTGCGCCAGCGCGTGCTCGGCACGTCGTTTCGCACGCGCAGGAAACTCCTGCATCAGACCGACTTGCTGGGTGGTCATCTCATCGGCCCGCAGGCTGAAGGCATCGGGTCCGCTGACAGGCCAGTTCGCCAGCCCCACGATCAAACGTGGGTCGGGCAGCGCGCCAGCACGCGCGGCTTCTTCGGTACTGGCATCGATCTGGGATCGACGCACCTGCAGGGTTGGGGCGTTAGCAAGCGCCCGTTGTAGGGCTTCTGTGTAGCTGATCGGGATAGCGGGCGATGCCGCCACCACAGGACCACTGAGCGCCAAGGCAAACACGAATCCACACGCCATCCTGCGCCTTGCACGCAAGAAGAAAGACATCTCCATAAGACCTCCGGACAAACGACAACGAGCGCGCTGCAACGCATGCAGCACGAGCACGGGTCAATCCAGGAGGGGTCTTAAATCAGCAGGCTACAGAAGCGCTGCAGGGGAGGCGGATCGGACACGCACACCGGAACATCCCGATAGAACTGCGCGTGTACCGGTGGCAACAGAGCCTGCACGAGCGCGAAGGCGGCCAGCGCGGGCTGGTAAGGCACTTGAGGGGCCTTCGCATCGGCCGTGGCGATGTGATCGCGCTGGCAATGCTGGTCGCACAACGCCGGAGCATCGGGATCCGGCGCGGACATCTCTTCGCAACCGACCATCAGGGTCGCTTGTCCAGCTTCCACCGATTCCAGCGGACAGGCGTAAGCCACCAGCGCCAGTTGCTGCAGCAGCAGCGCCCACAGTCCCAGCCATGCCAGTCGGGCACGAGAACGGGGGCGCCGCCATCGCCTCAGCAGCTTCACCATGACAGCTCCCACACGCCCGAAGCAGCGCCTGTGGACGCTGGGCAGATCAGGGTAGGGGACGTGCGAGCTCTCATGATGGCCAGTCTAGCCCTCTTGGGGCTGACTGGCATTGATCAGGATCAAGCCCTCGCGCGGACTCAGCTGTGGCATCCGCCGCAGCAGGAGGATGCGGCCGGGGCGGCCGGCGTGCCAGCCTCAGAAGGGAGCACGGCGGCGATCACATAGCCTTGCCGCTGGATAGCCTCAACCGCCTGTTCTACGGCAAGCAGGCCCTCGATCTTGATCATGCCACTGCCCAGATCGACGTCCACCTGGGCGTGGGGGTCAAGGGCCTGAATGGCTTGGGTCACCGTTCGGACACAGTGACCACAGGTCATACCTTCAACAACGAGATTCATGGACAACCCTCCAAAAGCATCGGCGGTTTGCCGACGCTGTCACGATGAGCCTTCCCACGGTGGGAAGGTCAAACGACAGGCGAGTTGAGTGGAGAACCGTCCCGTGTTGTTGACCTTCCCATCATGGGAAGGCTCAGGCTACCTGCTCGTTCCTATTGGCCCTTACTCCATGGACTTAACGCTCACCTTGCCGCAACCGGTGCCTGCGGCCACCCATCGCTTCAGTGTCGCCGGCATGACATGCGCCTCATGTGTAGGCCGGGTAGAGCGCAGCTTGCGGGCCGTTACCGGCGTGAGCGATGCGTCGATCAATCTGGCAACAGAAGTGGCCGAGGTAACCGCGCCGGCAGCCGCGTTGCCCGCCTTGATCGCGGCGGTGAAGCAGGCCGGTTATGAGGTTGCCAGCCAGGAGCGGGATCTGATCATCGAAGGGATGACCTGCGCTTCATGTGTGGCACGGGTAGAGCGTGCGCTGCGTGCTGTGCCGGGCGTGATGGAGGTGTCGGTCAATCTGGCCACCGAGCGTGCGCGCATACGGGCCACGTCACTGGTGGAGGTCACATCCCTGGTCGCCGCCGTCAGCGCAGCGGGTTATCGCGCGGTCGAACCGCAGACACTGGAAGGCAAGATCGATACAGCGCCGGCGCGCCAGGCGCTCAGTGGTGACACCCTTAAACTGCTGATCGCTGCGGCCCTCTCACTGCCATTGGTCGTCCCGATGCTGGGATGGGTCGCAGGTCAGCACTGGATGCTGCCGGGCTGGATGCAGTTCTTGCTCGCAACGCCGGTGCAGTTCTGGATCGGTGCGCGCTTTTATCGCGCCGGATGGCATGCACTGCGCGCCGGCACGGGCAACATGGATCTGCTGGTCGCTTTGGGGACCAGCGCCGGTTATGGATTGAGTGTCTATCACTTGTTCAATGATGCCGGACACCACGGCGATGCCGCGCTGTACTTCGAGACCTCGGCGGTCATCATTACCTTGATCCTGCTGGGCAAGTGGTTAGAGGCCCGCGCCAAGCAACAGACCACGCAAGCGATCCGGGCCTTGCAAGCACTGCGGCCAGCCACCGCACGCGTGTATCAGGACGGACAAGAGCGCGAGGTTGCCATTCACGAGGTTGCCGTCTCGGACATTGTCAGTGTGCGGCCAGGCGAGCGCATCCCCGTGGACGGCGTGATCGCGGAGGGCCGCACGCATGTCGATGAGTCCTTGATCACCGGGGAATCCATGCCCGTGGCGCGCGGGGAGGGCGATCGCATCACCGGTGGGGCCATCAATGGTGAAGGCCGCATCCTGGTGCGCACACTGGCCATCGGCGCCGAGACCGCCTTGTCTCGGATCATTCGCCTCGTGGAGGATGCACAGGCCAAGAAGGCACCTATCCAGCGAACCGTGGATCGGGTGAGCGCGATCTTCGTGCCGGTAGTGATCGGCCTGGCTTTGCTCACGCTGCTCGGCTGGGGTCTGGCAACGGGTGATTGGAACCAGGCGATCCTGAGCGCGGTAGCGGTGCTGGTCATCGCATGCCCGTGCGCGCTGGGGTTGGCGACCCCGACCGCGATCATGGCCGGCACCGGCGTGGCCGCCCGAGCGGGCATTCTGGTCAAGGATGCCGAGGCGCTGGAAGTGGCACGTACCGTAAAGGTGGTGGCCTTCGACAAGACAGGCACGTTGACCCAAGGACGTCCTGTACTGACCGAAGAGATTGCCACCCGTGGCCATGCGGCCGATCTGTTGCCGTTGGCGGCGGCCCTGCAGCAAGGCAGCGAGCATCCCTTAGCCAAGGCCGTACTGAGCGTGATGGGCCAGCGCGCCATTCCGCTTGCACGCGACGTGCAGGCGGTGCCTGGCCGCGGCATTACCGGCAAGGTGGATGGCAGGAACCTGTTGCTGGGCAGTACCCGCATGATGCTTGAGCATGGCGTCGTGCTCACGGCATTGCAGACCCGGGCCGAACTACTCAGCCAGACCGGCCACACGGTGTCCTGGCTGGCAGAGCAGGGCACCGATCATCCGCAGTTGCTCGGGATACTGGCTTTTGAGGATCCGCCGCGTCTGGGTGCAGCCGCGGCTGTTCAACGGCTGCACACGCTGGGTTTGCGCACCGTCATGATTTCTGGCGACAACCCCGGCGCGGCCGCCTCGGTGGCCAAGGTGCTGGGCATCCAAGAGGTGCGCGCCAATGTATTGCCTGAGCAGAAAGCCGCGTTGGTCGCTGAATTGGCTCAGGTGGCACCGGTGGCCATGGTCGGCGACGGTGTCAACGATGCGCCAGCGCTGGCTGCCGCCAACTTGGGGGTGGCCATGGGAACCGGTACCGATGTGGCGATGCATGCCGCTGGGGTTACCCTAATGCGCGCTGAGCCGGGTCTCATCGCCGATGCCATCGACATTTCCCGCCGCACGACCCGCAAGATCCATCAGAACCTGTTCTGGGCTTTCGGTTACAACGTGGTCGGGATTCCTCTGGCGGCCTTGGGCTTGCTTGATCCGGTCATCGCTGGCGCAGCGATGGCCTTGTCCAGTGTGAGCGTGATTGCCAACACGCTGCTGTTGCGCCGTTGGCAGCCAACCAAGATCGATGTGGGAGAGGCATGATGGCAACCAGACGCAGCTCCAAGGCACTGCGACCCGAACTGGCCGACGCGCGCGAAGCCGGATTGCATAACATTGGCGAAGCCGCCGCGCTTAGCGAGGTCAGCGCCAAGATGATTCGCCACTATGAAGGGATCGATCTGATCCCTCCGGCTAGTCGCACCTTTGCGGGCTATCGCCTTTACACCGATGCCGATGTGCACAGGCTTCGGTTCATTCGTCGTGCCCGCAACCTGGGATTCTCCATCAAACAAATCCAATCGCTCTTAGGCTTGTGGAGCGATGACCGGCGAGCCAGCGCCCAGGTCAAGAAACTGGCCCAGGGCCACATCGACGATCTGCAGATCAAGATTACCGAGATGCAGGCCATGCAGCGAACGCTGCGCGACCTGGCCAGTCGATGCCATGGCGACAACCGCCCGGAATGTCCGATTCTGGACGATTTGGCGAGCCCGACGAACGGGCATTGACGTTCCCACAGTAGGAAGCCTGAGGCTGGCTGTCCGCCCGGCTCGGAGCAGCAAAGCATGCATCGACTACATATCCCCGCCATGGCCTGCAGCGCATGTGTGGCGCCCATTCGACGTGCGTTGATGAGCGTAGACCCTTCGATGCGGGCGCAGTTCATGCCGGACCAACGCCGCATCGGCCTCGAAACCCGCCGACCGCTTGAGCTGATAAAGCAAGCACTCAGCTCGATTGGCTATCCGGCCCACATTGTTCATTAGTGGCGCCATCAAAAAATGCGATGTGCCATTGCACCATCTCGGTCGCCGCCTCTCACCAAACTCGCCGAATGAGCCTCATGCACGCCTACCGCGTCATCCGTGGACAGGGGCCACAAAGCCTTCACAGAATCGAGGTTCCGCACCCGTCCTTGGGTGATAACCAAGTCTTGCTGGCCGTCAAGGCCGCCTCGCTCAACTACCGTGACTTACTCGTCGCCCACGGCCAGATGGGAGCCGGTGAAGCCCGCATCCCATTGTCGGATGCCGCCGGACAAGTAGTCACTACAGGTCCGGCGGTCACCGAGTTCTCCATCGGTGATGCCGTTCTCCCCATCTTCTTTCCGCTGTGGATCGAAGGATTTCCCAGTGACGAAGCGCTGTCCATGTCGCTGGGTGGCAACATCGACGGTGTGCTGACGACACATCTGGTGGTCGATCAAAGCGCGTTGGTGCACGCGCCACGCACTTTGTCATGGGAGCAAGCCTCTACGATCGCGTGTGCAGGAGTCACTGCCTGGCACGCGTTATTTGAGTTGGGCGCGCTGCCCGACGGTGCTCATGTGCTGATTCAGGGCACCGGCGGCGTGTCTACTTGGGCGGTCCAGCTTGCGCTTGCCGCGGGTTTGCGCGTCACAGTGCTCTCTGGGAGAGAAGAGGGCATCGCGCACATGGTGGCATTAGGGGCACAGTCCACCATCAACTACAACACCGACCCCAACTGGGACGAAACAGTGCTCCACACCACCGGCGGCGTAGACCTGGTGATGGATATCGGTGGAGCCGGCACGATTGCTCGCTCGCTGCGAAGTCTGCGCCCCGGCGGCCGAGTCGTGACCATCGGTGGTGTCGCTGGCGGATTTGCATTGAGCATCGATCCATTCTCACTCATCGGCGGAAAGTCGCTCACCGGAGTGGTAGTGGGGTCCAAGAGAATGACCCAAGCCCTTATCCGCTTCATCGACGATCACGCCATCGTGCCGGTTATCGACACCATCTTTCCTTTTGCTGAAGCTGCTGCCGCGTTTGCGCGCATGGAACATGGAAGGCCCATCGGCAAAGTGGTCATCGCCATCAACTAGCCTCTCGGCTTCACACGTGCTCCTTCATGCCTCTGATCAACATCAAAGTCTCTGCATCTTCGTCTCCCGCGCTGACCGCGAAGATATCTACCCAGGTGAGCGATCTGACCAGCCGGATTCTAGGAAAGAAGGCGGGCCTGATCGCGACGATCATCACGTATATCCGCCCTGAAGATTGGCTGATCGGAGGAAAGACGCTGAGCGAGATTGGCGTCTCAAGCTTCTCGCTGGAGATCATCGTGACGGATGAGACCAACACCAAAGCGGAGAAGGCAGAGAATCTTGCCGAGGTATTCGCCTGCTTTGAGCGCCTGTTAGGCCCCGTGCACCCGACAAGCTATGTACATGTCCACGATGCGCGCGCCTCGGCCTATGGCTACGGTGGGCGTACGCAAGAAGCGCGGTTCCATCAGTCCTGACATTCCCGTTGCGCGCATATCTCGCATAAAAGGGCGCTGTCGGGTCAAGTTTTCAGGCACTCCCATGCCTAGGAGCTTTCGCCGGGTACCGCAAAGATCTGTCTAATGTCCATGGGGGTCGTGCGGCCATCTTTTGCTACGAGCTCATGAAAAGCTTCTTGAACTTTGGAGAGTTGGGCCATTGGCAAAGTGATTTCGCCCGATCTGACCGGATCGCACCAGTACGCCGTGTTGGTCAACGCAACATGCTGGCGGCAAACCATTGGACGGTCCTCGTAGATCGAGCATTGTTCCTGGATGAGGAAGGGGCAGGGCGAACCATGGAAGTCGGCACTAGGAAGCGACTTCGGCAATCGAGAATGCGAGGAGCGCTTCTCAATAAGCTCGGCCTCAACGGGATAAAGGTGCACCGGGTAGTGGCAACATGCCGAGCACCCCGCACTGCATGCGACATAGGGAGCCATCGCAGCGGACAGGATCTCCATTTCCTTGTGCAAGGCGCGCAGCTTTTTTATCGGGCTTCCAGGCAAGGCGGCCAGCCGACTGGCCAAGCTGGCTTCTCTGTCTTGGATTTCCATCGGAATGCCAGTAAGCATTCGATCGAAATTCGCCTGAGCATTCTTCTTGGCCTGAGCAGGATCGCTCTCTGAGTCATCCGTTTGCTGCGTCATCGGTGCCCCTCAAGCGTGCCGGGTTGATTCTCGAAACCTACCAAGCCTGCGCCCATCATGCTCGCGGAACTGAAGGCTATCAGTGCTGGAGCGTCCGGCGCGGGCTAGCCGCAACGTGAGCAAGACACCAATCGAGGGCGGAGCCACTCAGACACCAGACTCACCATACCGGCCACGCCGCGGCTTTACATAAGCGACGTTATGCGAAGTAAGTTATTGATTGTATTACATTAACACAGGAATCGCAAGGTCCATAGTTGCACCGTGCGCTGGCCGGCGACAAACGCGATAAGCTAAGCATTCCTTAGTACTAGTCATTCTTGATGTCATGACGATGCCATCTGAGCGAACCCGCAATGTGCTGCAGGCGGGCGCATTCCTCAGGCAGCTAGCGGCCAGCCAAGCCGTGCCCAAAGAGGTGCGGCAAGAGGCATGTCGACTGCTGCGGCACTATCCAACCGTCAGCGACATCGAGGCGATTGCTGAGCACGAACAGCGGCTGCGAGCGCTGACCCAGTCGGCCTTCGTGCGACCCTACCTGAGCAGCGAGATCGAGGCGGATTGGTTCTCCGGGTACCCGCTTGGCCCTCATCGCATCTGACCATGAAGCAATCGAGCAGGCCGCGTGGAAGAGGGACTACGTCTGCGGAGACAGCGCTGGAGGCTTCCTTTGAACGGGCCCGCGACAGTGCAGCCGAGGAACGCGCATTCTTCAAGCGACTGATGGATGCGATCGTGTACGTACATGCGCCCGTCTCGGACGACGCTCTGACACTGCGACTGGTCCAGTTCCGCCATCCTGACGGTTTCGATGCGATCCCTTTCTTTACCTCGCTCGACAAGGCGCAGGCGGCCAGCTCGGCTGCTGTCAGAATTCTGGGAGTATCAGGCCGTGAGCTGCTAACCGGTACTCGCGGCGCGACGTTGATGCTCAATCCCAACGACGGTGGCGTTGTCCTGTACCCGGAAGAGGTTGCGACATTGTTGGATACGGGCTTTCTGGCCAGGGTGGAACGGCTGGCGCCGGCGGAGTTCGCGGTGAGACCTGCCCAGGCCGCACCGGCTTGGCTCGCTCCGGCCATCAGCGGCAGCCTTGAGCACGCCGACTTCGTCTCGTCGGCGTATCTCCTGGAAACTAACTCGTCAGGGGGCGTCGAACAGCCTCCCGGTCTGCTGATCTGGCTGGTGGTCGACCTGGCTTTCGCCGAGCGGGCGGCTCGTCTGGTGACCACCGCCATACAGCCCTTATGCTCAGATTTGGACGTAATCATCGACTTGGCGGTCCATGACGTATCGCTGCCTTTGCCGGCGGGCTTGGATGATCCCCAGATCCTGCCCATATTCACGAGAATCAAGCCAACTTGAGCGCAGCTCATCGGCCTCTGAGCCCTGAAGACAAGCTACTAGCACTCCTTCCGGAATTGACCGAGGAAGAGAAGGATCGGCGGACCCGCGAGGGTATGGCCGACGTCGACGCTGGACGTACGATCCCGCACGAGGAACTACTGCAATGGATCAGGCGACGGTCGGAGCCTTCCTGAGCAGTACTCCAGGAATGCCTGTGTCACGCGGCTTCTGGGTCGATCAAGCCTAGGTCTGTAATCCACGAACTGCCTGACGTCGAGGGGTGTTTCCTCGTTGAATCATGGTGTTAGAGCCGATTCGGCTGTTTTTCTCACGAATCCCTGCCGACCCTCAACATGAGGAGCGGTTGCGGGACCTCACACAGTCGGCGTTTGTGCGGCCTTACTTGACCTCGCAGTTCGAGCAGGACTGGTTCCGCAGTTACCCCAAAGGTCCTCATCGGATTTGAGCGACGGCACGTATCTTCGTAGGCAATCGCCTGCATCGTCAGCTCAACGGGCCTTCGCCCGCAACGAACGCCTGGATCAGCAACTGGCGACGTTGAACGTGTGACTGGAAGCGCAGGGGGCGACAGCACCAGCAGGAGCGCGGGGAATTTCGGAACCGGGTTGGCGCCACCGGAAAGCATGCGCTGGGCAAGGTCGATCAGGCCCGCCATTTACGTTAAGCGATCTGCCTCAGCAGCTGCGCGGGCCATAGAGCCCAAAACCCGTGACAGGCAGCGGCAAGCAAGGACGCCAAACGCCGGGCCACCTTCAATTGTTCGCCCCCCAGAGTGCGCGACTGGGAAAACCAGGCACTCATTACTGCGTTCCCGGAACTATAGACCCCCTTGACTGCGTTAAATGGATACTCAGAGTGCGTCGGTGGACCATCAAAGAGTGCGGTGCCCATGAGGCTGTTGGTTAGAAATTGCTGCGCTCAACACCAAAGCCAGATCCAGCGCAGCCGCGCCCGCATCGCCCGATACGATATTTCGCATAATGTATATTATGTCAATCCGCATCCGCCGGCTGCTGGGTTTGCTTGCTTCTGCACTCACACCGCGGCGGCGACGATGGCGTGCCGAATGGAGCTCGGCACATGCGTAATCGAACACTGACCGGCCAATGGGCCGGTTTTTCGTTTCAGAACGGCTACCTGGTGACGCCTGAAGGAAGATCAATCGCTCCTGCAGATCTGCAGTGGCTGTCGCTGACCTGCACCATCGCCAGGGAGTGGACAACCATGATGGCCGAGGAGCGCGCCAGAAAGCCACCCAGGCGGCCCGCAGGCGTGATCTACCTGCGCGATGAGCTGAGGACCCGCAGGAAGCGCAAGGCGGGTCTTCAGTGGGTGGCTGAGGGCGTGGGCGGCGATGACGAGGGATCATCGTTGCCGAAGGCGCGGAGGCGCAACGGCCGCGAGTGAGGCGTTATCCGTAGGGGCGATGCCCCTACACCCGCTACATCTGCAACGTTGTTGGACCGGTATAGCTCTGGGTCTTGTAACCGGGCGACTCTGGCATGGTGCCCTGCGAACGCGGAGCCGTGCTGATGACGCTGCCCGTAATCGCGCCAGACGACACAACAGGCTCAACGGGGAGCACGGGCGCAACCTGGGGTGCGGGGGCAATGGACGGCGGCTTATATGGGTTGTATGGCGTGCTGTTCCTGGCAACCGTGCGGCACTCGGGTTGGCTAATTTCGTACTTGGTGCCCTGCTCTGTCATGCAGCTACAAGACGCATCGCGGTGATTGCCATGCGCATCGGTGCCGGCGAGGCTGGACATGCAGTAAAGCTGCGGCTGACCAGCTGGCGAACCGCCATCGTAGATGGGTGCAGTCCAGGGCATGGTAGCGAACCGCGCAACGTGTGCCTTGGCATAGTCGGTGGGCGTTTCATAGGTGCGCGCGGCCCCGCCCGCCCCCGAACTACGTCCCAGGGCAGTCGGTGACGCGCGGCCGTTGGTGCTGGTGCGTTCTGATTCGAACTCAGCGTTGCGCCGGTCGTAATTCCATTTCAGGCCGTACATAACGACAACCAGCACGATCAGGCCGACACCAATCCAACGAATCCACATAGGGACGCTGCGCTTGGTGGTGACCATCGTGGTCGATGTGTAGTAATCGAACACGTACTTGGGACGCACCCAATCGCGCACGTCTGAGCAGTGGCCTTGCACGTTGGATTGATATTGCGTCCAGCGCTTGAGCTTCGTTTTCGACTTAAAAATGGACGTTTGCCGCACATGGCAATGTTCTTCGTACAAGCCGCGCAAGAAGGGATCGAGCTGCAAACCCTGCTGCGCGATGAGGATGAAATCGAACCCGCGATGCCGATGGCGGGCCATGGCATCGACGTGTGCAGGCACCTTGGCACCGGGGTTGCGGTTGGGAAAGACGGTGTAGCACTCATCGAGTAACACCACAGATCCATCAGGCAACGCTTCCCACTGCGTGGGGTCTTCGATGTGCTTGAAGCCGGCTTTTTCGTAGTCGAGATCCTTGACGCCATGCGCGTAGATCGTGCGGCCCTCTTTCTTGAACTGGAACGCTTTGTCCAGCGCATAGGCGGTTTTGCCGTGGCCGGGCTGGCCAGTAACGAGATAGAGACCCATGTCAGGAACCCGATAGTTTCTTGAGGAGGATGCGATGCGACTGCACCGCCAGGATGGCGGACAAAATCATGGTGACCATGATTCCAATGCCGGTTGCGTCCCAATAGGCAACGATGATGGGGCCAGCGCCGGCAAGCTTGGATTGAATGACCGACTTGAGCGCAGGCATGGCGATTTCATTGGCGACCAAGCCGATACCGAATGCGAGCAGCACACGGCCAACGATGCCGGGCAGATACGTGCGTAACGCTTGCATGAGCGCTGCGATCAACGCACCAATGATCATAGGCATTAGCTGTTCCCCATCTTGGCGAGAATGATCACAGATGAAACAGCGCCGATCAGGATGAAAATACCCTTGACCGCGCCAATGTAGTTGCACCAGATCGCAGGCGGTGAGGCCATGGTCTGAGTGAATCCGGAAGAGACGCCGGCACCGCCGCCACCGTTGGCAAAGCCAATGCACTGACCGCCGCCGAACCCGGATTGGTCAAGGTCATCTGCGTTGATCTTGTTGGTGGTGATCTTCGTGTCGCCTGCACCTGATCCTGCACCAGGGTCCTGAGACATGCCGCCGACCTTGGTCCATTCGGGCTGACCCGTAGACCCGGTGCCATCGCCTGCCTTGGCTAGCAACTTCTCCGCAGCGCATGCACTGCGCCACTGGAACAACATGGAGTTGTACTCGACAGCGTCGCATTTCTCACCGGTGCAGACCGGCATCGAGGCGCACGTTCCGCCGCTAACATTACGGTTCCTGCGGGTGTTGCAGTCAATGCGCCACTGAATGCGCGCCTGGCCGCACATGATGGCGTCGCCGCTGCAGCTGGGTGGGTTCTCACAGTTGTCGCCACCGGAAAACTGGCTCTTCTCGCCATCGCCTTCGCCCTCGCCGTCCGGCTCACCATCACCATCGCCGTCTTTCTTACAGGTGCCGTCAGGGCCTTTGACCTCGCCTTTCGCGCACTGGCCGTCACCAGGCAGGCAGCTGCCTGTTGGCGATTTTATTTGCCCTGCAGGGCACTCGTTATCCTTCGGCTTGCAGGTGCCGTCCTGGCCAAGGACCATGCCGTCAGGGCAAGCGTTAGGCTCGCAAGTGCCCTTCGCGTTCTTAGACTGACCATCAGGGCACTTCTCGGGCGGGGTTGGCTCACACACCTTGAGTGCAGCGTTCCAGTTATAGCCGGGCATCGCTTCGCAGGTTTGCGGCGGCTTTTCCGGGCACATGGCGCCGGTGCCCTTCCACGTCATCGAGTCATCAGCGTTGCCGAACCATATGCCGTCACAGCCATTACGACAGCCAATGCTGCCGTTGCGTGCGGTGCCAACGTATGTGCCCCAAGGTCCACCGCCCGTGTAATCAGGCTCGGAATCGCAGCCTCTGGCGTAATACCACGCGAGTTGGCCGGGAGAGACAGGCTGCACATAGCCCTGCGAGTTACCGTTGAAAAAACACTCAGCCTTAGGTGTGTAGTAGCCGCGACCACCGCCGTTGGATACGTGCGTGGTGGTCACGGGACCAATAGTGCCGGCAGGTCCAACTTCTTGAGCACACCGCTTCTGCGCGTCGGGCCAGGCTTTGGCTCCGGATTGGGCCTGAGGCTGAGTGCAGTTATCAGAAAATGAAACGCACTCAGCACGCGCGTCGTTCAACCCACATTGAACAAGCATGGCAGCCACGAGTGCATAGGCGAGGCGGCGAGCGATCGCAGAGGCGAACACGCGGCCGAGGAAACTTAGCTGTCCAGAGCGAGCCATAACGCTCCCAGCAGCGCAATCATGACGAAATATCCTGCGTACATCGTTTGTGTCCCCCAATGAAAAAGGGCGGCTTTCGCCGCCCTGCCCTCGCGATCAGTTGGCCGTCTTCTTGCCGCTACGGATCAGCAGGATGATGCCGGCCACCGAGAGGACGATGACGCCGATGGCGGTCAGTTCGGTCTTGTCGACACCGGAGCCGACGGCTTCGGACATCTCGCCCGCGAACGCCATCGGAGCAACCAGCGCAGCGCTGGTGACGGCAGCGGCCTGGGTAAACAGGGTCTTGAGCTTGGACATGATTTTTTCCTTGATTGGATTGAGTGGAATTGCGGTGTTGCCTCACGCTCCGACACCACGACGTGCTTGCCGGATCATGTATCCGATGGCCCAGGCCCCAGCGATAACGACTGAGACAGCAGTGCCCTCGCCCACGTCCATGGGAGGCGGGAAACTTGACGAGGGACCCCAGAAAACGGCCGCACAGGTTTGCGCTGAGGCATCGAAGTCGGATGCTTTGCAGTGGGCAACGAGGACGGTGCTTTCCATGGTGATTAGCTCGCTTCGCGAGCCGCCCGCCGCAAGCGACGGTCGGCACGCGCGGGGTTACTTGGGTGCTGCGGGATTGGCAGCAGGCATGATCGGGACCAGCTGCAAACGACGACCGATAACGAGGTCACCGAACTGGCCAATTTCGAAACTGGCGGGCGCGACAGCGTAATCGCCGGCAGGATAAGGAGGTTGACCATCGGCGAGGCGAACACGGAACGGATGCGGGAAGTCCTCGCCGTCCTTTTCGAGCGCGGCGTTTTGCTCATTGAAGTTGTAGGTGGTGCCGTTCTTGCCCTTGACGCTGCGCTGCTGCGCGATGGCCTTGCGAATGATGATTCTGCTCATGCGGGTAACTCCAATTTCCAGGCGATTAGCTGGCCCTTGTCGAAAAAGACTTTCCACGGTGAGGGCCAGAATTCACCGGTGAGTTTGTCCACGTAGCCGCCTAGGGCTTTGCGGATATCGGCCAATGGGCCGAAGACATCGCGCGCAGACTTCGGGGCTTTCCACCACCGTAGTTCGCGCTTGGATTCAACATCGAGGCCGCCGATTGCGTGCGTGCGAAATCCCTTGGGAAACGCAGCGATCATGTCGGGGCAAAATTTGGACGCGTACTTAGCGAGATAGCCGACCGCGTTGCGTGCCTTTTCCATCTTGGTATGACCGTGAGGCCACCAGCCGCGACGATCAGCCTTGGGAATGAAGATGCCGCGCGGGATCCAGATCAAGACGTGATAGTGGGGAACGCCGGCTTTAGTGAGTTCACCGACCCATAGGTAACGGAAACGCGGGCGGTAGCTCCGGAAGCGTAGTCGTACAGCTCGATTGAAGAAGCCCCGGATTCGCTTAAGTGTCTCGCTAATGTCGCGAGCAGAGCAGTCACTTCGGTTTCTGTAAGTCGTGGTGAGCATGTACCACGCGCCACGGAATGCGCCTTTTTTGGCTTCTTGGTCATGGAGCCTCGCTCCGGTGATGATCGATTTTTTTAGACGTACCGAACGCACATGGTTCGGATCAAGAGTCATCGACACGCGGCGCGTGTCACTTGTTGAAGAATGGACAAGCCCAAGGCTTCGGCCTCCGGCCGAAGCCGAAAAGCCGTGCTGCTGCACCTTTGAAACCGCCATTTCGGAACGGCGTGCAGCAGCGTGCATCGTGCCTACGGAGGCATCGAATGCAGTGAGTTCGTTGCTCTGTTGCTTGAGCGTTTCAGCGAGCTTGATGCGCGCTGCTTTGCCGGCGCATGCGACGCACAGCCCACCGGGGAAAAAATAGACGGTTGTGTCACCGCAGAACGAGCATGTGCGATCAGCCACGGCGATGCTCCATCACTCGGCAAGCGTTGTTGTTGCCGTCGATGCACTGCTGTTCGATGTGCTGGTCGCGCTCAATCTGCGCATTGATATCGTGCGCGGTGATCGTGCCAAAGCAGACACCAGCAAGTGCACCGAACACGAAGCCGAAGAACATCGGCCATGGCATTTCCCGCAGGAACAACACGACCTTACGCATTGCGCACCTCAGCGGCAGCGCAAGCGATCAGCTGTTGCTCTCGAAATTGACGACGGACCGCAGCATCTCGCCGGTCCAGAATCCAGCTAACGAGCCGGGCGGTTCCAATGCTGCACACGAGGCCGGCAGCGCCGATCAGTGCGAATGCGATGACGTCCATGAAGCCCCCTCCCCTGCCCCTTGACGCGGACCCCGGAGGGGAGCCGGGGGGACGCGAGTCAAACGCAATTTGACTGGAAGCTTTGTATAGTAGGACTTAACTAATGGTCAAGAGAAATTTGACGTGAACACCCAAATTAAATTGATTGACATGGCTGTCAAAGTGTGCAATCCGCCAAACGCAACCGGATTGGCGGCAAAGATGGGTGTGACCAAGGCGGCCGTGAGCATGTGGCGGCACGGCGGCAAGATCAAAGACGATCACCTGATGGCGCTGATAAAAATCGCGCAGGCAGATCCGGCGTTAGCGGTCCTAGTGCGCACAGAGGGCGCTGAGACAGCTGACGCGAAAAAGGCGTGGGGTGCGTTGTGGGACAGACTGTCCCCGGTCACTACGGTGATCGGGGGCCTGGTACTGGCGATCGGAATGGCGCCGGCGACGGTTCAGAAAAAGCCGATTGAAATCAATGGCTTGCACGCTTCAATCGCGGATAATCTGTATATTATGTCAATCCGCATCCGCCGGCTGCTGGGTTTGCTTGCTTCTGCACTCACACCGCGGCGGCGACGATGGCGTGCCGAATGGAGCTCGGCACATGCGTAATCGAACACTGACCGGCCAATGGGCCGGTTTTTCGTTTCAGAACGGCTACCTGGTGACGCCTGAAGGAAGATCAATCGCTCCTGCAGATCTGCAGTGGCTGTCGCTGACCTGCACCATCGCCAGGGAGTGGACAACCATGATGGCCGAGGAGCGCGCCAGAAAGCCACCCAGGCGGCCCGCAGGCGTGATCTACCTGCGCGATGAGCTGAGGACCCGCAGGAAGCGCAAGGCGGGTCTTCAGTGGGTGGCTGAGGGCGTGGGCGGCGATGACGAGGGATCATCGTTGCCGAAGGCGCGGAGGCGCAACGGCCGCGAGTGAGGCGTTATCCGTAGGGGCGATGCCCCTACACCCGCTACATCTGCAACGTTGTTGGACCGGTATAGCTCTGGGTCTTGTAACCGGGCGACTCTGGCATGGTGCCCTGCGAACGCGGAGCCGTGCTGATGACGGTGCCCGTAATCGCGCCAGACGACACAACAGGCTCAACGGGGAGCACGGGCGCAACCTGGGGTGCGGGGGCAATGGACGGCGGCTTATATGGGTTGTATGGCGTGCTGTTCCTGGCAACCGTGCGGCACTCGGGTTGGCTAATTTCGTACTTGGTGCCCTGCTCTGTCATGCAGCTACAAGACGCATCGCGGTGATTGCCATGCGCATCGGTGCCGGCGAGGCTGGACATGCAGTAAAGCTGCGGCTGACCAGCTGGCGAACCGCCATCGTAGATGGGTGCAGTCCAGGGCATGGTAGCGAACCGCGCAACGTGTGCCTTGGCATAGTCGGTGGGCGTTTCATAGGTGCGCGCGGCCCCGCCCGCCCCCGAACTACGTCCCAGGGCAGTCGGTGACGCGCGGCCGTTGGTGCTGGTGCGTTCTGATTCGAACTCAGCGTTGCGCCGGTCGTAATTCCATTTCAGGCCGTACATAACGACAACCAGCACGATCAGGCCGACACCAATCCAACGAATCCACATAGGGACGCTGCGCTTGGTGGTGACCATCGTGGTCGATGTGTAGTAATCGAACACGTACTTGGGACGCACCCAATCGCGCACGTCTGAGCAGTGGCCTTGCACGTTGGATTGATATTGCGTCCAGCGCTTGAGCTTCGTTTTCGACTTAAAAATGGACGTTTGCCGCACATGGCAATGTTCTTCGTACAAGCCGCGCAAGAAGGGATCGAGCTGCAAACCCTGCTGCGCGATGAGGATGAAATCGAACCCGCGATGCCGATGGCGGGCCATGGCATCGACGTGTGCAGGCACCTTGGCACCGGGGTTGCGGTTGGGAAAGACGGTGTAGCACTCATCGAGTAACACCACAGATCCATCAGGCAACGCTTCCCACTGCGTGGGGTCTTCGATGTGCTTGAAGCCGGCTTTTTCGTAGTCGAGATCCTTGACGCCATGCGCGTAGATCGTGCGGCCCTCTTTCTTGAACTGGAACGCTTTGTCCAGCGCATAGGCGGTTTTGCCGTGGCCGGGCTGGCCAGTAACGAGATAGAGACCCATGTCAGGAACCCGATAGTTTCTTGAGGAGGATGCGATGCGACTGCACCGCCAGGATGGCGGACAAAATCATGGTGACCATGATTCCAATGCCGGTTGCGTCCCAATAGGCAACGATGATGGGGCCAGCGCCGGCAAGCTTGGATTGAATGACCGACTTGAGCGCAGGCATGGCGATTTCATTGGCGACCAAGCCGATACCGAATGCGAGCAGCACACGGCCAACGATGCCGGGCAGATACGTGCGTAACGCTTGCATGAGCGCTGCGATCAACGCACCAATGATCATAGGCATTAGCTGTTCCCCATCTTGGCGAGAATGATCACAGATGAAACAGCGCCGATCAGGATGAAAATACCCTTGACCGCGCCAATGTAGTTGCACCAGATCGCAGGCGGTGAGGCCATGGTCTGAGTGAATCCGGAAGAGACGCCGGCACCGCCGCCACCGTTGGCAAAGCCAATGCACTGACCGCCGCCGAACCCGGATTGGTCAAGGTCATCTGCGTTGATCTTGTTGGTGGTGATCTTCGTGTCGCCTGCACCTGATCCTGCACCAGGGTCCTGAGACATGCCGCCGACCTTGGTCCATTCGGGCTGACCCGTAGACCCGGTGCCATCGCCTGCCTTGGCTAGCAACTTCTCCGCAGCGCATGCACTGCGCCACTGGAACAACATGGAGTTGTACTCGACAGCGTCGCATTTCTCACCGGTGCAGACCGGCATCGAGGCGCACGTTCCGCCGCTAACATTACGGTTCCTGCGGGTGTTGCAGTCAATGCGCCACTGAATGCGCGCCTGGCCGCACATGATGGCGTCGCCGCTGCAGCTGGGTGGGTTCTCACAGTTGTCGCCACCGGAAAACTGGCTCTTCTCGCCATCGCCTTCGCCCTCGCCGTCCGGCTCACCATCACCATCGCCGTCTTTCTTACAGGTGCCGTCAGGGCCTTTGACCTCGCCTTTCGCGCACTGGCCGTCACCAGGCAGGCAGCTGCCTGTTGGCGATTTTATTTGCCCTGCAGGGCACTCGTTATCCTTCGGCTTGCAGGTGCCGTCCTGGCCAAGGACCATGCCGTCAGGGCAAGCGTTAGGCTCGCAAGTGCCCTTCGCGTTCTTAGACTGACCATCAGGGCACTTCTCGGGCGGGGTTGGCTCACACACCTTGAGTGCAGCGTTCCAGTTATAGCCGGGCATCGCTTCGCAGGTTTGCGGCGGCTTTTCCGGGCACATGGCGCCGGTGCCCTTCCACGTCATCGAGTCATCAGCGTTGCCGAACCATATGCCGTCACAGCCATTACGACAGCCAATGCTGCCGTTGCGTGCGGTGCCAACGTATGTGCCCCAAGGTCCACCGCCCGTGTAATCAGGCTCGGAATCGCAGCCTCTGGCGTAATACCACGCGAGTTGGCCGGGAGAGACAGGCTGCACATAGCCCTGCGAGTTACCGTTGAAAAAACACTCAGCCTTAGGTGTGTAGTAGCCGCGACCACCGCCGTTGGATACGTGCGTGGTGGTCACGGGACCAATAGTGCCGGCAGGTCCAACTTCTTGAGCACACCGCTTCTGCGCGTCGGGCCAGGCTTTGGCTCCGGATTGGGCCTGAGGCTGAGTGCAGTTATCAGAAAATGAAACGCACTCAGCACGCGCGTCGTTCAACCCACATTGAACAAGCATGGCAGCCACGAGTGCATAGGCGAGGCGGCGAGCGATCGCAGAGGCGAACACGCGGCCGAGGAAACTTAGCTGTCCAGAGCGAGCCATAACGCTCCCAGCAGCGCAATCATGACGAAATATCCTGCGTACATCGTTTGTGTCCCCCAATGAAAAAGGGCGGCTTTCGCCGCCCTGCCCTCGCGATCAGTTGGCCGTCTTCTTGCCGCTACGGATCAGCAGGATGATGCCGGCCACCGAGAGGACGATGACGCCGATGGCGGTCAGTTCGGTCTTGTCGACACCGGAGCCGACGGCTTCGGACATCTCGCCCGCGAACGCCATCGGAGCAACCAGCGCAGCGCTGGTGACGGCAGCGGCCTGGGTAAACAGGGTCTTGAGCTTGGACATGATTTTTTCCTTGATTGGATTGAGTGGAATTGCGGTGTTGCCTCACGCTCCGACACCACGACGTGCTTGCCGGATCATGTATCCGATGGCCCAGGCCCCAGCGATAACGACTGAGACAGCAGTGCCCTCGCCCACGTCCATGGGAGGCGGGAAACTTGACGAGGGACCCCAGAAAACGGCCGCACAGGTTTGCGCTGAGGCATCGAAGTCGGATGCTTTGCAGTGGGCAACGAGGACGGTGCTTTCCATGGTGATTAGCTCGCTTCGCGAGCCGCCCGCCGCAAGCGACGGTCGGCACGCGCGGGGTTACTTGGGTGCTGCGGGATTGGCAGCAGGCATGATCGGGACCAGCTGCAAACGACGACCGATAACGAGGTCACCGAACTGGCCAATTTCGAAACTGGCGGGCGCGACAGCGTAATCGCCGGCAGGATAAGGAGGTTGACCATCGGCGAGGCGAACACGGAACGGATGCGGGAAGTCCTCGCCGTCCTTTTCGAGCGCGGCGTTTTGCTCATTGAAGTTGTAGGTGGTGCCGTTCTTGCCCTTGACGCTGCGCTGCTGCGCGATGGCCTTGCGAATGATGATTCTGCTCATGCGGGTAACTCCAATTTCCAGGCGATTAGCTGGCCCTTGTCGAAAAAGACTTTCCACGGTGAGGGCCAGAATTCACCGGTGAGTTTGTCCACGTAGCCGCCTAGGGCTTTGCGGATATCGGCCAATGGGCCGAAGACATCGCGCGCAGACTTCGGGGCTTTCCACCACCGTAGTTCGCGCTTGGATTCAACATCGAGGCCGCCGATTGCGTGCGTGCGAAATCCCTTGGGAAACGCAGCGATCATGTCGGGGCAAAATTTGGACGCGTACTTAGCGAGATAGCCGACCGCGTTGCGTGCCTTTTCCATCTTGGTATGACCGTGAGGCCACCAGCCGCGACGATCAGCCTTGGGAATGAAGATGCCGCGCGGGATCCAGATCAAGACGTGATAGTGGGGAACGCCGGCTTTAGTGAGTTCACCGACCCATAGGTAACGGAAACGCGGGCGGTAGCTCCGGAAGCGTAGTCGTACAGCTCGATTGAAGAAGCCCCGGATTCGCTTAAGTGTCTCGCTAATGTCGCGAGCAGAGCAGTCACTTCGGTTTCTGTAAGTCGTGGTGAGCATGTACCACGCGCCACGGAATGCGCCTTTTTTGGCTTCTTGGTCATGGAGCCTCGCTCCGGTGATGATCGATTTTTTTAGACGTACCGAACGCACATGGTTCGGATCAAGAGTCATCGACACGCGGCGCGTGTCACTTGTTGAAGAATGGACAAGCCCAAGGCTTCGGCCTCCGGCCGAAGCCGAAAAGCCGTGCTGCTGCACCTTTGAAACCGCCATTTCGGAACGGCGTGCAGCAGCGTGCATCGTGCCTACGGAGGCATCGAATGCAGTGAGTTCGTTGCTCTGTTGCTTGAGCGTTTCAGCGAGCTTGATGCGCGCTGCTTTGCCGGCGCATGCGACGCACAGCCCACCGGGGAAAAAATAGACGGTTGTGTCACCGCAGAACGAGCATGTGCGATCAGCCACGGCGATGCTCCATCACTCGGCAAGCGTTGTTGTTGCCGTCGATGCACTGCTGTTCGATGTGCTGGTCGCGCTCAATCTGCGCATTGATATCGTGCGCGGTGATCGTGCCAAAGCAGACACCAGCAAGTGCACCGAACACGAAGCCGAAGAACATCGGCCATGGCATTTCCCGCAGGAACAACACGACCTTACGCATTGCGCACCTCAGCGGCAGCGCAAGCGATCAGCTGTTGCTCTCGAAATTGACGACGGACCGCAGCATCTCGCCGGTCCAGAATCCAGCTAACGAGCCGGGCGGTTCCAATGCTGCACACGAGGCCGGCAGCGCCGATCAGTGCGAATGCGATGACGTCCATGAAGCCCCCTCCCCTGCCCCTTGACGCGGACCCCGGAGGGGAGCCGGGGGGACGCGAGTCAAACGCAATTTGACTGGAAGCTTTGTATAGTAGGACTTAACTAATGGTCAAGAGAAATTTGACGTGAACACCCAAATTAAATTGATTGACATGGCTGTCAAAGTGTGCAATCCGCCAAACGCAACCGGATTGGCGGCAAAGATGGGTGTGACCAAGGCGGCCGTGAGCATGTGGCGGCACGGCGGCAAGATCAAAGACGATCACCTGATGGCGCTGATAAAAATCGCGCAGGCAGATCCGGCGTTAGCGGTCCTAGTGCGCACAGAGGGCGCTGAGACAGCTGACGCGAAAAAGGCGTGGGGTGCGTTGTGGGACAGACTGTCCCCGGTCACTACGGTGATCGGGGGCCTGGTACTGGCGATCGGAATGGCGCCGGCGACGGTTCAGAAAAAGCCGATTGAAATCAATGGCTTGCACGCTTCAATCGCGGATAATCTGTATATTATGTCAGGTCAAGCCTAGCAACTAGCTACCTAACAGCCCCATTGTCTTCCTGCAGCTCTCGCTTGAATGGCACATCCGGCGGCGGTCTTGCGGTTGCCGGTTGATCGTTGAGATTCGGGTCGCTCAAGCCGCAGCCGCCGCCGAATTGCAGCAACGACACCACGCAGCTGATCTTGGTGGTCGTTCCCGGGATCGGGATCTCGATCTTCTTCAGGCCGCGGCGCACCCATTCCTGCAGCAGCGACTGGTTTGGCATCCAGTACTTGTCCAGCGAGGTCGGCGTGTAGCCGTATGGCGGACGTTTGAGCCAGGTGCCGCCCTGGGCGATCTGGTCGCGAGTCCAGGTATCGGTTTCGCTGCCTGGCGGCCCGCGGTCGCCAGCACCGGTGCCGGCATCGCCGGTTCCGGCGGCGACGTGGACGCTGCCGTCTGCGTTGAACATGCCATTGCGCGTTCCGTTGGCACCTGTTGCTTCGCCGCTGCGACGACGGTCGGATTTGCTCCAGTCGTCCGCATTGGCCGCGGTATCCCAGCCGCCGCTACGGTCTGCCGGGGCTGGACCGGCATTGCTGGACGCCGGCCTGGTTGCGGATGCGGCCGCCGCTGCGGTGTTGCTGGATTGCGCGCCTCGCGCCGGATTCGCCTGCGCCTGGCTGGGCTGCGTGGAAGCTGCCGATGGCTGCGTCGCTGCAGTCGCCGACGCGGATGCTGACGGCGACGGAGTCACCGGCGTCTGTTGGGCTGGGTCCGCTGGTGCCGGCTGGGGCGCCGGGTCCGGCACGCTTGGCAGTTCGGCCGTTCGAACGGCGACATCGGGCATGCGAACCGTCGGAGTGATCTCGCGACTGCGCACGGACGGCGCAACGACCTGTGGCCGGTCCGGCACGACGACTTCCCGCTCGCGCACCGTTGGCGCGTTGGCAGCGCGCAGCGCCACCGTGGCTGCAGGACGCTGCAATTCGCGCAGTTGCGGCTGTTCGGTGACGGTCTGGATATCGCGCTGGCGCACCTCGATCTGCGGCGCGGCCGGCGCAACCGGACGCGGAGTCACCGTGATCGTGGGCGGCGGCGGCACGACGAAGTCGTTCGTGGCCACCGGTGTTTCGGTGACCTGCAGCGGCGATTCAATCGTTACCGGCGGAACCTGCACGCTCACACGTGGCACCTCAGGCGCCACCGGTTCGCTGGCAGCGGCAGCCACCGGTTCCGGCGCGATGTCCTGCGCCTGGGCAGTACTTGAAGGATCGACTGGTGGCTCGGCGGGCGCAGGCTCCGACGGTGCTGCACTCGCTTTGCTCGGCCTGCCGGTTGCAACGGACGCAGCGGATTGCGGCGCTAAAGCCGCATCGCCCGAGGCGGCCTGCGCCGCGTCAGCGGGCTGCCCTTGTCCACCGCCCTGCTCCGCCGCTCCGTCGCCAATGAAGGTCATGCGCACCCGCGATTCGTCGCCGGTCTTAGTGTCGTCCGGCGCCCAGCGCACCGTGACGACCCAGATCAGCAGTGCGATGAAACCGAGATGGATCAACAGGCTAGCGAGCAGCGCCAGCCAGTGTTGCGGCCGTTGGTCCTTCGGCCGCGGCTCCCAGTGCTGCCACCACAGGCTGCGAAATGCCTGGAACGGCGACAACAGCAACGCCATGCCAGCACCTGCAGGCGACGCTGGCCGTGCCAGCAGCACGCCCATCACCTGGTCATCGTCGAACGCAGCCGCCGGCCCGATGCGACTGCTCATCCAGGTTGCCCAACCGTAAGGCAGCCCGGTGCGCCGATCCAGGATGAGCTTGCCCGGCATGCGCGCACGCAGTGCCTGCAGCAGATCGGCGGCCGTGGTCACCGGTGGCGCGGAATCAGGCCGCGCTGTCGCGCGGAATATATGGCGCGTCGCCAGTGGCGTGATCGGTCGCGTCGCGTACCGCAATCACGCCGGGCACGCGCCCCATCAAGGTCTTCTCGATGCCCTGCTTCAAGGTCACATCGGCCATGCCGCAGCCGTGGCAACCGCCGCCGAAGCGCAGCAGCACGACACCCTCTGCCGAGACCTCCTGCACCGCAACACGGCCACCATGCGATGCCAGCTGCGGGTTGATCTCGTTTTCCACCACCCAGCGCACGCGCTCCACCATCGATGCAGAGTCGGCCGGCGCTTCACCCTTGATCTTGGGCGCCTTGATGGTGAGCTGCTGGTTGCCGGTGGACTGGGTGACGTAGTCGATTTCGGCGCCATCCACCCAGGGCACGCTGGCGGCGACGATATACAAGGTGAAGCCGTCGCAGTCGATCGCCCATTCGTCGCCGCTCAGATCGGCCGGTTCGGCGAACTCGAGCCGGGCGTCGGCGCGCGGGGTGCCGGCGTCCACTGCACTCAGGCGCACGCCCATGCCGGGCACGCCCTCGCGTTCGATGAGCTTGCGGAAATAGGTTTGGGCTTTGTCGGATATCTGGATCATGGGGTTATTCTACCGCTCAATGCGCCTGCGCTCATGGAACACCGTGATCCTGAGTGAACGCGCTGTCCGCCCCCCCTGCGAGACTGTCATGACCGATCTGATTCCCCTGGAACAGGCCCACTGCCTGCCGCGCAAGGGCAGCGACCACAAGCTCGGCGAAGCGCGCCTGGCCGAATTGCTGCCGCAGGTGCCAGGCTGGGAGCTGGCCGAACTGGGCACGGCGATCACCCGCACGTTCCGCTTTGCCGACTATTACCGCACGCTGGCCTTCGTCAACGCGCTGGCGTGGATCGCCCACCGCGAAGACCACCACCCCGACCTGGGCGTGCATTACGACCGCGTGGTGGTGCGCTATTCCACCCACGACGTCGGCGGATTGAGCGAAAACGACTTCATCTGTGCGGCCAAGGCCGCCCAGCTCTACGATCAAGGAGCCACCCCATGACCCCGTCTCGCACCGCCCTCGCCGGCCTGTTCATTGCCGTCGGCATCAGCGGCTGTGGCAAGTCGTCGCAGCCGCCGGCCGCGCCGGCGGTGGCTCCGACCGAACTGGCCGCCTTGAAGACGCCGCCGCCGGAATACTCCCCGCAACTGGCCTGTGCCGGCATCGGCGGCACTGCCGTGCTCCGGGTGGTGGTCGGTGTCGAAGGCACCCCGACCGACGTCTCGGTCGCGCAAAGCAGCGGTCAGCCGGTGCTGGACGAAGCTGCGCAAAAACGCGTGCGCGAATGGAAATTCCGGGCCGCCACGCGCAATGGCCAGGCGGTGCCGCAGACGATCCAGGTGCCGGTCGCCTTCAAGCCGCCGGTGCCGCGCCCGGACGAATGCTTTGCCATCGAAGAGCGGGCGCGTCGAGGCGGCTGAGCCGCTGTTGATACGTTGCGCGAACAGACGCGGCGGCGGTAACCCGCCGGCGCGCTGCCCCTAACGCCGAGCACCGCGCAGGCCTGCAGCAGCGCCAGGCACCGCAGTGTTCGCCAGCTGTCAGCGTGCACGCGCCAGGCCTGCCGCGTCAGACACCACGTGTTCGTCATCCAGGCATGGCCATCCTGCAGGCGCAGCGTGGCCATGCGCACAGCGCAGCAGCAGTCGCCACGCTCCCCGCAGGTCGGTTCCATTCCACGAGGTCGTGCGTCACATGCTCGAAGTGTCATCCCACAATGTCTGGACCGCATTTGCGGTCACGCTGGCAGCTGGCCTGGCGACCGGACTCGGCAGCCTGATGGTCGTGTTCTCCAAGAAGCCCAATCCGCGCCTGCTGGCGTTCGGGCTGGCATTCGCCGGCGGCGCGATGGTGTACGTATCGCTGTCGGAGATTCTCAACAAATCGATCGCTTCGTTCTCCAACGCCTACAACGACAAGCTCGGCTTCACCTTCGGCACGCTGGCGTTTCTGGGGGGCATGCTGTTGATCATGGTGATCGACCGCCTGGTGCCCAACCCGCACCAGAGCCTGTCCAGCGACGATCCGCTGTTCCGCGACGACAACCGGGCCTATATCCGCCGGGTCGGCCTGATGACGGCTATCGCCATCACCGCGCACAATTTCCCCGAAGGCCTGGCGACCTTCTTCGCCACGCTGGAAAGCCCTGCGGTCGGCATGCCGCTCGCGTTCGCCATCGCCATCCACAACATTCCCGAGGGCATCGCCATTGCGGTGCCGGTGTACTTCGCCACCCGCAACAAGCTCTACGCCTTTGGCGCCAGCCTGCTCAGCGGACTGGCCGAACCGATCGGCGCCGGCATCGGCTATCTGGCCTTGTCCAGCGTGCTGTCCGAAGCGGTGTTCGGCACCGTCTTCGGCCTGATTTCCGGGGTCATGGTGTTCCTGGCACTGGACGAATTGCTGCCGGCCGCCAAGCGCTACGCGCAGGGCCACGAGACGGTCTACGGCCTGGTCGCCGGCATGGGCACGCTGGCGATCAGCCTGGTGTTGTTCCGCTTCGCCACGCCCTAGCGCGGCCTGCGACGACCACGCGACGTGGGAGCGAGACGCGATTGCCCTATTCAATCGGTGCAGTTCGCATGCCGAGGTTTGTGAGTCGCCATTCCCCTGACGAGCGCGGGTTCCGCTCTACCGGCAGGATCGTGACCCGCACGGCCGCACATGGCGCGGGTGCGGCCCCAGCATCCGCGCCGATGTAGCCTCCCTGCCCGCCCTGGCTGCATCAGCGCCCCAGCCGGTCCAATGCCTCGGCCAGCTCCGGCGCCAGCGGCGCGCTCAAGACGTAGGGCGTCTTGCCGCCGTCCAGCGTGAATTCCAGCGACGCGGCATGCAGGAACAAACGCTTCAGGCCGAGCTGGTCGCGCAGGCGCTTGTTGACCTCCCCCTCGCCGTACTTGTCGTCGCCGGCCACCGGGTGCCCCAGGTGCTGGGCGTGCACGCGGATCTGGTGGGTGCGGCCGGTTTCGATGCGGACTTCGCAGTACGAGTGCCCGCCGCGCCGCTCCAGCAGCATGAAGTGGCTCAGCGACGGCTTGCCGATCGCATTGACCTGCACATGCCGCTCGCCGCCCTGGCGCAGCCCGATGTGCAGTGGCGCATCGACCGTCATCACCCCGTCCGGCATGCGACCGACCAGCAAGGTCAGATAGCGCTTGGTGATGCCGCGGCCCTCGACGCGGTCGTCCTCCCGCATCAAGGCCTGCATCTCGGTCAGCGCGGAGCGCTTTTTCGCCACGATCAACAGCCCGGAGGTATCGCGGTCGAGCCGGTGCACCAGTTCCAGGGTCTGGTTCGGCCGCAGCGCCCGCAGGGTCTCGATGGCGCCGAAGCTGATCCCGCTGCCGCCATGGCTGGCGACCCCGGATGGCTTGTTGAGCGCCAGCAGGCGCGCGTCCTCGAACACGATCGCCGCTTCCAGCCGCGCCAGGAACGACGACGGTGGCGCGGCCTTGTCGCCCTCTTCGGCAACGCGCACCGGCGGGATCCGCACTTCTTCGCCGCCTTCGAGCTTGCGCTCGGCCTTGGCCCGCCCGCCGTTCACGCGTACCTGGCCGCTGCGCACCAGCTTGTAGATCAGGCTGCGTGGCGCGCCCTTGAGCTGGCCGAGCAGGAAATTGTCCAGCCGCTGCCCAGCACGGTCTTGCGGAACTTTGAGAATACGCACGCCCACACGGTCGGCAGGCGGCTTGGGGGGCTGGGGGTCGGTCATCCGGCTCTTTATTCTGTTACACTCGGCGAGCGAGATAAGGGTTTGATTTCGTTGGAAGTTGATTGGCCAGAAGCCTGCCTTCCGATGATTCCGGCACAGTGCGCGACCACCGCCCCCGGGGCGGCCATGTTAGCGGCTCACCGGCCTGCCCGGCCATCGCCAGCGGTTTTTGACCGTTGCGCTGAACATGTCCCGTGCGCTGCCCCGGTTCTTCCGGACGCGGCTGCCGGCCCTGAAACACCTATAAAACTTAAGACAAGCGCTCCCGCGGCCTGCCGTGGTGTTGCAGCGCTGGAAACCCTGGTCAGGCCTGTCCGCGCGTTGCGCGAAGGGCCGACAAGCTGTTCCAGAGGCGAAACGTCACGGCGTTCCGCGCGGTAGAGCGCGAGAGGAACGCAATAATGAAGCGAATGCTGATCAACGCAACGCAGGCCGAAGAGCTGCGCGTGGCGATTGTGGACGGCCAGACCCTGTACGACATCGACATCGAACAGCCGTCCAAGGAACAGAAGAAGTCCAACATCTACAAGGGCCGTATCACCCGGCTCGAGCCCTCCCTGGAGGCGGCGTTCGTGGACTATGGCGCCGAGCGCCATGGCTTCCTGCCGCTGAAGGAAATCTCCCGCGATTATTTCCAGGCTGGCGTCGACCACAACAAGTCGACCATCCGCGAGTTGCTGCGCGAGGGCCAGGAAATCGTGGTGCAGGTCGACAAGGAAGAGCGTGGCAACAAGGGCGCCGCCCTGACCACGTTCATCTCGCTGGCCGGCCGCTACATGGTGCTGATGCCCAATTCGCCGAGCGCCGGCGGCGTCTCGCGCCGGATCGAAGGCGAAGACCGTGCCGCGCTGAAGGAAGCGCTGGACAAGCTCGACATCCCCGACGACATGGGCGTGATCATCCGCACCGCCGGTGTCGGCCGTGACGCCGAAGAGCTGCAGTGGGACCTGGACTACCTGCTGCAGACCTGGAAGGCGATCGCCGAGGCGGCCCTGAGCAAGCCGGCCGCGTTCCTGATCTACCAGGAATCGCGCCTGATCATCCGCGCCCTGCGCGACTACCTGCGCGCCGACATCGGCGAGATCCTGGTCGATACGCCGGAGCTGTACGCCGACGCCCAGGAGTTCATGCAGCAGGTGATGCCGCAGAGCCTGCGCAAGCTCAAGCACTACACCGACGACATTCCGCTGTTCAACCGCTTCCAGATCGAATCGCAGATCGAAGGCGCCTACGAGCGCAACGTGCGGCTGCCCTCGGGTGGGTCGATCGTGGTCGATCAGACCGAAGCGCTGACCGCCGTCGACGTGAACTCCTCGCGCGCCACCAAGGGCAGCGACATCGAGGAGACCGCCTTCCAGACCAATCTGGAAGCAGCCGAGGAAGTTGCCCGCCAGCTGCGCCTGCGCGACCTGGGCGGCTTGGTGGTGATCGACTTCATCGACATGGCCTCGACCAAGCACCAGCGCGAAGTCGAAAACAAGCTGCAGAACGCGCTCAAGTACGACCGCGCGCGCGTGCAGCTGGGCCGCATCTCCCGCTTTGGCCTGATGGAAATGAGCCGCCAGCGCCTGCGTCCGAGCCTGGGCGAATCCAGCCAGATCGTGTGCCCGCGTTGCGACGGCCATGGCCGCATGCGCAGCGTCGAGTCGCTGTCGCTGTCGATCATCCGCGTGGCCGAAGAGCACGCCATGAAGGAAAACACCGGACAGGTGCTGGTGCAGGCCCCGGTGGAGATCGCCAACTACCTGCTCAACGAAAAGCGCAGCGCGCTGCGTGAGATCGAGCAGCGTCACGAATCGCCGATCATCATCGTCGCCGACGAACAGCTGCATACCCCGCACTACGAAGTCACCCGCCTGCGTGAGAACGAGCTCGGCGAAGACAGCGGCAAGCCGAGCTACCAGCGCGGCACCCCGCGCAAGTTGCCGGTACATGCGCTGACCAAGGCGCAGTTGAATATCCCGGCTGCGCCGGCAGTGACCTCGATCAAGCCGAGCCAGCCGGCGCCGCTGCGTGAAGAGGCCCCTGCCCCGGTTGCCGCCGCGCCTGCGCCGGCACCGGTTCCGGTCGCGGCACTGCCGCTGCCTGCGCCGGTGACCGGTGTGGTCGGCTGGCTGAAGCGCATCTTCGGTGGCGTCGAGCCGGTCGCGCCTGCGCCCGAGTCGACCCAGCGTCCGCGTCAGAACGATGCCGGCCGCAGCAGCCGTAACGAGCGTAGCGACCGTGGTGGTCAGCGGCGCGACGGCCGTGATGCCCGCAATGGTGGCAACGGTGGCAGTCAGCACCGCGGCAATGGCAACGGCAATGGCGCCAACAAGGAGCGTCGTGACGAGCGTCGCCAGCCGGCCAATGGCCAGGCTGCGCAGAACGGCGGGCAGACGCAGCAGGTGCAGGTGCCCAAGCCGCCCCGCGGCGAGGCACAGCAACCCAAGCAGCCACAGCAGGCCCAGCAGCAGAAGCAGAAGCCGCAGAACCAGGCACCGCGGCCGCCGCGTGCAGCTGCACAGCAGCAGGACGGCGCGCCGTCCGAGCGGCAGCAGCGCCCTGCGCGTCAGGACGAAGGCACTGCCTCGGCGCAGACGCTGACCTCCACGGCCGCAACCGCCACGACTGCGACCGTGGTCGCGGCGATTGCCGAAACCGCGGCACCGGCAACGCAGGCCTCGGCACATGAGGCTGCGCCGGCGCACCCGGTCGAGGTCATCGTGACCGAAGCGCATGCTGATCGCGGCACCGACGCGAATGCGGACGGCCAGGCACCGGATGCGGCAGGCGATGATGCGGCCAATGGCGAAGGCGGCAGCCGTCGTCGTCGCGGTCGTCGCGGTGGCCGTCGTCGCCGTCGCGGCGCTGGTGCAAACGGTGAAGGCGGTAGCGGCGTCGATGGTCTGGAAACGGACGATATGGACGGCGATGCCGAGGGCGATCTCGATAGCGACACCGAGAGCGACGATGCCGGTGCGCAGGTCCACACCTCTGCTGCCCCGCGCGCCGGACAGCCGGAGTTCGACTTCGACGATGACGCGACCACGCCCGCGGTAGCGGCACGCACCAAGCCGGAGTCCAGCACTCCGGCAGCAGTGAAGCCGCGCCCGGTACCGAAGGAACGTGCGGAAGCGCCGCTGGCGGCCGACACGACATCGACCACGGCGCCGGTTTCCAACGCCACGCCGTCGTTCGAGCAGCAAGCTGCAAGCCCTGCGGTGACCGCAGCCAAACAGGCACGTGGCGATGCACCGGCGGCCTCTCCGGCACCGGCTGCAATGGCCCCGGCTGGCAATGCAGCGCCAGCTGCAGCGCAACCGGCTGTGCAGGCGTCGGCCAATGCACCGCGTCCGCAAGCGCCTCAGGCTCCGGTCGTTGCGCAGGAATCGGCGAATCCGCAGGCCCAGCCTCCGGTTGCCGCGTCGACTCCGTCCGCTGCGTCGAGCCCGGTTGCCGCTTCGGCTCCGGTTGCGACGTCGGCGGCGGCTCCTGCTGCAGCTTCGCCTGTCGAGAGTGCCGCTTCCTCGGCAGAGCCTTCGTCCGAGCCGTCGATGCGGTCAACACCGGCGTCGGTATCGGCCGACGCTGCAGCGCCGGCCGTTGCTCGGCAGGAAGTTGCCCGGCAGGAACAGGCAGCACCGGTGGCCGCCGCGGCAGCAACGCAAGCGGAGCCGGCGAAGACCGACGCAACGCCGGCAGCGGGCAGCGTTCCCAAGCCGGTCGCTGCTACGCCGTCGAGCGCCCAGGCGAACGTGGTGACATCCAAGCCGCCGCATGCCGAGCCGTCAACGGTGGAAAGCCCGGCAACCGATGTTGCCGCGACGTCCACCACCACGGTGCCGCAGACCTCCCCGTCTGCCGACGCTGCGCCGGCACGCAAGCCGTACGCTCCGGTGCAGACCACGCTGCTGGACGCCTTGGCTCCGGCCGATGCAGCCGCGGCGACACCGCCACAGGCCGAAACGCCGGTGCCCTACAAGGCGCCCGAGCGGCCGGCATCGGTCGCGCCCGTGGTGCCTGCAGACGCCACCGAGCCGACTGCCGACAAGCCGAAGGCGACCGTCGTCGTGTCCGAGGCGGCGAAGCCGGCAGATGCATCGCCTAACGGCGATGACGCCCAGGCGCAGCAAGACGACACCAACAAGCCGCGCGGCGATCACTGATCGTCTCCCGGCCGGTTGAACCTGCCTGGGTAAATCCAGGCAGGTGGTGTCAGACAAGGCGGCCTTCGGGCCGCCTTGTTTTTGCGTACAGCAGTGTCATGCCGGCATTCCGGCTCCCCGCAACAGCACCTTATGCGTCAGCATCCGACCGCCGCATCTGCAAGATCGAATCCGAGGAACTTGGCTTACAGGGTGCGCGCGGGGTCGGTCAGGCCGTACTGATTGGCCAGACGCGCCAGGGCGATGTTGTCCTGGATGCCGACCTTCTCGAACAGGCGCGCCTTGTGCGTGTTGATGGTCTTGGCGCTGAGGTTCAGACGCTTGGCGATGTCTTCCTGGCGCAGGCCCTGGGTCAGCAACAGGGCGACCTCCAGTTCGCGCGGCGATAGCGCATCGAACGGCGAGCTGCCCCCTTCCAGATTGGACAGGGCCAGATTCTGCGCAATGGTATTGCCGAGATAGCGCCGGCCCAGTGCGACTTCGCGCACCGCACGCAGCAGTTCCTGCGCATCGCCGCCCTTGCCGACATAGCCAGATGCGCCAGCTTCAAGCAGACGCTTGGGCAATGGGCCGTCTTCCAGCACCGACACGATGATGACGCGGGTGCCATAATCGCCCTTGACGATGCGCTCGGTGATTTCCAGGCCGCTGACACCGGGCAGATGCAGGTCGCAGAGCACGATCTCGGGTTTGAGCTGGCGAATTTGCGGCAAGGCCGCCTCCCCGCTCTCCGCTTCTCCCACCACATCGATGTCCACTTCCTTGGACAGGATCATCTTCATGCCGGTACGCACGAGTGCATGATCGTCGATCAGAAAAACTCTGATGGTCATCCTTGTTGTCCTCGCTGTGCGGCTGGCTGATGCAGCCTATCTCCGTGAATAATTCAGGGCAAGCTCGATGCGACGTATTACATTTGAGTAAGAATGCGACGCACTCTGCCGCCGCGTGTCATGGCAGGCATTGAATGCACGATCGCGGCGTGATCGGATGATGCGAGCGCCCCCAATGCGCGAACATCGGGCAATTCACTCGCCCCCGGTCAGATTTTTCCTGCTTCGGTTCTGCACTCGGCGTCCACCAAGGGGCGCAGTTGCGCATCGAGTGCAACGCGCTCGTCGAACACGAAGCAGCGGCCGTCGTAGCCTTCGCCACCGACCTCTTCGAAGTAGCCGAGGATGCCGCCTTCAAGCTGCAGCACGTTGTCCATGCCGTCGGCCTGCATCCACAGCGCAGCTTTCTCGCAACGGATGCCGCCGGTGCAGAAGCTGACCACGGTGGCATCGGCCAATGCAGCGCGATGCGGTTCCAGCGCAGCCGGCAAGTCGGTGAACTTGTCGATCGGCAGCGTCAACGCTCCCTGGAACGTGCCGTACGCGACTTCCTGGGCATTGCGCGTGTCCAGCAGCACCAACGGGCGGCCGCGATCGTCGCGCCCTTCCTGCATCCACGCGCGCAGCGTGGCGGGCGTCACTGCCGGCGCACGGCCCTGCAGCGGCGAGGCATCGTCGCGGCGGAAGCTGATGATCTCCGGCTTGACCTTCACCTTGAGCCGCGCAAACGGCTGCGACGCGCTCAGGCTGTACTTGATGCGCATCTGTGCAAAACGCGGATCGGCCTGCAGCCACGCGTAGAACGTGCCGACCTGTTCGGCTTCGCCGGCCAGAAACAGGTTGATCCCCTCTCCGGCCACCAGCACCGATCCTTTCAAGGTCTGCTGCCCGGCCTGCGCGAGGACGCTGTCGGCGAGCGACTGCGGATCCTGGATGGTGACGAACTGGTAGGCAGCGGTATTGGTGATCATGCGGCCATTTTAAGCCGATGCGGCCGCAGGTGCGATCAGCCACGCAGCAGCAGGAACGGCAGCAGCACCAGCGAGGCGACAACCAGCATGCCGATCAACGTGGCAATCACGAACAGCGGGCGCTTGCGCAGCAGCGCGCCGAAGGTTTCGGCGGTGCCGGCAGCGAGCGCATCCTGGCGTTGTGCGCGCGCGAGGGCACCCCGCTGCGCCTGGTACGCATCCATCGCCGCCTTGGCGCGCGGGTAATCGGCATCGTCGCTGAGCCAGATGCCACCGGCGGAAATGCCCCAGTTACTGGGCCGGGTTTCGTAGATCGGTACGAGATGCTCGCGCATCAGCGCCCGTACCTCGTCGGCCTCGTCATCGGGAACATTGCGCAGATTGAGCAGCAGCTTGGCCATGGGCGCGATGATACCGGGAGCCGGGTGCGATAATGGCGCACTTCCCTTGCCGGACCCTCCCATGCGCCTTCTGTTGACGCTTTGTGCTGCCCTGCTGCTCGCAGCCTGTACGCCCGCCCTGCCGCCGTCCGGCGGCACCATCGCCGCGTTCGAGCGGATCGACCGCAACGTCGGTACCGGTGCCGAAGCCACGCCGGGCGCGATGGTCACCGTGCACTACACCGGCTGGCTGTACGACGAAAAAGCCGCCGACAAGCACGGCAAGAAGTTCGACAGCTCGCTTGATCGCGCCGAGCCATTCCAGTTCGCGCTGGGCGGCCGTCAGGTGATCCGCGGCTGGGACGAAGGCGTGGCCGGCATGCGTGTGGGCGGCAAGCGTACCCTGATGATTCCGCCCGAGTACGGCTATGGCGACAACGGCGCAGGCGGGGTGATTCCGCCCGGCGCGTCGCTGGTGTTCGACGTGGAATTGCTTGGCGTGCAGCCGCGCTGAAGGCCTGAGCAATGACGGATGCGAGCAAGCGGCGGCTGGCGGTGATCGGTGGTGGGCCGGCCGGTCTGATGGCTGCAGAAGCGGCGTGTGCGGCGGGCCTGGCGGTCGACCTGTACGAAGCCAAGGGGTCGGTAGGACGCAAGTTCCTGATTGCCGGCAAGGGCGGGCTGAACCTCACCCACTCCGATCCGATGCCGGTGTTTGCGCAGCGCTATCGCGAGCGCACCGATGCAGTCGCCTCGTGGCTGCAGGCGTTCGATGCAGACGCGCTGCGTGCCTGGGCGCGCGACCTCGGTGTGGAAACCTACGTCGGCAGTTCCGGACGCGTGTTCCCGATGGATCGCAAGGCCGCGCCGTTGTTGCGCGGCTGGGTGCGCCGACTCAAGGAACAGGGTGTGGCATTTCATGTGCAGCATCGCTGGCTTGGCTGGAGCGATGACGGCGCGTTGCGCTTCCACTCGCCCACCGGCGACGTCGAACGCACTGCAGATGCCGTGGTGCTGGCGCTCGGTGGTGGCAGCTGGCCGCAGCTCGGTTCCGATGGTCTTTGGCAACCGGTGCTGCAGGAACGCGGCATCGCGGTGGCACCGCTGGTACCGGCCAACTGCGGCTTCGACATCGCCTGGAGTGGGCATTTCGTGCAGCGACATGCCGGTGCGCCACTCAAACCCGTGGTTGCGCACTGGCAGGACCGTAACGGCACGTCGCATCAGCTGCAGGGCGAGTGCGTGGCGACGTCCACCGGCATCGAGGGCAGCCTGATCTATGCGCTGGCTGCGGATCTTCGCGCGCAGATCGATGCGGATGGCGTGGCGGAGCTGGTGCTGGACCTGCTGCCGGGGCGCACGCTGGAACGCGTCAACGCCGAGCTGGAAAAACCGCGCAAGGGACGCAGTTTCAGCGAGCATCTGCGCCGTCAGCTCGGCATCGATGGCGTCAAGGCCGCCTTGCTCTACGAACATCTGGGCAAGCAGGCGGGCGACGATCCTGCGCTGGCAGCGCGCACGCTCAAGCGATTGCCGCTACGTCTGCTGCGACCGCGCCCGCTTGCCGAGGCAATCAGCTCGGCCGGTGGTGTGCAGCTGGAGGCGCTGGATGCGCAACTGATGGCGCGCGCGCACCCCGGCGTGTTCTGTGCCGGCGAAATGCTCGACTGGGAAGCACCGACCGGTGGCTATCTGCTGACTGCCTGCTTTGCCAGCGGATTACGTGCCGCGCATGGCGCGGTGCAGTGGCTGCAGCGACCGGGCGACCGCGCTACAGGCGATCGCTGACCGCATCGCGCGGCCATACCGATTTGACGTCATAGATCACCGCACCGGGTTTGCCCAGCGCTGTTATGCGCTGCGCGTCGTAGTCGCGGTACTGCGCGTGTGCCACTGCCAGCACCACGGCGTCGTAGGCACCTTCGTCTGCAAGCGCGCACAACTGCACGCCGGCATGATGCAGCGCTTCTGCAGGGTCGGCCCACGGGTCGCAGGTATCGACCTGCACGCCCGCAGCTTGCAGCAGCTGCACCAGTTCCAGCGCCCGGCTGTTGCGCAGGTCCGGGCAGTTCTCCTTGAAGGTGGCGCCCAGCACCAGCACCCTCGCCTGCGCAAGCACCACGCCACGCGTGGCCAGCATGCCGCAGACACGCTCGGCCACGTGCCGGCCGACGCGGTTGTTGACCTGGCGCGCGGTGTGGATCAGGTCCGGGTGATAGCCCATGCTTTCGGACTTGTGCATCAGGTAATACGGATCCACCCCGATGCAGTGGCCACCGACCAGGCCGGGCCGGAACGGCAGGAAATTCCATTTGGTTCCGGCCGCCTCCAGCACATCCAATGTGTCGATGCCCAGCTTGTCGAAGATCAACGCCAACTCGTTGACCAGCGCAATGTTGACGTCGCGCTGGATGTTTTCGACCACCTTGGCGGCCTCGGCCACGCGCATCGATGGCGCCCGCCAGGTGCCGGCGGTGATGATGCTGGCATACAAGGCGTCGACCGCATCGGCGGCTTCGGCGGTGGAGCCGGAAGTGATCTTGCGGATATCGCGCAGGCGCCGCTGGCGGTCTCCCGGATTGACGCGCTCAGGGCTGTAGCCACAGAAGAAGTCGTCGTTGAAGCGCAAACCCGAGGCAGCTTCGAGCAAGGGCACGCAGACTTCTTCGGTGGTGCCCGGGTAGACGGTGGATTCGTAGATCACCAGGTCGCCGGGTTTGAGCGCAGCGGCGATCAGCGTGGTGGCACTGCGCAGCGGTTCCAGGTCGGGCTGCTCGAAGCTGTCGATCGGCGTCGGCACGGTGACGATAAAGATGCTGCACGCGGCCAGGTCCGCAGCGTTGGCGGTGTAGCGCAGGCGGGTGGCGGCGGCCAGCTCGGTGTCGTCCAGCTCCAGCGTGGCGTCATGGCCATCGCGCAATTGCCCGACCCGTTGCGCATCGATGTCGAAACCCAAGGTGTCGCGCTGTTCGCCGAAGGCGACGGCCAGCGGCAGGCCGACATAGCCCAACCCGATCACGGCGATGCGGGCCTGCAGCGGAGCGAGTAACGTGGTGCTGGACATGCGGTTCCTTCGATCGTGCGCAGCCGGTTGCTGCGCGCCTGCGCGGTGGCAGCATAGCGCAGCCGACCACCGGGCCATCAGTGCGGCGCGCCTGTGACGCGGCGATTCACAATCGGCGCGCAATCAGGCACGCTATCGCAATGCCCGGGTGGCGAAACTGGTAGACGCAAGGGACTTAAAATCCCTCAGCTGCAAGGCTATGCGGGTTCGATTCCCGCCCCGGGCACACGCTTATCGCGTTGCGAATCGCGCAACGCCCGACAAGTCTCCCCAGTTGCGTTGTTGCAGCCATGTCGCATGGCGATCAGTCACACCTCTGCGTCGTGCTTGGGCAATGTATTGCGCGCCCTCAGGCAGCTCCCTGCCCCCGAAAATGATCGCAGGCGTCAATGCATATGCATCCCGGCCCGACGTGGAAGATCGCGAGCAGACCATGGATCGACGCCACGTCCGACGTCGACAGTGATGCGAAACTGCGTAGAACGAGATGGAGCTGCGCGCTCCTGCATAACAGACGATCAACCAATAAAAAGCCCCGGATATCGCTTGATATCCGGGGCCTGAATTTGGAGCGGGAAACGAGACTCGAACTCGCGACCTCAACCTTGGCAAGGTTGCGCTCTACCAACTGAGCTATTCCCGCGTGGAGCAAAATTGTACAGCTTGTTACTTCGTTGCGCCAGTGCTGTCGTCGTTGCCGACGCATGAAAAACGCATGCAATGTGGAGGCCTGGGCCGGAATTGAACCGGCGTACGCGGATTTGCAGTCCGCTGCATAACCACTCTACCACCAGGCCGAAACATCAAACCCAAGGCATCCTGCCTTGAAACAACGAGACCTCGGGCAAGGGGCCTTGTCTACATCTGGAGCGGGAAACGAGACTCGAACTCGCGACCTCAACCTTGGCAAGGTTGCGCTCTACCAACTGAGCTATTCCCGCTTGGGAGGCGAAATTCTACAGCGAACAGCATCGCTGTCAACTATTGCTTTCGACTTTTTTCGGTTTGCTGGTGATCGCGGCTTTTTCGTCGGCACGCAGGCTCGGCCAGGCGGCCTGCAGGTACTGGAATCCCGACCACAGCGTCAGCAGCGCGGCGATCGCCAGCGTCCAGTAACCGGCACGGAAGATCAGGTTGCCGAACCAGATTTCGTGCGTGGGCATCTGCCCCGGCGTGACCGAATACAGCAGGCAGAGCAGCGCAACCATCTGCGCGGTGGTCTTGACCTTGCCGATAACCGCCACCCGCACCTTGGCTCGCTGGCCGATCTCGGCCATCCATTCCCGCAACGCCGACACCGCGATTTCACGTCCGACGATGACCGCCGCCCAGAACGCCATCCACGGCGTGGGGTGGCCCTGCACGATCAGGAACAATGCCACCGCGACCATCAACTTGTCGGCCACCGGGTCCAGGAATGCGCCGAAGGCCGAATACTGGTGATAACGCCGCGCGACCCAGCCATCCAGCCAGTCGGTGATGGCGGCCAGCGCGAACACGCCGGCGGACGCGAAATTGGTCCAGGTGTACGGCAGGTAGAACACCACGACCAACACCGGGATCATCACGATCCTCAGCAGTGTCAGCCACGTGGGGATGGTCAACTTCATTACGGACTCGACTCGCCTGCCGCATCGGGAAGCGCCAGCCCGTGCAGGTTAGCGTAGATTCGCGCGGCAAGTGCGGCATTGACGCCCTCCACCCGCGCAATCTCGGCCTCGCCGGCGGCCTTGAGCCCGACCAGGCCGCCGAAATGCTTGAGCAGGCTCGCGCGCCGGCGCGGACCGATGCCGGGGATATCCTCGAGCTTGCTGGTCATGCGCGCCTTCTGGCGACGGCCACGGTGACCGGTGATCGCAAAACGGTGCGCTTCGTCGCGCACCTGCTGGATGAACTGCAGTGCCGGCGATGCCGCGCCCGGCCGCAGCTCGCGGCCATCGGCCATGATCAGCGCTTCATGCCCTGCCCTGCGTTCCTCGCCCTTGGCCACGCCGACCAGCAGCACGTTCTCGATGCCCAGATCGGCCAGCGCGCCCTTGGCCTGCGCCAGCTGACCGGCGCCGCCATCGATCAGCAGCACGTCGGGCAGCACGCCGTTTTCTTCCACCGCGCGTCGAAAACGCCGTTCGATGGCCTGACGCATTGCGGCGTAGTCGTCACCTGGCGTGATCCCGGAAATATTGAAGCGCCGGTATTGGCCGCGCACCGGCCCGTTGGCATCGAACACCACGCAGGAGGCCACCGTCGCCTCGCCCATGGTGTGACTGATATCGAAGCACTCCACCCGCTTGACCTGCTCGGCCAGCCCCAGCATCTCGCGCAGTGCCTCGCTGCGTGCGTGCTGCGCGCTCTGGCTGGTGAGTTCGGTGACCAGGGTCAGCTGCGCATTGCGGGTGGCCAGCAGCAGGTAGCCGGCACGTTCGCCGCGCACGTTCCACTTCAACGTGACCTTGTGCTCGGCGGCGCTGCCGAGTGCGGCCTCGATCAGTTCGGCATCGGGAATTTCGCGATCGAGCAGGATCTCGCGCGGCGGCGAATGCTCTGCGTAGTACTGCGAGACGAATGCAGCCAGGATTTCGTCCGCGCTGTCTTCGCCATTGGTCTTGGGAAAGAACGAGCGCGTGCCCAGGTTGCGGCCATCGCGAAAACTCAGCAGCAGCACGCAGGCCTGACTGGCTTGCGTGGCGCAGGCCAGCACATCCAGATCCGCCGCGCGGCCGTCCACGTACTGGCGGTTCTGCATGCTGCGCAGCGAGGACAGCAGGTCGCGCAGACGCGCGGCGCGCTCGAACTCGAGCGCTTCGCTGGCCTGCTGCATCGAGTGCATGATCTCTTCGCCGAGCTGGTCGCTCTTGCCTTCCAGAAACATGGTGGCGCGGCGCACCGATTCGGCGTAGTCGGAAGCGGCGACCAGCTCCACGCAGGGCGCGCTGCAGCGACCGATCTGATATTGCAGGCAGGGCCGCGAGCGATTGCGGAACACGCTGTCCTCGCAACTGCGCAGCTTGAACAGCTTGTGCATCAGGCTCAACGTTTCGCGCACGCCGGTGACGCCGGTATAGGGGCCGAAATAGCGCCCCTGCACGGCGCGCGGGCCACGGTGCAGGGCGATGCGCGGCCACTGCTCGCGTGTCAGCAGCACGTAGGGATAACTCTTGTCGTCGCGCAATGACACGTTGTAGCGCGGCGACAGCGACTTGATCAGCTGGTTTTCCAGCAGCAGCGCTTCGGCCTCGCTGCGGGTCACGGTGACGTCCATCCGCGCGACCTGCGACAGCATCGAGGTCAGCCGCGCGTTCTTCGGCGTGCCGTTGAAATAGCTGCCCACCCGCTTGCGCAACGCACCGGCCTTGCCGACGTACAGCAAGGTGTCGTCGCCCGCGTACATGCGGTAGACGCCGGGCGCAGTGCTCAGTTGGGCAGCAAACGCCTTTCCATCGAAATCGGCTTGGGGCCTTGCGTTCATTCTTCTATCGAAACATCGCGCAGTTCGCCGCTCGCCAGGTCGTAGCGCAACACGGCATGGGCATCGGTCTCGGCAATCCATACCGCGCCGGCGGCAACTGCCAGCCCGGCCGGGCCATGCAGGCGGCGTGGCAGCAAGACGGTAGTCAGTTCGCCGCCGCCCAGACGCAGGCAGCGCAGGCGGCCGTTGCCGGTGTCGGCAATCCAGAGCATCGGCGAATCGGTAGCCAGGGCGATGGCCTGCGGAAACTGCAGGCGCGCCGTGCCGCGCGGGCCGTCCTCGTCGCCGAACTGCCAGGTGCCCTGCCCGCCGACCAGGGTCTGCACCAGATCGCCGCGCAATTGCATGGTGCGGATCGACGAACCCAGGCCATCGCAGACGTAGGCCACCTGCTGCACCGCGGCCAACCCGGCCGGCTGTGCGAACGCGGCCAGATGCCCGCTGCCATCGCGAATCTCGAGCGCGCCGGTACCGGCGCGTGCGCTCAGTGCGGCGCGACCCAGGTCATAGCTCCAGATGCGGTTGTCGCCCGCCATGGCGATCAATACCTGATTGTCGGCAACCGCCAGCCCTTGCGGGTAATGCAGCGCCGAGGCACCGGCGAACGCCAGCGGCCCCTCGACCGGCTCGCCGGAGCGCCCGGTGCCGCACAAGGTGTCGACCTGCCCGCTGCGCAGGTTGATGCGACGCAAGGCGTGATTGCCGGTGTCGGCGACATACAGCTGATCGCGTTCCAGCGCCAGGCCCTGCGGACGCCGGAACGCCGCTTCACCGACGCCACCATCGATGAAGTCCGCGTTGCCATGGCCGAACTGGCGCAGCACGCGGCCACCATGCGTGCATTCGAGCACGCGGTGATGACCGGTGTCGGCGATGTACAGGCGGTCCTCGGTGGCGGCAAGACCGGTTGGAAACCGCAGTTCCAGGCGCGGCTCGGGGTCGCGCTCGGCGACCCCATGCAGGTCGGCATCGGATGGCAGCTGCTGGCCTTCACATAGTGCGGCCAGTGCCTTGTCGAGATCGCCAGTCACGCCGACCAGGCGCTGACGCTCGCGGCCGTAGGCATCGAGCAGCACCAGCGTGGGCCAGGATTCGATGCCGAAACGGCGCCAGGTCTCCCAGTCCCTGTCGAGCAAAATGGGGGCGCTGACACCATGACCGCGCAGCTGCTTGAGTGCGCGTTGCGGCTCGCGTTCGCTGTCAAAGCGCGGCACCTGCACCACGATCACCTGCAGCCGGCCGGGGCTGCGGGCCTGCCAGTGCGCCAGCTCGGCCAGGCGCTCGGCGCACCACACCGAGCTGGCATTGACGAATGCCAGCACCAGTCCACGCCCGCGATGCTCCTGCAGGGTGGATGGCTTGGCGTTGAGCCAGGTAGGAAATTCCGGCAGTTCCTGGGTGAGCTGGGCAGTCATATCGTAATTATGCCCAAGCCCGATTAGCGGCGGGTGAGCCTGGCCACGGTCTGGCGCGCAGCGGTATCGACCAGTTGCCAGGCACGCTCGAAATCGTCCATGCCACCGGTGTAGGGGTCGGGGATTTCGTCGCGCTCTTCCACACCCGCCCAGGGCAGCCACAAGGCCAGCTTGTCGCGCAGCGCCGCCGGGGCGAGGCGTTGCAGATCACGCAGATTGCTGCCATCGGCGCACAGCAGCCAGTCGAAGTGCTCGAAGTCTGCCGTACGCACTTGGCGCGCGCGCAATCCGGAGATGTCCACGCCATGGCCGCGTGCACAGCGAATCGCGCGCGGATCGGGTGGGTCGCCGGCATGCCAGTCGCCGGTACCGGCCGAATCGACCTCGATCCGCGGCGACAAGCGCGCCTCGTCCAGCCGCGCACGCAGGGCGCCCTCGCCCATTGGCGAGCGGCAGATGTTGCCCAGGCACACGATCAGCACCCTCATGCCGATGCCAGGCGCGCTTGCGCGCGCGCCAGATCGTCCGGGGTATCGATGCCCGGCGGAAACTGCTCGGGCGTCACTGCCACCGCGATGCGGTAGCCGGCCTCCATCACGCGCAATTGTTCCAGTGACTCGATGCGCTCCAGCATGCCGGGCGGCATTGCGGCAAAGCGCTGCAGAAACCCCGCACGGTAGGCATAGATCCCGATGTGGCGCAGCCACTGCCCGTCACCGGGCAAGGTATCGGGCTGACTGGCAAAGCTGTCGCGATGCCAGGGAATCGGCGCGCGGCTGAAATACAAGGCGTCGCCGCCAGCACTACGCACCAGCTTGACCACATTGGGATCGAACAGCTCGTGCGCGTCGTCGACCTGTGCGGCCAGCGTGGCCATCTCGGCACCGGAATGCAGCAGCAGCTGGGCCACCGCACGGATGCCGGCCGCCGGCGCGAACGGCTCGTCGCCCTGCAGGTTCACCACGCAGGTGTCGGCCTCCCAGCCGGCGATCCGCGCGCATTCGGCAAGCCGGTCGGTTCCCGATACGTGCGCATTGCCGGTCATCGCCACATGCACGCCAGGCAGGCCGTCGATCACCTCGGCAATGCGCGCATCGTCGGTGGCCACCCAGACCTCGCGCGCCCCGGCCAGCAATGCCCGCTCGGCCACATGCTGGATCATCGGGCGATCGCCGATCAATTGCAGCGGCTTGCCCGGCAAGCGCGTGGAAGCGTAGCGCGCGGGAATGGCGACGACGAAATCTGCAGGCGTTGTGGCGGTCATGCGTGCGTGCTCTGGAAAGCAGGAAGAGTTGAAGAAACGAGATAACCGAATCGCATGATGTCGTTTTGTGATTGAGCGAAGTCGCGGTGTTCAGTTTGGCAGCGATGCCCTACATAGCACCAGCACGCCGCTGCATGCACTGCTCGCACATGCACACCGACCATCTTGATTGGTCCTTGCCCACCCACCGTCGCGGGACCTTACGCGGCATGGATGCCGCGTAAGAGCCTACATGGATGTACTTGCGGCGTGTCCCGCGACGGTGGGTGGGCAAGGGCCCTGCAACCAAGCCGCAGATCACCACTACCGGCGCAGCGTTCAAACGCCTTGCCGACTCGCCAACTTGTCCAGGCGATCCAGCAGACTCACCCAGAACGCCGCCGGCAACTCTGCCTTGAGCGGTACGCTGTACAGCCACTCGTCGGCGAACGGCCGGCATTTGACCGCGTCTTTTTCGGTCATCAGCACCGGCAGGCGGCTGCCGAAACTGAAGTCGGCGGCGCGATAGACGTGGTGATCGGGAAAGGCATGCGGCACCACGCCGATGCCGCGCGCGCGCAGCATCGCGAAGAAGCGTTCCGGATGCGCAATCCCGGCCACTGCATGCACGCGCTGGCCGGCCAGCCTGCTCAATGGCTGAGCGCGCTTGCCATCCATCGGTTGCACGCTGTCGATGCTCAGGCGCATCTGCCATTCGCCGAATCCGGCGTCATCGGGCGCGGGCACGGGTGGCGTCGTCGCTGCGCTGGCCTGGCCCAGATTGACCACGCGGAAATCGCAGTCGCGCGCACGCGCCGCCGGTTCGCGCAATGGCCCGGCCGGCAACAGGCGCCCGTTGCCGTAACGGCGCTGGCCATCGACCACTTCGATCTCCACATCGCGGGCGAGCCGGTAGTGCTGCAACCCGTCGTCGCAGACGACGATGTCGCAGCCCGCTTCGACCAGGGCGCGCGCCGCGGCCAGACGATCGCGGTCCACGCGCACGCGCGCGCCGGTTTTCCAGGCGATCAGTACCGGCTCGTCGCCGCCGAGCGCCACCGGCGTGTCCGCCTCGACCCAGCGTGCAGTATCCGACGCCTCGCGGCCATAACCGCGACTGGCGACGCCGGGCGTCCAGCCGGCTTCCTGCAACTTGGCGACCAGGGCAATCGTCAACGGGGTCTTGCCGGTGCCGCCGGCGGTGACGTTGCCCACCACGATCACCGGCACCGGCACCCCGTGGCGCTTGCGCCAGCCGCGGCGATACAGCGCGCGTCGCAGCGCGATGGCTGCACCGTAGACCGGCGCCAGCAGCCGCGCCGACAGCGGAATCGGCGCATTGTCGTACCAGTAGCCCGGCGTGCGGGCGCCGCGCTTGCTCATGCCTGACGTTCGCGAAACTGCATGCCGTGCAGATGCGAGTACAAGCCACCCTGCTCCAGCAATTGGCGATGGGTGCCGCGCTCGACGATGCGACCCTGGTCCATCACCAGCACCTGGTCGGCATGCTCGATCGTGGACAGGCGGTGCGCGATCACCAGGGTGGTACGGTCCGGCATCAATTTATGCAGGGCGTCCTGCACCAGGCGTTCGGATTCGTTGTCCAGCGCCGCAGTGGCTTCGTCCAGGATCAGGATCGGCGCGTCCTTGAGCATCGCGCGCGCGATCGCCAGACGCTGGCGCTGGCCACCGGACAGGCGCCCGCCCTTGGTGCCCACGTGTGATTGCAGGCCTTCGGGCAGTTGCGCGACGAACTCCATCGCATTGGCACCCAGGATCGCGCGTTCCAGCTGGCCGGCGTCGGCACTGCGCATTTCGCCATAGGCGACGTTGTCGGCGATGCTGCCATCGAACAGCATCACCTGCTGGCCGACCAGGGCGATCTGCCGACGCAGATCGGCCAATGCGTACGCCTGCACCGGGTGACCGTCGAGCAGGATCTGCCCGGACTCTGCCTCGTAGAAGCGCGGAATCAACTTGATCAGGCTGGACTTGCCGCTGCCGGAACGCCCGACGATCGCCGTCACCGTGCCCGGCTGCGCCACGAAACTGACCTCCGCCAGGGCCGGATTCACCTGCCCCGGATAACGCGCAGTGACGTTGCGGAACTCGATCAAGCCCTTGGCGCGCGTCAGCGGCACCGTGCCCTGATCCGGCTCGTCGGCACTGTCGAGCACCGAGAACAGGCGCTCGGCCGAGGCCAGGCCGCGCTGCACCATGTTCTGCACATTGGTGAGCTGCTTGAGCCCGGGAATGATCGTCAGCATCGAGGTCATCAGCACCACGAAATCACCGGCGGTCAGCCGCCCGGCCAATGCCTGCGCACCAGCCACGAACAGCAGCGCCGACAGACCGATCGCGCCGATCATCTGCACCGTGGCGGTGGAAATGCCGCGCGTGGATTCGACCTTCATCGCCAGACGCAGATTGCGGTCGGCCAGCGCGCCATAGCGCTCCATTTCGGTCTGCTGGGCGCCGTAGATCTTGACCTCCTGGTGGCTGGACAAGGTCTGGTCGGCCGCCTGCAACAGATGCGCGCCGCTTTCCTGGATGCTGTGGCTGATGCGGCGATAGCGCCGCGCCACCTTGTCCATCACCCAGGCCAGTACCGGCGCCAGCACCAGGATGGTCAGCGTGACCTGCCAGCTATGCCACAGCATCAGCGCCAACGCGCCGATCACCTGCAGCGACTGCTGGATCATCACCTTGACCGCATCCACCGCCGCCTGCGCCACCTGGTCCGAGTCCGAGCCCAGGCGGATCAGCATCGACGGGACCGGTTCGGAATCGAAGCGCGACCCCGGCAGACGCAGGTATTTGGACATCACCTTGACGCGCAGATCGCGCGCGATGCTGCGTGCGGATTTGCCCATCGCCATATCGGTGATGTAGCCGGCGACCCCGCGCACCACGAACAACAGGATGATCTGCACCGGCAGCCAGCGGCTGACCTCGGCATTCTTGTAGATGAAGGTCTCGTCGGTGATCGGCTTCATCAACGCCAGAAAGCCGGTCGTACCTGCCGCCTCGATCAGCGCGGCAATCAGCGCGGCGACCAGCAACAGGCGATACGGCTTGGCGAAGGCCAGCAGGCGACGGTACGTGCGCCAGGACGAGACTGGCGCCGGGCGGTCGTTGGAGGTGGTCACTGGCGGGTTCCGTTAGTGCGTGTGTGGCCGGGTGTGGGTGTGGTGCCGGCCTGCGGCGCTGTGGCGATCGCGATGCGGCGGAAGCCGAGCTGCCCCAGCGCATCCTGCGCGGTCACCACCGCCTGATACGGTGTACGCGCATCGGCGCGCATCAACACCGTCTGCTCGCGGTCGTCACCGGCGATCTGGGCAATGGTCTGCTTGAGCGAATCCACATCCGAACGCAGCACTTCCTGATCGTTGATGAAATAACGCCCGTCGGCATTGACCAGTACGCTCAATGAACGCGGCGGCGCGCTGGTGTGTTGGTCGCTGGCGGTCGGCAGCTGCAATTGCAGCGTGGAGCGTGCGTCGAAGGTCGTGGTCACCACGAAAAAGATGATGAGGACAAGGATCACGTCAATCAATGGCACCAGATCGATATGCGGCTCGTCCTGGCGTCGGTCACTGCCGATGCGCATCCGTCAGCCCTTTGCCATGACGGGTTTGCCAGCTGCCGCAAGCGGCGCCGCGGCGGCTGGCACCGAGCGGCCGTCCATGGTGTCCAGCAGCAAGGTGGCTTCCTGCTCCATCTCGATGATGTAGCCGGCGATGCGGCCCTTGAAGAAGCGATGCGCCATCAACGCCGGCACCGCGATGATCATGCCGGTGGCCGTGCACACCAGCGCCTTGCCGATGCCGCCGGCCAGCTGGTTCACATCGCCCACGCCGTGATCGAGGATGCCCAGGAACATCTGGATCATGCCGACCACTGTGCCCAGCAGTCCCAGCAACGGCCCGGCCGAGGCGATCGTACCCAATGCATTCAGATAGCGCTCCATGCGGTGCACCACGTGCCGGCCGGTGTCCTCAATGCGCTCGCGAATCAACTCACGCGGACGCCCACGCACGTCCAGCGCTGCGGCCAGCAAGGCGCCCAGTGGCGAATTGCGACGCAGCGATTCAATGTGGCTGGGATCCAGCTTGCCGCGCGCAGCCCAGTTGCGGACCTCTTCGCCCAGGCCTGGCGGGGCCACCTCGTTGCGGCGCAGGCTCCACAGGCGCTCCAGCATGATCGCCAGGGCGATCACGCCCAGCAACAGCAACGGCACCATCGGCCAACCGCCTGCCTTGACCAGCTCCAACACGATTCGATTCCTCCGGCGACGCGGCCGCCTATTCGCTGGTCGATAGGATAGCAGCCGACCGCCGCCGTTCCGCAGCATCCCACAGCCGTGGCTGCCAGCGCCGCCGCTCGCGTACCTGCAGGCCGTCGGCGCCCAGCCAGACCCGGATCGCCCCGGCCTGGGCCGTGTCGAGCAGCTCCGCGCCACTGCCCTGCCAGCGCTGCACCACCTCGGCACGCGGGTGGCCGAAGCGATTGCCGTGTCCGGAAGACACCAGCGCCAGCCGCGCGCCGGTGGCGGCGATGAAGCCGGCATGCGAGCCGTCGGCGCTGCCATGGTGCGGGACCACCACCAGATCGGCACGCAACTCCGGGGCATGCTGCCGCAGCAGGCGCCGCTCGACGATCTCGCCGATATCGCCCGGCAACAGCGCGCTTGCATGGCGCGTCTCGATACGCAGCACGCAACTGGATTGATTGCGCAGATACGGAAAACCGGCGCTGGGATGCAGGAAGCGAAAGCGCACACCGTCCCATACCCACTGCTGGCCGGCACGGCAGCGCGTGCTGACGTCCAGCGGCGCCTGTGGCGGCGCCGCCGTCATTGCAACGGGCAATCCCGCACGTACTGCCGCATAGCCGCCAGCGTGGTCGGCGTCGGCATGACTGAGCACGATGGCATCCAGGCGGCGCAAGCCGAGCGCGCGCAATGCCGGCAGCACCACCCGCTCACCGGCATCGAAACCATCGCGCACCGCCGGACCGGTGTCGAATAGCAGCGCATGCCGTTGCGTGCGCACCAGCACCGCCAGGCCCTGCCCCACGTCCAGCACCTGCACGTCGGCCTCGCCCGCCGCAGGCAGTTCGCGGTCCGGCCACAGCAGCGGCAGCCATAGCAGCACCGCCAGCGATTTGCCGGGCGTGCCGCGCGGCAGCAACAACCAGAACGCGCCGAGCAGGGCCACGACCAAGGCGGTCGCATCGGACTCGGGCACCCACCACAACGCCACCGACGTCTGCCCGAGCCAGACCAGGCCCGGCCAGGACAGCTCGAAGCACCAGCCCGCCAATCGCCATGCCCACACGCCCAGGCCCGGATGAAGTGCTTCCAGCGCAGTCCCCAGCAAGGCAAGTGGCACCACCACGAAGGTCCACCAGGGAATGGCGACCAGATTGGCCAATGGCCCCACCAACGATGCCTGCCCGAACAGGCTGACGGTCAACGGCAGCAGGCCGACGGTGGCCACGGTCTGGGCGGACAGGAAGCCCCGCACGATCGCGCGATCGTCCGCTGGCAGACACCACACCAGCCAGGCCACCCCGGCAAAGCTGAGCCAGAAGCCGGCCACCAGCACGCTCAGCGGATCCCAAAGCAGCACTGCCAACATCGCCAGCGCGAGGATCTGCGCGGTGGTGGCACGGCGCCGTACCACCCGCGCCAACGCGACCACGGCAATCATCAGTACGGTGCGCACCGTGGGCAGCGCCAGACCCGCCAGCACCGCATAACCAGCCGCACCGAGCGAGGCGGCGACTGCCGCCGCGTGGGCACGCGGAATCCGGGTCCCAAGCGCTGGCCAGCAACGCCAGAGCCCGGCGACCAGCACGGCCACGAATGCAGCGACCAGCCCCACATGAAACCCCGAGATCGCAATCAGATGGCTGAGCCCGGTCGCGCGCAGCGTGGCCCAGGCCGCGTCGTCCAGCCCGCGCGTGTCGCCCAACGCGAGCGCGCGCAGGTAAGGCGTCGACGGCCCGGGCACGCGCTCGGCAATGCGCTGCGACATTCCTTCGCGCCAGGCATCCACCCCACGCGGTGCCGCGACCTGCTGCGCAGCGGCCGGCACCCGTACATAGCCGGTCGCGGCAATGCGCTGTGCCAGCGCATGCCGCTCGGCATCGAACCCGCCAGGATTGCGCAAGCCACGCGGCGCACGCAGCTTGAGCCGCAGCTGCCAGCCTGCGCCTGCGCGCAGCGCACCACGCGGCCCCATCCGCTCGGCACCGAAATCGTCATACCAGGCCAGCTGCAGCAGCTGGCCGCGCAGTGCGGCAGGCTGCGCGGGATCGTCATCCACACGCAGTTGAAAGCGCGTGCGTCGTGGCTCGGCGACCGGCAATTCGACGATCTGACCGCGCACCGCCAGTTCTCGCACTTCATCCTGCGGGCGCAGTTGTGCCTGCAGGACACCGGCGACCTGCCAGCCCATCAGCCCGAAACCGAAAACGGCGGTGGCCAGCGCCCACACCAGCACCCTTGGCTGCAAACGCAGCCATGTGCTGACACCGATGCCCAGCGCCGCCGCACCAAGGCAGGCCGCATAGACCGCACGCGACAGCAGCGCAGGCGACCATGCGCACACCACGATGCCCAGCAACAATGCCGCTGCGATCGTTATCGTCGATATGCGCTGCGGCGAAGGCGATGCCTGTGCTGACGCATGCATGCTGTCGGTCGCCATCCTGGCCGTGGTCCATCCACCGACTCAGGTTAGGCCAGCGCCCGTGTCGGGCACAGCAGCGATCGGTGCTGTGCCTGGTAGGAAAAAGGCGGCGCCTGCCGTGGCGCATCCGGCCGGGGGAGCGTCCTCCTATCGGCCGCGCAACACGCTGGGCAGGACAGTGTGTACGGGCCGCACATCGACCGTATCGGCCTGCATTCGCCTCGATTTCATGGCCGCCGCGCTATGTTCGCCACTGTTTTCGAGGAGCTTCCCCCATGCGTAAAGGCACTGCACTGATTGTCGGCGTCACCGGCATTTCCGGCTACAACCTCGCCAATGTCCTGGTGGCCGACGGCTGGACCGTCTACGGCCTGGCACGGCGCCCGCTGCCTCAGGATGGCGTGATCCCGCTTGCGGCCGATCTGCTGGATGCCGAGAGCACCAGCAAGGCGCTGGGTGGCCTGCCGATCACCCACGTATTCTTCTGCACCTGGACCCGGCGCGACACCGAGCGTGAAAACGTCGAAGCCAACGGCGCGATGATGCGGCATCTGTGCGAAGCCCTGAGCGATGCGCCGCTGCAGCACATGGCGCTGGTCACCGGCACCAAACACTACCTGGGCGCGTTCGAGAACTACGGTAGCGGCAAGGCCGAAACCCCGTTCCGCGAAAGCGAACCACGCCAGCCCGGCGAGAATTTCTACTACACGCTGGAAGACCTGCTGTTCGCGCATGCCGAGCAGCATGGCTTCGGTTGGAGCGTGCATCGCTCGCACACCATGATCGGCATGGCCAACGGCAGCAATGCGATGAACATGGGCGTGACGCTGGCGGTGTACGCGTCGCTGTGCAAGCACACCGGCCAGCCGTTCGTGTTTCCCGGATCGCAGGCGCAGTGGAACAGCCTCACCGACCTGACCGACGCCGGCCTGCTCGGCAAGCAGCTGGCCTGGGCCGGCCTGAGCCCGGCCGCGCGCAATCAGGCCTTCAACACCGTCAATGGCGATGTGTTCCGCTGGCGCTGGATGTGGAGCCAGATTGCCGACTTCTTCGGGCTCGAAGCTGCGCCCTGCCCCGAGACCCCGATGCCGCTGGAGGCACGCCTGAGCGAGACCGCCCCGGCGGTGTGGAGCGAGATCGCCAAGCAGCATGGCCTGGTGGAAGCCGACGTCAACCGGCTGGCATCCTGGTGGCACACCGATGCCGACCTGGGCCGCGAGATCGAGTGCGTCAACGACATGACCAAGAGCCGCGAGCTGGGCTTCCTGGAGTTCTACGACAGCCGTGCATCGTTCCTGGAATTGTTCACGCGCCTGCGCGCGCAGCGCATCATTCCCTGATGCACCCGGTCGTCGTCACCCACGTGACGGCGACCGTTTCCTATCAAAGCGCGCATCGACGCGACGATGCTCGCGGGCGCTGCATACAGCGCGAACAGGGTGTCGCAACATCCGGTCGCCCATCACACAGGTGCATCGGTAACCGGATGCGGGATCTTCGATCGGAAACCCGCGATTCAACACCCTCTAGCCGCCAGGGATTGGCCCGACGGCCAGACAGTGCGTCCTACACCGCAGACGGCGCCAACTCGCGCAGCTTGCCCTGGTGCAATTCGAGTACGCGGTCCAGACGCCGGGCCAGACTGCGGTCGTGGGTCACCAGGACCAGGCTGGTGCGCTGTGCACGATTGAGTTCCAGCATCAGCTCGAACACGGTCTCGGCGGTCTTGTCGTCCAGGTTGCCGGTTGGCTCATCGCCCAGCACGCAGCCCGGCTTGTTCACCAGCGCACGCGCCACGGCCGCACGCTGGCGCTCGCCACCGGACAACTCGCTGGGCTTGTGTTCGATGCGATGTCCGAGCCCGACCGATTCCAGCAGCTGCAAGGCCTGCGCCCGGGCAAGCGCGACCTCTTTTCCGGACAACAGCACCGGCATCATCACGTTTTCCAGCGCGGTGAATTCCGGCAACAGGTGATGGAACTGGTACACGAAGCCCAGGGCCTGATTGCGCAACTTGCCGCGCTCGCCATCGGACAACGCCGACATGCGCCGGCCGGCCACATACACCTCGCCCGAGGTCGGAACATCCAGCCCGCCGAGCAGATGCAGCAGCGTGCTCTTGCCCGCACCGGAGGCACCGACAATGGCCACGGTCTCGCCGGTCGCCACGGTCAGATCCAATCGATCGAACACCGGTGTGCGCATCTTGCCTTCGGCATAGGTCTTGCCCAGACCCTCGGCGCGGATCACTGCTTCTGCGTGGCTTGACGTCTGCACGGCCGATTCCCGATTCCCGAATCCCGATTCCCTGATCTCATTCATAACGCAGCGCCTCCGCCGGTTGGGTCCGCGACGCGCGCCATGCCGGATACAGGGTCGCCAGGAAGCTCATCACCAGCGCGACGACGGTGATCACCACCACGTCCTGGGTCTGCATGTCGGTCGGCAACCCGGTGATGTAATACACGTCCTCGGGCAGCAGCTTGACGCTGAAGATCGTCTCGATCACCCCGAGGATGCGTTCCAGATTGAGCGTCAGCACGATGCCGCCGATCACGCCCATGATCGTGCCCATGAAGCCGATCAACGAACCCTGCACCATGAACACCTGCATCACGCCCGTAGGCGACAGGCCCAGTGTGCGCAGGATGGCGATATCGGCCTGCTTGTCGGTGACCAGCATCACCTGCGAGGACACCAGGTTGAACGCACCCATCGCCACGATCAGCGACAGCAGGATGCCCATCACGGTCTTTTCCATCTTCAACGAATGGTAGAGATTGGCGTTCTCCTGGGTCCAGTCGCTGACCCGGTACGGACCATGCAACTTCACCGCCAGATCGCGCGCAACCGGCCAGGCCTGGTCCATGTCGTGCAGGCGCAGCCGCACGCCGGTGACACCGTCCATGCGCAGCACGCGCGCCAGGTCCTGCATGTTGACCACGGCCAGGCCGCGGTCGATCTCGTTGTAGCCCGCCTCGAAGATTCCGCTGACAGTGAAGCGTTTGAGCCGCGGCATCGCACCCAGGGGCGTGGCCTGGGTATCACTGAGCAGCACGACGATGCTGTCGCCCACGTCCACGCCCAGCCAGATCGCCAGCTCCTTGCCAATGACGATGTTGTAGGAGCCCGGGGTCAGGCTGTCGACCGACCCCTGCTGCATCTTCTTGGCCAGCACCGACACCTTGCCTTCTTCGGCAGGAACGATGCCGCGCACGATCGCCGGCTGCTTGCGCGGGCCCTGCAGCAGTGATTCGGTTTCGATATACGGCGCGGCACCGGCGATGCGCGGATCGGCCATGGCGACCTCGACCGCATGCTGCCAGTCGTGCATCGGCGCGCCGTCCGCACTGACGGTGGCATGCGCGGCCATCTGCAGCAGACGATCGCGGATCTCCTTCTGGAAACCGCTCATCACCGCCAGCGTGGTGATCAGCACGGTCACGCCCAGGGCGATGCCCAGGATCGATGCCATCGAGATAAACGAGATGAAGCCATTGCGCCGCTTGGCACGCAGGTAGCGCAAGCCGATGGCAACCGGGATAGGTTTGAACATGCGGTTCAACCAGGAAAGGGACGCTATGGTGCCACTTGCGGCCGCCCGGACGAAATGGCGTGTGCCTGAGCGGCCAGACGCAGTTCACGTCGCTGCGCCACCGGCAAGGTATCCGGCCAGAAATGCAGGCGCCGGCGACGTGCATCCGGGCCAGTCCACGACACCACCGCGATCGGGCCGCGCCATGCCACCTGCAGGCCTTGCACCTGCTTGCCGTCAACGCTGGCAGGCGTTTGGCCCCACGGCACGATCACCTCGCGTGCTGGCGAACGCAACAGCACGCGTAAGGATCGGCCGCCCGCCACCACTGCATAGACCGACAACAACACTGCCAACCACAGCGGCACCCCGCTACGCCAGAGCGCCCACAACGCGAGTGCACTCAGCACGCCCAGTGCGCAGACCAGCCCGCGCGAGGGGCGCCATTCAAGCCGGCATGGCGCGAATATCGGCGATGAGCGCGGCGTTGGCGGCATCGGGGCAGGTCTCGTATCCCATGAACCAGCGCCACAACTTATCGTCTTCGCAATCCAGCAGCTGTAGGAAAACCGCGCGCTCGGACTCGGAAGCCTGCGCCCAGCGTTGATCCAGATAGCGCCCGAACAATTGATCGAGCTCGCGCATGCCGCGCCGGCAACGCCAGCGCAGTTTCTTCAGCAGGACTTGTTCATCCATCTCACTCTCCTCGCCTGACGCGGCGCCGAAAACGACAGCGGCACCAGACCAAGGGCCGGTGCCGCTGTGAACCCTCTCCCCGCCAAGGCGGGACTTCACTACCTGCGATCAGGCGCGACGCGCCATCATCAGCTTCTTGATCTCGGCAATGGCCAGCGCCGGATTCAGGCCCTTCGGGCAGGTCCGCGCGCAGTTCATGATGGTGTGGCAGCGATACAGCTTGAACGGATCTTCCAGGTCGTCCAGGCGCGCACCGGTGTCTTCGTCGCGCGAGTCGATGATCCAGCGATACGCCTGCAGCAGGATCGCCGGGCCCAGATAACGCTCGCCATTCCACCAGTAGCTCGGGCAGCTGGTCGAGCAGCAGGCGCACAGGATGCACTCGTACAGACCATCGAGCTTGCGGCGGTCTTCCGGCGACTGCAGGCGCTCACGGTCCGGCGGCGGCGGGGTCTGGGTGCGGATCCACGGCTTGATCGATGCGTACTGCGCGTAGAAATGCGTCAGATCCGGCACCAGGTCCTTGATCACGCTCATGTGCGGCAGCGGATAGATCGGCACCTCGGCCTTGCCGCAGGCGGCAATCGCCTTGGTGCAGGCCAGCGTGTTGGTGCCGTCGATGTTCATCGCGCACGAGCCGCAGATGCCTTCGCGGCAGGAGCGACGGAACGCCAGCGTCGGGTCGATCTCGTTCTTGATCTTGATCAGCGCGTCCAACACCATCGGGCCGCACTTGTCGAGATCAATCTCGTAGCTGTCGGTACGCGGGTTGGCCTCGCCATCCGGATCCCAGCGGTAGACCTTGAAGGTGCGCGTGTTCTTGGCGCCCTGCGCAGGGTAATGCTTGCCCTTGCCGATCTTTGAATTCTTGGGGAGGGTGAACTCTGCCATAGCTGCTCTCGTTGGCTCAGGCGATGCGCGGTGCGGACGACGACCGCACCGTGCGCATGAAGGTAAAGATGACGGACGCCACTGCCGAAGCGGTGGCGCAACGGCCGGCGGCGTGCCGGCGTTGCCGCTGCGTCAGGACACGATCCGCCTGCAACGGTGCGCCGCTGCCATGCCCGGACAGGCCGGCAGGCAGAGGCAACGCACAAGCGGATCGGTCCATGCGCATCGATCAGTAAACGCGCGGCTTCGGCGGGACCACGTCCACGTCCTTGCTCAGCGTGTACATGTGCACCGGACGATATTCGAACTCGCACTTGCCCTTGTCGTCGACGGTGACCAGGGTGTGCTTCTGCCAGTTGACGTCGTCGCGGTCCGGGAAGTCTTCGTGCGAGTGCGCGCCGCGGCTTTCGTGGCGCTGCTCGGCCGAATTGATTGTCGCCACCGCGTTGAGCAGCAGGTTGTTCAACTCGTAGGTCTCGATCAGGTCCGAGTTCCACACCAGCGAGCGGTCCGAGACCTTGACGTCCTCGAAGCTGGCGAAGATCTCGGCCATCTTGTCGACGCCTTCCTTCAGCGTCTTGCTGGTACGGAACACGGCCGCGTCCGACTGCATGGTGCGCTGCATGTTGTCGCGGATCACCGAGGTCGGCGTGGAGCCGTTGGCGTAGCGCAACTTGTCCAGCAGGCCCAGCGCCTTGTCACAGACATCGGACGGCAGCGTCTTGTGTGGCTGGTTGAGCTTGACCGTCTCGGCGCAACGGTTGGCCACCGCACGGCCGAACACCACCAGATCCAGCAGCGAGTTGGAACCCAGGCGGTTGGCGCCGTGCACCGACACGCAGGCGGCTTCGCCGATTGCATACAGGCCCGGCACGACCGCATCCGGGTTGTCGCCCTGCTTGCGCACGACTTCGCCGTAGAAGTTGGTCGGAATGCCGCCCATGTTGTAGTGCACGGTCGGCAGCACCGGAATCGGCTGCTTGGTCACGTCCACACCGGCAAAGATGTGCGCGCTCTCGGCGATGCCGGGCAGCTTTTCGTTGATGACTTCCGGGCCGAGGTGGGTCAGGTCGAGCAGGATGTGGTCCTTGTGCTCGCCCACGCCGCGGCCTTCGCGGATCTCCACGGTCATCGAGCGCGACACCACATCGCGCGAGGCCAGGTCCTTGTAATGCGGTGCATAGCGCTCCATGAAGCGCTCGCCGTTGCTGTTGCGCAGGATGCCGCCTTCGCCACGCACGCCCTCGGTGATCAGGCAGCCCGCGCCGTAGATGCCGGTGGGATGGAACTGCACGAACTCCATGTCCTGCACCGGCAGGCCGGCACGCATCACCAGGCCGCCGCCGTCACCTGTACAGGTGTGCGCGGAGGTGGCGCTGAAGTAGGCGCGCCCATAGCCGCCGGTGGCCAGCACCACGCCATGGGCGCGGAACAGATGCAGGCTGCCATCGGACATGTCCAGCGCCAGTACGCCGCGGCAGACGCCCTCTTCGTCGAAGATCAGGTCGAGCGCGAAGTACTCGATCATGAAGCGCGCGTTGTGCGCCAAGGACTGCTGGTACAGCGTATGCAGCATCGCGTGACCGGTCCGGTCGGCCGCCGCGCAGGTGCGCTGTGCGGACGGGCCCTCGCCGTACTTGGTGGTCATGCCACCGAACGGGCGCTGGTAGATCTTGCCATCTTCGGTACGCGAGAACGGCACGCCGTAATGCTCGAGCTCGATGATGGCCGGGATCGCCTCGCGGCACATGTACTCGATTGCGTCCTGGTCACCCAGCCAATCGGAGCCCTTGATGGTGTCGTAGAAGTGGTAGCGCCAGTCGTCTTCGCCCATGTTGCCGAGCGCGGCCGAAATACCGCCCTGTGCCGCCACGGTGTGCGAACGGGTCGGAAAGACCTTGGTCAGGCAGACGGTCTGCAAGCCCTTCTGGGCCAGGCCGAAGGTGGCGCGCAGGCCGGCGCCGCCGGCGCCCACCACGACCATGTCGTACTTGTGTTCTGTGATCTTGTAAGCGGACATCGAATTATGGATTCCTGTTTGGTCGCGGACGACTCAGCTGATGCCAAGCGCAATACGCGCCACGGCAAACACGCTGACAATGGCGCCCAGCACGGCGACGAAGCGCACGATCGTCTGCGCCGCAAGCGCCAGCAGCGAGTTGTGCACGTAATCTTCCAGCACCACCTGCATGCCCAGCTGTGCATGCCAGAACGAGGCGATCAGGAAGCCGACCAACAGAATCGCGTTCCACGGCTTGGCCACGGCGGCACTGGCTGCGGCGTGATCGGCACCGATCAGGCTCAGCACGAAGATCAGGAACCAGATCGACAGCGGCACCAGGGCGGTGGCGGTCAGGCGCTGCACCACGAAGTGTTCGGTACCGGTCTTGGCGGCACCCAGGCCACGCACGTTTTTCAACGGGGTACGGTAGCGGTTCATACGGCACCTCCGGCCAGCAGCACATATGCCCAGATGGCAGCGGTGAGCACGAAGCTCAGGATCAGCGACAGCCAGCCGAGGCTGACGAACGAGCGCACTGCATAGCCCTGCCCGAAGTCCTGCAGGATGTGGCGCAGGCCGCCAAACAGATGGAACGCAAAGCACCACGTCCAGCCGAACAGGAACACTTGCCCGTACCAGGCGCCGGCATGCGCGCGGAAACAATTCCAGTGGTCGGGGCCGAGCATCAACGTCAGCAGGGCGGCGGCAATCGCCAGAGCGCCGATGGACAGTACGATGCCGGTGGCTCGATTGAGAATCGAGGTCACCATCTGTATCTGCCAGCGGTACACCTGGAGATGCGGGGAAAGAGGACGTTCGCGGATCGCCATTCGCTGGGCTCGTATCTCGGCTGGGCGGCACTAGGCCGCTGTGGCTAAAAGCTGCTCAAAAATCGATGCAGCGTCCATTTTTTTCCCAGTCGCCGTAGCGCGTTGGCTCAGGGCCGTCGCGTCCACCAATTTCCTTGGGCAGTGGCTGCTTCTCGGGAATATGCTCCTGAGGAGAAGGCTGCGTCTCGGAATCCTGCGCTGGGGTGGGGGTTGGATGGCCTATCATAGTGGTCTCACAACATTGCGATTTTAGTCCTCCCCTTCCGTGGCTGACAACCTGAATCTTATTCCGCAGGGTTTTGGCTCCCTGCATGACATGCAATACGTCCGCTTGACCGGGACGGATGCAGTGGCGTTCGCGCATGCGCAATTTGCCAACGACGTACAGGCGCTGGCGATCGGGCAGTGGCAATGGAATGCGTGGTTGACGGCGAAGGGGCGCGTGATCGCCATCTTCGCACTCCTGCGTGAGGACGACACGCACCTGTTGCTGCTGCTGCCCGACGGCGATGCGGCCGGGATCGCGGCGCAACTCGGCCGTTTTGTGTTCCGACGCAAGCTCAAGATCGGCGTGGCGGCGCTTTCGGCCTATGGCGGCTTCGCCACACCTGCGCGCGCGCAAGGCGCGAAGGCCGATATCGGAACGCAGCGTATCGAATTGGACATGGGCAGCCCTGCCCTGCCGCGCACGCTGGTGCTGCTGTCAGACCAGCAGGCATTGGCCGCGCCTATCGAATCTGCCCGCATGGACGCCGATTGGCGCCGTGCAGACCTGCAACTGGGGCTGGCGCGCCTGCCCGACTCGCAGCGCGAGCAATGGACGCCGCAACAGCTGGCGCTGGATCGCCTGCACGCCTTCAGCGTCAAAAAGGGGTGCTATCCGGGCCAGGAAATCGTTGCGCGGACGCATTTCCTGGGCAAGGCCAAGCGTGCGCTGCAGCTGCTGCAGGTCGAGGCGGCCGTCGGTGATGCCGCGGCAGAACCGGGCCAGGCCGTGCTGCTGGGCGAGACCACCGTCGGCACGCTGGTCAGCGTGGCGGGCGATCTCGCACTGGCGGTGTTGCCGCTGGAGCTGACCTTGGAGGCCGACGCCGTGCTGCAGGCGGGCGCGCGTACCGCCCGCCCGCTTGCGTTCGTGCAGGGTCTGGCGCGTTAGGCCGGCGCCAGCCGTTCGCCGCTGGCCGGGTCGAAGAAGTGCAACGCCTCGCTGCGCAACGCCAGGCGCAGCGGCTCGCCTACCGCCGGCAAGGCCTGCGGTGCGACACGGATCACCAGTGGCTGGCCGCCACGGTCGAGGTTGAGGAAGATCTCGTTGCCGACCGGCTCGATCACATCGATACGCGCATCGAAGCCCAGTGCGGTATCGCTTGACGGTTGCAGGTGCTCCGGGCGTACGCCGACGATCACGTCGCGACCGAACCAGCTGCGATCGATGCGGGCCGCACCCAGTGGCACGCGCCAGCCATCGGCCATGACCAGATGCAGGCCGTCCTGCTCATCCAGGCGCCCCTGCAGCACGTTCATCGCCGGGCTGCCCAGGAATCCGGCCACGAACAGATTGGCCGGGCGGTCGTACAGCGCCATCGGGCTGTCGATCTGCTGGATCACCCCGTCCTTGAGCACCACGATGCGCTGACCCAGCGTCATCGCCTCGACCTGATCGTGGGTGACGTAGATCATCGTGGTGCCCAGCTTGCGATGCAGCTGCGCGATCTCGGTGCGCACGCTGTGGCGCAGCTTGGCATCCAGATTGGACAGCGGCTCGTCGAGCAGGAACACCGACGACTCGCGCACCATCGCCCGTCCCAGCGCCACGCGCTGACGCTGGCCGCCGGACATCGCCTTGGGCAGCTTGTCGAGCATCGGGGTCAGCCCCAGCAGCTCGGCGGCGTTGTTGACCCGTTCGGCGATGACCTGCTTGGGGTGGCCGCGCAACTTGAGCCCGAAGGCCAGGTTCTCGGCCACGGTCATGTGCGGGTAGAGCGCATAGCTCTGGAACACCATGGCGATGTCGCGGTCCTTCGGAGCCACGTCGTTGACCACACGCTCGCCGATCTTCAATGTGCCGGCACTGATGTCCTCGAGCCCGGCGATCATGCGCAACAGGGTCGACTTGCCGCAGCCGGACGGACCGACCAGCACCATCAACTCGCCATCGGCGACCTCGAAACTCGCACCCTGCACCGCGACCTGGCCGTTCTCGTAGACCTTGCGGACACCTTCCAACTGCACTTTCGCCATCTTCGGCCTCAACGTAAGTTGTGCGCCCTGCCCTCGGCCCTCCCGACGGCGGTGACGCCACATGCGCCTGCAAGGAAATCTCCTGCAAACGAATGCATTGGTTTATTCTGACATGTAATCGTTTTCACATGGCAACATCGATCTCGGGAGGGACCATGCCGCCACCAACCCAAGCCGCTGTTTCAAGCGGTGCAGCCTACCGTGCAAGGGCCGGCATCCGGCCACGCATGGGCAGGTCTACCGCCGCGGCGCTAACCGCTGACGGCCACTTGCTGCAACAATCGGGGACTGGGCGCGCGCGTCCATCCCCCGCTGCGCGCACGCCAGTGACGCTCAGGAACAGACATACCGACCGCCGGCTGTCCGGCGCCTTTCCGACCAGCTGCTGATCACGATGTCTCCAGAATCTGAAATTCGGTCCATGCATAACACCCTGATCCTGTTCGGCGCCACCGGCGATCTCGCCCAGCGCTATCTCTTCCCGTCCCTGCTGCGACTGTTCGTCGACGGCCTGCTGCCGGAGGATTTCCGTATCCGTGCGCTGGCGTTGTCGCCGCACGACACCGAGGCCTTCCGCGAGGTCCTGCGCCCGCGTCTGGCCGCCGCGCTGCCGATCGCCACGCCCGAGCAGATCCAGACGCTGCTGCAGCGGGTCGACTATCGCTCGGTGGATCTGCGCGATGCCGAGTCGGTGGCCAACGCCGTGCGCGAGCTGGCCAGCCGCCAGTGCGTGAGCTACCTGGCGATTCCGCCGGGCCTGTACATCAGCACCTGCCAGGGGCTGGCGCTGGGCGGCGCGCTGGCCGCGCCGCACCGGCTGATGCTGGAAAAGCCGATCGGCCACGATTCGGACAGCGCCCGCGAGATCCTGCAGTCGATCGGCGCGCTGATCGACGAAGACCGCGTGTTCCGCCTCGACCATTACCTGGGCAAGGCGGCGGTGCAGAACCTGATCGCGCTGCGCTTCGGCAATACGCTGCTGGAAGCGGTGTGGAACCGCACCTACATCGAGTCGGTACAGATCCTGGTGGCCGAAAGCGAAGGCGTGGACGGGCGCGATGCCTATTACGCCCGCTCCGGCGCGCTGCGCGACATGGTGCAGAGTCACATCCTGCAGCTGTTGTGCCTGGTGGCAATGGAGCCGCCGGCCTCGCTGGAAGCCGACCGCATCCGCGACGAGAAGGTCAAGGTGCTGCGCGCCCTGCGCCCGATGACCGCCGAGCATGCCGCCCATGACAGCGTGCGCGGCCGCTACACCGCCGGCAGCATCAATGGCCAGCCGGCGCAGGCCTATCACCCGCCGGAAGGCAGCGACGTGGAAACCTTCGTCGCGGTGACCGCGCATATCGACAACTGGCGCTGGGCCGGGGTGCCGTTCCATCTGTGCACCGGCAAGCGTCTGGCCGAGCGCTCCACCCGCATCGTGGTCACGCTCAAGCCGGTGACGCATTGGCTGTTCGAGCGCCCGGACCGGCAGAACGCCGTGCCCAACCGCCTGACCTTCCAGTTGCAGCCGCAGGAAAACATCGAGCTCGGCCTGATGAGCAGCCTGGCCGGCCCGGAATGGGGCGCGATCGAACTGCAGCCGCTGGAACTGGAACTGTCGGTGCCAACCGGCCTGCACCGGCGCATTGCCTACGAGCGCCTGTTCGTGGATGCCTTCAACGGCAACCCGGCGCTGTTCGTGCGCGACGACGAGGTCAAGGCCGCCTGGTCGTGGATCGACAGCGTCAGCGATGCCTGGAAAGACGCGCAGTTGCCACTGCAGCCCTACCCGGCCGGCAGTTGGGGCCCCGATGCCGCGGCCCCCTTCCTGCCCCCCGCCACCGACGCACAGGGACACACCGCATGACCGCTCCTTCCAAGCCGGTGCTGGTTGCCGATATCGGCGGAACCAACGCGCGCTTCGCGCTGGCCGACGTCGACGCCTCGGTACCGCTGCTGGATGACACCTCGCGCGAATTTGCGGTGGTCGACTTCGGCTCGCTCGGCGAAGCCGCGCGTTACTACCTCGACCAGATCGGCGTGCAGGCCACCCAGGGCGTGTTTGCCGTGGCCGGCCGCGTGGATGGCGACGAGGCACGCATCACCAACCATCCGTGGGTGATCTCGCGCTCGCGCACCGCGGCGATGCTGGGCTTCAGCACCCTGCACCTGATCAACGACTTCGCCGCGCAGGCCATGGCGATCAGCCTGCTGCGCCCGCAGGACGTGGTCCAGGTTGGCGGCGCCAGCTGGCGGCCGGCGCCGATCGATCAGGCGCGCAACTACGGCGTGATCGGCCCGGGCACCGGGCTGGGCGTGGGCGGGCTGATCATCCGCAACGGACGCTGTTTCCCGCTGGAAACCGAAGGCGGCCACGTCAGCTTCCCGCCCGGCACGCCAGAGGAGATCCGCATCCTGGAGATCCTGTCCGAGCAGTTCGGCCGGGTCTCCAACGAGCGGCTGATCTGCGGCCCCGGCCTGGTCAACATCCACCGCGCGCTCAGCGAGATCGCCGGGGTCGACCCGGGTCCGTTGCAGCCCAAGGACATCACCGCACGTGCGGCGGCGGGCGACCCGCGCTCGTCGCGCACCATCGATCTGTTCTGCGCCATCTTCGGCGCGATCGCCGGCGACATGGTGCTGATGCAGGGCGCCTGGGACGGCGTGTTCCTCACTGGCGGGCTGGTGCCCAAGGTGCTGGATTCGCTGCAGCATTCCGGCTTCCGCCAGCGCTTTGAACACAAGGGACGCTTCTCCGCGATCATGTCGCGGGTGCCGTCGCTGGCAGTCATGCATCCGCATGCAGGCCTGCTCGGCGCCGCCGCCTATGCAGTGGATGCACAACGTCAGCATCCAGGGGAGCAGCGATGAACCTGCAGGACAATCCGCGCATCACACTGGTGCGCTACGAAGACCCGGCCGAATGGACCGAGGCGGTCGCCAGCGAGATGGCCGACCTGCTGGAACAGGAGATTTCGCGCCGCGGCCAGGCGCGCATGCTGCTGTCCGGTGGCACCACACCGGCGCCGGTGTACGAATCCCTCGCCCACCGTCCGCTGGACTGGTCGCGGGTGGAAGTGGGCCTGGTCGACGAGCGCTGGCTCTCGCCGCAGGATCAGGACAGCAACGCCTGGCTGGTCAATCACAGCTTCTTGACCCATGCACCGGCGGCGACCTTCATTCCGCTGGTGCGCCCGGGCAAGCAGTTGCCCGAGTGCGTGCACACCGCGAACCTGCAGGCCAGGCATGCCGAACCCGCATGCCTGGCAGTGCTGGGCATGGGCGGCGACGGCCACACCGCCTCGTTGTTTCCGGGCTCGACCGACTTGAGCAAGGCGCTGTCCAGTCCGCAGCCCTATGCCTCGCTGGATGCCACCGGCTGCCCCGGTTCGAATCAGTGGCCGCTGCGGATCACGCTGACACCGGCCGGGCTGGCCACCATCCCGACCCGCTTGCTGCTGCTGCGCGGCAAGCAGAAGCTTGACGTGTTGCAGGCTGCGCTGGCGGGCGATGATGTCAGCGAGTATCCGATCCGGGTGGCGCTGCAACAGCCGGGCCCGAAGTTGCGGGTTCACTGGTGTGCTTGAGTGCGACTCCCTCGCAACAGCCGATTTTGTGCGAGTCCTTCGCAAGAGCCGATTTGGTGCGAGTCCTTCGCAACAGCCGATTTTGTGCGAGTCCTTCGCAACAGCCCGCACATCCTTGTGCGGGGATTCAAACGTGCGAGTCCCTCGCAAGAGCCCGCACATCCATGTGCGGGTATCTAACAAGCGTGATTACTTTCTTCCCCGTTTCTCATAGCCGGTAGCCAATGAGCCTGCATCCGAACATCCAAGCTGTCACCGACCGTATCCGCAAGCGCAGCGCGCCGTCGCGCGCGGCGTATCTGGCCGGTCTCGATGCCGCCCTGCGCGAGGGTCCGTTCCGTAGCCGTCTGAGCTGCGGCAATCTTGCGCATGGTTTCGCTGCGTCCGAGCCGACCGACAAGTCGCGCCTGCGCGGTGCGGCCACGCCTAACCTGGGCATCATCACCGCCTACAACGACATGCTGTCGGCACATCAGCCGTTCGAGCATTACCCGCAGCTGATCCGTGAGACCGCGCGCACGCTCGGCGCCACCGCGCAGGTTGCCGGCGGCGTGCCGGCAATGTGCGACGGGGTGACCCAGGGCCGCGCGGGCATGGAGCTGTCGCTGTTCTCGCGCGACAACATCGCCCAGGCCACGGCGATCGGCCTGAGCCACGACATGTTCGACAGCGTGGTGTACCTGGGCGTGTGCGACAAGATCGTGCCGGGCCTTTTGATCGGCGCGCTGGCGTTCGGGCACCTGCCGGCGCTGTTCATGCCGGCCGGCCCGATGACGCCAGGCATTCCGAACAAGCAGAAGGCCGAAGTGCGCGAGCGCTACGCCGCTGGCGAAGCCACCCGCGCCGAATTGCTGGAAGCCGAATCGTCCTCGTATCACTCGCCCGGCACCTGCACCTTCTACGGCACCGCCAACTCCAACCAGGTGTTGCTCGAAGCGATGGGCGTGCAGCTGCCCGGCGCCTCGTTCGTCAACCCGGAACTGCAGTTGCGCGATGCGCTGACCCGCGAGGGCACCGCGCGTGCGCTGGCAATCTCCGCGCTGGGCCAGGACTTCCGTCCGTTCGGTCGCCTGATCGACGAGCGCGCCATCGTCAACGCCGTGGTCGCGCTGATGGCCACCGGCGGCTCGACCAATCACACCATCCACTGGATTGCGGTGGCGCGCGCGGCCGGCATCGTGCTGACCTGGGACGACATGGACCTGATCTCGCAGACCGTGCCGTTGCTGACCCGCATCTACCCCAACGGCGAAGCCGACGTGAACCGCTTCCAGGCTGCGGGCGGCACCGCGTTCGTGTTCCGCGAGCTGATGGACGCCGGGATGATGCACGACGACCTGCCCACCGTGGTCGAGGGCGGCATGCGTGCCTATGCCAACGAGCCACGCCTGCAGGACGGCAAGATCGTGTACGTGCCCGGCACCGCGACCACCGCCGACGACAGCGTGGCGCGCCCGGTCAGCGCCGCATTCGAGTCGCAGGGCGGCCTGCGCCTGCTGCGCGGCAACCTGGGCCGTTCGCTGATCAAGCTGTCGGCGGTCAAGCCGCAGCACCGCACAATCGAGGCGCCGGCGGTGGTGATCGATACGCCGCAGGTGCTCAACAAGCTGCATGCCGCCGGCGTGCTGCCGCACGATTTCGTGGTGGTGCTGCGCTACCAGGGTCCGCGTGCCAATGGCATGCCGGAACTGCACTCGATGGCGCCGCTGCTGGGCCTGTTGCAGAACCAGGGCCGGCGCGTGGCGCTGGTCACCGACGGCCGTCTGTCCGGCGCCTCGGGCAAGTTCCCGGCGGCGATCCACATGACCCCGGAAGCCGCACGCGGCGGTCCGATCGGGCGTGTGCGCGAAGGCGACATCGTGCGCCTGGACGGCGAAGCCGGCACGTTGGAAGTGCTGGTGTCGGCCGAAGAGTGGGCATCGCGCGAGGTCGCGCCGAACACCTCGGTGGCCGGCAACGACCTGGGACGCAACCTGTTCGCGATCAACCGCCAGGTGGTTGGCCCCGCCGACCAGGGCGCCATCTCGATTTCCTGCGGCCCGACCCGTCCGGACGGCGCACTGTGGAGCTACGACGCCGAGTACGAACTCGGTGCCGATGCCGAGGCCGCCGCCGCACCGCACGAGTCCAAGGACGCCTGATTCCCCTTCCCTCTGCGCGACCGCCCTGCGGTCGCCGTCTACCGGAGTTGCAATGACGATTGCCCAGACCCAGAACACCGCCGAACAGCTGCTGCGCGACGCCGGCATCCTGCCGGTGGTCACCGTGGACACGCTGGACCAGGCCCGCCGCGTCGCCGATGCGCTGCTCGAAGGCGGCCTGCCCGCGATCGAGCTGACCCTGCGCACTCCGGTCGCGATCGACGCACTGGCCATGCTCAAGCGCGAGCTGCCCGACATCGTGATCGGCGCCGGCACCGTGCTGAGCGAGCTGCAACTGCGTCAGTCGGTGGATGCCGGTGCAGACTTCCTGGTCACCCCCGGCACGCCGGCGCCGCTGGCGCGCCTGCTGGCCGACGCGCCGATTCCCGCAGTGCCTGGCGCGGCCACGCCGACCGAGCTGCTGACCCTGATGGGCCTGGGCTTCCGCGTCTGCAAGCTGTTCCCGGCCACCGCCGTAGGCGGTTTGCAGATGCTCAAGGGCCTGGCCGGTCCGCTGTCCGAGCTCAAGCTCTGCCCCACCGGCGGCATCAGCGAAGCCAACGCGGCCGAGTTCCTGTCGCAGCCGAACGTGCTGTGCATCGGCGGCTCCTGGATGGTGCCCAAGGACTGGCTGGCCCAGGGCCAGTGGGACAAGGTCAAGGAAAGCTCGGCCAAGGCTGCGGCGATCGTGCGGCAGGTGCGGGCTGGCTGATTTGTGGGCCGCATCCCGCGCTGGATAGCCGGGTGGAAGCTGGTTGGCTGAGAGACGCTGATCAGCTGGCGTCCTGGTGTTAATTGAGGAAAGCCCGGGTTGCTGGCGGTTTGGTTTTGGTCGAGGAGAGCCCGATTGGCTGGCGCCTTGATTACATGCGTGGGAGCGGCCCGCGGGCGCCGGGGCAGGACACGCCGTGAGCCCATCCATGGGGGCTCTTACACGCGCCATGTCGTGTAAGGTCCTGCCCCGGCGCCCGCGGACCACTCTCGAATGTTCCTGCGTTGGCGGAACGGAGAGCAGATTGGCACGCATCAAAATCGAGCACTGAACCGGCTGCCGTTTTTCGTCGCCCAACGTCGCGGAAACGACTCGCCGAAGCGACAGCGTGGCCGGGGATTGGCGGAGAGCGGCACATGGATGTGCCGCGGCGGCGAGTCAGACAGGATGTCTGACCGAGCCGAGGAGCCAGTCCGCGGACGCGCTGCCGCCCTCACCGAAGCCAGCGACTGACAGCCGCTTGATTGGCAGTGCTCAGGGCACTCGTACACCTCTCCCCCGGCGGGATAGCAGCTTCAGGCGGCTCGTGATGTTCAAGACTCAAGCGCTACGTGGCGCTGGCGTGTTCGGCGCACCGTGACACGCCAGCAGATCCCTGCTCTGCTTGCTGGTGTTAGCGAGAATCGCGCGGGCTCTGAAAACAAGACGGGCAATTCGCTTGCCTTGACTAGGTCATGGCAACGACTCGCCGAAGCGACAGCGTGGCCGGGGATTGGCGGAGAGCGGCACAGGGATGTGTCGCGGCGGCGAGTCAGACAGGATGTCTGACCGAGCCGAGGAGCCAGTCCCCGGACGCGCTGCCGCCCTCACCGAAGCCAGCGACTGACAGCCGCTTGATTGGCATGCCCGGAGAACCCGTACCCTCACCCCAACCCCTCTCCCGACGGGAGAGGGGCTCAGGCAGCGCGTAACGTTCAAGACTCAAGCGCAACGCTCGCCGGCAGCATCTTCGGCACACCGCGCGCACGTCGTACCAGCGCTGCTGCGCCATTGCTCATGTCATCGAGAATCGCGTAGATCGTCGGCAGGAACAGCAGGCTCACCACCGTCGAAAATGCCAGCCCGCCGGCAATCGCGCGGGCCATCGGGAAGTACGGCGGGCCGTCGCTGAACATCGTGGTGCTGGTCAGCGAGATCGGCACCATCGCCAGGATGGCGGTGCCCATCGTCATCATGATCGGCCGCAGGCGCTCGCGTGAGCCTTCGATCAGCGCCTGGGTGCGGCCCATGCCGCGGCGACGCAGGTTGTTGATGTGCTCGATCATCACGATGCCGTTGTTCACCACAACGCCCATCAACACCAGGATGCCGATGAAGGACATGATCCCGAACGAAGTGCCGGTGATCCAGAACAGCCAGAACACCCCGAAGATCGAAAACACCACGCCGCTCATGATCGCCGCAGGAAACAGCAGCGACTCGAACACCGCCGCCATCACCACATAGATCATCACCAGCGCGATCACCAGGTTGAACACCATCTGGCCCATCGCTTCGCCGTCGTCCTGGTAATCGCCGCCGTCGAAGGTGTAGCTGTAACCGGCCGGGAAGCTCATTGCCTTGAGCGGCTTTTCCATTGCCGCGCGTGCTTCCGGTACGGTGACCTTGCTGGCCAGGTTGGCCTTGATGGTCAGCGTGGTCTGCCGATTGGTACGGCCGATCTGCGTGGCGGCCGGGCGAATCTGCACATCCACCAGGCTGAGCAACGGCACGCTGCGGCCATCCTTGGTGCGCACCGTGAAGCTGGCCAGGTCTTCCGGCTTGCTCTGTTCGGCGCCGGCAAAGCGCACCCACACCGGCACCTCGTTGTCGCCGCGGCGGAACTCGCGCAATGGCGTGCCACGCAAGGCCAGGCCCACGAAGCTTGCCACCTGTTCGGCACTGAAGCCGAAGGCCGCCGCACGCTCGCGGTCCACCCGGATCGCCAACTCACTGGTGCGATCGCCGGTATCCACATGCACATCGCGCAATTCCTTGCGCTGCGCCAGCAATGGGATCACCTCGTCGGCCAAGGCCTGCAGGGCCTGCGTCGAGTCGCCGACCAGCTGCACCTGCACCCCTTGATTGCCGCTACCGCCATCGCCCTGGTTGCCGATGCTGTAGTCCGCACGTGCCGAGCGCGGCAATGCCTTACGGATCTGTTCCAGCAGCGGTGGCAGGTCCTTGACCTTGCCCGCGTCGAAGGTCACGGTGGTGCTGCTGCCTTCGGCCTCGCTGAACCACGAATAGATCTGGGTGATGTGGTACTTGTCGCGATGGGCCTGCAGGTAGTGCTCGACCCGCCCGACCTCCTCGCCCATCTGCTCATGCGTGTACGAGCCTTTCCACTGGTACTGGATGAAGGCCTCGTTGCCGCCGTCGCCACCGAACATGTCGACCTTGGTCAACTTCATCGGCACCAGGCTGATCGCACTGACCAGCACGATGCCGGCCACGCTCCAGCCGCGATGCGCGAGCGTCCACGCCAGCACCCTGGCGTAACGGCGCTGCAGCCGTGCGATCACGCCGCGCTCTGAGCTCACCATCGGCGGTGTCTTCATGCGCGCCGACAACATCGGAATCAGGCTGATGGCCACCAACCACGACGCCAGCAGCGATACCGAAATGGTGATCGCGATCTGTGCCATGAAGATGCTGATGTTGTTGGTCTCGCCGAACAGGTTCGGCACGAACACGATGCAATGGCACAAGGTGCCGGCGCTGAGCGCGATCGCCACACTGCGCGTGCCGAGCAAGGCCGCCAGCTGCGGCTGGCCGGGCATGCGCTCGCGCTCCTGGTAGATGCTTTCCACCACCACCACCGCGTTGTCGACCAGCATGCCGACCGCCAGCAACAGGCCCATCATGGTCAGGATGTTGAGCGTGACGCCGACGAAATACATGAAGCCCAGCGTGATCGCAAAGCAGATCGGAATCGCCAGCGTCACCATCAGCGTCGATGGCCAGTGGCGCAGGAAGAAGAACAGCACCGTAATCGACAAAAGCAAGCCCACCGCGCCGGCTTCTGCCAGCTCCGCCAGCGACGAGGTCACCGCCTTGCCCTGGTTGTCGATCACCTTGATCTGCACATCGCGCATCGCAGGTTCGGCGCGAATGTCCTCGACCTCCTTCAACGCCGCCCTGGACACATCCACCAGGTTGGCGCTGCGCTCCTTGTAGATATCCAGCCCGATCGCCGGCCGTCCATCCAGGCGGCGTCCGTAATTCATCCGCGTCGGCTTCAACCGCACCTGCGCAATATCGCCAAGACGCAGCCCTTTTGCGTTGAGCACCAGCTCGCGCAGCTCCTGCAGGTCGCGCAATTCGCCGATCGGCTGGACCCGAATGCGCTGGCCGTTGTCATCGATCTGGCCGGCAGACACCGAGAAGTTGAGCTTGCCCAGGCGCTCGCTCAACTCATTGAGGCTGAGGTCGTGCGCAGTGAGCCGGTCTGGCGCGATCGCGATCTCCACCTCGTTCGGCGGGGCGCCGGAGATCTCCACCTTGGCCACGCCGGGAATCCGTTCGATGCGCCGCTTGAATTCGCGGTCGAGCATGTCGTACGCGCCGGTCAGGTCGGTCTGGCTGGCCAGGCGCACCTTGAGCACCGGTTCGTCGCTGCTGGACCATTTGTAGATGTGAAAGCGCTGCAGATCTTCCGGAAAATCGTCACGGATGGCATCCAGCCGCTCGCGCGCATCCGATGCGGCGATGGCGATGTCGCGATCCCAGTCGGAGAACTCGATGAAGATGTTGGCGCCATCGGCGGTGGCGGTCGAGCGCATGCGCTTGATGCCGGTCATCGTCGCCAGCGCCTCTTCGGCCGGCCGCACCAGGTTGCGTTCCACCTCGTCCGGGGTGGAGCCGGTGTACGGCAGTTGCACGAACAGGAACGGCGCGGAAATGTCCGGCAGCGCCTCCAGTGGCAGCCGGAATGCGGCAATCAGCCCCACCACCACCAGCGAGACGAAGCACATGATGGTGGTGACCGGGCGACGGATGCTGAAGGCGGCAACGCTCATAGCGCCTCCAGCCCGTCGGAGTTCCCGGGTGCCTGCGCACGCTGCCCGGCCATGCGTCGGCCGCGCTCCAGGTAGTACGCATCGGCGCGCCGATCCAGCAGGTCGTACACCACCGGGATCACCAGCAGGGTCAGCAGCGTGGACACCAGCAACCCGCCGATCACGGTGATCGCCATCGGCGCGCGCACCTCGGCACCCTCACCCATCGCCACCGCCAGCGGCAGGAAACCGAACAAGGTGCACAGCGTGGTCATCACGATCGGCCGCAAGCGCGAACGCGCACCTTCGATCAAGGCCTCGCGCTTGGGCACGCCGTCCTCGCGCAACTGGTTGACCTTGTCGATCAGGATGATCGCGTTCTTGGTCACCAGCCCCACCAGCAGGATCAAGCCGATGAACACCACCACCGACACCGGCTTGCCGGTCATCAGCAAGGCCAGCACCGCGCCGACCATCGCCAGCGGGATGGTGAACAGGATGACGAACGGATGCAGCAGCGATTCGAACTGCGAGGCCATCACCAGGTAGACCAGGAAGATCGCCAGGCCGAACGCGAACAGCAGCGACTTCACCGATTGCGCCAGCTCCTCGCCCTGCCCGCCGATATGCATGCCCACGCCGGCGGCCAGCGGATCGTTGCGCACCATCGACTCGACCTCGCGCACCGCACCGCCCAGGTCCATGTCATGCAGGCTGGCCGACACGATCGCCACGCGGGTCTGGTCGGCGCGATGGATCTCGCTCGGCCCGGTCGTCGCCACCACCTCGGCCACCGCCGCCAGACGCACCGGCCGGCTGCTGCCGGGGTTGACGATCAGCTGCCGGATCGCGTCCACGCTGGCGCGGTCGCTGTGCTGCGCGCGCACCAGCACGTCGATCTTGCGATCGCGAAAGCTGTAACGCGTGGCCACGTCCCCGCGCACCTTCTTGACGATGACATCGGCGATCTGGCGCGTGGTCAAGCCCAACGCACCCGCGCGCTCCTGGTCGAAACGGATCTGGATCTCCGGGAAGCCCTCCTCCACCGTCGACTTGACGTCGGCATAGTGACCATTGGCCCGCAGCATCGCCGCCAGCTTCTGCCCGGCACGTTCCAGTTCGCCCAGGTCCTGCCCACGCAGCTCCACTTCCAGCGGCGTGGAAAAACTGAACAACGCCGGCCGTGCAAAATCCACCTGCGCCCCCGGGTGCCCGGCCATGCTGTTGCGCAGCCGCGTGGTGGCCGCCGCTTCCACTGCCGGGCTGCCGCCACCGGCCATCACCACGGTGAGCTTGCCGATGTTCTCGCCGCTTTCGGTGGGATTGGCGTCCAGCCGCGTGCCGCTGCCGCTGACGCCATACAACGAGGCGATGCCCGGGTCCTTGTCGTGCGCCAGCTGCAACTCGCGCACCAGCGCGTCGGTTTGCGCCAACGGCGTACCGGAAGGCAGCTTCACGGTCATTTCGAAGCGGTCCTGCGCCAGCTGCGGAATCAGGTCCGCCCCCAGCATCGGCACCAGCAACACGGTGCCGACAAACGCGGCCGCCGCCAGTCCCAGCACCAACCCGGGCCGCCGTAACGCCGCCGGCAGCATCGCCAGATAGCCACGCTCGGCACGGCCATACGGCGCCATCGCCAGATCGCTGGCCTTGCGCATCACCGGCGACACCACCCGCGCGATGCCGCGCCACAGCCGGACCACCGCCCACGCCACAGCGAAGAACGCATAGCGCACGCTCGCCCCGGCTCCGCGCCGGCCGGCGGCCACCGGCTTGAGCCAGCGCTGCTGCGGCTGCCACTGCGGGTGGCTCGGCTCATCCGGGAACGCCATCGGCGGCGCGCCCTTGAGCGAACTCAGCATCGGGATCAGCGTCATCGACACCACCAGCGAGATCGCGATCGCGATCGCCACGGTCATCGCCTGGTCGCGGAACAGCTGCCCGGCGATGCCTTCGACGAACACCAGCGGCAGGAACACCGCGATCGTGGTCAGCGTGGACGCCATCACCGCCATGCTCACTTCACGGGTGCCGGCGATTGCGGCATCCAGCACGCTCAGGCCGCGCTCGCGCGCCTTGGCGATGCTTTCCAGCACCACGATCGAATCGTCCACCACCAGGCCGGTGGCCAGCGCCAGACCGCCCAGCGACATCACGTTGAGGCTCAGGCCCAGCTGGCCCATGAAGAAGAACGTGGTGATGATCGACACCGGCAGCGACAGGCTGATCACGAAGGTGCTCCAGCCATCGCGCAGGAACAGGAAGATGATCAGGATCGCCAGCACGCCGCCGATCACCGCATCCTTCTTGACGTCGCTGATCGCGTGCTCGATGAAGTGCGACTGGTCCTCGATGGTGGTGATTTCGACATCGCCGGGCACGGTCGCCTTCAACTGCTCCAGCCGCTTGCGCAGCGCTGCGGCGGTGGACACGGTGTTGGCGTCGCCTTCCTTGTAGATCGCCAGCTCCACCGCTTCCTTGCCACCCAGGCGGATGATCGCCTCGCGCTCCTTGTAGCCCTGGCGCACCTCGGCCACATCCTTCAATCGCACCGGCATGCCACCGGCAATACTGCTGGTCGACGACGAGGACGTGCTCTGCACCTCGGCCGCCGCCGCCAGCGCCGCCTGCGAGCCGGTGGACGCGGCGATCGCATACATCTGCTGCATCGCCGCTTCCGCGGCGCTGCCGCTGCTGCTCTGCGTGGTCACCAGCATGTTGCGGATCTCGTCCAGATCCACGAACTGGTTGACCGTGCGCACCAGATACCGCTGCGAGCCTTCTTCCAGCCGGCCGCCGGAGATGTTGACGTTCTCCTCCTTGAGCCGGGTGATCACGTTGTCGATCGGCAGGTTGAGCTGGGCCAGCTTCTGCTGATCGATATCGACCTGGATCTCGTCCTCCAGCCCGCCGCCGACCTTGACCGCGGCCACGCCGGCCACCGGTTCGAGCTTCTTTTTCAGATCCTCGTCGGCATACCGACGCAAGCCGGTGAGCTGGCGGATCGCATCGCTGTCGGAGGACGGTGCCTGCTTCGGCGACAACGCCAGCCGCATGATCGGCTCGGTCGATGGATTGAAGCGCAGCAACACCGGCGGCTTGGTTTCCAGCGGCAGCGACAAGGCTTCCATCTTGTCGCGCACCTCCAGGCTGGCCTGGTCCATGTTGGTGCCCCAGGCGAATTCCAGCACCACATCGCTCTGCCCGGTGCGCGAGATCGACTTGAGCTTGCGCAGGTTCTTGACCACGCCGACCGCTTCTTCCACCGGCTCGGTCACCAGCGTTTCGATTTCCGCCGGCGCCGCGCCGGTGTATTCGGTGCGCACGGTCAGCGTGGGATAGCTCAGATCCGGCAGCAGATTGACCTTGAGGCTGCGCAAGGCGATCAGGCCGAACAGCAGCATGGTCACGGTGATCATCGCGATGGTCACCCGCCGCCGCGTGGCGAAGGCCACCAGACCGCCACCGCCGGACAAGGACGCATGCGGGTCGTGCACGGGTCCGTGCGGGTTGCCGTGATCGCTCATGAGCGCTTCCCGTCGCTGCCGGTTGCCGGCGCCGCAGCCGCAACCGGCTTGCGATCGGGCTGGCCGATCACCTTGACCGCAGTGCCATCGCGCAGTGCCACCTTGCCGGCGGTCACCACCTGGTCGCCTTCCTTCAGGCCTTGCCGCACTTCCAGCCACGGACCTTCGGCATAGCCGAGTTTCACCGGCACCCGGCTGGCCTTGCCGTTGCGCACCACGAATACCGCCGGCTCGCCATCGTCCAGCAATGCCAGGCGCGGAATCACCAATGCATCCTTGCGCTGGTCGTAGTCGATGCGGATGCGCCCGAACATGCCCGGCTGCAGCGCTTCGGCGCCCTGGCCAAACGCACAGATCACCCGGAAGGTGCCGCTGCCCGAATCCACCACCGGCGCAATGCGATCGACCTTGCCGATGAACTGCTGGCCGGGCAAGGCATCGGCCAGCAAGGTCACCGGCTGGCCGGATTTGAGCGTGGCCAGTTCGCGCTCGGGCACGTTGAGCGTGGCTTCCAGCTGGGAGTCGTCGACGATGCGGAAGATCGGCGTATTGATCTGCACGAAGTTGCCGGTCTTGATCGAGCGCGAGGCGATCACCCCGGAAATCGGCGCCTGCACCGTGGTGTAGGACAGTTCCAGCGATGCCAGGCGGTGCTGCGCGCGGCTGTTTTCGACATCGAACTTGAGCTGGTCGACATCGGCGGCACTGACCAGTTGCTGCCCCACCAACTGGGTGGCGCGGCGGTAGCTGTTCTCCAGCTTGCGCAGCTGCGCTTCGCTTTGCGCCACCGCCAGATGCGCGCGGTCCGGATCCAGGCGGACCAGCGCCTGGCCCGCGGACACCTTCTGCCCCTCTTCCACCATCACCGCCAGCGCCACGCCGGAGGTCTTTGCCACCACCTGTGCTTCGGCACGCGGCTCCAATGCGGCGGTGCCGGTATAGCTGGCCGCCACCGCACGGCGTGCGGCCTTGGCAATTTCCACCGGCACCGCGTCGACGCTCTTCTTTTCCTCGGCCGCCTTGGCCGCGCCATCTCCGGCCTTGCAGCCGCCCAACAACAGGCTCGTGGTGATCAACAATGCGGCGGCGCAGGTTCCGCTGCGGCCGGGCAAGAAAGAGCGTGGCGACATCGTCGTGTCCTAGTGGATGCGTGAACAGGTGTTGTAGGCAAGTAGACCACCCGAACGATGATGTCGCCAATGCGCCAAAGGTCATGGTCTGTTCAAGTTCGCCTATTCACCCCGTTTGCGCGGGGCCAAATCGCAGGCATACTCGGACCGGTTCCGTCATGCCCCCACGTGCGGACGTTCAATCAGTCTTCCGGATACGAAACCATGCGCCCGCAGCCGCTCGCCGCTTGTCTCGCTCTGGTCGTCTTCCTGCCGTTTGGGGGCGCATCAGCGACACCATCAGTCCCGCCAGCCGCACCCGCCACGCCTGCGCCCACTGCGGCGGCGGCTCCCCCCGCAGCGCCCACCGGCAACCCGTCCAACGGCCGCTTGCTGGCCTATACCTGTCAGGGTTGCCACGGCGTCACCGGGTACAAGAATGCCTATCCGAGTTATCGCGTGCCCAAGATCGGCGGCCAATCCAGTCAGTATCTGACCCAGGCGCTGACCGAGTACCGCCAGGGCAAACGCAAGCATCCCACCATGCAAGCGCAGGCGCAGAGCTTTTCCGAGCAGGACATCGCCGATATTTCCGCCTACCTGTCCACCCTCAAATAAGCGCCCACATGCCGAACGCCCTGCACGCTCCGCGTCTAGCCATCGTCCTGGTCGCTGCCCTGATGGTGGCGGCCTGCTCCCAATCCCAGGTGGAGTCCACCGATCATTCCGCCGGCGATGCCGGCCACGCCAGCGGCGAACATGGCTCCGGTTCGTCTGCCGGGCTGCCGACCGGGCGCGCCGAGGCCGGCGACAAGCTGGCGCATGCGAAGGGCAAGGCCACCGGCCAGAGCTGCATCGATTGCCATGGCGCCGACGGCAATGCTCCCATCGACCCCAGCTATCCCAAGCTCGGCGGCCAGTACGGCGACTACCTTGCGCACGCCTTGCAGGCCTACCGCAGCGGCGATCGCCAGCACCCGCTGATGACCGCACAGGCCACCGCGCTGAGCGATCAGGACATTGCCGATCTGGCCGCCTACTTTGGTGCGCGGCAGACGCAGCTGCGCGATCTGCACGGCGTCAACTGAGTTGCAGACGCGTCGGGTGCCCCGCGCACGTTGCGTCTCATTCGAGATGAAAAAGCACTTGCGCGAACATTAACAGGCCGCTATCATTTCGTTCTCAGTTTCGTGGGGCCATAGCTCAGCTGGGAGAGCGCCTGCATGGCATGCAGGAGGTCGGCGGTTCGATCCCGCCTGGCTCCACCAATCCTGGCTTAGGCCGCCAGGTAGACAAACTCAGGTTTTGATATGCGTCCCCATCGTCTAGAGGCCTAGGACACCACCCTTTCACGGTGGACACCGGGGTTCGAATCCCCGTGGGGACGCCAATCATCAGAAAGCCTCGGCATCGCCGGGGCTTTTTTTTGCGTGTTTTTCGGCATCGCTCGTGTGTCGTGGATCTGCACGCGGCCCACCTGCGGCATGTCGTCATGCGGATATTGAAGATGCAGCGGCAGCGTGTTGCCGCAATGCAAGCGGCCCCTTTGCTGATCCGCCGTCGGCTGCAGCGCAACTGCACGCATGCCGATGACCGCGAACGCGCACCCCTTGCTACGCGGGTCGATCACTTGCGCAAGGACTGTCGCACATGCCCAGCCTGCGGATAACCACGGCCACTGCATCGCTGCGCTCTAACCGATCAGACAATCCCCGCACAGCGACATCCAGCTCGATCAATCGGCGATGCTGGAACGCATCGCATACTTCCGTCTGCACACGCCGTGCTGACCCTGCCACCGGCAAATCGCTCAGCACATCTTTTTTTGCACGCACCACTTCCCAAGCGTCATCGATGTCGCTATGATTGCCGGCTCGCAGCATCGTGGGGCCATAGCTCAGCTGGGAGAGCGCCTGCATGGCATGCAGGAGGTCGGCGGTTCGATCCCGCCTGGCTCCACCAATATTCCCGACATAGGCCGTCTGGAATCTACAACCAGGTTTTGATACGCGTCCCCATCGTCTAGAGGCCTAGGACACCACCCTTTCACGGTGGACACCGGGGTTCGAATCCCCGTGGGGACGCCAATCATCAGAAAGCCTCGGCATTGCCGGGGCTTTTTTTTTTGCCTGATGCTGCTCAGCAGCCCCCCGCTTCACCGCACGCGATCGATAGCGACGCGACCACATATCGTTGAGCTGCCAGTTCAACGAGCCCATCGACTAAGGGCGCGGGGCGGTGTCGCTGCATCCACACGCACGCACCGCCGATCGACTGTGGAACGTGTGCACTCGATGACGCACCAACCGGCTTGCGCATCGAGCAACGTCCGCACAATGCCAGATTAGGTCTGGCCGACATCCAGCGCCTTGCGGCCTTCGTGGGTGAGATCGATATCGCCGTCTTCGGCCTGTGTCGCATAGCCGGCGCGCACCGCCCAGTTGGCCTCTTCGTCGGCCACCGGCTTGGTGTCGTGGATGTCGCGCAAAATGCGCAGCTGCTGCGAAGAATCAAAATCCATGGAAGCCACCTGCTTGAAAGAGCTATCCAAGGTACGCACCGCGCGTGATGGTTGCGTGCCTGCAGGCGCAAGGTGGCAGCGCTGTCTCATCTCGACCGCATTCTTCAGCAACTACGCGGCAGCGATGCGGGCCAGCGAACACGCTGCCATGCAAGCACGGCACGACGCTGCGCCGCCTGGCGCACACCATCGACACCTCCTCGCTCCACGCCTGACGGCACTGCGCAAGCGCGGCGATGCAATCACCAGCCTGCTCCGGCACGGCTGTCGAGCGCCAAAAAGAAAAGCCCCTCTGACTGTCGCCAGAAGGGCTCTGCTTGTACCGCTACATCCTGGTGCCGAAGGTGGGACTCGAACCCACACGCTTTTAAGGGCGGCGGATTTTGAGTCCGCTGCGTCTACCGATTCCGCCACTTCGGCGTGGCCGCGCAGTATAGCGAGTTGTGCATGAAACGAACAGTGTCAGAACGCGCCTGACGAATTCAGGTGCAAGCGGAGTCATCAGCGCCGCGGCGAAGCAGTGTCGATATACTGGCCGACTTAGGTGAAGGAGTAAGCAATGTCGGTGTTGCGTGGAGTTCGGGTGCTGGTGGTCGAGAACGACCAGATGAATGCCATGCTGCTCGACCTGCAGCTCGTCCAGGCCGGTGCCGTCGTGCTGGGTCCGGTCGGAGAGGTTGCACAGGCGCTGACGCTGATCAAGGCCGATGCGCCGGAAATCGCGGTGCTCGATTACCGTCTTGGCAACGGCGAGACCAGCGAGCCGGTCGCCCGACTGTTGTCGGAACTGGGGATTCCGTTCGTGCTGGCCACCGGTGTTGCCAGTGGAACCATCCCCGGCGGCTTCGAACGCGGCGTGATCCTGACCAAGCCTTACTTGTCCGAAGAGCTGATCAGCGCGCTGTCCAGGGCACGGCAGCTGAGCGGTGCCGCCAGCTGAGCGCGACCGCCTACCGGTGTGTCGCCAGCACGTGGCGCGGTCGATAGTTGGCACTCTTCGGTAACCAGTTGCGCCACTGCTGCGCTTAACGCAGGCCGTTCGCGCTGCCGTGCCGGTTGTCGCAAACCCCTCGCCTACAGCCCGCTTGCCACTAGAATCGTGCATCCAGGCATGATGGGCAGGTCACCCAATGGATAGCGTCGTGTCGCCGTTTGCCGGTCTGCTGCCGCAAACGTGCGAGATCGCCGGATTATTGTCGTCGTCCGCATGCGCCGCCGATCCGCTGCTGCGCGACAGCCAGGCGCTGCGGACGACCCTCTCGGTGTGCCTGCACGCGCAGGTTCCGATGCTGCTGGTCTGGGGCGACCAGTCGCGCTGCATCTACAACGATGCCTGCATCGCGCTGCTGGGCGAGCGCCACCCGGCAGCATTCGGCCAGCCATTGGCGGAACTTGCAGACACCACTGAAGCCGACCACCACGGTGCGCATCCGCATGCGGCATTGCCGCTGTCGGCGTGGTCGTGCAGCCCGATCCTGCAGGCCGGCGAACGTCTGGGCATGTTGTATGTCGCCGGCACGCCCGCCCCTGTTGCGACACGGATCCGTAGCGAGGCCGAGCCTGCAGCGGTGTCCACCGCGCTCGATCAGTCGCCGGCCTTCATGGCGGTGCTGCGTGGCCCCGGTTATATCGTCGAGAGCGCAAATCAGCGCTTCCACGACCTGGTCGGCCACCGTCCGTTGCTTGGCCGTCCATTGCTCGAGGCGATGCCGGAACTCGCCGACCAGGGCTATGTCGAGCTGCTCGATGAGGTGCGACGCAGCGGCCGTCCTTTCATCGGCGAATCGATGGCGGCCTATCTGCAGCGCAGGCCCGGCAGCGTGCTGGATCAGACCTTCGTGGATTTCCTGTATCAGCCCATGCGCGAGCGCGATGGCCGCATCGACGCGATCCTGGTGCACGGATTCGATGTCACCGAGCAACGCAACGTGGCCAGTCGCGACAGCTTCTTGCTGATGCTCGAAGACGCGCTGCAGAACGTCTCCGATCCGCGCCAGATCATCGATACCAGTGTGCGATTGCTGGGCGAACATCTGCAGGTCAATCGCTGTGCGTTTGGCCTGGCGGCGGCCGACGGCAGGACCATGCACGTGATCAGCGACCATGTGCAGGACATGCCGAGCCTGCAGGGCGATTTTCCGCTGGAAGTGGCACAGGGCTTGCGCGACGCCTTGCTGGAAAACCGCCCCTGGTTCACCACCGATGCGATGGCGCCCGGTGCACCGGACTATGTGTCCCAGCAGTACCGCCGCTCAGGCCTGCGCGCATCACTGGCGATTCCGCTGCACAAACACGGCCGCCTGGTCGCGGCCATCGGCGTGCATCAGCGCGCACCGCGGCGATGGTTGTCCACCGAGATCGAACTGGTCCGCCTGGTCGCTGCACGCTGCTGGGAGTCCATGCAACGCGCCAAGGCACAGCAGCAACTGGCCGCCAACGAAGCGCGGCTGCGCCGACTGGCCGACACGCTGCCGCAGATCATATTCATCGCCGACCGGGAGGGTCAGCCGCATTACTTCAATCGGCGCTGGTACGAATACACCGGACTGGATCCTTCAGACAACCAGACCGCTGCATGGCATCGGGCGCATACCGCCGATGGCCTGCGGGTGTCTTCGCAGGCCTGGGCGCTGGCAGTCGATGGCGAGCGCGCCTATGAAATGGAGTGCGAACTGCAACGCCACGATGGCCAGAGGCGCTGGCACCTGGCGCGCGCCCTGCCCGTGCGCGGCGACGACGGCAGCATCGGCGAGTGGATCGGCACCTACACCGACATCCATGACCGTCGTGCGTTCGAGCAACAGCTGCGCGAAAGCGAAGTGCGCTTCCGCGCCTTGTGCGAGACGGTGCCGGCAATGATCTGGATGGCCGATGCGCAGGGTGACTGCGTGTACTGGAATCCGCGCTGGTACCACTTCACCGGGCAGGCCGAAGACCAGGCGATGAATCAGGGCTGGTGGGATGTGATGCATCCCGACGATGCCGAGCGCGTACGCCATGCGTTCGGGCAGGCATTGGCGCAACGTGGCGAGTTCCTGGCCGAGTACCGGGTGCGTCGTCACGATGGGCAGTATCGCTGGTGCATCGATACCGCATCGCCGCACTTCGCCAGCGATGGACGTTTTCTCGGCCACATCGGTTCGCTGACCGATATCTCCGAACGCAAGCACATCGAAGATGCCACCGCCTCCGACCGCGCCATCCTGAGCCTGATCACCACCGGCGCACCGCTGCCGGTGGTGCTGGATGCCATCGCATCGAGTGTGGAAGCGCGTGGCGAGACGACCTTGTATTGCGCGGTGATGGTGCTCGATGAGGTACGAAAAACGCTGAGCTTCGGCTCGGCGCCGCATTTTCCGATCGAGTACCGCGGGCATTTCGAAGCCTCGCCGATCGGGCTGAACGGGCCGCCCTGCGCGCGCTCTGCCTACCTCGGGCAGCAGGTGATCTGCGAGGACATCCAGGCCGACCCCAGCTTCAGCGACCATCATGCGGTGTCGTCGGCACTGGGCATCGTCGCCTGCTGCGTGACGCCCATCCTGGACAGCAACGGTCAGGTGCTGGGCACGCTCAACATCTACTACGATCGTGCTCACCTGCCCTCGCTGCGCGAACAGGCAATGGCACGCTCTGCATCGCATCTGGCCGGCATCGTCATCGAGCGCACGCGCGTGGACGCCAAGCTCAAGCAATCGCTGCAAGCCGAGACCGCCGCACGCAGCCAGGCCGAGCATGCCAGCCGGGTCAAGGACGAGTTTCTGGCCACGCTCAGCCACGAATTGCGCACGCCACTCAATGCCATCCTCGGCTGGTCGCGGTTGATGCAGTCGGAGGTGTTCGATCCGGTCAATGTGGGCAAAGGCCTGATCATCATCGAGCGCAGTGCGCGTGCACAGACGCAGATCATCGACGACCTGCTCGACATGAGCGCGATCCTGTCGGGCAAGATCCGCCTGCAGGCAGAGCACTTCGATATCGCAGGACTGATGCGCAGCACGGTGGAACTGATGCAGCCGTCCGCACTGGCGCGCGACATCGCGCTGGAACTGGATGCGCCCGATGCAGGCGAACTGTGGTTCTTCGGCGATGCCGGGCGCCTGCAGCAGGTGCTGACCAATCTGCTCAGCAACGCACTCAAGTTCACCTCGCCCGGTGGCACGGTGCGGGTGGCGCTGGACATCGAGGACGAGCGGCTGCGGCTATGCGTGCAGGACACCGGCATCGGGATTGCAGCCGACTTCCTGCCGCACGTGTTCGACCGTTTTCGGCAGGCCGATGCCGGGACCACGCGCCGCGTCGGTGGGCTGGGGCTGGGCTTGTCGATCTCGCGTCAGTTGGTCGATCTGCACGGCGGCAGCCTGGGGGCATCCAGTGCAGGCGAAGGCAAGGGGGCGACCTTCACCATCGTGTTGCCGTTCCAGCACGGCGTCAGCGATCTGCGGCCGGCGGCGTCCGGGTCGCTGCAGGTCGGCCCGTTGCCGAGCGACTGCCTTGGACGCCTGGATGGCGTGCGCCTGTTGCTGGTCGACGACGACCAGGATTCGCGCGAGGCAGTGGTGCAGTTCCTGATGCTGGCCGGCGCGCAGGTGCAGGCGGCCGGCTCGGTGGAGGCAGCCGAACAATGCCTGGCAGAGGCACCCTTCGACGTGCTGGTCAGCGATATCGCCATGCCGATGCGCGACGGCTACGACCTGATCCGCACGGTGCGCTCCGGTCGCACCGACCTGCCACGGCATATCCCCGCGATCGCCCTCACCGCCTATGTGCGCGAAGAAGACCGCGACCGCGCCGTAGTGGCCGGATTCGATGCGCATATGGGCAAGCCGGTGGAGCCGCCCGGCCTGGTCGACCTGATCGAACGCCTGATCTTGCCGACGCGCGCGGTACGCAGCGAGGCGTGAGGTCGCCTGGAAACGGCTAATAAAACAGCGTGGTCAACTAGCGCTGTTTGCAACAAGACACACCGACCATCCCGACAGGTCCTTGCCCGCCCGCCGTCGCGGGACCTTACGCGGCATGGATGCCGCGTAAGAGCCTACAAGGACGTCCTTGCGGCGTGTCCTGCGAGGGTGGGCGGGCAAGGGCCCTGCAGCAAGGCCCCGGATCAGTCGCCTTACGACTGATCGTATCTGCATGGGCGCACCGCGGTGGTCGGAGGCCACGGACCCAGCAGCCAGTTGCAGATCAGCCTGCCCACGCACGCTCCAATCACAGCAGCAGACCCACCGCCTTGCGAGCGGGTCTATCTACACTGCCCAGCCATGCCAGCACAGCCGCCGGGCACGCCGGGTCAGCTGCGCTTGGCGCGTGCGAATGCGGCGGCCAGCGCGTTGTCGGCCGGCGGTGCAGTGATGCGTGGCTTGTTGTTGCCCTGTGCCGGGCCACGTCCACCGCCACCGTCGCGCCTGCCCTGCCCCGGGGCGCCGCTGCCGCGTTGATCGCGCGATTGGGCTGCGCCATCGGCCGGTGGAGGCGTGTCGGACAGACGGCAGGTCAGTGCGATGCGTTTGCGCGCCACGTCCACTTCCAGCACCTTGACCTTGACGATGTCGCCGGCCTTGACCACATCGCGCGGATCCTTGACGAAGGTATCCGACAACGCGGAGATGTGCACCAAGCCGTCCTGGTGCACGCCGATATCGACGAACGCACCGAATGCGGCCACGTTGCTGACCACGCCTTCGAGCACCATGCCGGGCTTGAGGTGCTTGATGTCCTCGATGCCTTCGGCGAACTGCGCGGCCTTGAACTCGGGACGCGGATCACGGCCGGGTTTTTCCAGCTCCTTGAGGATGTCGCGCACGGTCGGTACACCGAACTGTTCGTCGGTGAACAGCTCCGGCTTGAGTCCGCGCAGAAAGCTGCCGTCGCCCAGCAAGGCCTTGATCGGCTTGCCGGTGCTGCCGACGATGCGCTCGACCACCGGATAGGCTTCCGGGTGCACCGCCGAGACGTCCAGCGGCTCGTCGCCATCGGCGATGCGCAGGAAACCGGCGCATTGTTCGAAGGTCTTCTCGCCCAGACGCGGCACCTTGAGCAGGTCCTTGCGACGCTTGAACGGGCCGTTGTCGTCGCGATGGCGCACGATGTTTTCCGCCACCGTGCTCGACAGCCCGGACACCCGCGACAGCAACGCCGCCGAAGCGGTGTTGACGTACACGCCGACCGCGTTGACGCAGTCTTCCACGCGCGCTTCCAGCGCCTTGGCCAAGCGATACTGGTCCACGTCGTGCTGGTACTGGCCCACCCCGATCGCCTTGGGCTCGATCTTGACCAGCTCGGCCAGCGGGTCCTGCAGGCGGCGCGCGATCGACACCGCGCCGCGCAGCGACACGTCCAGGGTGGGGAACTCCTTGGCCGCGAATTCGGACGCCGAATACACCGACGCCCCCGCTTCGCTGACCACGATCTTCTGCAGCTTGCTCGCCCCGCACAGCGCGATCGCCTCACCAGCCAGCTTGTCGGTTTCGCGGCTGGCAGTGCCGTTGCCGATCGCGATCAGCTCCACGTTGTGCTGCAGGCACAGCTTCTTGATCGTCTGCAGCGACTGGTCCCATTGCCGCTTGGGCTCATGCGGATAGATCGTCTCGGTGGCCACCAGCTTGCCGGTGGCATCGACCACGGCGATCTTGCAGCCGGTGCGGATACCGGGGTCCAGCCCTAGCACCACGCGCGGGCCGGCCGGCGCGGCCAGCATCAGGTCCTTGAGATTGTCGCCGAACACGGCGATCGCCTCGGCCTCGGCCTTTTCGCGCGCCTGGTTGAACAGGTCCAGCAGCAGATGCATGTGCAGCTTGGCGCGCCAGGTCAGCCGGCAGGCATCCAGCAACCAGCGGTCGGCCGGGCGGTTCTGGTTGGAGATGCCGGCGTTGCGCGCCACACGCCCTTCGGCGTACTGATGGCCGGCCTCGGCATCGTTGCCCGGCTCCAGGTCCAGGTACAGGAACTCCTCGCGGCGCGCGCGAAACAGCGCCAACAGGCGGTGCGAGGGAATCCTGGACAGCGCTTCGGCGTGATCGAAGTAATCGCGGTACTTGGCGCCGGCCTCTTCCTTGCCCTCGGCAACGCGCGCGCGGATCACGCCGTTGTCGTTCAACCAGCCGCGCAGCTCGCCCACCAGGGCGGCGTCCTCGCCCCAGCGCTCCATCAGGATGGCGCGCGCGCCTTCCAGTGCCGCCTTGATATCGGCCACGCCCTTGTCTGCATCGATGAACGCAGCAGCAGCGACTTCCGGCGCCTGGTTCGGGTCGGCCAGCAGGCCATCGGCCAGCGGTTCCAGGCCGGCTTCGCGCGCGATCTGCGCGCGGGTGCGGCGCTTGGGCTTGTAAGGCAGGTACAGATCTTCCAGCCGCGACTTGGTGTCGGCCGCCACGATCTCACCGCGCAATTCGTCGCTGAGCTTGCCCTGCTCGCCAATGCTGGCCAGGATCGCCGCGCGCCGTTCTTCCAGCTCGCGCAGATAGGTCAGGCGCGTTTCCAGATTGCGCAGTTGCGTATCGTCCAGCCCGCCGGTGACTTCCTTGCGGTAGCGGGCAATGAACGGAACGCTGGCGCCTTCGTCGAGAAGGGCGATGGCGGCGCGCGCCTGGGCGGGTTGGGCACCGATCTCGTCGGCGATGGTGCGAGCGATCTGCTGGGCAAGCTGGCTATCGTGCATGGCGGCGCGGCCAAAGCCGCTTCACTGAAAAAAGCATTTTCGCAGTGCTGGCCCGCCGCGGGAACCCGTTGACAGGATCACCGTAAACCTGTGCCGGCGCACACTGAAGTGGCTGCCCAGGCTTGAAGTAGCTGGCTGGATGTCACGACGTCTCAGCGCGGGCGTGGCTGCATGCTGCAGCCCGGAGCGATACCTGCTGGTGCAGGGCTCCCGGTACGCCCGTCAGCCTGTACGCGGCGGCGCCCGGTTGGCCGCGCTCAGCTGGCGCGACCGGCGTAGTGGGTGGCAGCGCGCTCGACCAAGATGCTCTCGTGCAGCGACTCCAGCGCCATCACGCGGATCTTGCCGACGTCCTTCAGCGGCACCATGCGCTCGACATAGATCTCCGGCCCGGCGTCGGTCATTGCACGCGACTTGCTGAACCCGTAAGGCACAACACCCTTGTCGCCATCTTTGCTGCCACCGACATACAGAACGATCGACATGCCCACACCCTCGTTAACAACTGTGACTACGTTAGTGGCGCGAGCATAACGACCGTGCCGTGAGGAGCTTTCCACGCACGTTAACGCCGGCTGTTTGCCGTTTGGTGACCGCCGCACCCGGGCCTGCGCCTGCACGACCGCTTCACCCGGCCTGCCCGTCCAATTGCGCTCCGCCCGCACGTACGACACCGCATGGACCTCAAAAGTGGTTACCCGTTCTGGTCAATCCGCAACGGGCTGATGCGCGCCTACCCGCGTCTGGAGCAGGACATCCAGTGCGAAGTCGCCATCGTCGGTGGCGGTGTCACCGCCGCCTTGATCGCACACGAACTGCTCAAGCACGGGCACGAAGTGGTGGTGGTCGAGCAGCGCGAGATCGGCTGGGGCAGTACGTCGGCCAGCACTGCCTTGCTGCAGTACGAAATCGATACGCCGATGATCGCGCTGGCCAACCACTACGGCATGCCGGCCGCCGCGCTGGCATACGGGGCATGCGCGCAAGCCATCCTCGACCTGCAAGGCCTTTGCAATACGTTGGGCGGCTGCGACTTCAGCCGTCAGGACAGTCTCTACTATGCGAGCCGGTCACGGGATCTCAACGACCTGCGCAGCGAACTGGATACGCGAAGAACCCACAAGCTTCCGGTGGAATGGATCGAGCGCGCACCCTTGTGGCACAACTACGGCGTGCGCTCGGAGGGCGCCATCCTCAGCCGCCTGGCCGCCGGCGTCGACCCGTACCGGCTGTGCTACCGCCTGTTTGCAGAAGGCGAGCAATACGGCGCGCGCATCTACGACCGCACCACAATTGCCGCCATCACACCCTATGACCAGCACGTTCAATTGCGCACCCAGGAGGGGGTCACGCTGCGCGCCCGGCACGTCATCCTGGCCGCGGGTTATGGAAACCAGCAGTGGCTGTCGCAGCGGGTGGCACGCAACCGCAGCAGCTACGCATTCGTGACCGATCCCCTGCACGACAGCGACATGGGCGCGCTCAAGCACACCATGATGTGGGAAACTGCGCGGCCCTATCTCTACCTGCGCAGCACGCCGGATGGACGCGTGGTGGCCGGCGGCGAAGACGACAGCGTCGATCTTCCCGCGCGTCGCGATGCGCGTGTCATGAGCAAGTTGAAAACGCTGCTGAAGAAAATCCACCAGACGATGCCGGATATCACCTTGCGCCCGGTATTTGCCTGGGGCGGCACCTTTGCCGAAACCGCCGATGGATTGCCGTTCTTCGGCACGCATCCCGAACATGGGCCGCGGGTGTCGTTCGCCATGGCCTATGGCGGCAACGGCATCACCTATAGCGCCATCGGTGCGGGGTTACTGCGCGTACAACTGGAAGGCAGGCCTCACCCGTTGTCGGACCTGTTCGGTTTCTCGCGCTTGCGCTGAGCCCCCCATGGCCACCAGCCGTGGCCATGCAGCGCATATCCGTCGGCCGCCCGTTCCAGCGGATTGCGAACGTGGATGCCCCCGCACAGGAAATACACCGGCAGAAACAGCGGGCCGAGCAGCATGTACTGGTAGACATGGGCCCGCTCATGATCGCCCAGGCGTACCGGCGGGTGCCGGCAAAGCCCGGCGGCATGCGCATAGGTGCTGCATTGCAGGTCGAGCGAGGCGCCCTTGAGCAGGATCACATTGCCCAGCGTCATCGCCCCGCCCGGCCCCCATGGCCAGGCATGGAACACGACTGCGAGTTCCGCACCGGACCAGCGCGGACGCGCGCCGAAGCAGCAGCCCGTGGCACCGATCGCAAGACCGAGCACGGTGTTGGGCAGCGTCCACACCGCGCCGAGCACATGCAACGCGGACCACCCGCGCCGGCCGGGCGTCAGTCGGCCTGGTTGGGAATCAGCAGCCACAGGATCAGATAGACCAGGATGCCGGGAAACGCCGCCGAGGCGATCGACACGATCACGAACAGCACGCGCAGCAGCGTGGAACTCCAGCCGAACCGGCGGGCGATGCCGCCGACGACGCCGGCGATCATGCGATCGTTGAGGGAACGGGACAATGCGGTGGTCGTGGCCATGGAAGGCTCCTTCGAACGTGGCGCCCAGTCTAGAAAGCGCAGCGACAGCGCGTCGTGATGGCTGCAGCGTCCGGTCTCACGTGCAGCGCAACGCGAACTCGCCTCACGCGTTGCCGCCCCGCTCCTGCAACCAACGGTGGATCGCCACCGGCACCTCGCGCTGCGCGCGCCCGGAGACATAGATGCCGATATGCCCGCCACGGAAACTCAGCTCGGTGTAGTCGTCGCTGCCGACCAGGCCACGCAATGCACGCGAGGCATCCGGCGGCACCAGATGATCGTGCTCGGCATAGATGTTGAGCACCGGCATGTCCACCGCCTGCAGATCGACCGCCTCCCCGCCGATGTGCACCTGCCCGGTCACCAGGCCATTGCGCTGATAGAACTGGGTGACGAACTCGCGGAAGGCCTCGCCGGCCAGGTCGGGCGAATCAAAGATCCACTTTTCCATGCGCAGGAAATCTTCCAGTGCCTGCTTGTCGTCGAGGATGTCGAGCAAGCCGACGTATTTCTGCAGATTCAGGCGGAACGGCTTGAGCATCAGGTAACTAGCGTTCATCAGATCCGCCGGCACGTTGCCCATGGTGTCCACGAACAGATCCACATCGACCATGCGCGCCCAGTTGGAGAGCATGTTGTCGGGGGTGTGGAAATCCACCGGCGTGACCATGGTGATCAGGTTGCGCACCTTCGGCCGCTGCAGCGCCGCATAGCACAGCGCAAACGTGCCGCCCTGGCAGATGCCGAGCACATCGACCGCCTCCAGCCCCGACTGCGCACGCAAGTGGTCCACCGCGCCATCGATGTAACGCAGCAGATAGTCCTCCAGCGTGAGGTAACGCTCGGAGCGGTCCGGGTAGCCCCAGTCCAGCACGTAGACGTCCTGGCCGTGGCCCAGCAGGCCCTTGACCAGCGAGCGGTCGGCCTGCAGGTCGACCATGTAGGGGCGGTTGACCAGCGCATAGACGATCAGCAGCGGCGTCCTGGCCACCGGCGCCTGCTCGCCGACAAAGCGGTATAGCACCACCTTGCCGTCGCGCCAGATTTCCTCGCGCTCGGTCACCCCGTAATCCACGTCTTCCACGCCGGGCAGCAACTTGAGCCCCTCGCGCAGCTTGCGCTGCATCGACAGGGTTTCCTGCATCAGGTCTTCGGCGCTGAATCCCAACGGGCCTTTCATGCCTGCGCTCCCCGTGGCTTGCGTGCGGCCGGCGTGCCGGGGGATGTGCCGCCGGAACGCCTGGAGGTGTTTTTCGACACCTTCGTGTCTTTCGTGTCTTTGGCCGGGGCGGTCTTCGCCGGCGATTTCCTGGCGGCCGGCGGCTGGGTCGCAGCGTCCGCCCTGGCTGCCGGGGCGCGCTTGGCCGTGGCCGGCGCAACCGGGTCAGCCGCCGCTGCAGCGGGCTTGCCGGCCGGGCTGGCCGCGGTGCGCAGCAGGCGCCGCACCGCACGTTCCAGCTCGGCGATGCGGCGGTGCGCGGCGTCCATCTCCGAACGCGTGGGCATCCCGAAACGTTCGCTCAGCTGCTCCACCTCTTCCTGCAGCGCGGCGCGCAAGCGCATATGCGCATTGGCAAAGCCGCCGTACACCTCGCGAAACTGGTCGGATAGCGCGACGTCGGCATACGACTCTTCGGCAGCCTCGATCCACAGGTCGAACAAGGCACGCGCGCTGGTCAGCTGACTGCCGCTGCTTTCGTGCTCGCCCAGCTTGGAGGCAAACCGCCCGAATGCCTGCTCGATGGCCGACTTGAGTTGTTCGCCATAGGCCTGCGACTGCGCCTGGTATTCCTGCTGCGCACGGGCCAGCGTCTGCAGGCGCGCCTGGTGATTGCGGTTCAGGCCGAACGCCGGCATGTCCAGCCACGGCGCGTTTTCCTCCCGCCACTTTGCCAGGGCCTGCGCGGCGTCCTGCAGCCACGGGTCGAAGCCGCCCGGGCTGCCGCCACGCAGCGAGCCCAGCGTCCATTGCATCAGCTGCTCGCCCTGCCCCTGCACGGCGCGCCGCCAGGCCTCGGAGACCTCGTTGGCCGAGGTGTCGCGCCCGGCAAACTGCGCGGCCACCTGCTGCATGGTGCCGAACCAGTCGCCGGCCTGATGACGAAAGCGGTCGATCGCCTCCTGCGCCTGCGGTGCGGCCTGGGTGGGCAGCAGCTGCGACCACCAGTCCATCGCCTTGCGCCAATCCTGCGGTGGCTCGGTGCCCGGCCCCATGCCGGGAACGGCGCCGGGCTGCGCAGCGGCGCCGGATTGGCCGTGGCGCATGGCATCTCCCCAGGCGCTCCAGTACTGGCGCGCCTTGTCTTCGAAGTTGCCGTTGTCCGAACCGCTGGTTGCCATGATCCCTTCCCGTGACTGTCCACCAGCCATCCTACCGCGTGCGCCCGGCTATACCGGTCAGGGTTTGGGAATCCGCAACGTCTTGCTGATCATCAGCGAGCCGGACACCGCAAACAGCAGCACCAACGGGTGGAACTGCCACGGCCCGAGCTGCCATTGGCCCCACCACAAGGTCTGGCCGATATGGCCACTGCTGGCGGCCACCGCCAGCAGGATCACCAGCAGCAGGCTGGTGGGAATCGGTGTGCCTTCGAAGTACGGCACCTTGTCGGCCTCGCCGGCGATCTCTTCGGCGGTGACGTTGTAGCGCGCCAGCCGGCTCACGCCGCAGCAGACGAAATAGCTCAGCACCAGCCAATCCCAGCCGCCGCGCATGCCGCAGGCATAGCCCAGTGCCGCAGGCGCCACCCCGAACGAGATCACGTCGGCCAGTGAATCCAGCTCGCGGCCCAGGGTCGAGGACGCCTTGCGCCAGCGCGCCACGTGGCCGTCCAGCGCATCGAACACGAATGCCAGCGGGATCAGCGCCATGCCCAGCAGCAGGTCGCCGCGATGGCCTTCCTGCAGGAAGCGCATCGACGCAAACACCGCGCCGGTGCCGCAGAAGGCGTTGGCCAGGGTGAACCAGTCCGCCAGTTGGAAATCGCGCAGCATCGAGAAATGGCGTTTCATGCGGAACCTGAGAAGTGCAAGGCGCAAAGGGTAACGCGCGCACGCCATGCAGGCGACCGTTTCGCGCCATGGGCTAGTCTGGCGGTCGACGCGGCCAGCCCGGCCGGGCCCGATCAATGACGAGGACAGCATGAAGCGCAGCATCCTGATCACCGGCGCAGGCAGCGGCATCGGCGCCGGTATCGCCACCGAGCTGGCTGCCGGCGGCCACCACTTGATCGTCAGCGACATGGACCTGGCGGCGGCCGAACGCACGGCGCAGGGCCTGCGCGCGACCGGCGGTTCGGCCGAAGCGCTGGCGCTGGACGTCACCGATGAGCACAGCATCGCGCAGGCATTGGCATGCGCGACGCGTGCGCCGCAGGTGCTGGTCAACAATGCCGGGCTGCAGCAGGTGTCGGCGCTGGAGGACTTCCCGATGCAGCGTTGGGCCTTGCTGGTGGATGTGATGCTGACCGGTGCCGCCCGGCTCGGCCGCGCGGTACTGCCCGGCATGCGTGCGGCCGGCTACGGGCGCATCGTCAATATCGGCAGCATCCACTCGCTGGTCGCGAGTCCTTACAAGAGTGCGTATGTCGCCGCCAAGCACGGCCTGGTCGGCCTGGCCAAGGTCATCGCCCTGGAGACCGCCGACTGCGACATCACCGTCAACACGCTGTGCCCGAGCTACGTGCGCACCCCGCTGGTGGAGCGCCAGATCGCCGACCAGGCGCGCACGCGCGGCATCGCCGAAGAGGCGGTGATCCGCGATGTGATGCTCAAGCCGATGCCAAAGGGCGCCTTCATCGACTACGACGAACTCGCCGGCACGGTCGCGTTCCTGATGTCGCATGCCGCGCGCAACATCACCGGGCAGGCGATCGCCATCGACGGCGGCTGGACCGCGCAGTAAACACGGCTGGCGAAATTTTCACCAGCCGACGTGGCGGCCTTGCGCCGCAAGGCGCGCGCGCAGTTGTCCACAGACTTGCGCAGGATCCATCCACAGCGGGTGTGGAGAAGTGGGTGGAGACGAATGCGACCGGCATGTCGGCGCGTCGTGCAACGCTCGCCTGCGCCTGCGCTCGCCAACCTTGTCCTGCATGCATTGCCGTCACTGACCGAACTACACGGTCTAGGGAAGAAACAGTGCGCAGGCGCAGGAAGACACCGGCGGCCATCCGGCTGCGGCCGCGCTCGCCTGACGACTGCACCTGACTGGATCGCCACTCAGACGCGCGAGTACGTCCACGACTGCATGCGCCCGTCGCGATACGGCATCACGCCATGAAACGGGCGCGGGTCGCCATCGAAGACCAGCGGCAGGAAATTGCGGTCGCCCTCCCACATCGGCACCTGGTCCATGCGGTCGATCGCCACCCATTCCAGCGTGCCTTCCGGGTTGGAGGCCTGAGGCTCGCCTTCGAAGCTGTGGATCAGGAACACGAAACCCAGCCAGTCCTCGCCATGCTTGCCGAATCCCGGCCAGCTGATGGTGCCGCGCAGTTGCATGTCGCCGCACTCCACACCGGCCTCTTCGCGAATTTCGCGGCGCATGCCGGCCAGCACGTCTTCATCCGGCTCCACCTTGCCGCCGAGCCCGTTGTACTTGCCCAGATGCTGATCGCCGGGGCGGGCATTGCGATGGATCATCAGGACCTGGGTGCCGTCGGGCGACAACAGGTAACCGAGCGTGGCGACGATGGGGGTATAGGGCATGGCGGGCGATCTGACATCGAGCGCATCAGTATGACCGATGCCGCCCAAGCGGCGTGGCGCAGACTCAGCCGGCCGCGGCCTGCGCACCGGGGCGCGGTGGCGCCACGTACTCGGCATCCAGGCGCAAGGTGGCCACGCCATGGCCGCGCTCGGCCAGATAGTCCAGCCACTTGCCCAGGAAGGTGTTCATGCGCATGCGGTGGCTGATCAGCTCGGCCGGCGGCGGGAACAGTCCCATCACGTCCTGCCAGCGACGGCCGACATAGCAATGGGTGGTCTCGGCCTGGCGGGCATCGCGGTATAGCCGCACATAGGCCGACGGGTCCGGCTCGCCGGTCACCGGGTCGCACAGGTCGTAGGTCAGCCGCAGCTCGACCGTGTAGCGGTGGCATTCGATCACGTCCAGACGCAGATCCAGGCCATCGCCGATCGAGGACACGTAGGAGCCAGGAGCGAGGTCGGCCGGTGCGAACAACCGGGTCAGGTGCTGGAAGTTTTCTGCGTACAAGCCCATCAGCCAGCCGAACCGGCTCAACTTGGGGATGCGTTCGAGTTTACTCAGTGCTTGCGCCATGAACCGATCCTACACGCTGCGCTGCCGCACGGGCAGCATTGACGACCGGCCACCGGCAGGCCTACCTTGGCGGAGCACTGCCCCGCCCGCTGTGTTTCCTTGACGCTTGCCGACAAACCCTAATTACCCCACGACAAACCGGGATCCTGAACGCGCTACGCAGCGCCCTAATCCCCAATCCCGCCACACCCATCCCCGCCTCAAAACATCTCGCGTTGCAGCCCCAGCGTGGACAACACCTTGCTGGAAATCTCCTCGATCGAGGTATTGGTGGTGCTCAATGTCGGAATGCGCTCCATCTGGAACATGCGCTCGGCGGTGGCCACCTCGCGCCGGCAGGTCTCCGCCGCGCTGTAGCGTGAATTGGCACGCCGCTCCTGGCGGATCTGCTGCAACCGCTCCGGGTCGATGGTCAGGCCGAACAGCTTGCTGCGGTAGTTGCGCAGGCGCGGCGGCAGGCGCTCGTTTTCCAGGTCTTCCTCGGTCAACGGATAGTTGGCGGCGCGGATGCCGTAATGCAATGCCAGGTAGATGCAGGTCGGCGTCTTGCCGGCGCGCGACACCGCCACCAGGATCACGTCGGCCTCGTCGTAATTGAGTGCGATGCCGTCATCGTGGCTCAGCGCAAAGTTCATCGCGTTGATGCGGCGGTGATAGGTCTCGAAATCCACCATGCCGTGCGCACGCCCCACCCGCGAATGCCGCGGCGCATTGAGCTCGCGCTCCAGCGGTTCGATGAAGGGCGCGAACACGTCCAGCATCAGGGCGCCGCTTTCGGCCAGGATCATGCTCAGTTGGGGGTCGACGCAGGAATTAACCACCACCGGGCGCACCTGGTACCGCTCGCCTGCCGCGCGCACGCGCAACGCCGCATCGCGCGCTTTTTCTGCATCATCAATGAACGACATGCGGTCGGTGACGAAGTTGAATCCGCTGAACTGCGTGAGCAGGCTATGCCCAATCGTTTCAGCGGTGATACCGGTTCCATCGGAGACGTAGAACACCGGCCGAATTGTTGACATCAAGACCACCTCTTTGAACTGGTGTCCAAAACTTACGGGTTCATGCTTGTGCAGATTCCGCTGTGCACTGCATCATAGCGGCTTCTTCCTACGGACGCGGCCATCCAGCCCGCTCGGGCGATGGCCATACGGAGCATCGCGCTTGAACGAGAATATCCTGTGGTTGCATGAGCTACGCCTGGCCGATCTGGCCCGCGTAGGCGGTAAGAATTCCTCGCTCGGCGAGATGATCGGCAACCTGGCCGGGCTTGGCGTTTCGGTTCCCGGTGGATATGCGACCACTGCCGAAGCTTTCAAGGACTTCATTGCGCATAACGATCTGTCCAAGCGCATCTTCGACAAGCTTGCAACGCTGGACGTCGAAGATGTTGGTGCCCTCACCATCGCCGGCAAGGAAATCCGCGGCTGGGTGATCGATGCGCCGCTGCAACCGGAACTGGACCGCGACATCCGCACCGCCTACGCACAGCTGTGCGCGGAAAACGGTGGCGGCGAGGTGGCCGTGGCGGTGCGTTCGTCGGCCACCGCCGAAGATCTGCCCGATGCCTCGTTCGCCGGTCAGCAGGAAACCTTCCTCAATGTCACCGGCGCCGACGATGTCGTGCACAAGGTCAAGGAAGTGTTCGCCAGCCTCTACAACGATCGTGCGATCGCCTATCGCGTGCATCATGGCTTCAAGCACGAAGACGTGTTCCTGTCGGCCGGCGTGCAGTTGATGGTGCGCTCGGGCGTGGGTGCGGCCGGCGTGTTGTTCACCCTGGACACCGAATCGGGCTTCCGCGATGTGGTGTTCGTCACCTCCAGCTTCGGCCTGGGCGAGATGGTCGTGCAGGGCGCGGTCAACCCGGACGAGTTCTATGTCTACAAGCCCACGCTGACTGCGGGCAAGCCGGCAATCCTGCGCCGCTCGCTCGGCAGCAAGGCGATCCGCATGGTCTATTCGGACGTGCCCGGCGAGCGCGTGCGTACCGAAGACACGCCGGTGGAACTGCGCAGCACCTTCTCGATCAGCGACGAAGACGTGCAGGAGCTCTCCAAGCAGGCACTGGTGATCGAAAAGCATTACGGCCGCCCGATGGATATCGAGTGGGCCAAGGACGGTGTCAGCGGCAAGCTGTTCATCGTGCAGGCGCGCCCGGAGACCGTGAAATCGCGCAGCCATGCCACCCAGATCGAGCGTTTCTCGCTGGAAGCCAAGGACGCCAAGGTCCTGGTCGAGGGCCGTGCGGTGGGCGCCAAGATCGGCAGCGGCGTGGCCCGCGTGGTGCGTTCGCTGGACGACATGAATCGCGTGCAGGCCGGCGACGTGTTGATCGCCGACATGACCGATCCGGATTGGGAGCCGGTGATGAAGCGGGCCTCGGCCATCGTCACCAACCGTGGCGGCCGCACCTGCCACGCGGCGATCATCGCGCGCGAACTCGGCGTGCCGGCCGTGGTCGGTTCGGGCAACGCCACCGACGTGATCAGCGACGGCCAGGAAGTGACGGTCAGCTGCGCCGAAGGCGATACCGGCTTCATCTACGACGGCCTGCTGCCGTTCGAGCGCACCACCACCGACCTGGGCAACATGCCGCCTGCCCCGCTCAAGATCATGATGAACGTGGCCAATCCCGAGCGCGCGTTCGACTTCGGCCAGCTGCCCAACGCCGGCATCGGCCTGGCACGCCTGGAAATGATCATTGCCGCGCATATCGGCATCCATCCCAACGCGCTGCTGGAGTACGACAAGCAGGACGCCGACGTCCGCAAGAAGATCGACGCCAAGACCGCCGGCTACGGCGATCCGGCGAGCTTCTACGTCAATCGCCTGGCCGAGGGCATCGCGACGCTGACCGCCTCGGTGGCGCCGAACACGGTGATCGTGCGCCTGTCGGACTTCAAGTCCAACGAGTACGCCAACCTGATCGGCGGCACGCGCTACGAGCCGCATGAAGAGAACCCGATGATCGGCTTCCGTGGCGCCAGCCGCTACGTCGACCCGTCCTTCACCAAGGCCTTCTCGCTGGAGTGCAAGGCGGTGCTGAAGGTGCGCAACGAGATGGGCCTGGACAACCTCTGGGTGATGATCCCGTTCGTGCGTACGCTGGAAGAAGGCCGCAAGGTGATCGAGGTGCTGGAGCAGAACGGGCTCAAGCAGGGCGAGAACGGTCTGAAGATCATCATGATGTGCGAGCTGCCGTCCAACGCACTGTTGGCCGATGAATTCCTGGAGATCTTCGACGGTTTCTCGATCGGCTCCAACGACCTGACCCAGCTGACCCTGGGCCTGGACCGCGATTCGTCGATCGTGGCGCATCTGTTCGACGAGCGGAATCCGGCGGTCAAGAAGCTGCTGTCGATGGCGATCAAGTCCGCGCGCGCCAAGGGCAAGTACGTGGGCATCTGCGGCCAGGGGCCGTCGGATCACCCGGAGCTGGCCGAGTGGCTGATGCAGGAAGGCATCGAGTCGGTGTCGCTGAATCCTGACACCGTGGTCGATACCTGGCTGCGTCTGGCCAAGCTGAAGAGCGAGAGCTGATGGGTATGCTGGGTGCAGTGGCGGGGGCGGCGGGAGCCGTCGCCGCAAGGCCGGTGGCGGCCAAGGCGGCGGAGCCGGCGTTCAACTGGGCAAACATCCCGTGGGCGCAGTACGTGCTCAACTGGGGACTGGCCCTGCTGATCGTGGTGGTCGGCATGTGGCTGGCCAAGCAACTCAGCCAGTGGCTGCACCGTGCGCTGACCCGCGCGCGCGTGGAGATCACGCTGACCAACTTCCTGCGCAATGTGCTCTATGCGTTGTTGCTGGTGCTGGTCTTCGTCACTGCGTTGAGCAAGATCGGTGTGCCGCCGACCTCGCTGATTGCAGTGCTGGGTGCAGCCGGCCTGGCGGTTGGTCTGGCGTTGAAGGATTCGCTGTCCAATATCGCTGCAGGCGTGATGCTGATCGTGCTGCGGCCGATGCGCGATGGCGACCACGTGGTGATTGCCGGCCAGGAGGGCATCGTCGACGAGATCCGGATCTTCCAGACGCGGATCCGTTCGTTCGACGAGCGCATGATTACCCTGCCCAACAGCACGATCACCACCTCGCCGATCGTCAACTACAGCACCCTGCCCAACCGGCGCCTGGAAGTGACGGTGGGCGTGGGCTACGGCGACGATCTGAAAAAAGCCCAGCAGCTGTTGCTGCAGATTGCCAAGGACAATCCGAACCTGCTTGAGTCGCCGGCACCGTTCGTGCAGGTCACCAACCTGGGCGAAAGCACGGTGGACCTGATGTTGTTCGCCTATGCGACCAACGGCAATTTCGGCGCAGCCAAGAGCACCACGCTGGAACAGATCCGCAACCAGCTGCTGGAAAACGGGCTCAATATCCCGTATCCGCAGCGCGACCTGCACGTCTATCACCACGATGCCGACGGCAAGCCGATCTCCGACCTGTTGCTGAAGGGCATCGCCGACGATGGCGACCTGAGCAAGGGACCGTCGCTGGCACGCTGACGCGCTGGATGGCGTGACGCAAAAGCAAAAGGCCGCATCGAAGGATGCGGCCTTTTTGCTGGATGCGCTGGCACCGTGTGCGTCTGGCTACGCAGTCAGCGGCGAACCGCGCGCGCTGCTCGGCGCACGCAGGTCGCAACTGGACACCGTCAACACGCCACGCCCACCGCGTGCAACACCGCAGCCAGCACTCAGCCCTGCGCCTTTGCCTGGGAATCGCCACCCAACGCGCCCATGAACTGGCGGTAGTGACGCAGCTCGTCGATCGAATCGCGCACATCGCTCAGGGCGGTGTGGGCCGAGCTCTTGGCAACCCCATTGGCCACCGTCGGTGCCCACCGCCGTGCCAGCTCCTTGATGGTGGACACGTCCAGGTTGCGGTAATGGAAGTAGCGCTCCAGGCGCGACATCTGGCGGTGCAGGAAGCGGCGATCCTGGCAGATCGAGTTGCCGCACATCGGCGAGGCGCCGGCGCGGATCCACTCGCCCAGGAAGGCCACCGTCTGCGCTTCGGCCTGGGCATGGGTGACCTGGCTGTCGAGCACACGCTGCCACAGGCCCGAACGGCGGTGCTGGTTGCGGTTCCATTCGTCCATGGCTTCCAGCGTTGCCAGCGGATGGGCGATGGCCAGTTCCGGCCCTTCGGCAAGCACGTTCAACTGCGCATCGGTCACGATGGTGGCGATCTCGATGATGGAATCGCGATCGGTATCCAGGCCGGTCATTTCCAGATCGATCCAGATCAGTCGGTCGTTGCCTGCAAGGGTGTCTGCCATGTCGCCGTCCTGTGGAGGGCCGTCGCCGGCCAGATGCTGAAGGGCGCGCATCATACCGCGGCCACGCCGCTCAGGGCGCGAGGGGCGGCTTGCCACGCTTGGCCCTGAAGTAATTGGTCAGCCGCAGCCCCGCCTCGGCGGCCAGAACGCCACCGCTGACCTGCACGCGGTGGTTGTGGCGCGGGTCGGCGGGCAGATCGAACACACTGCCGCAGGCGCCGGTCTTGGGGTCGCTGGCAGCGAACACCACCCGCGCGATACGCGCATGGATCATCGCCATTGCGCACATCGCGCACGGCTCCAGCGTGACATACAGCGTGCAGCCGATCAGCCGATGGTTGGCCAGGCGGCGGCCGCCTTCGCGCATGGCCATGATCTCGGCATGCGCGCTGGGATCGTGGCTGGCGATATTGAAGTTCCAGCCTTCGCCCAGCACGTTGCCCTGCGCATCGACCAGCAGCGCGCCGACCGGGATCTCGTCAAAGTCGCGTTCGGCACGCTCGGCCAGCTGCAGGGCGCGTTGCATCCACTGCCGGTCGATAAGCGCCTGCGCCGCGTCGACCGACGTCTCCACCGGCATGCTCACGCGGCGCTGCCGCCCTGGCGATCCAGGAAGGCGGCGAACGCGGCGACGGTGGCTTCGCTGACATGGTGCTCGATGCCTTCGGCGTCGCGGCGCGCGGTGGCCTCGTCGATGCCCAGCGCGAGCAGGAAGCGTTCGACGATCTGATGGCGCTGCCGGCTGGACGCGGCCAGCGCCTCGCCGGCCGGGGTCAGGAACACCCCGCGGTAGGGGCGCTGCACCACCCAGCCGTCGCGCACCAGCCGCTTGAGCATCTTGGCCACGGTCGGCTGGGCCACGCCCAGGCGCGCGGCGATATCGACCTGGCGCGCCTCACCGGCGTCGACCAGCAGATCGGAGATCAGCTCCACGTAGTCCTCGACCAGCTCGGCGCGACGCGCCTCGCGCACCTGACGGAAGCTCTCCATGTGCACCTGCGCGTCGATCAGCGCCGGCGCGGCTGCTTCCAGCTTTTCGCTCTTGCCCACCCTCATCCCCGTCATCACGTCCGGCGCCAGTGCCGGGATGCGTAGTTTGAAGCACGCAGCCGATCATTACGATTTAAATTGCCAATGCTCAACAGCATAGCAGCTGCTATATCATCCATATGACCCTAGCCAGCCTGCCCCGCATGTCCGCCGATCTCCGTCCCAACGCAGCCCTGCCCCTCCCCTCGCCGGCAGCGGCCAATGGCGGGCTGGGCGACCACCACGCCAGCGTCGCCGTACCCAAAGGCGGCCACTGGTGGTTCCGGCTGCTGGCGTTTCTGGGCCCGGGCTACATGGTGTCGGTGGGGTACATGGACCCGGGCAACTGGGCCACCGACCTGGCCGGTGGCTCGCAGTTCGGCTATCTGCTGCTGTCGGTGATCCTGCTGTCCAACCTGATGGCGATCGTGCTGCAGAGCCTGTCGGCACGGCTGGGCATCGCCACCGGGCTGGATCTGGCACAGGCCTGCCGGGCGCGTTACCCGCGCGGGGTGAACCTGGCGCTGTGGGGCGTCTGCGAACTGGCGATCATCGCCTGCGACCTGGCCGAAGTGATCGGTACCGCCATCGCGTTGAAGCTGTTGTTCGGCATTCCGCTGACCGTGGGCGCCATCATCACCGCGGTGGACGTGGTGCTGGTGTTGCTGCTGATGAACCGCGGTTTCCGCGCGCTGGAAGCGTTCGTGATCGCGCTGCTGTTGATCATCTTCGTGTGCTTCGGCATCCAGATCGCGCTGGCGGCACCACCGATCGCAGCCGTGCTGGGCGGCTTCATTCCGCATGCGCGAGTGGTCACCGACCCGCATGCGCTGTATCTGGCGATCGGCATCATCGGTGCGACGGTGATGCCGCATAACCTGTACCTGCATTCGTCGATCGTGCAGACGCGTGCGTACCCGCGTACCGATGTGGGCCGCAAGTCGGCGCTGCGCTGGGCGGTGACCGACAGCACCGTGGCGTTGATGTTCGCGCTGTTCATCAATGCCTCGATCCTGATCCTGGCGGCGGCGGTGTTTCATGCGCAGGGCCGTACCGATGTGCAGGAGATCGAACAGGCCCATGCCCTGCTCGCACCGATGCTCGGCGTGGGCCTGGCATCGACGCTGTTTGCCGTCGCGCTGCTGGCTTCCGGCGTCAATTCCACCGTCACTGCCACGCTGGCCGGGCAGATCGTGATGGAAGGCTTCCTGCAATTGCGCTTGCCGCCGTGGCTGCGCCGTCTGCTGACGCGTGGCATCGCCATCGTGCCGGTGGTGATCGTGACCTGGCTGTATGGCGAGGCCGGCACCGCGCGGCTATTGGTGCTGAGCCAGGTGGTGTTGTCGATGCAGCTGCCGTTTGCGGTGATCCCGCTGGTGCGCTTCGTGTCCGACCGTGCGTTGATGGGCGCGCTGGTGGCACCGCCCTGGCTGGTGCGCATCGCCTGGGTCATTGCGACGGTGATCGTCGGCCTGAACCTGAAACTGCTCTGGGATACCGCGCTGCAGTGATCCATCCAAGCGACCCGCCGCGGTGATCCGCCCGTGCGGTCGAGGCTGATGCGCTGGCGGCGCCTCGCAGATACCGAATGCACAACGGCCGACGCCGGACGCCGCAGCTTTCTCATCTCCGGCACGGCCACCGTGGCAGCGTTGCCGCTGCCGGGCTTGGCCAGTGCTGCCCCGGCGTGACGCACTCACCCCACCGCCCCAACCGACCAACAACGGAGTCAAGCCGATGTCCAATTTCGTCACCCGCCCCGACGGCGCCACCATTTTTTACAAGGACTGGGGCAAGGGCCAGCCGGTCGTGTTCTCGCACGGCTGGCCGCTCAGCGCCGATGCCTGGGATGCGCAGATGCTGTTCATGGGCCAACAGGGCTTCCGCGTGATCGCGCATGACCGCCGCAGTCATGGCCGCTCGTCGCAGACCTGGGACGGCAACGACATGGACACCTATGCCGACGACCTGGCGGCGGTGATCGAAACGCTGGATCTGCAGGACGCGATCCTGGTCGGCCATTCCACCGGCGGCGGCGAAGTGGCACATTACGTCGGCCGCCACGGCAGCAAGCGCGTGGCCAAGGTAGTGCTGGTCGGCGCGGTGCCGCCGCAAATGGTCAAGAGCCCCACCAATCCGGGCGGCCTGCCGATGAGCGTGTTCGACGGCATCCGCGACGGCGTGGCCAAGGACCGCTCGCAGTTCTATCAGGACCTGACCACCCCGTTCTTCGGCGCCAACCGCGATGGCCACAAGGTCACCCAGGGCATGCGCGACGCGTTCTGGCTGCAGGGCATGCTGGGCGGCCACAAGGGCCAGTACGACTGCATCCAGCAGTTCTCCGAAGTGGACTACACCCCGGACCTGGAGAAGATCGACGTGCCCGCACTGGTGGTGCATGGCGACGACGACCAGATCGTGCCGATCGACGCATCCGGCAAGCTGTCGGCCAAGATCATCAAGAACGCCGAACTGAAGATCTACGCCGGCGCTCCGCATGGCCTCACCGTGACCCACGCCGATCAGTTCAACCAGGATCTGCTCGCGTTTGCAAACGTCTGACCTGGTTCGATTCGGGTTACTGAGCCGACTCGCGAGAGTCGGCTTTTTCGTGCGCTCCTGATTCGCATCGCCCGTTCGAAGTGCGCAAGATCCACTGCGCCGTTTTTTTCCCCTGCTCACGCCCATTCCGCCGCGACCTGCGATGCGGTCGAGCCTGCTTGAACGCTCGGCCACATGGCACACCTGCCGCGCTGTCAAATCGACCGGCTTACGCTATGGTATGCACCGCCAGCGGCGTGGGGGCCGCTTCAGCATCGTGTACAACCGCCGATAACGGCTAGGTCCGACCGCTGCCGGGGAGCTGCGGCGCACTCGATCCAATCACTAAACGCGTTCAGGGGAATTGCGATGCTTCGTCACTCTTTGCGGGTGCGCCTGCTGTTGCCGGTGCTGGCCTTGGTGCTGGTCGTGGTGGCGGCACTGACGGTCATTCTGGCCATTACCGAAGCGAACCGGGTCAGGTTCGAGGCCGGCGACGCGATCGAGCGCCAGTCGGTGTCCCTGCAGACCTTGTTCTCGGTCACCCGCGCGATGATGCTGGACCGCGTCAATTCCTCCATGCGCCAGCTGCGCAAGGAAGCCAACGCACACGGCGCTGCAAGCATCGGCAACGAAGTGCGCGTGGGCGAGCGCAATGCCAACGACCTGCTGCTGGGCCAGAAGGCGCAGGCCAACGACTTCGACATGCTCGACGATGTCACCGCCATCCACGAAGGCACCGCCACGCTGTTCTCGCGTACCGGCGATGACTTCGTGCGCATCTCCACCAACGTCAAGAAGGACGACGGCAGCCGCGCCATCGGCACCGTGCTCGATCCCAACGGCCAGGCCGCCGCCAAGCTGCGCAACGGCGAAAGCTTCTATGGCGTGGTCGACATCCTCGGCAACCCGTACGTCACCGGCTACGAGCCGATCTTTGCCGGCAACGACAAGCGCGTAATTGGTGCCTGGTACGTCGGCTACAAGGCCGACACGCAGGCGCTGGAAAACGTGGTCAGCAGCCGTCGCGTGCTCGACTCCGGCTTCATCGCCGTGTTCGACAGCAAGAACACGCTGCGCTTCCAGTCCACCACCGGTGCCACCACCGACACCGCCACCATCGAGCGGATCGTCAAGGACACGCCGGACGACTGGGTCGTCACCAAGCAGGAAGTGCCGGACTGGGGCTTCACCCTGGTCTCGGCCTATCCCAAGAGCGACGTCAATGACGTGATCGTGCGCCAGTCGCTGTGGATCGCCGGCATCGGCCTGCTGGTCTGCGCCTTGCTGCTCGGCCTGCAATGGGCGTTGATCTGGAGCCGCGTGCTGCGCCCGATCCAGCACCTGACCACCGTGGCCGAAGAGCTGAGCCTGGGCAAGTGGAACCACACCATCGACGAGGTCAACCTCAAGGATGAAATTGGTACCCTGGCGCGCGCCATCTCCCGCCTGTCCAACAGCGTGCGGCTGGCGATGGAACGGCTCAGCAAACGCTGAGCCCCGCGCACCCACTTCGTACCAGATGATGCAAGGAAGACGCCATGTCCACTGAATTCCGTCCGCTGATCGACGTGCTGCGCGAGCTCAAGGCGCTGGCACTGAAGAAGGCGTCCGGCTTTCTGTTCGTCGTCACCGAGGAGAACCACTCCTGCATCGTCCGCCTCAACGCCGGGCAGATCGAGGAAGTGGTGTTCCGCATGTTGCGCAATGACGAGGCGGTACAGCGCCTCACCATGGTCAACGCGGCCAAGGCCCGCTTCCAGGTCGATCCCGGTGCCGGCATGGGCAAGCCGTCGCTGCTGAGCGACGACGCGCGGCAGTGGTTGATGGGCGGTTTCGAACAGGATCTGGGTGGTGCGCCGACACCGCCGCGCGCACCGGTTGCATCGGCGCCGGCACCGGTCGCCGCAACGCAGGTCGCCGCACCGAGCGCAACATCTGCATCCGCGGGAGCGGGCTTGGCACCCGACGAGCGGGTGCGCGATGCGCTGGAAAAGGTCGCGCTGAATTATCTTGGCCCGATCGCCGGCATGCTCTGCGACGAAGCCTGGGACGCATCGAGCGACATCGAGCAGGTGCTCAACCAGCTGGGCGCCAACCTCTCCACGCCGCAGGAAACGCAGAAGTTCATGGCCGATGCCCGTGTGGCGCTGGCCAAGGCGCACTGAAGAAGATTGGCGGCGGCGCGGCACAGCACAATCGACGTCGAAATCTGCAAGCGCTACGCACTGCTTTCCAGTACGGCGCGCAACTGGCGATGTACCACTGAACGCAAACCTGTCGGCTAACTGCACGCCCTGACGAAAAGGCGCCTCACGGCGCCTTTGTCGTTCAACTCACTCCCACTCGATCGTCGCCGGCGGCTTGCCGGAGATGTCGTAGACCACGCGCGAGACGCCGCGCAGTTCGTTGATGATGCGGTTGCTGACCGTGCCGAGGAAGTCATACGGCAGGTGCGCCCAGTGCGCGGTCATGAAGTCGATGGTCTCCACCGCGCGCAGCGCGATCACCCATTCGTAGGCGCGTGCGTCGCCGACCACGCCAACCGACTTGACCGGCAGGAACACCGCGAACGCCTGGCTGGTGGTGTCGTACAGATCGGCCTTGCGCAGCTCTTCGATGAAGATCGCATCGGCCTTGGCCAGCAGTTCGGCGTATTCGCGCTTCACTTCGCCCAGGATGCGCACGCCCAGGCCCGGGCCCGGGAACGGATGGCGGTACACCATCGTACGCGGCAGGCCGAGTTCGACACCGAGGCGGCGCACTTCGTCCTTGAACAGCTCGCGCAGCGGTTCGACCAGGCCAAGCTTCATGTGCTCGGGCAGGCCACCGACGTTGTGGTGGCTCTTGATCACGTGCGCCTTGCCGGTCTTGCTGCCGGCCGACTCGATCACGTCCGGATAGATCGTGCCCTGCGCCAGCCACTTGGCGTTGGCCAGCTTGTTGGATTCCTCGTCGAAGATCTCCACGAACAGGTTGCCGATGATCTTGCGCTTGGCCTCCGGGTCGCTGACGCCTTCGAGCTTGGCGAAATAGCGGTCGGCCGCGTTGACGCGGATCACCTTCACGCCCATGTGCTCGGCGAACATCGCCATCACCTGGTCGCCCTCCTGCCAACGCAGCAGGCCGGTATCGACGAACACGCAGGTCAGCTTGTCGCCGATCGCCTTGTGCAACAGCGCGGCCACCACCGACGAATCGACGCCGCCGGACAGGCCAAGGATCACTTCGTCATCGCCCACCTGCTCGCGCACGCGCGCGATCTGGTCGTCGATGATGTTGGCCGCCGTCCACAGCGTCTGGCAGCCGCAGACATCGACCACGAAGCGGCGCAGCAAGGTCTGGCCCTGCAGCGTGTGCGTCACTTCCGGGTGGAACTGCACGCCGTACCAGCGCTTGTCCTCGTTGGACATCGCCGCCACCGGAATGCGGTCGGTCACTGCGGTAACGGTGAAGCCCGGCGGCACCTGCGACACGTGATCGCCGTGGCTCATCCATACATTCAGTCGCGACGCGCCGGCATGGTCGGTCAAGCCTGCGAACAAGGCATCGGCCGCCACCACATCGACTTCGGCATGGCCGAATTCGCGTTGATCGGCCGCTTCCGTAGCACCGCCCAGCTGCGCCGCCAGCGTCTGCATGCCGTAGCAGATGCCGAACACCGGCAGGCCGCTGTCAAACACTTCCTGTGGCGCGACCGGCGCACCCGGCAAGGTAGTCGACTCGGGACCACCGGACAGGATGATGCCCTTGGCACCGAAACCGGCAATCTCCGACGGGTCGTGATCCCAGGCCCAGATCTCGCAATACACCCCGATCTCGCGGATGCGCCGCGCAATCAGCTGGGTGTACTGCGCGCCGAAATCGAGGATGAGGATCTTGTCGCTATGGATGTTGGTCATTGAGAGCCGGATTGGGAATTCGGGATTGGGGATTTGCAACAGCGGAATGGCAGCGGTGCACCCTGCCGAAGGAGATGCGGCGGGCTGTTACGAATCCCCAATCCCGAATCTCCAATCCCGCGGATGGGCATCAGCCCATCCGGTAATTCGGCGGTTCCTTGGTGATCTGCACGTCGTGGACATGGCTCTCGCGCTGGCCGGCACCGGTGATGGTGACGAACTTCGGCTTGGTGCGCATTTCCTCGATGGTCGCGCAACCCACGTAGCCCATCGTGGCGCGCAGGCCGCCGATCAACTGATGGACGATGCCGCCGACCGGGCCGCGATACGGCACGCGCCCTTCGATGCCTTCCGGCACCAGCTTGTCGGCATCGCTGGAATCCTGGAAATAGCGGTCCTTGGACCCCTTCTCCATCGCGCCCAGGCTGCCCATGCCGCGGTAGCTCTTGTAGCTGCGGCCCTGGAACAGCTCGACCTCGCCCGGGGCCTCCTCGGTGCCGGCGAACAGGCCGCCGACCATCACCGTGGAGGCGCCGGCAACCAGTGCCTTGCCGATGTCGCCGGAATAGCGGATGCCGCCATCGGCGATCAACGGAATGCGGTCCTGCAGCGCCTCGGCAACCATGTCCACCGCGGTGATCTGCGGCACGCCGACACCGGCGACCACGCGCGTGGTGCAGATCGAGCCCGGACCCACGCCGACCTTGACCGCGTCGGCACCGGCGTCCATCAGCGCCAGCGCGGCATCGCCGGTGACGATGTTGCCGCCGATCACCTGCAGCTGCGGATACGCCTTCTTGACCCAGGCCACGCGATCAATGACGCCCTGCGAATGGCCGTGCGCGGTATCGACGATGACCACGTCCACGCCCGCCGCAGCCAGCAGTTCGATGCGCTGCTCGGTATCGCCGCCCACGCCGACCGCCGCGCCGACCAGCAGGCGCGTGGACCCGTCCTTGGCGGCGTTGGGGTTGTCGGTCTTCTTCTGGATGTCCTTGACCGTGATCAGGCCGCGCAGCTCGAAGCTGTCGTTGACCACCAGGATCTTTTCGATGCGGTTGCGGTGCAGCAGCTCCAGCACTTCCTCGTCACTGGCGCCTTCGCGCACGGTGATCAGGCGATCCTTCTTGGTCATGATGTGGCGGACCGGATCGTCGAGCTTCTTCTCGAAGCGCATGTCGCGGCTGGTGACGATGCCGACCAGTTCGCTGCCATCCACCACCGGCACGCCGGAGATGTTGCGCGCGCGGGTCAGCTTGAGCACTTCGCCGATGGTCGTGTCCGGGCTCACCGTGAACGGCTCGGTGATCACGCCGGATTCGAACTTCTTGACCCGGGCGACTTCGCCGGCCTGCTGCGCAGGAGTCAGGTTCTTGTGGATGATGCCGATGCCGCCCAGCTGGGCCATGGCCACCGCCAGGCGGTGTTCGGTCACTGTGTCCATCGCGGCCGAGAGAATCGGCAGTTTCAGGCGCAGATCGCGCGTCAGCCGGGTTTCCAGGCTGACGTCCTTGGGCAGGACGATCGAATGGGCGGGGACGAGGGAAACGTCGTCGTAGGTGAGAGCTTCAGCCTGGATGCGGAGCATCGGCGGACCCGAGTTTGGGGAAGCGCGGCATTTTACCCTGAAAGCCTTCACGAAGACACAACGCGACTGCAATGCAGCGTTACGCGCGCGCCTCAGCCAGCCGCGTCGGCCGCTTCCAGCGTGTTCTGCATCAAGGTGGCGACCGTCATCGGCCCCACCCCGCCCGGCACCGGCGTGATCCAGGCCGCACGTTGCACGGCCGCCTCGAACCCCACATCGCCGACCAGGCGGCCATCATCCAGTCGATTGATGCCGACATCGATCACCACCGCGCCCGGCTTGACCCATTCGCCGGGAATCAGGCCCGGTCGCCCCACCGCCACCACCAGGATATCGGCATTGCGCACGCTGGCTTCCAGCACCGCGGGCGGGGTGAACTTGTGGCAGCTGGTGACCGTGCAACCGGCGATCAGCAGTTCCAGCCCCATCGGCCGGCCGACGTGATTGCTCACGCCCACGATGGTCGCATTGCGGCCGCGCACCGGCTGGTCGGTGTGCGCCAGCAAGGTCACGATGCCGCGCGGCGTGCACGGACGCAGGCCGAATTCGCGCAGCGCCAGATGCCCGACATTCTGCGGATGGAACCCATCGACGTCCTTGCGCGGATCGATACGCTGGATCAGGCGGTTGGCATCGGGGATGCCGGGCAATGGCAGCTGGATCAGGATGCCGTGGATCTTGGGATCGGCATTGAGCTGGTCGATCAGCCGCGCCAGCTCGGCCTCGCTGGTGCCTTGCGGCAAGTCGTAGTCGAAGGCCTCGATACCAACCTTTTCCGCGGCACGCCGCTTGTTGCGCACATATACCGACGAGGCCGGATCGCCACCGACCAGTACCACCGCCAGCCCGGGGCGCGTCTTGCCGGCGGCCAGGCGCGCATCCACGCGCAGCTTCAACCCGTCGAGCAGTTCCTCGGCGATGCGGCGACCATCGAGAAGGCGGGCCGGAGCAGAGGCAGCTGGCGCGGAAACGGTCATGGGGCGTCAGGTGTAGAGTCGAAGGCCGTCTATTGTCCCCGATTCCGCCATGACCGACACCACCTCGACACCCGATTCCACCACCACGTCCATCGAAGCGGCCGCATTTCGCCGTCTGTTGCAGCATCTCAATCAGCAGCGCCCGGATGTGCAGAACATCGACCTGATGATCCTGGCCGGCTTCTGCCGCAACTGCCTGGGTGACTGGTACCGCGAAGCTGCCGAAGCGCAGGGCCAGCCGATGAGCAAGGAGCAGGCGCGCGAAGCGGTGTACGGCATGCCGTTTGCCGACTGGAAGCAGCGGCATCAGAAAGACGCCACGCCCGAGCAGCTGGACGCCTTCGCGGCCGCTCAACGCCGGCACGGCTGAGTCAATCGGGCTGTCCCCCAGGCCGGCACCTCGGCGCCGGTCGCTCAATTCCCCGAGGCGTTCTCGACCGGCTACGACAACTGCATCGCGACGCTGGATCTCGCGGGCAATGGCGGCGGCCTCGTCCACGCCCAGCTCGACCAGCGCCGCCTGCCGGGACGCCAGCGCCGACGCGAAGGTTCGCGACCCTGGCAATCCACTCCGGCGGCGACCAACTGCACTGCGTGCTCACGGCCGCAGGCGCGCACCAGCACGTTGGCCCGCCGTGTCGATCACCAACGGCACGGCGTTCTGGCCAGCAAGGGCCCAAACGACGAACGACGCCAGATGGCGTCGTTCGTGGATGCAGGCGATGGCCAGGCAATCAGCCGCGCGCGTCGGCCTCGGCCAATGCGGTGCGCAGGATTTCCTTGGCCGGCCCGCCATGCTTCTCGTGCTCGAGCGCGAAATGCACGGTGGCTTCGATCAGGCCGATATGCGCGCCGCAATCGAAACGGCGGCCTTCGAAGCGGTAGGCATCAACGGTTTCCTGTTGCAGCAGCCCGGCAATCGCATCGGTCAACTGGATTTCGCCGCCAGCGCCGGCGCCGGTCTCCTCGAGCAGCTCGAAGATCTTCGGGTTGAGCACATAGCGGCCGACCACGGCCAGATTGCTCGGTGCCACTTCCGGCTTGGGCTTTTCGACGATGGCGTTGATGCGGCCCTTGCGGCCATCGAACGCATCGGTGGCCACGATGCCGTAGCTGGCGGTCTTGTCGTGCGGCACATCCTCGACGGCAATGACGCTGCCACCGGAGGCCTCGGCCACATCGGCCATCTGGGTCAGTGCGCCGGCGCCGCGGTTCCAGATCAGGTCGTCCGGCAGCAACACCGCGAACGGCTCATCGCCGACGACGGCCTTGGCACACAGCACGGCATGGCCCAGGCCAAGCGCTTCGGCCTGCGTCACGAAAATGGCGCGCACGCCTTCCGGCAGGGCATGCCGCACCAGCTCCAGCTGCTCGAGCTTGCCGGCACGCTCGAGCTTCTGCTCCAGCTCGTAGGCCTTGTCGAAGTAGTCGGCGATGGAGTGCTTGTAGCGATTGGTCACGAAGATCAGCGTGTCGCAACCAGCCTGGATGGCTTCGTCGACGGCGTACTGGATCAGCGGTTTGTCGATGATTGGCAGCATTTCCTTCGGAACCGTTTTGGTTGCCGGAAGAAAGCGGGTCCCAAGACCTGCGACGGGGAATACGGCCTTGCGAATACGCTTGCTCATTAAAGTCTTCTGACCTCACGTGCGGGGAATGGAACGACCGTATCAGATCGCGCGTCGACTTTCCGTCGAGCCGCCGCAAAATCCGGCATCAGGCTGCCCAGCACAGTCTCCATCGCCTTGATGTCATAGCGGTTAACCGCCTCACGCAGGCGTGTCACCAGCTGCAACACCTGCTCGTGCGAGAACTCGCGCACGCCGGCCTCCAGAATCTTGGGATGCGCGGTGGGGCGATAGTCTTCGTCGGAATAGAACAGGGTTTCGTGCAGCTTCTCGCCTGGACGCAAGCCGGTATAGAGGATCGCCACGTCCTTGCCGGGCTGCTTGCCGGCGAGACGGATCATCTGCTCGGCGAGCAGGCGAATCGGCACCGGCTCGCCCATGTCCAGTGTATAGATCGCCCCGTGCGAGGCAGAGGCGGCGGCCTGCACCACGAGCTGGCAGGCTTCCGGAATGGTCATGAAGTAACGTGTCACATCCGGGTGCGTCACCGTGACCGGGCCGCCCTGGCGGATCTGTTCGCGGAACAACGGCACCACGCTGCCAGCCGAATCCAGCACGTTGCCGAAGCGCACGGTGATGAAGCGCGTCGGCGCATCGCGCGCGTCGAGACTCTGGCAGATCATCTCGGCGTAGCGCTTGCTCGCGCCCAGCACGTTGACCGGCTCGACCGCCTTGTCGGTGGAGATGAAGACGAAGGTCTCGATGCGTGCACGCTGGCAGGCGCGCGCCACGTTTTCGGTGGCCAGCACGTTGTTGCGTACCGCCTCGCGCAGTTGCTCTTCCAGCAACGGCACCTGCTTGTAGGCGGCGGCATGGAACACCGCATCCGGCGGTGCGGTGTTCAAGGCATGCGCGACCACCGCCGGGTCGCCGCAGTCGCCCAGCACGCGCACCACTTCGATATCGGGGAACAAGCGGCGCAGGTCCGAATCGACGGTCAGCAATGCCAGCTCGTCGATCTCCAGCAGCACGATGCGGCGTGCGCCATGACGGGCGCACTGGCGGCAGACTTCCGAACCGATCGAGCCACCCGCGCCGGTCACCATCACCGTCTTGTTGGTCAACCAGTCGCGTATCAGGCGCCAGTCCGGGGTGACCGGCTTGCGATTGAGCAGGTCCTCGATCGCGACCTCCTTCAACTCGCCAGGCAAGGAGCGCCCTTCCAGCACGTTGATCAACTTGGGCACCATGCGGAACGGCAGCCCGGTGCTTTCGCAGATGGCCACCACGCGCTGCATGCCGGAGGCATCCAGCGACGGAATCGCAATGACCAGCAGCTTGGCAGCCGTCTCCTTGGCGATGGCTGCCGCCTGATCCAGGCTGCCCAGCACGTTGAGACCCTGGATCTTGGCGCCATGCAGGTTGTTGGCATCGTCCAGATACCCGACCGGCACAAATGCACCGGTGCGGCGCAGATCGCGGACAAGACCCTCGGCAGCGCGACCTGCGCCCAGGATCAATACGCGCTGCGCGGCGTCGCCGGAGTGTGCAATCTGGTAATCCTTCCAGGCGCGATACAGCAACCGTGGCGTGCCCAGCAGTGCCGACAGGGCAAACGGGTAGACGACCAGCACCGACAGCGGCACCCCGTCCAGGCGGTCATAGGACAGCGCCAGCACGATCGCGACCAGGCCGAGGAAGCTCGACTTGAAGATGTTCCACAGGTCCGGCACCGACGCGAACCGCCACAGCCCGCGATACAGGCCCATCTTCCAGAACACCAGGCCTTGCGCGACCAGGACGACGCCGGTGCGCCAATCCCATAACGGCAGATCGGGGGCGTCGCGCAGCATCGAGTAGCGGCCGGCGTGCAGCAGCTGCCAGCATACCCACACCATCAACAGGTCGTGCAGCACCACCGCTGCTTGCGGCAGGGCCTTGGTCAAACGATCACGCCAGGAAATCATAAGAGTCCATTACTCACGAATTGCGCACTCCATCGCGCAGAAAGAACCAGATTGCGGTGGCACCCAGGCCCCATGCCAGGGCTCCGGACACTTGCAGCCAATTTGCATCATGACGAAGTAACACATACAAGCAGACGGCAGCGACGCTGAAAGCGAAATAAATCCCGGTTACCGGAACGTGTGCCTCAAGCCTGCGCGCCAGCCGCTGATAGAGATGTTGGGCGTGCGGCTCCCACCAGCGTTGTCCGTCGAGCATGCGAGACAGCAGCGTGAAGCCGGCGTCTACAAGAAATGCGGTCAGCGGCAGCCAGCTGATCCACCAGCTCACCTGCCCGCTCGCCACTGCCAGCGCTAGCAACGCCGCCAGCACATAGCCCAAGGCACCACTGCCGCCGTCGCCCAGAAAGATGCGCGCTCGTGGAAAATTGAACGGCAAGAATCCCAGGCAGGATGCGGCGACGGCAAGACCGGCCCACGCCCAGGCGCCCGGCACGACCGTGGCGAACGCCAGGGCAGCCAGCGCCGCCTGGCTGCTGGCCAGGCCGTTGATGCCGTCCATGAAATTCCAGACGTTGATCAACACCACCGACGCCATCGCGGTGAGCACGCCATCCCACAGCTTGCCGGTGTGATGGCTGACCAGCCAGCCCAGCAGGACCGATGCCAGCAGATGAATCGCAAAACGCAACCTGGCCGAGAGCGGACGATGGTCGTCCCACCAACCGACCCCGGCCACCAGCACCAGACCTGCGGCGAACCAGCTGATGACAAGACCTGCCGCCGGCCAGAACACGCCTGCCGCCACGCACCCCGCCAGCATCGCCGCCACGATTGCCATGCCGCCGCCCCGTGGTGTGGCGACCACATGGCTGCGGCGTTCGCCCGGATGATCGAGCAGGCGCCGATGCAACGCATAGCGCCGCAACACCCAGGTCCCCAGTGCCGCGACCGTCAGGTGCAACAGACACCACCACAGCCAGGCCTGCGGCATCAGACCACCGCGTAGTTCAACAGCGGCTTGACCGTGCCCCATTCCTTGCAGCTCGGGCATTGCCAGTGGTGCGTCTTGGCACCGAAACCACAGCGGGTACAGCGGTAGCTCGGATTGCGCACCAGCAACTGGTCGGTGATGTGCTTGAGATCCTGCAAGGTGCCGACCGGGTCGCTGCCTTCGGCCAGGGTCAGGTCGATCAATGCCGATTCGCCGCGGACCGATGGCCGATCCTTGAGCTGACGCCCCAGGTAGGCCAGCGCCGGCGCCACGCCATCCTGCGCTTCCATCAGCTGCGTCAACGCCAGCACCGGCGCGATGCCGCGATAGTGCTCGGTCATCTCCGACAGGAAATTACGCGCACCTGCGATATCACCCACCCGGCGATAGGCCGCCATCAACGCAGGGATGATTTCAGGCAGGTATTCCGGATCGTGCCGCGCCGCACGTTCGAACGCACGGACGGCCGCTTCGTCGTGTCCGCGCTCGGCTTCGATGCGTCCTTCCAGAATGCCCGCACGCACCGAGGTGCCATCGGCCTGGTAGGCGCGCGCGACCGCCTGCAGCGCTTCGTCGGGCTTGCTCAAGCCGCGGTAGCGATCGGCAAGCTCGCACTCGAATTGCGAAATCAGCTTGCCCATCGGCTCGCCGGTGACTTCCTCGTAACGGGTGGCGTTGTCGATCGCCTTTTCCCAATCACGCTCGGCCTGATAGATGCCGATCAGATGACGCAACGCCTGCGGCGCACGCTGATCCAGTTGCGCCAGCTCGGTGAATACGGTCTCGGCACGATCCAGCAGACCGGACTTCATGTAGTCCTCGCCCAGCGCCAGCAAGGCCTGCACGCGCTGTTGGTCGGTCAGGTCGGCGCGTTGCACTAGGCCCTGGTGCAGCCGGATCGCGCGATCGACCTCGCCGCGACGGCGGAACAAGTGTCCCAACGCGACCTGGGTCTCGAAGGTTTCCTTGTCCAGTTCGGCGATATGCAGAAACAGCTCGATCGCCTTGTCCGGCTGCTCGTTGAGCAGATAGTTCAGCCCGCGAAAATAGGTGCTGGACAAGCGACTGACCTGGGTATCGCCATGACGTTGGCCACCGCGGCGGCCAACGACCCAGCCCCCCAACGCTGCCAACGGCACGAACAGGAAGAACCAGATCCACTCGGTCAGAAAGTCCATACGCGCTTACAGTCCATCAAAGGGGCGCGGCTCGACTGCGGCAGGCGCAATCGGCCTGGCATCGGTGCGACTGACTGCAACGGCCTTGTTGGCCTGGCGCAGTTTGGAATAGAGGGGAATCACCACACTGACCAGCACCATGCCGGCACCGATCAACACACCGACCAGCAGCGCGACGATGATCGCGATCCCGGAGGTCGTATGCACACTGGAGAAAAGGAAGTCGAGAGTGACGTCCTGGGAATTGACCGCGCCGATGATCAGACCGACCAGCAGGAAGGCCAACATCACCAGCAAACGAAACACCTTCATGGCCGGACTCCGTCGAAAGAGGCTTAGCTTAACCGAGCCGACATAAACGCAGCGGCAGAACGAGCGTCAGTCGGTCGCATCAAGCAGATCGACCGGGACCACGGAGCTGACACGCTCACGCAATTCCTTGCCAGGCTTGAAGTGCGGAACATGCTTGCCCGGCAACGCGACCGACTCACCGGTCTTCGGATTACGGCCCAGACGTGGCGGGCGGTAGTGCAACGAGAAGCTGCCGAACCCGCGGATTTCGATCCGATCACCATCGGAGAGCGCCTGCCCCATCATTTCCAGCAGCGATTTGACTGCCAGATCCACGTCGTCCGCCTTCAGATGCGCTTGACGTCGCGCCAGGATTTCAATCAATTCGGACTTGGTCATGGGAAGACTTGCTTTTTCGACTGACACATCGGAATCGGCCCGGGCAAGCCCGGGCCGATCCATCACGCTCTTGCGAGCGCTACGCGCTTACTCGGACTTGTTGCTGTTCAACTGTGCACGCAGCAGCGCGCCCAGCTGAGTCATGCCGCCCGACGCAGCGGAGGACTGGTATTCCTCCAGCGTTTCGCGCATTTCGGCATCGTCCTTGGCCTTGATCGACAGCTGCAGGGTGCGGCCCTTGCGGTCCATTCCCACGAACTTGGCTTCGATCTTGTCGCCGACCTTCAGGTGCTGGGTCGCATCGTCCACGCGCTCGTTGGCGATGTCGCGTGCAGCGACGTAGCCTTCGATGCCATCGGCCAGGTCGATCGTGGCGCCCTTGGCATCCACTTCACGCACCACGCCTTCGACCTTCGAACCCTTCGGGTTGGACGCCATGTATTGGCCGAACGGATCCTGCTCCAGCTGCTTGACGCCCAGGCTGATGCGCTCACGTTCCGGATCGACTGCCAGCACGACGGCTTCCAGCGTGTCGCCCTTCTTGTAGTTGCGCACGACGTCTTCGCCGGTGGTGTTCCAGCTGATGTCGGACAGGTGGACCAGGCCGTCGATGCCGCCGTCCAGACCGATGAAGATGCCGAAGTCGGTGATCGACTTGATCTGGCCGGACACCTTGTCGTTCTTCTTGTGGGTGGCAGCAAAGGTTTCCCACGGATTGGCGGCAACCTGCTTCATGCCCAGCGAGATGCGGCGACGCTCCTCGTCGACATCCAGCACCATCACTTCGACTTCGTCACCAACCTGCACAACCTTGGACGGGTTGACGTTCTTGTTGGTCCAATCCATCTCGGAGACGTGCACCAGACCTTCGACGCCAGGCTCGATCTCGACAAATGCGCCGTAATCGGTGACGTTGGAGACCTTGCCGAACACGCGGCTGTTGGCCGGGTAACGACGGGCGATGTTGTCCCACGGATCTTCGCCCAGCTGCTTCAGGCCGAGGCTGACGCGGTTACGCTCGCGATCGAACTTCAGCACGCGCACGTCCAGCTCGTCGCCGACGTTGACGACTTCGGAAGGATGGCGCACGCGCTTCCAGGCCATGTCGGTGATGTGCAGCAGGCCGTCGATACCGCCCAGGTCCACGAACGCGCCGTAATCGGTCAGGTTCTTGACGACACCCTTCAGGATCGCGCCTTCCTGCAGCTTGTCCATCAGCTGCTCGCGCTCTTCCGAGTGCTCGCTCTCGACCACGGCGCGACGCGAAACCACGACGTTGTTGCGCTTGCGGTCCAGCTTGATCAGCTTGAACTCGAGTTCCTTGCCTTCCAGGTAGGCCGGGTCGCGCACCGGGCGCACATCCACCAGCGAACCAGGCAGGAACGCGCGGACATCCTTGATGTCCACGGTGAAACCACCCTTGACCTTGCCGCTGATGCGGCCGGTGATGGTTTCGTTCTTTTCCAACGCCTCTTCCAGCTCGTCCCACACCATTGCGCGCTTGGCCTTCTCGCGCGACAGCACGGTCTCACCGAAGCCGTTCTCGATGGAATCGAGGGCAACCTTGACCTGGTCGCCTACGCCGACATCGATCTCGCCAGCGTCATTACGGAACTGCTCGATCGGCACGATGCCTTCGGACTTCAGGCCAGCGTTGATCACCACCACGTCGCCGCGCACTTCCACGACGGTACCGGTGACGATCGAGCCCGGCTTCAGCTTCGCCAGATTGGCTTGACTGGCTTCGAACAGTTCAGCAAAAGATTCTGTCATTTGAATTTTACTCAGTTGAACACACGGGCGTTGATCGTCGAATGCGACAGATGCCAAGCGCCCAGCCTGTTGGTCGACTCCGGACAGCGAGTCGGTTAAGTAGTCATAGAACCGCCACACGGGATGTGCGACGGAGCCTTGGAACGCCTTACGGTCGGCGGGACATGCCCGCTTGCGGAACGCTTACGACGACGTGCGGGCGGCTAACACCCCGACCACACGCTGGACGACATCCTCGATCCCTATTCCGCTGGTATCGATCAGCACGGCGTCTTCGGCCGGCCGCAATGGCGCCACCACCCGCTGCGCATCACGGGCATCTCGAGCCATGATCTCGCGCAGCAGGTCGTCAAAGATAACCGAAACACCCTTTTCCATCAACTGTTTATGGCGACGGCCCGCACGTTCTTCGGCACTAGCGGTCAGAAACACCTTGAAGGCGGCATCGGGGAAGATCACCGTGCCCATGTCGCGCCCGTCTGCGACCAGGCCGGGCGCGCGCCTGAATGCGCGCTGGCGCTCTTTCAGCGCGCTGCGCACCTCGGGAATGGCGGCAATTGCCGAAGCCAGCGCCCCGGTGGTTTCCAGGCGCAGCTCGCCAGTGGCATCGGCACCGTTGACCAGTACCCGCAGCCCCGCCTCGCCCGCGTCGTCGAACTCCACCTTGGTATCGAAGGTGCAGCGCACCAGCGCGGCCGGGTCGGAGACGTCCAGATCGGCCCAGCTCGCCGCCACGCCCACGGCGCGATACAGTGCGCCCGAATCGAGGTAATGCCAGCCCAGCCGGGCGGCCACGATCCGGCTCACGGTGCCCTTGCCGGCGCCGGAGGGACCATCGATGGTAAGGACGGGCGAAAGGTCGGTCATTCAGGTTTCCGGAAGGTCATCAGCCGGTAGTGTAGCGCCGCTCGCAGCGATTGCGATGCAACCACTTGAAAGCACGACGAAAAGCCGGTTAGAATTGCCGGCTTAATTCCGGGTGCACCCTCGATTGCGGGCACTCTTCCATCGAATCCAACCGTTTACGCCGAGGTGTGCCATGAAAGTCCTGTCCTCCCTGAAGTCTGCGAAGACCCGTCACCGCGACTGCAAGGTGGTCCGCCGCCGCGGCAAGGTCTTCGTGATCTGCAAGTCGAACCCGCGTTTCAAGGCGCGTCAGCGCTAAGCCTTCGCCGCGCGTGCAAGACCCGAGAAAGCCGCCTCCGGGCGGTTTTTTCTTGGCCGATGCTTCACGCCGGCGATGGCTACATGCAGGCTGGAGTGTGTCGGGGGTATGGCGGGCTTGGCGCGGCATTCAACCTGACCGACATTCGGCGCGGCGTTGGGTAACACCGCCCTGCAGGCACGCCCGTCCTGAGTTTTTGCTGTAATCCCATCCGAATCTTGTCCACTGGGGAGTAGATGACATGCGCAACCGTTTGTTTGTCCTGCCGCTGATCGCACTGATGGGGATCAGCGCCGTCGCGTCGGCCGATACGCTGCTGGTGGACCGGGTACAGCAAAAGCCTGCCGCTGCCCTGCCCCTGCGTGGCGACAGCATGAGCCAGGTCGAAGGCCGTTACGGTGCGCCGCAGGAAAAGCTGGAACCGCGCGGCGGCCAGAAGCGCCAGTGGCCGACGATCCACCGCTGGGTGTATCCGGCCTTCACCGTGTACTTCGAAAAGAGCCGGGTGATCGACGTGGTGGCCAATCAGGCCGATGCCAACGAGATTGGACCAAAGCCACCGATCAGGTGATCGGGTGGCGTTCGAGCGCCATCGGATGGTGGCTGCAACGCTGGTCTGATCCAATGATGGGCGGGATACGATCACTGCGCGCTTCATGCAACGGCGATGTCGTGCAGCACACCCCGGATGCAGGCAGATCGCGAGCGTCGATGCTGTGCGAGTCCCTGATGCGAGTTACTCGCACGCGCCGATTTGAGGCGAGTCCCTCGCAAGCGCCCGCACATCCCTGTGCGGGGATTTGAATTAACAGCCCGGGCTTGCCTGGGCATTGATGGGTAATTTTCAGGTATGACCGATAGCGTCCGCTTTCCCGCCGAGTGGGAACCTCAATCCGCCGTGTTGATTGCCTGGCCGCATGCGGGCACCGATTGGGCCGAGCGCCTTGCCGAGGTGGAAGAGACCTATATCGCGCTGGTCACGGCGATTTCCCGCTTCGAGCCGGTGATCGTGTGCGTGGCCGATGACGATCTGCAGATCTATGCGGAAGCGCGGCTGCGCTCGGCGCGGGTGGACATGGCGCGGCTGCGTTTCGTGATTGCGGCCTACAACGACACCTGGCTGCGCGATTCCGGCCCGATCACGCTGCGCCAGGATGGCGGCTTCCGCCTGATGGATTTCCGTTTCACCGGCTGGGGCGGCAAGTTCGAGGCCAGCCTGGACGATCAGCTGGTCACTTCGCTGGATGCGGCGCAGGTGTTCGTGCCCTCGCAGGTGCAGACGATCGACTTCGCGCTGGAAGGCGGCGCGATCGAGACCGATGGTGCCGGCACACTGCTGACCACCTGGACGTGCCTGCACGAGCGGCATCCGCAGCGCACGCGCGATTCGCTGAGTGCCGACCTTGCCGCGTGGCTGGCGCAGGACCGCGTGCTGTGGCTGGATCACGGCTACCTGGAAGGCGACGACACCGACGCGCATATCGACACGCTGGCGCGCTTTGCCGGCCCGGATGCGATCGTCTACCAGGGCTGCGATGTGCCTACCGATTCGCACTACACCGAACTGCAGGCGATGGGTGCAGAACTGGCGGCGTTGCGCACCGCCGATGGGCAGCCGTATCGCCTGTTCGTGTTGCCATGGGCCGAGCCGATCCTGGATCAGGGCCGGCGCCTGGCCGCCTCGTACGCCAATTTCCTGATCGTCAACGGGGCGGTGCTGATGCCCGCCTACGGCGACAAGGCCGATGCGAGCGCGCAGGCGGTGCTGGCCGAAGCGTTTCCGCAGCACACCATCGTGCCGGTGCCGTGCCGCCCGTTGATCTGGCAGAACGGCAGCCTGCACTGCCTGACCATGCAGCTGCCCGCCGGTTTGCTGGCGGGCTGATCCATTCCTGTTCCGGCCGGCAGGCCGGTGTTACGCCATCGCGCGCTACCTTAGTGCGCCACTTCGCTGGACCAATCGCCATGACCCGTCATCTCCTTCCCGTCGCGCTGATCCAGGAGCGCAACCACGGCGACGCCGAGGCCAATCTGGCCATCATCGAATCGCGCGTGGCCGAAGCCGCCGCGCAGGGCGCCAAGCTGGTGCTACTGCAGGAACTGCACAACGGTGCGTATTTCTGCCAGCACGAGTCGGTGGACGAATTCGACCTGGCCGAGCCGATCCCCGGCCCCAGCACCGAGCGTCTGGGCGCGCTGGCCAGGCAGCATGGCGTGGTGCTGGTGGCTTCGTTGTTCGAGCGCCGCGCGGCCGGGCTGTATCACAACACCGCGGTGGTGTTCGAAAAGGACGGCCGCCTGCTCGGCAAGTACCGCAAGATGCATATCCCGGACGATCCGGGCTTCTATGAGAAGTTCTACTTCACCCCGGGCGATCTGGGCTTTGCGCCGATCGATACCTCGGTCGGCCGGCTGGGCGTGCTGGTGTGCTGGGACCAGTGGTACCCCGAGGCCGCGCGCCTGATGGCGCTGGCCGGTGCGGAACTGCTGCTCTACCCCACCGCGATCGGCTGGGATCCGGACGACCAGCAACCCGAGCAGGAGCGCCAGCGCGATGCCTGGGTGCTCAGCCATCGCGGCCATGCGGTCGCCAACGGGGTGCCGGTGCTGTCGTGCAACCGCGTCGGCCATGAGCCCTCGCCGCTGGGCGCGTCCGGCATCCAGTTCTGGGGCAACAGCCATGTGCTGGGGCCGCAGGGCGAATTCATCGCCGAAGCCGGCCAGGACCCGACCGTGCTGGTGTGCGACGTCGATCTGCAGCGCAGCGAACACGTGCGCCGCATCTGGCCGTTCCTGCGCGATCGCCGCATCGATGCGTATGGCGATCTGCTCAAGCGCTACATCGACTGACCGCATGCCAGTCGAGTTGCGCGAGGCTGGCGCTGTCCGCGGCAAAGCCGTGCTTGGCGCGCTGATCGCACGCGGCAAACAACGCAGCGGTCGACCGATGATTGCGGTGATCGGCGATGCCGACACCCTGGCATCGCGACGGCTGCATGAACGTTTTGGTTTTCGCACGGTCGGAATGTTCACCGGTAACGGCCGCACGCATGGTCGCCGGCTGGACGGCGTGCAGTTGCAAGGCACGCCCGGCTCCGGCGACACCGCCCCTCCTTCTGATGAATGACCCCATGACTGAGCAGACCACCCACGTTCTGGACGATGCGCTGTCCGGCCAGCCGCATCGCATCGTCGAACGCGATGGCGTGCGCTATACCTTGCTCGGCACCGCGCACGTGTCACTCGCCAGCGTGGCTGCGGTGCAGCGGGCGATCGGCAGCGGCCGCTATGACGCGGTGGCAGTGGAACTGGACGCACAGCGCCTGCAGGCGCTCAGCGACCCGGATGCCCTCGCCCGGCTGGACCTGGTGCAGGTGATTCGCAAGGGCCGGGTGGCCTTGTTTGCGGCGAATCTCGCCCTGGCCGCCTACCAGCGCCGTCTGGCCAAGCAGCTCGGCATCGAGCCGGGCGCGGAGTTGAAGGAAGCGGTGAACCTGGCGCGCGCGCAAGGTCTGCCGGTGCACCTGATCGATCGCGAGGTCGGCCTGACCTTCAAGCGCGCGTCCGGGCGGCTGGGATTCTTCGGCAAGATGAAACTGGCCGGTGGCCTGCTCGGTGGGCTGTTCGCGGCCGACGAGGTGGGCGAAGAGGAAATCGAGAAGCTCAAGCAAGGCGACATGCTGGAGGCGAGCTTCGGCGATTTCGCCAGCGAAAGCCCGGAGCTGTACGAAACCGTGATTGCCGAGCGCGACCAGTACATGGCCACGCGCCTGCGCGAGGAAGCCAGGACGGACCAGCGCGAGATACTGGCGGTGGTCGGCGCAGGACACCTGGCCGGTCTTGCGCGCCACCTGGAACAGGACACCGCCGCGCCCGGCCCATTGCGCGAGTCGCTGGAGTACGTGCAGCAGCGCAAGCGCATTCCGTGGATCACGCTGGGCATTCTGGCGATCATCATCACCGGCATCGGCATCGGGTTCTGGCGCGGCGGCCTGAGCATGGGCGCGGACCTGTTGTTGCAATGGGCGATGTATACCGGCGGCCTGGCCGCGCTGGGCTGTCTGCTGGCCGGCAGCCACCCGCTGAGCATCCTTACCGCGGCGGTCGTGGCGCCGTTCAAGCCGTTCCGCCTGAGCGTGCCGACCGGCGCGTTTGCCGCGCTGGTCGAGGTGCACATGCGCAAACCGGCCTATGGCGATTTCCTGTCGCTACGCGACGATGCGCAGACCTTGCGTGGCTGGTACCGCAACCGCGTCTCGCGCGTGGTGCTGACGTTCCTGCTGACCAACGTCGGCAGCATGGCCGGCGTATGGCTGGCCGGTGTGCAGATCTTCAATCGCCTGCACGGGTGAATGTGAGGGCGCCGCAGATCCGTTGCTTCGCGTAGGAGCGCACCTGGGCGCGACGGGCGTTATCGGTAATGCCGTCGCGCCCAGGTGCGCTCCTACGTGTGGTCGAGTTACGGAGTAGCTGGCTGATCGGGCGCCAGCTGCAGGCGTACCCAGACGCCGTAGTGGTCCGAGGCCCAGCGCCCCTCGGCATACGGCGTGTCGAACAGGATGCGCGCTTCGCGGGCGAGCAGGCGCTTCTGCTGGAAGAACACGTGGTCGATACGCGCCGGCTTGTCGAAGACATGCAGGTTCAAGGTGCTCACGGTGGCGTCGCTGTTGCGATGCACGCTGCCGTAGCTGTCGCCATAACCCTTGCGTAGCGCCTCCAGATCCAGGGCATCGGCGGCGGTGTTGAAGTCGCCGGCAATCACGACCGGTGCCTGATCGCTGGTGGAGGAAATGAAATCCAGCAGGTCCGCGACCTGGCGCGTGCGCGTGGCCGTGCCGCGTGCATCGGCACGCTCGTTGAGATGGGTGACGTAGACGTTGATCGGCTGGCCGTCGATGTCGACCTGCAGATGCGCGACAACGCGGTAATCGTCCAGCGGCTGAAGCAGGCGCTGATGCCGGGCCAGCACCTTGCGCCGGCTCAGCAATGCGTTGCCGTAGCGCTTGGGCGCATCGACCGGGTCGACAGAGACAAAGCTGTAGGCGTACCCCAGCTTGCGCGCCAGCCAGGCGGCCTGGTTCTGCACGCTGCCGCGGCGTTCGATCACTTCCTGCAGCGCGATCACGTCTGGCGCCAGTTGCCTGAGTTCCTTGGCGATATGGGCACGACGCGCCGGCCAGTCTTCGCGGTCGTGATGCAGGTTGAGCGTGACCAGGGTCATCTCGCGCTGCACTGCGCTGGTCGATGGCACTGCCCGGGATGCAGGTTCTGCGCGATCAGGCCTGTCGACCTGCACAGGTTGCGCGGCCTGCACGGCCCGGGTCGCCTGCGTGGCTTGTACGGCAACAGAGCACGGCAGCAGCGCCGCCAACACGACCGGCCATCCGGCACGCCGCCGCGCCGGCGCTGCCCAGGCCGGTCGGGGTGCGTCAGTCATTGCGTGGCGCGCTCGGCCCGCCGCACCGCGCTGGGCACATCGATCTGCACGTTGGCCGGCAACTGTTGAATCCGCAATTCGCCGTTCTGCCACTCGGCCGATTCGCCATTGATGCTGGCCTTGCCCGGCGTGCCCTGGTACGGCCATGGCAACACCACCCCGCCCGGCGGCAGGATCAGCCCCGGCTGCAGTTGCAGCACCAGCTGTTTGTCGGTGCGCTGCAAGGTGTAATTGAGGCGCCCATACGGGGTGCGCAATTCGGCGATGCCGATGCCCTTGCCCTCGAACCAGCGCGTCGGCGTGCCGGCAGCGATGACCAGGCTGGCGTCGGATTCGCGCCCGTAGGCGAACATGTCCAGCACCGAGCGCACGAAATCCGAGGCGACCCAGGCATGCGGCAGGTCGCCGACGAAGAACGGCGTACGCGGCGTACGCGAGACCACCTCGGCCCACTGGTTCCATGGTTGCGGCGCGCGGTCCTTGAAGAAGAACGCGGTGGCATCCCAGGCGCGTTCGCGCCAGCCCAGGCGCACGAATGCGGCCACGTTGCGCCATTCGTAGGGTGTGTAGTCCTTCCATTCGCGCTTGCCGTCGCGGCGGTCGGAAAACTCCTTCCAGTAGCGCTCGAAGGTATTGCTCAACAGGTCCTGCGGCAGGCGTTGCTGCTCGCCCCCCGGTGCCAGTGCGATGGTGGTCGAGGTCGCATCGAAGTCGCCCAGCTCGGCCGAGCCGGGCAGGAAATCCAGGGAGTGCTGGCGCACCGTCGCACCCAGCGAGGCGATCAGGTCGCCACTGAATTCGTCGCGTGCAGTGCTGAAGCGGGCGACCTCGTCGGGCTTGTCGAGCGCGCCGGCCAGCATCACCGCATCCTTGTAGCCGCGCAGCGCCCAGAAGTTGTCCCAGTACGAATGCACCGGCTTGGCCGAATAGCCTTCGTGGCTGATCGACACCGGCATCATTCCGTAGAAGGCCGGGTTGCGCATGAAGTTGTCTTCGGTGCGCTCGCTGGCACGCAGCGTTTCCATGTAGTCGTACGCACCGGTCACGTGCGGCCACATCCTTTCCAGGAATGCCTTGTCGCCCGTGTAGCGGTAATACTCGGCGATGTTGAAGATCAGCTCGCCGTGGCTGTCGTTCTCCGGCACCGGATCGCTGCCGCGGTCGTCCACGCAGCACGGCACCATGCCGTCGGCGAACTGGTATGGCGCGAACCAGTCGACGTATTCGCGCACCACGTCCTCGCGGCCGAGTCGCAGCAGGCCTTCGGAAATCATCGCGCCGTCGCGGATCCAGCTGCGCGAGTAGGAACGCGTCCCCGGCTGCAGACGCGGGCCGATGCGCGAGATCAGCATATGCGCCAGCGCGGTGCGCAAGGTGTCGATCACCGGCTTGCCTTCGGCCGGCACGCTGATGCGCACGCGATCGAGCTTGCTGCGCCACTGCTGCGCCACCTGCTGTTGTGCCTTGTCGGCATCGAAGCCGGCCGGCAGCTGCGCGGTGCCGGTCTGCGGAATCACCAGCGCCACCTCGCGCCGTTGACCAGGCTCCAGCTTCCAGCGATACAGCAGCACGCCCGAGGCCAGGCCGGTCTCGTCCTTGACCTGGGTGATCGCCGGCGGCGTGACGGCGGTGAGATGGCTGACGTCCATGCCACTGTCGAAGGCACTGGCAAAGCCGGCATCGGGAGGTTGCGCGGCGAATACGCGCGGCTTGCCGTTGACGCTGACCTGTGCGCCCTGGACCGCCAGCTGGTCGATCCGGCTGACACCGCCCAGGGTGTTGAGGAACTGGGTCGGCGGATTGACCTGGAACGGACGCACCGCCAAGGCCAGGGTGAACTCACGCGCGTCCTTGCCGGTGTTGTGCAGCTGATAGCGCGCGACCAGTTGCGCCTGATCGGGCGTGCCCTGCACGAATGCGGTGACGCGCAGGTTCATCAGGTCGTGATGCCAGTCGACGCTGGGAATCGGCAGGTAGTCGTCCTGCAGGCTCTGCTCGCTGCTGACGTCGGACCAATGCAGCAGCTTGCCGCCGGTGACCACGAACGGCTCGATACTGAAGCCGCCCTTGCCCACTTCCACCGCGCCATCCTCGCCGATCAGGCCCTGCTCGGTACCACCATCCAGGCCCAGGACGGTCCAGTACGGCTGCTCGCCGGAGAAACCGCGTGGATAGCTGCCGCGCGGCGCCTGCGCGGCCAGCGATTTGATGAATTCGTTCGGTGTGGCGGCGAAGGCCAGCGGCTGCAGCTGGACTTCCTTGATGCCGTAGCGCCAGTTGGGGCCGTCCTTGAGATCGAAGCGCAGGTAACGTGCCTCGGTATCGGGCAAGGCCAGCCAGTCGGTGCCGCCGGCACCGGCGGTGACGGTGCGCAGATCGCGCCAGCCGCGCCCGTCGCTGGACGCGCGCACCACGTATTGCGAGGCCTGCAGGCCAGGAACCCACTGCACCACCGCGCCACCGAATTCGCGCACCTTGCCCAGATCCAGCGTGACGGTCTGCTGCTTGACCGCGCCACTGAGCCAGAAGGTCTCCGGCTTGCCGTCGGCCAGGCGTTGTTCCAGCGCGGGCGCGGTGTCGGTGATGGCCTCGGCCTTCAACGGCGAGGTGTCTTCCGGCGGCAGCGGCGTGAGCGTCAGACGGTCGAAGCACACCGTGCCCTTGCCGCCGACCTTGTTGTAGATGGTGAACTCGACATCTGCGCTGCTGCGCAGTTGCTTGTCCTGGCCCGGGCCCCAGGCCTTTTCGATGTTGCGCTTGCGATAGCCGACGGTGGTCCAGTTCTTCGGGAAGTTGAAGCCGGGCCGGTTGACCCACCACACGTTGTCGCCGCTGGCATCGATCAGCTTGACCTGCAGGTCGTTGGACGGCGAATCACCGCGCAGCGAAAAGCCGATGCGGTAATTGTCCGGATAGGTGATCGGCAGGTTGCGGCGGATGCCGACATAGCCGGACACGCCATTGAAGTTGTAGTCAAGGCACAGGGCGTGGCCGCCGGAACTGGTGGCTACCGGCCGCAGCGAACCGCTGACCTGGTTGGACACCACCAGGCGCCAGGCGCCGATGTCGTTGAAGCCGTCGAGCACGCGCTCCTGCGCCTGCGCCGTGCCCGCAAACGTCGCAACAGCGGTCATGGCAAACAGTCGCAGGAACACTGGTTTCACCCCTTCACACTCCCCAGCAGAAGACCTTGGATGTAGTAACGCTGCAGCGCCACGAACAATAGCAGCACCGGAATCACCGTCACCACCGCGCCGGCCATCATCAGCTCCACGTCCATGATGTGCTCGCGCGACAGCGCCGCCAATGCCACCGGCAAGGTGTACTGCTCCTGGTCGGTCAGCACGATCAGCGGCCACATGAAGTCGTTCCACGAGCCCATGAAGGTGAAGATGGTCAAGGTGACCAGCACCGGCTTGAGCATCGGCAGCACGATCTGGAAGAAGATCCGCATCTCGCTGGCACCGTCGATGCGGGCGGCTTCGATCAGCTCGTCGGGAATGCTGCGCGCGTACTGGCGCACCAGGAAGATGCCGAACACCGTCGCCAATGCCGGCACCACCACCCCGCCGATGGTGTTGACCAGATGCAGCTGCTTCATCAACAGGAACAGCGGCAGCATCGCCACCTGCGCAGGGATCACCAGCGCGGCCATCAGGATCTTGAAGATGCGCTCGCGGCCGACGAACTGCAGCTTGGCGAACGCATAGCCGGCCATGGTGTTGATCAGCAGCGAGCCGAGCGTGATCAGCCCGGACACCATCAGGCTGTTGGCGAAGTTGCGCGCCATGCCGGTGCGCGCGAACAGCTCGTGGTAGTTGGCGGTGGTGAACGCCGAGGGCAGCATCGGCGGCGGGAAGCGGCTGGCCTCGCCGGTGGGCATGAACGACACCGATAGCATCCACAGCAGCGGCGCCAGGCTGACCAGCGCCAGCACCAGCAGGCCACCGTTGATCAGCACGGCATTCCAGCGCGATTGGCCGACATCACGACTCATATCAAATCCCTCTTGCGGCCAAAGCGCAGCATCACGGTGGTCACCGCCAGAATGATCAGGAACAGCAGGAACGCCACCGCCGACGCGCGGCCGAGGTTCCACCACTTGAAGCCTTCCTCGAACATGAAGTACAGCACGCTCACGGTGCTCTGCAATGGGTCGCCGCGGGTCATCACATAGGGCTCGGCGAACAGCTGGAAATAGCCGGAAATGGTGATCACCCCGACCACCATCAGCACCGGGCCGAGCATCGGCAGGGTGATATGCAGGAACTGCTTCCAGCGCGAGGCGCCATCGATGCGCGCGGCCTCGTAGAGGTCCTGCGGGATCGCCTGCAGGCCGGCCAGGAAGATCACCATGTTGTAGCCGAAGTTCTTCCACACCGCGAACAGCATGATGGTCGGCATCGCCCAGCGCGGATCGCCCAGCCAGTCGATCGGGGCGATGCCCAGATGGCTCAGGCCGAAGTTCACCAGGCCGTACTTGATGTGGAACAGATAGCGCCAGATCACCGCCACCGCCACCAGCGTGGTCACCACCGGTGCGAACAATGCGGTACGGAACAGGGCCTTGAAGCGCGAGGCCTTGGCGTTGAGCAGCAACGCGGCGCCCAGCGACACGCCGATCGACATCGGCACGCCGAGCAGCACGAAGTACGTGGTGTTCCACAACGACTTCCAGAACAGCGGCGTCTGCAGCAGGTCGATGTAGTTGCCCAGGCCGACGAAGCGCAGGTGGCTGCTGTCGGCCAATGCATACAGGTCGAAGTCGGTGACGCTGAGCACCAGCGCGGCGAACACCGGCACGCCGAAGAACATGCCCAGCACCAGGATCGACGGGGCGGCGAACACCCAGCCGGCGACGGAATTACGCTTCATCATCGTGCCGCTCCCTTGCCTGCTGCCGGCGCTGGCGCTGCGGCGGGTGCCGCCGCAGGCACTGCTGATTCACCGGCCGGACCGACATGCCCGCCCTCCTGTTCGAAAATCCAGCGGCGCTTGGCCAGAATCTCGTCCACGCGTTTATCCAGCTCCTGCACGGCGGCCTCGTGTGACTGACCGCCACGCACCACGCGCTCGGTCACCAGGCGCATTTCCTGCACGATGCGCTCCCACTCCAGCACCTTGGGCGTGGCCTTGACCCGCTCCAGCTGGTCGCCGAAGGCATGCGCCAGTTCGTCGTTGGCCAGCGAGGGCAACTTCCAGGTGCTGCGACGCGGCGGCAGGTCGCCGATGATGGCGTGGAAGCGCGCCTGCACCTGCGGCTGCGACAGGTATTCGATCAGCTTCCAGCTGGCGTCCTTGTGCTGCGACGATTTGAAGATCACTAGGCTGGAACCGCCGGCGATGCCCGCGCCCAGGCCGTTGGGGCCCGGCAGCGGCGCGGTGCCCCACTTGCCTTCCATGCCCGGCGGCTGGCGCAGCTTGAACTCGCGCACGTTCCACGGGCCGGACAGGTAGAAAGCGTAATAGCCGTTGAAGAACTCGTACCAGACATTGGAGACCTGGGTCTCGGAGACCTTCGGCGCCCAGCCCTTCTGGTACATGGTGTCGTAGAAGCCCAGCGCCTTGCGGAAGCCTTCGCCGCGGAAGTTGCCGTAGTTGTCGTGGTCACGCAGCAGGCGGTCGTCCTGCTGCAGTGCGAACGACAGCTGCTGCTCGAACTCGTTGAGCGGCATCAGGATGGCGTAGCGGTCCGGGCCGACCTTGCGCTTGATCGCCGCCATCACCTGTTCCATCTCGGCCCAGGTCTTGGGCATCTGGCTGTAGCCGGCCTCGCGCAGCAGGTCCTTGCGATAGAACAGCAGCCGGGTGTCCACGTACCACGGCACGCCATACAAGGTGCCGTCGACCAGGTTGGTGTCCCACACGCCGGGGAAATAATCCTGCGGGTCGACGATCCTGGAACGCGCCACGTACGGCTGCATCGGTTCCAGCGTGTCCAGCAGGGCGAACTCCGGCAGCCAGGTGTTGCCGAGCTGGCACACGTCCGGCAAGCCGTCTGCGGCAAAGGCGGTCAGCAGCTTTTCGTGCGCCGCCGTCATCGGGATGTTCTGCACATCCACGTGGATGCCCGGGTTCTGCTTCTCGAAGTCGGTCACCAGCTCGGCGACCACTTCGGCCTCCTTGCCCATGGCCCAGAAGCGCACGGTGGTCTTGCCTGGATCGGAGCGTTCGCATCCGGCCACACCCAGACAGAGTGTGGCGGACAGTATCAACAGTTTCAAAAGGCGCACGGATTACTCGGGTTTGGGGCGTTGCGTGGAGTTTTGGCGTTGCGAGGGGTCTTGCTGGGCCTGGGCAGCGGCGGCACGCGACTCGGCCATGCCCAGCGAACGCGCGGCGGCCTTCTGCTCGTCCTTCTGCGGCGCCGGCTGCGGCTCGCCTTCGGGGGTGAGCCAGCCGCCGGTGAAGCCGGCGCGTTCCAGACCGGCCCGGATGTAGGGGTTCTTCTTCATCACGGTCCAGACGAATTCGTTCTGGTAATTGGCGATCATCGCCAGGATCGGGCCCTGGTCGATGGCGATGTAGTCGCTGGCCACCCAGCCGCGATCGGGCACCATGCGCCCGGTCTTGAGCGGGATGTCGTAGTTGAAGCTGGGATTGAACGAATCCAGAAAGCCGTAGCTCGAGTACAGGAAGTCGCCATAGCGCTTGTGCATCTCCTCGGTGGCCGGGATCACCACTTCCGGGGCGAACACGATCGAGGAAATCGCCGCCGACGGCACGATGGTGCCGTCGTCGAAGTTCTCGCGCAGGCCGGCGCCGCGCGAGGAGTAATGGCGGAACTGGCGTTGCTCGCCGCGGTATTCCTGGCTGGTGTTCTGCGGGCCGTCGCCGGCGGTCAGACCCCAGACGTTCTCGCCGTAGTCCTTCCACTTCATCGGGTTGTCGATGGCGTAGTCGCGCTGGGCCAGGGTGGCGCGGCGGCTGTTGAGGAAATAGTCGATGCCGCGTTCGCGCATGTACTGGTCCTGGATATCGCGGAAATCGATCCAGACATGGCTGTATTGGTGACCGAACAGCGGGCCGAAGGACAGGTATTCCTGGCCCTGGTAGACGCCCCAGTCGTTGTTGTAGGTGCGGGTCCAGCTGGTCCACGCATCCACATCCACGCCGTGGGTCGGCGAGCCGAGCGCGAGGATGTACAGCATCATCGCCTCGTTGTAGCCCATCCAGTCGTGGTCGATGAAGCCGCTCTCGGGGAACCAGCCCATCGAGATCAGCGGTGCGCGTTGCTGCAGCCAGCGCCAGTCCACGCGCTTGTACAGCGTATCGGCGATCTGGCGGATCTCTTTTTCGCGCGGGTCGTCGCCGTCGTAGTAGGACTGGGTGAAGAGCACGCCCATCATCAGCAGCGCGGTATCCACGCTCGACAGCTCGACCCAGCTGTCGTAGCGGTTGCCCTGCTGCATGTCCAGAAAGTGGTAGTAGAAGCCCTTGTACCCGGCCCTACCGGTCCGCTGCGGCCCCATCGGCGCATCACGGAAGAATTTCAGTGTGGTCAAGGTGCGGTCGATCGCCTGATTGCGACTGACCCAGCCATTCTCGATCCCGATCGGATACGCGGTCAGCGCGAACCCCACCGAGGCGATGCTGGCGAACGGGCGCGACGGAAACCGGTCCGGCGACAACCCATTGAGTTCGTTGGTGGTGTCCCAGAAAAACTGGAAGGTGCGACGCTCGATGTCCGAGAACAGCGGCGGAAGCGCGGGTTTGACCGGCTTGGGTGGCAGCTGTGCTTCCACCAGGATGACTTTCACCGGTGCCTTCTTTTCGGCCACCTTGGGCTCCTCTGCCTGTTTGCAGGACGCCAGCACCAGCGCGCCCAGCAATAGTGGAATCGTCAACCAATACGAAGTCCTGCCCCTGTTCATCCGCCCCCCACTCGTGTAATCGATTACATCTCGCACGCCAACCTACCCTATCCAAGCGCCGAGTTCGACCGCCCCGGCAGCTGCCGGGGCGGTCGGGTACCTCACCAGTTCAGGCCGAAGGCCAGACGGAAGGTACGCATCGGCGACGCCAGCACACCGGTCGGGGTGCCGTAAGCCGTGTTCAAGTCTCCGAGTGTCCCGGTCTCGCCGTTAAAGTTGGCGTAGTTCACCCAATTGAAGACGTTGAGGATATCCGCACGCACGTTGAATTTGACACCGCCGCCGGTATCCCATTCTTTATTGGCGGCGATGCTGAACTCCTTGTAGCCCAGCGTGCCGTCCGGCTTGAACTGGACGATGTAGCACTGGTCGTTGCCGGCCAGGCAATTCTGCCCGTAACGCGCGGTCTGGCTGGCCAGCGACAGCTTGCCGGACAGTTTGACCTCGTAGGGCAGCTCGTAGATGCCGGTGACCACCAGGCGGTTCTTCGGAATGCCGCCGGCCTCGCGCCAGCCATAGTCCTCGATGCGTTCGCGATCCAGTGCGTAGTGCTCGCCGAACTGGCGGTTCTCCTTGGCATCGGAATAGGTGTAGGCCACGGTCAGGCCCCAGCCCGATTCCTCGTCGAACGGCTTTTCGACCTGCAGGGCGAGCTGGTTGTTGCGGGTTTCCACGCCGTTGGTCCCGAGCACGATGGCGCTGTAGCCGTCCGGGCCGTCGGTCGGCGAGCCGGAGGTGGTGCCCGGCTGGAAGAAGGAACCGTCCGGCAGGCGGTTGCCGCGCACGAACGCGAAGCCGTCATGGCTTTCGATACGGCTCAGGGTCACGTCGGTGAACCAGTCCTGGCCCCACAGCGGCACCATGTTGCGCATGCCGATGCTGAACTGGTCCGAGTACGGGGTCTTGATGTTGTTGTCGATCAGGTAGACCTCGCGCCCGCCGCCGCCGGTGCTGCTGCCGGTCAGGGTGTTCAGCCCTTCCTGCGTGCCGTAGGCCGGATTCCATGCCGTGCATGGGTCGCCCAGGCAGGCCTGGTTGTTGGCGCTGGTGAAGTAGTAGCTGTAGGAATTGAACGAGTTGTTGAGCTGCTCGAGCGCCAGGTAGTCGAAGATGTTGCGGTCGTAGGCGCGGCCGGCACCGCCGTAGATCACGTGGGCCTGATCGCCGAACAGGTCATAGGAGGCACCCAGGCGCGGCTGCCAGGCATTCTTGAACGCCTTGCGGTTGTTGCCGGTGCTGATGAAGTCGTTGATGTCGTAGTTGGCGTTGCGCAGGTTGGTCCAGTTCTGCAAGGCACCGGCGACGTCGGACGGGGTGACGAAGTCCAGGAATGCCGGGGTTTCTTCGTAGTCGTAGCGCACGCCGAGATTCAGGGTCCAGTGCTCGTTGACCTCCCAGTCGTCCTGCAGATAGATGCCGTACTGCTTGTTCTCGGACACCACCGAGCCGCCACCTTCGACCAGCGGCGCACCGAAGCGCACCCGGTACGGCGTTTCCACATCGCTGAGGATGTTGTAGTAGTACTGCGGGTTGGCCGGGTTGAACTGGGTGGAGTCCAGATCGATGCTCTTGAACTTCACGCCCATCTTGACGGTATGCGCACCGTGCCATTCCAGGCTGTTCAAGGTCAGGTCGTCCTGGAAGGTCCAGCCCTTCTGCCCCTTGCGCTGGAAGCTGCTGCCGGCGCCTGCGGCAAGCACATCGGTCTCGTTGCCGCGGTTGGGCGTGTAGCTGAGGATGTAACCGTTGCCGTTGTTGATCGGCGCCTGGTTCCAGAACGCGCTCTCGTAGCTGAGGTTGGCCTCGTTGAGGAAGTTGGCGCCGCTGTACTGCCAACGCAGGTTGGCGCGCTTTTCTTCCTGGCCGTTGATGCTGCCGTGCTCAAGGGTCGAGGTGCCGCCGACGTCGTTGAGCTCGTCTTCCTTGCGGTACTTGCCGCTCAGCTCGAACAGGCTGTTGTCGCCGATGGTCCAGTCGATCTTGGCGAAGTACAGGTCTTCCTTGAACGGCGTGCTGTAGGTGGCGACCAGCGGCTGCAACTGCGCAGGCAGCTGATCGATGCGGTCCGAATAGATCGAGCCGGGGATCACCACGTTCGGGGTGGTGTATTCCTTGGCTTCATAGGCGACGAAGAAATGTGCCTTGTCCTTGAGGATCGGGCCGCTGAAGGTCGCGCCGTACTGGGTCTCCTCGAAGTCGTCACGCACGCCGGCGCGCTTTTCCAGCGGGCTCTCTTCACGCCAGCTGTCGTTGCTGGTATCCCAGAAGAAGCTGCCGTGGAAATCGTTGGTACCGGACTTGGACGAGGCCACGATGGCCGCGCCGCTGACCTGGTCGAACTCGGCCTTGTAGTTGGAGGTGATGACCTTGTATTCGCCGATCGCCGACTGCGGGAACGGATTGCCGCGGCTGGAGTCCTGGCCGCTGACGCCGCCGGTGAGCACGTAGTTCTTCTGGCTGACGCCGTCAATATAGACGTTGGTGCCTTCGGCCGAGGTGGCGCCCGAACGGACCTTGGTGGTGCCGTTGGCATCGCGGGTGAACTGCACGTTCGGCACGGTGTCGGCCAGTTCCAGGAAGTTGCGCGTGGCACGCGGCAGGTTCTGGATCTGCACGTTGGAGATGTAGGTGGCGTTCTCGGAGGTACGGGTTTCCACCAGTACCGGCGGCGCCTTGACCTGCACCGCGTCCAGCGTGGTGGCGTTACCACCTTCGGCCGTGGCCGGTTCGCCGCCGACGCCCAGGTTCAGGGTCGCGGTCTGGCCGACCTGCACGGTGACGTTCTGCGAGGTGGTCTGGCCGTTGGCGGTGACGTCCAGGCGGTATGAACCCGGCGGCAGGCCACCGAGCGAGTAGCCGCCGTTGCTGACCTGTACGGTGCGGGTCAGGCCGGTGGCGAGATTGGTCGCGGTGACCTGGGCCTGGCTGGCAGGTGCCGAGTCGACGGTGACCTGGCCGCGGATCGTCGCGGCAGCACTCTGCGCGAAGGCCGGGGCGGCGCCCAGCAGCAGGCAACTGGCCAGGGCGCAGCTGAGCAGCTTGCGCGCCGGACTGGCGGAATGGGGGTAGTGGTGGCGCATTGGTCCCTCCAGGGATCGGTACAGAATGTTGTTGTGGCGTTGCGGCTTGCAGGAACGACCGCTGCGGGGGGCAGCGGGAGCGGACAGGACGTCCGCGAAAGGGTCAGGGGCTGGAAACGTCAGAGGCCGGGCTCGCCGGCGCCGCAGGAGGCGCGGACCACCAGCTCGGGCGTGAGCAGTTGGCGGATACCGTCGTCGTGGCCGGGCTGGTCCACCAGCCGCATCAGCCGGCTCATCGCCTGTTCGCCCAGGCGCGCGATGCTGACCCGCATCGTGGTCAGCGCCGGATGGACGAAACGGGCAAGCGGAATGTCGTCGAAGCCGGCCAGTGCCACGTCGCCGGGTACCGAGACATCGGCCTGGGCAAAGGCGTACAGGCAGCCCAGCGCGGTCATGTCGTTGGCGGCGAATACCGCGTCGGGCAGCGCGCCGTCGGCCAGCATCGCCTGCCCGGCACGGTGGCCGGAGGCCTCGTCGAAGTCGCCAGGAAATTCGATGCCCTGCGCGGTGTCGCCGTGTGCGGCGATCGCATCGCGGAAGCCGCGCAGGCGTTCGCGCGCATCGAAGTTAAGCGCCGGCCCGCCGATGAAGGCGATGCGCCGATGCCCGGCCGAGAGCAGGTGTTCGGTCATCGCCATCGCGCCGGCATGGTCATCGATGCTCAGCACCGGATAGGCGTCGCCCGGAACGTGCGCGTTGATCAGCACCGTGGGCAGCGCCTGCGGCAGGTTGTCGGTGAGGAACCCGGGCTGCTCGGCATACGGCGACAGCACCAGCAGACCATCCACCCGCCCGCGCATGGACTGCAACGCCCTGCCCTGCGCTTCCGGGTCGCCGTGGTAACTAGACACCAGCAGATGCTGGCCGGCAGCACGCGCCGCGCCGTCGATCCCGCGGATCAGCTCGGAAAAGAATTCGCCGTACAGATCCGGCAGTACCACGCCCAGGGTCTGGGTGCGCCGGCTGCTCAGGCTGCGCGCCGCCGCATGCGGGCTGTAGCGCAAGCGTGCGGCCACGTCCTGCACCAGCTGGCGCACCGGCCCGGCGACGTTGTCGTGCCCATTGAGCGCACGCGACACCGTTGCAACGGAGACCTGTGCTTCCCGAGCGACATCTTTGATGGTGACCGCACCCTTGGCCATTCGTGTCGCCCTCCGCGACCGAGTCCCAAAACTGGCGCGGACTGTAAGCGTTTTCATACAAGGGCGTAAACCCCTGTCTTCACGCCCGTGAAAACGCTTACAGATCAAGCATCTGCAAGTGATGAATACGTGAAGCACTGTGTTGCGACGCAACAAATACTGCCCATATGTCCACGGATGAAGGCCGACGGCGATCACGGTTGGGGCTGTATGGTCCGCTGCGCTTGGCCCCCCGTAGGAGCGCACCCGGGCGCGATGGGCCTTGCGGGTAACCTCCGTCGCGCCCGGGTGCGCTCCTACTACGCAGTTGGCGGATTCAGTCATCGGCCTCGCCTGGCGTATCGATATTGCGAGTGCGAGCGCCAATCGGATTGCCAGTGACGCGGTTTCGCTCGGGCGCGCCCCTGCAAGAAAGCCAGCCTTCAGCCATTGCGCCCGGTTGTCGAAAGTCCACCCCGGCAATGCCTGCCCGTAGGAGCGCACCCGGGCGCGATGGGCCTTAGCGGTAACCTGCGTCGCGCCCGGGTGCGCTCCTACGGCGGCGGCTTGATCGGCCTGGTTACCTCGCCTCGCCTGGTGCGAAGGCCTCGATCGACAGCGCGTGGATATCGGTCTGCATCATCTCGCCGACCGCGGCATAGACCGCGCGGTGACGTGCCAACGGCGGCTTGCCGGCGAAGGTGGCGCTGACCACGCGCACATTGAAATGCCCCCGCCCGTCGCGCGCACCGGCATGCCCGGCATGGCGATGGCTGTCGTCCACCACCTCCAGCTCGGTCGGCGCAAGGGCCGACTGCAGCGCGGCGCGGATCCGCTCGACCCGGCTCATGGCAGCACCCGGCGGAACGGGCGGACCTCGGTGCGCACATACACGCCCGCCTCCACATACGGATCGGCATCGGCCCAGGCGCGCGCGTCGTCCAGCGCGTCGAATTCGGCGATGACCACGCTGCCGCTGAAGCCGGCCGGACCCGGATCCTCGACATCGATCGCCGGGCACGGGCCCGCCACCAGCAAGCGACCTGCCGCCGCCAGCGCCTGCAAACGGGCCAGATGCGCCGGTCGCGCCTGCTGCCGCGCCGCCAGTGCATCGTCCCGGTCATACCCTTCGATTACGTACCACATTGACCACCTCGCCAAGAACCTGAAGATCAGCCGTGGGATTCTAGCCGCCTCGGCGCTGGACACCGGCCCTGCGCACGCATTACCCTTGACACCACTGCACACGCAATCGGACGCAGCGGCCCGTCGGCCCAGGCCCCACGCCTCACTCGACGACCGATTCGCTGCCCACCGCCGACCCGCGTAGACGACCTCCTCGCTGTCCCGTCGCCGCATGCCACGCGGCGCACGTTGTATGTGGATTTGTAGGATCGTGCCGGCACGGGCACGACATTGATTGCAATAACTCAAGGCAAAGCCCTGCAGGCGCGGCCCAGACCGCGGCCGGCGACCGTAAGACCCGATGTCGACCTGATGAATTCCGAACTCGCGCACGACGCGAATCCGCCAGCCACGAGCGCGCCGCCACAGCAGCAGGAAATGCCGCTGGCGGTGGTGCATGGGCAACCGGTGCTGCAGATCCCGCAGGATCTGTATATTCCGCCGGACGCGCTGGAAGTCATCCTGGATGCCTTCGAAGGTCCGCTGGACCTGCTGCTGTATCTGATCCGCCGCCAGAACCTGGACATCCTGGATATCCCCGTCGCCGAGATCACCCGGCAGTACGTGGCCTACATCAACGTGATGCAGGAGCTGCGCTTCGAACTGGCGGCCGAATATCTGGTGATGGCCGCGATCCTGGCCGAGATCAAGTCGCGCATGCTGCTGCCCCGCCCGCCCAGCCAGGAAGGCGAGGAAAACGATCCGCGCGCCGAGCTGGTACGCCGCCTGCAGGAATACGAACGCTTCAAGCAGGCCGCCGAGGATCTGGACACCTTGCCGCGCATGGGCCGCGACAGTGCGCCGGTGCAGGCGCATCTGCCCGAGCGCGCCGCGGTCAAGCTGCCGCCGCCGGTGGAACTGAAAGAAATGCTGATGGCGCTGTACGACGTGCTCAAGCGCGCCGAACTGTTCACCGGCCATGCGATCAAGCGCGAGGCGCTGAGTGTGCGCCAGCGCATGGGCGATGTGCTGAGCCGTCTGGACGATGGCAGGTTCTATCGCTTCGAATCGCTGTTCACGGCCGAGGAAGGCAAGCTCGGCGTGCTGGTCACCTTCCTGGCGCTGCTCGAACTGGCCAAGGAGCAATTGCTGGACATCGTGCAGGAAGCGCCGCTGGCGCCGATCTACGTGAAGTCGCTGGCCTTGGGCAACACCAATGCGCCGTTGCAATTCTCCAGCGAATTCGATGACAGCGATGCCGCCAACGAACCTATCTGAAGCCGATCACCGAATGGATCAAGCGTTGATCACCCGCATTATCGAAGCCGCCCTGCTGGCGAGCAGCCAGCCGCTGACGCTGGCGCAGCTGCAGGGACTGTTTCCCGAAGAAGAGCCGGCGCCGCCCGGCAGCATCGAGCGCGCGCTGGAACTGCTGCGCGAGGGCTGCGCCGAGCGCGGCGTGGAACTGGTCGAGGTGGCCTCGGGCTTCCGCTTCCAGGTCAAGGCCGAGGTGCATGGCTGGGTTGCCCGGCTGTGGACCGAGCGCCGCACCAAGTACACCCGCGCCACGCTGGAAACCCTGGCACTGATCGCCTACCGCCAGCCGATCACCCGCGGCGAGATCGAACAGGTGCGCGGCGTGGCGGTCAGCAGCAACATCATCCAGGCGCTGGAAGAACGCGAATGGATCCGCGTGGTGGGCCACCGCGACGTGCCCGGCAAGCCGGCCCTGTTCGGCACCACCAAGGGCTTCCTGGATTACTTCGGGCTCAAGCGATTGGACGAGCTGCCGCCATTGTCTGAGTTGAAGGACATCGCCGAGCTGGAACCGCAGCTGCCGCTGGACCGCGACGGGCAACTGGATGGCGCGGTCCCGGCGTCGGCAGCGATGGATGCCGAGCTTGCCGAAGCAGGTCCGGCTGCGGACGCCGATGCGCAGATGGCAGGTGCTGACGGCGCTGGTGCGGCGACGACCGCTGCGGCTGGCGTGGAGTCGGAGGGTGGCGCTGACGCCGATGCCGGCCCGAGCGACGCTGCGCCCGAACACCGCGATGCGGACGGTCTGCCGGCAGCGGACAGCACGGTCGACGCAACCGGCGACACCGATGATGCAATGCACTTCGATAGCGATGTCGAAGGTCAGACGGCCGGCACCGCAACTGCCGTCGACGAAGAAAACGAATACCACGCCGACGCGGTCGATGACCGCGCCAGCGCCGATGAGGCGAGTGACCAGACAGCGCAACGCGCCGGGCATGCCTCGGCGCAGGACACGAACCCGTTGGACCCAGATGACGCCCGTGAGGGCGACCCCGACACCGCGCCGGGAACGCGCGCGGAAGCAGTGAACGAAGACGAAGACAACGCCGTCGCGACGACGACCGTGGCTGTTGACGAAGCCGATTCCGACCCAGAGGCCGACCCGCAACGCGTCGGCCGGAGCCAGACACATGAGTGACACCCCCCGCAAGCTGTCGTTGAACAAGCTTTCCCTCAAGCGCGACAGCGCGCCCGAAGCGCCCAAGCTGGAAGAGCGCCTGCACAAGGTGCTGGCCCAGGCCGGCCTGGGGTCGCGCCGCGCACTGGAACAGCGCATTGCCGATGGCCTGATCAAGGTCAATGGCGCCGTCGCGCAGACCGGCATGTCGGTGCGCAGCGGCGACAAGATCGAGCTCGATGGCCGCAGTTTCGTGGCCAGCGCGCTGACCGAGCCGGCCCGCGTGCTGATCTACAACAAGCCCGAAGGCGAAGTGACCACGCGCGAAGATCCCGAAGGCCGCCCGACCGTGTTCGAGTCGCTGCCGGTATTGAAGGGTTCGCGCTGGATCGCGATCGGCCGCCTGGACATCAACACCACCGGCCTGCTGCTGCTGACCACCGACGGTGAGCTGGCCAACGCGATGATGCATCCCTCCTACGAGGTCGAGCGCGAATACGTGGTGCGCGTGCGTGCGCCGGAAGGCGAGGACAAGGTCTCCGACGCGATCATCGAGCGCCTGTCGCGCGGCGTGCTGCTGGAAGACGGCGGCGCCAAGTTCGACGAGATCGAACGCATCGGCGGCACCGACTCGCACGACTGGTTCCGCGTGGTGGTCAAGGAAGGCCGCAACCGCGAAGTGCGCCGGCTGTGGGAGTCGCAGGGCTGCCAGGTCAGTCGCCTCAAGCGCAGCCGCTACGGCAAGATCTCGCTGCCGCGCGAGCTGCTGCGTGGGCAGTCGATCGAAGTGGCGCAGGACAAGGTCGATGCCCTGCGCGCCGAACTCAAGCTGGAAGAAGGCGCGCCCTCGGCATTGACGCTGCAGCCGGTGATCGGCCAGCGCCGCGCCGCCAAGTCCACCGTGCACGTCTCGCGCGATGGCCGCAGCAATGCCTATGTCAACGGCCAGACCTCCGGCGCCGACGAAGGCCGTGAGCTGCGTCGCTTCGACAATCTGCGCGAGGATCGCGGCGGCCGTGGCCGTGGCAAGCCGGGTGGTTTCCGCGGCGGCCTCACCGTCAGCGGCGAGGCGGCGGCCAAGCAGTCGCAGCAGCGCCCGTTCAAGCAGCGCGCTCCCGGCAAGGGCGACCGTGCCCTGCCGGACGGCAACCCGGCCGCGTTCCGCAGCTGGTACGTGCCCGATGGCGTCAGTACCGGCCCCAGCGGTCACCGCAATGCCGGCCCCAGTGGCCCCGGCACCGGCCAGGCGCGCCCGTATGCGAAGAAGGGTCCGGGTGGCGCGCGTCCAGGCGGCGGCCCGGGCAATGCACGTCCCGGCGCAGCTGGCCAGGGGCGTGGCGGCGCCGGTGGCGGACAGGGCCAGTCGCAGGGCCAAGGCCAGCGCAAGCATCCCTATGGTCATCCGGGCAATGCGCCGAGCTTTCCGTCCGACCACGCCAACCCGGGCTTCAGCCCGTATGGCGCGGCACGTCCGGCAGCCGGCCGCCCGAGCGGCGCACGTGCAGGCGGCCCCGGTGGCAACCGTGGTCCGGGCGGCAATCGCGGTCCCGGTGGTCCCGGCGGCGCGTCGCGTGGCCCCGGCGGCCCGGGTGGTCGTCCGCCGGGTGGCGGCAATCGTCGCCCGCCAGGCGGCGGTAATCGCGGTCGCTAAGCTGGCAAGACGCACATGAAAAACGGCCCTGCGAAGGGCCGTTTTTCGTTGCTGCTCAGGGCACGCCAGACGTCCAGGTCAAAGCGCGGATGGGTCGGTGTGATCTGCCCCGCTCGATGAAGTCACCGCGGGCCGCGCGAGCGGCGGGGCACCGCGCGCTCGACCGGCGAATTACTTGCGGCGCTCGATCACGAAGTTGCCGACATTGACACCCAGATCCACGCCCTCGCCCGTTCCGGCCAGTGCCAGCGAAATGTCGCCCTTGGTGACCACCTGTGCGGTGCTTGACTTGACGATGCCGGCATGCGCTTCGGCCGCTGCATAGGTGCCGAACAGATCATTGAGGCTGTAGGCGCCGGAGAAGCTGCCGCGGCCACCAACGATCTTGGACTTGCCGACGGTCAGGCCACCGCCCTTGCTGGAGATCTTGACCGGGATCACCGCGCCGTTGTCGCAGGTGATGGTGCCGGTGCCGCTGGCGGTCTTGTAGAACACCGACCAGCCCGACAGGTTGAACGACAGCTGGCAGTCGATGTTGCCGGCGGCCTGCGCCTGCGGTGCCAGCGTGGCGGCGCCCAGCAGCGCGAAAAGGGAAAGTGACTTGATCATGCGGGCATTCCGGTTGGTGAACGTGGCGCCGAGCCTAGCAGCGCCGATGTGGCAGCCGCGACAACATGCCGGCACCGCGCAGGCGACCGTTCAGCGAATGATTATTCGCCGCTGGCTGCCTGCGCCATGACGGTCTGCAACCGCGGCGTGGGATGATCGCCACATGCCACGAACTGCCTACAGCCTGCTCCTCGCCGCCCTGCTGCTGCCTCCGCTCGCCCATTGCAGCGACGCCGTCCCGACCCAGGGCTATACCGTCGTGCGCACTTATCCGCACGACACCGCCGCCTTTACCGAAGGCCTGTTCTATCTCGACGGGTTCCTGTACGAGAGCACCGGTGAGTTGGGCCGGTCCAGCGTGCGCAAGGTCGAGCTGGAGACCGGCCGCGTCCTGCAGCAGGTCACGACACCGTTGCCTTTTTTTGGCGAAGGCATCGTGGCCTGGCACGACCGCCTGATCCAGCTGACCTGGCGCAACCAGCGCGGGTTTGTCTACGACCTGGCCACGCTGACGCCGCGCACGCAGTTCAGCTATTCCGGCGAGGGGTGGGCGCTGACCCGCGACGCCAGCAGCCTGTACATGAGCGATGGCACTGCCCGCATTCGGCGGCTGGATCCACAGACGCTGCAGCAGGTCGGCAGCATCAAGGTCACTGCCGGCGGCAAGGCGCTGGACAATCTCAACGAGCTGGAATGGGTGAAAGGCGAGCTGTTGGCGAACGTCTGGTTGACCACCCGCATCGCGCGCATCGACCCGGCCAGCGGCAAGGTGATCGCCTGGATCGACTTGCAGGCGCTGGTACCGGACGCCGACACCCTGACCGACCCCGGCAACGATGTGCTCAACGGCATCGCCTACGACGCCGAGCACGATCGCCTGTTCGTCACCGGCAAGCGGTGGCCGAAGATCTACGAGATCAAGCTGGGTGAGTAGCCGGGATTGGGGATTGGGGATTTGGGATTTGGGATTTGGGATTCGCAACGGCAACGAGCAGACAGCCGTGGCCTGCTTGCACCAATCCCTAATCCCTAATCCCGAATCTCAAAGACATCCGCATCCAGCATCGCCGGGAAGCGTGCGCGATGTTCGGCCAGGGCGGCGGCGCTGAGGGTGGTGGTGACCACTTGCGGCTGCTCGCGGATTTCCACCTGCGGCTGGCCGAGGAAATCGATCACCGCGCTGTCGCCGGCGTAGTGCAGCTGATTGCCATCGACGCCGACGCGGTTGACCGCCGCCACGAAGCACAGGTTCTCGATCGCACGTGCGCGCAGCAGCGTCTTCCAGGCATAGGCGCGCGCGGATGGCCAGTTGGCAACGAACAGCTGCAGATCGAAATCCAGCTGGCCCGGCCGCTCGACATCGAAGCGATTGCGGCAGAACACCGGAAAGCGCAGGTCGTAGCAGACCTGCGGATTGATCCGCCAGCCCTTCCACTCCACCGTCAGGCGATCGCGCCCGGCCGCGTAGCGCAGGTGCTCGTTGCCGAAGCGGAACAGATGGCGCTTGTCGTAGGACTGCAGCGCCCCGTCGGGCGTGGCCCACAGCAGCCGGTTGAACACGCCCTGCCCGGTGCGTAGCTGCACGCTGCCGGTGACCGCCGCCCCCAGCCGCGCAGCCTGCGCACGCAGCCAGGCCACGGTCGGCCCGTCCATGTCCTCGGCCTTGTCGATGGCATCGTTGGAGAACCCGCTGGTGAAGGTCTCCGGCAGGATCACCAGATCGGTCTGCCCGGCCAAGGGCTCCAGCAAGGCACCGTAATAGTCGCGATTGCCGGCCGGGTCATGCCAGCGGGTATCGCCTTGGACAAGCGAGATGCGGAGGTCGTGCATGCTGAGGCTCGGGAATGGAGAATCGGGAATAGGGAATCGGACAGCGGTTTGGTGAGGGCGTTACGGCATCGGGCCAAGTGCAGATTCAGATCGAAAGCGACCAACCGCTCTTACGATTCCCGAATCCCGATTCCCGAATCCCAGCTCGTCAGAGCTGCTGCAATCGCGCGATCGCCGCATCCAGCGTCGCATCGTTCTTGGCAAAGCATAACCGGGCCAGCCGTTGTCCTTGCGGCGCCGTCTGGTAGAACGGCGACAGCGGAATTGCGGCCACGCCCTTCTCCACCGTCAGCCACTTCACGAACTCGGTGTCAGGCAGGTCGCTGACCGCCGAATAGTCCACCAGCTGGAAATAGCCGCCGGGCACCGGCAACGGCTGCAGGCGCGTGGTCAGCAACTGCTCGCGGAAACGATCGCGCTTGGCCTGGTAGAACGCGCCGAGTTGCTCGTCGTGTTCGGGTTCGTCGCGGATCATCGCGGCAAATGCATGCTGGGCCGGCCCGAAGCTGGTGAAGGTGTTGTATTGGTGCACCTTGCGGAACTCGGCGCTCAATGCCGGCGGCGCGATGGCGTAGCCGATCTTCCAGCCGGTGCAGTGATAGGTCTTGCCAAAGCTGGAAATCACGAACGCACGCTCGCGCAATTCCGGCCAGCGCAGCACCGATTCATGGCGGCGGCCATCGAACACGATGTGTTCGTACACCTCGTCCGAGAGCAGGAAGATGTCGCTGCCGCGCAGCAGCTCGGTCAGGGTCTGCATGTCGTCGGCAGACAGCATCGCGCCGGAGGGATTGTGCGGCGAGTTGATCATCAGCAGGCGCGTCTTCGGCGTGATCGCCGCGCGTAGCGCCGGCCAGTCGACGGCGAAGGTCTGCGGGTCCAGCGCCACGTGCACCGCGCGCGCGCCGGCCAGGTCGATCGCCGGCTCGTAGCAGTCGTAGGCCGGGTCCAGCACGATGACCTCCTCGCCGGCACGCACCACCGCGTGGATGGCGTTGAAGATCGCCTCGGTGGCACCGCTGGTGACGGTGATCTCGCTGTCGGCATCGACCTGCGCGCCGTAGCAGCGCTGCGCCTTGCCGGCAATGGCCTGGCGCAGGGCCGCCACGCCGGTCATCGGCGGGTATTGGTTGTGGCCGGCCGCCATGGCCCTGGTCAGTTCATCGACCAGCCGCGACGGCACCGCGAAATCGGGAAAACCCTGGCCCAGATTCACCGCGCCGTGTTCGGCCGCCAGCTGCGACATGACGGTGAAGATGGTGGTGCCCACCTTGGGCAGCTTGGTCGTGAGGGGCATCGGGCCTGTCCGGGCAGCAAACGGGGGGGACCGCGAGTGTACGCAAAGCCGCCAGGCGGTTGCGCCCGGGCGGTGCAAAACAGCGTTCCCGGACACAGCACGCCGCCCGATGCGCCCCGGCAGCGGGCCATCGTCGCTACAATGCGCGCCCTGCCTCACAGCGTGTCGTGCCAGCTGCTTCCCCGCGATGGCACGACACCCGCTCGCCCACCCCATGCCGTCCTGCGACGGGAGCCCGCTGCGCCGATGATCGAACCGCTGCACACTGCGCCACCGCTGCTGGCGGCGCGCGCGCTGGCTTTCAGCCGCAACGAGGAGCCGGTGTTCGGCCCGCTGGATTTCCATGTCGATGCCGGCGAGGCGCTGCTGGTGCAGGGCGACAACGGCGCCGGCAAGACCACGCTGCTGCGGGTGCTGGCCGGGCTGCTGCATGTGGAGCGGGGGCAGATCCAGATCGACGGCAAGACGGCGCGGCGCGGCGATCGCAGCCGCTTCATGGCCTATCTGGGCCATTTGCCGGGCCTGAAGGCCGATCTCAGCACGCTGGAGAACCTGCACTTCCTGTGCGGCCTGCATGGCCGACGCGCCAAGCAGATGCCTGGCAGCGCGCTGGCCATCGTCGGCCTGGCCGGCTACGAAGACGCATTGGTGCGGCAGCTGTCGGCCGGCCAGCGCAAACGCCTGGCGCTGGCGCGGCTGTGGTTGTCGCCGGCCCCGCTGTGGCTGCTGGACGAGCCCTATGCCAACCTGGACCTGGACGGCATCACCCTGGTCAACCGGATGATCTCCGCGCACCTGCGCGGTGGCGGCGCGGCGCTGGTCACCACCCACGGTGCCTACGCGGCGCCGCCGGTGCGCACGCGCATGCTCACGCTGGAGACGGCGGCATGAGCCTGCATTCGCCACAACCGTCGCTGTGGCAGGCCGCGCGTGCACTGCTCAGCCGCGACCTGCAGCTGCTGTGGCGCCGTCGCAGCGATGCCTTGCAGCCGGCGTTGTTCGCCCTGCTGATCGTGGTGTTGTTCGCGCTGGGCCTGGGCGGGCGCCCCGACCTGCTGGCGCAGGCCGCGCCGGCGGTGCTGTGGCTGTCGGTGCTGCTGGCCGGCCTGCTGTCGCTGGATGCGCTGTTCCGCAGCGACGTGGAAGACGGCTCGATGGAGCAATGGCTGCTGGCGCCGGTGCCATTGGCGTGGCTGATCGCGGTGCGCGTGCTGCTGCACTGGGCCACCAGCGCGCTGCCGTTGATCGCGGTGACCCCGCTGCTGGGCGAATTGCTGCACCTGCCACATGACCAGCTACCGGTACTGCTGGCATCGTTGGCACTGGGTACACCGCTTCTGAGTCTGCTTGGCGCCGTGGTCGCGGCACTGACGGTGACGATGAAACGCTCTGGTATTCTCGTGGCGCTGCTGGCGTTGCCGTTGTACGTACCGGTGCTGGTGTTCGGTGCCGGCAGCGTGGCGGCCAGCGGCCAGGGCCAGGATGCGGTGGGTGCGTTGTTGTTGCTGGGCGCCGGGCTGGTGATCGGCGTGGTGCTGGCACCGCTGGCTGCGGCTGCCGCGATCCGGATTTCGTTGAGTTGAGCCGTGCGGTCGATGCGCTGTCGATAAGACGCTCCACTCACTGCGTTGTTGCTGTTTCGAGAGCCAATGCCATTCCAAAGGCCGTTGCCATCGCATGAACGTCGTCGTCCGCTGGTTCCATCAACTCGCCTCGCCCCCGATCTTCGACCGTTTCACTGCGCGCTGGGCGCCGTGGTGCCACGCGCTGGCCGCGGTGTTGCTGGGCGCGGGCATCTGGCAGGCCTTGTTTGCGGTGCCGGCCGACTACCAGCAGGGCGACAGCTTTCGCATTCTGTATATCCATGTGCCGAGCGCGTGGATGAGCCTGTTCGTGTTCGGGTTGATGGCGGTATACGCGGCGATCGCGCTGATCTGGCGCATCAAGATCTGCGAGATCCTGGCGATGGCCTGCGCGCCGATCGGCGCCGCGTTCACCGTGATCACCCTGCTGACCGGCAGCATCTGGGGCAAGCCGATGTGGGGCGCCTGGTGGGACTGGGACCCGCGCCTGACCACCGAGCTGATCCTGCTGTTCCTGTATCTGGGCGTGATCGGCCTGTACCAGGCCATCGACGATCGCCGTCAGGCCGCACGCGCGGCCGCCTTGCTGGCGATCGTCGGCGTGGCGTTGCTGCCGGTGATCCGCTATTCGGTGGTGTGGTGGAACTCGCTGCATCAGGGCCAGAGCATTCGCCTGCTCGGCCCCTCGACCATCGATGCGAGCATGCTGCTACCGCTGTGGCTGATGGTGATCGGCACCAAGTTCTGGTTCGCCGGTTCGCTGCTGACGCGTGCGCGCGCCGACAACCTGCGCCGCGAAGCCGGCAAGGCCTGGATCGTGCGCGACGCGCCGGAGGGCGCGGCATGAGCTACCTGCCCTACGTCATCGCCGCCTACGCGGTGTTCGTGCTGGTGTTGCTGTGGGACTTGATCGCCGGCCGCTGGCAGGTGCGTCGCGCGTTGAAGATCGCGCAGGCGCGGCGCCTGCGCGAGCGCAAGCGCGCGGTGCCCAGCGATGCGGAGCTGATCCGGTGAACCCGCAACGGCGCCGCCGGATCTGGCTGGTGATTGCGCTGGTACTGGCCGGCGGCCTGGCGACCACGCTGGTGGCGATGGCACTGCAGCGCAACGTGGCCTATCTGTACACACCGTCGGAAGTGCTGCGCGGCGACGCCGGTGAGCACGCGCGCTTCCGGCTCGGCGGCATGGTGGAGAAAGGCTCGTTCCAGCGCGCCTCCGGTTCGTTGGAAGCGCAGTTCCGCGTCACCGATGGCGATGCGCAGTTGCCGGTCCGCTACGACCGCATCCTGCCGGACCTGTTTCGCGAGGGACAGGCGGTGGTGGCGACCGGTCGCATGCAGCACGGCGTGTTCGTGGCCGAAGAGATCCTGGCCAAGCACGACGAGACCTATATGCCGAAGGAAGTCGCCGACAAGATGGGCAGCGCGCACCGCAAGCACGATGTGCCGGCGGCCGCGGACCAGGCCGGAGCGCTGCGGTGATGTCAGGCATCACGACGTTCGTGTTGCTGCACGGTGTTGGCGTGCAAGGTGCTTGCGCGGCCGACGCCGTCGCTGCGCGCAGGCAGGCGCAGGCAGATGCTGCATGGATGCCGCCTCTGCCTTGCGCCCGTATTCGTTGCCCCACTGCATGCTCACCAATGCGCCGACCCGATGCTGCCTGAGCTCGGTACCTTCCTGCTGATTCTGGCGTTGCTGGTGGCCCTGCTGCAGGCCGCGTTGCCGCTGGCCGGTGCGCAGCGCGGACGCAGCAGCTGGATGGCCGTGGCGCGGCCAGCCGCGTTGGTGCAGCTGGGCCTGATCGCGGCGGCCTTCGCGCTGTTGACGCATGCATTCCTGGTGCAGGATTTTTCGGTGCGCTACGTCGCCGAGAATTCCAACAGCCTGCTGCCGGTGATGTATCGCTATTCGGCGGTGTGGGGCGCGCACGAAGGTTCATTGCTGCTGTGGACGCTGGTGCTGGCGCTGTGGACCGGTGCGGTGGCGTTGTGGTCGCGGCAGCTGCCCGCGCACGTCATCGCGCGCGTGCTCGGGGTGATGGCCCTGGTCAGCATCGGCTTCCTGGCCTTTTTGCTGTTCACCTCCAACCCGTTCGCGCGCTTGTTGCCGGTGCCGCTGGAAGGCGCCGACCTCAATCCGCTGTTGCAGGACCCGGGGCTGATCATCCATCCGCCGATGTTGTACTGCGGCTATGTCGGCTTTGCGGTGCCATTCGCCTTCGCCATCGCCGCGCTGCTGGAAGGCCGCATGGATGCGCGCTGGCTGCGCTGGACGCGGCCATGGACCAATGTGGCCTGGGCGATGCTCACCGTCGGCATCGCGCTCGGCAGCTGGTGGGCGTATTACGAGCTGGGCTGGGGTGGCTGGTGGTTCTGGGACCCGGTCGAGAACGCCAGTTTCATGCCGTGGCTGGTGGGCACCGCGTTGCTGCATTCGCAGGCGGTCACCGAAAAGCGCGGCAGCTTCGCCAGCTGGACCTTGCTGCTGGCGATCGCCGCGTTTTCGCTATCGCTGCTGGGCACCTTCCTGGTGCGCTCGGGCGTGCTGACCAGCGTGCATGCGTTTGCGGCCGATCCCTCGCGCGGCCTGTTCATCCTGGTGTTCCTGCTGGCGGTGGTGGGTGGCTCGCTGGTGCTGTACGCGATCCGCGCGCCCCGCCTGTCGCTGGTCGATGATCCGCGCCGCGCCTTTGCCGGCAGCTCGCGCGAAACCTTGTTGCTGTTGAACAACCTGCTGCTCACCTGCGCCTGCGCGATGGTGTTGCTGGGCACGCTGTATCCGCTGCTCGCCGACGCCTTGGGCCTGGGCAAGCTGTCGGTCGGCCCGCCCTACTTCGGCACCTTGTTCGTGGTGCTGATGGCGCCGTTGGTGGCGCTGCTGCCGTTCGGTCCGCTGACCCGCTGGCAACGCGAGCAGGCCTCGCGCCCGGTGGCGATGCTCGGGCCCTGGGCCGGACTGGCGGTTGCCGCAGGCGTGCTGGCCTGGTTCGCCGCGCCGCAGGGGCAGTGGAAGGCGGCGATCGGCGTGGCCGGCGCGGCCTGGGTGCTGTTGGGCACGCTGCGCTTTTTGTGGACACGGCGCGCCGCCAAGGGCCGTAAATTCACCGCCGAAATGCTGGGCATGGTGCTGGCCCACCTGGGCGTGGCGGTCTTCCTGGCCGGTGCGTTGCTGGTGGAATCGCTGAGCCTGCAGCGCGAGGTCGCGTTGGCGCCCGGGCAGCAGATGCAGATCGGCCGCTATGCGCTGCACTTTGATGACGTCGAAGAACTGCGCGGGCCCAATTACGTCTCCGACCGTGCCAACCTGCAGGTGTTCGAGGATGATGTGCCGGTCGGCCTGCTGCATGCGGAAAAACGCCGCTACGCCAGCGGCGGGCAGACCCTGACCGAGGCGGCGATCCGCCCCGGCCCGTTCGGCGACCTGTATGTCGCCCTTGGCGAACCGCTGGGCAATCAGGCCTGGGCGGTCCGCGTCCACCTCAAACCGTTCGTCCGCTGGATCTGGCTGGGAGCGCTGCTGATGGCGCTCGGCGGCCTGGTTACCGCGGCCGACCGGCGTTTTCGTCGTTCTCCGGAGATCCAAGATGGTTGAGTCACGTTCACTCCGCCTGCCCACTGCGGTTCTGGTGGGTGCCATCGTGCTGCTGCTCGCACTGGCAGCGCTGCTGGTCTATGCGGTGGTGCGCTCCGGTCAGGACGATCGCGATGCCCTGCCCTCTGCGCTGATCGGCAAGCCTGCGCCGGAGTTCGCGCTGCCGCTGCTGCACGACCCCAGCATCGTGGTGCACGCGCGCGAACTACGCGGCGCACCGTACATCATCAATGTGTGGGGCAGCTGGTGCCCGGCCTGCCGCGAGGAGCATCCGGTATTGAGCCGCTTTGCGCTGACCAAGCGTGTGCGCGTGATCGGCTACAACTGGAAGGACGAGCGCACCGATGCACTGCGCTGGCTCGAACAACTGGGCAACCCGTACCTGCTGGTGGTGGCCGACAAGGATGGCCGCACCGCGATCGACTTCGGCATCGCCGCGGCGCCGGAGACCTTTCTGGTCGACGGGCGCGGCGTGGTGCGCTGGAAGTACAGCGGCATGCTCACCCAGTCCGTCATCGACACGCAGCTGATTCCGGTGCTGCGCAAGATCGAGCGCTCGCCCAGTGCCGCACCGGACCTGCACGCCAAACAATGATGCGAGCCTGGCTGCTGACGCTGCTGCTGTTGCCCTGGCTGGCCCTGGCCCAGCCGGCCGGCGACCCGGCGCCGCTGCGCTATGCCTCGGCCGACGAAGAGGCGCGCTTCCATGCGTTGACCGCCGAGCTGCGCTGCGTGCAGTGCCAGAACCAGTCACTGGCCGATTCCAATGCGCAGATCGCCCAGGACCTGCGCCGCGAAGTGCTGGCGTTGATGCACGAAGGGCGCAGCGATGCGCAGATCCGCCAGTTCCTGGTGGCGCGCTATGGCGAGTTCGTGCTGTACCGCCCGCGTGTGGAATCGCGGACCTGGCTGTTGTGGTTCGGTCCGCTGCTGGTGCTGTTGATCGGCGGTGGCGCCGTCGCGTTGGTGGTGCGTCGACGCAGCGTGGCTGCGCCCGCCTTGCCCGCCGATGAGCAGGAGTGGTGATGGTCGGCTTCGTCATTGCGGCGGTGGTGCTGGCCCTGATCGTCTTCGGCGTGGCGCTGCGGCCGCTGTGGCGCGATGCGCGCGGGCTGACTGCCGGCATCGCGGTGTTGCTGCTGGCGGCGAGCGCGGCGCTGTATTGGCAGGTCGGCACGCCGGGCGCGATCCGGGCGCCCGCCGAGCGACCGGCCACGCCACGCTCGCTGGATGAAGCGATCGTGCAGCTGCGCGCGGCACTGGCGCGCAATCCCGACCAGGCCGAAGGCTGGGTATTGCTGGGGCGCTCGCTGTCCAGCCAACAGAAATTTGCCGAAGCGCGCGATGCGTTTGCACGCGCGGTCGCACTGCGTCCGGACGAGCCGGACGTACTGGTGGCTGCCGCGCAGTCGCGCATGCTCGCTGACGACAGCGGGCGCCCGGATACGCAGGCCATGCGTCTGCTGGAACACGCGCTCAGCGTGCAACCGGACCATCAACGTGCACGCTGGTTCCTGGGTGTGGTGCAACGACAGGCCGGTCAGCCGGCCAGGGCCAGCGAGACCTGGGAGCCATTGCTGCGTGTGGTCGATGCCGCGACCCGCCCCGGCCTGCTCGAACAGATCAACGCCGCGCGCCAGGAAGCCAGGCTGGCGCCGATCCAGGCGCCGGCTGCAACTGCCATCGATGCAGCCGGCGGAAAACGCATCAAGGTGCGGGTGACGCTGGATGCCGAGTTCGCCAAACGCGCCGGAATGCCCGGCGATACCAGCGTGTTCGTGATTGCGCGCGCCACCGACACGCCAATGCCGGTGGCGGTGGAAAAACACGCGCTGCGCGAGCTGCCATTGACCATCACCCTGGACGACGGCGACAGCCCGATGCCGACGCGCACGCTGTCGTCGCTGGACACCGTGCAGGTACTGGCGCGGCTGTCGCGCAGCGGCAATGCAATGCGCCAGGCCGATGATGTCGAGAGCGCGCCGGTGATGGTGGAACTGCCCGCCGCCGCGCCAGTGGAATTGGTGATCGGCCGCTGATTGCTCGCCGCATGTCGTTGCGACGCAATCAACGATGACACTGCACCGGAGTGCGTCGATTGCACCGTTGAAACCCACGCACACCGACCATCTCGACTGGTCCTTGCCCGCTCACCGTCGCGGGACCTTGAGCGGCATGGATGCCGCGCCAGAGCCTACATGGACGTACTTGCGGCGTGTCCCGCGAGGGTGGGCGGGCAAGGACCCTGCAGCAAACTGACAGCGTCGAGGGCGCGGTGCCCTCACCGCACCAGACAGTTGGTCGGCACTCATCGGAAAGCCGTCTGTCGTGCGATGTGCATCAGACGTGGAACCGCTGCTTCGTGATTCAACGAGGCGCATCCAGCACTGCTCTTCCCATGCACACCGACCGTCTCAACTGGTCCTTGCCCGCTCACCGTCGCGGGACCCTGAGCGGCATGGATGCCGCGCCGGAGCCTACATGGACGTACTTGCGGCGTGTCCTGCGATGGTGGGCGGGCAAGGGCTCTGCAGCAAACCCGCAGCGTCGAGAGCGCGGTGCCCTCACCGCTTGCGGGACACGCCGTGAACCCGTCCCTGGGGGCTCGGTGGCGGCATCCATGCCGCCACACGGCCCCGCAACCGGCAAGGACACCGCACCAGACAATTGGTCGGCGCTCATCTGAAAAGCCGTCTGTCATGCGATGTGCATCAGACCTGGAGCCGATGCTTCAATGATCGAACAAGGCACGTCCAGCACTGCTCTTCCCATGCACACCGACCGTCTCAACTGGTCCTTGCCCGCTCACCGTCGCGGGACCCTGAGCGGCATGGATGCCGCGCCGGAGCCTACATGGACGTACTTGCGGCGTGTCCCGCGATGGTGGGCGGGCAAGAGCCTTGCAGCCAGGCCGCAGGTCCGACGCTCTGCAGAGTGGCATCACCCAGCGCAAGGCCTCAAACCGATTCCCGAATCCCCATTCCCCATTCCCATCCTGCACCCCGGCGCATGCCATGGCAGATAGAATTGCCGCATGACCGAATTCATTCCCCCCGGCACGCTGTTCCACGCGCTGCCCTCGCCGTTTCCGATGAAGCGCGGCGGCGTGTTGCACCAGGCGCACGTGGCCTACGAAACCTGGGGCACGCTGGCAGCCGATCGCAGCAACGCGGTGTTGATCGTCACCGGCCTGTCGCCGAACGCCCATGCTGCGGCAAATCAGGCCAATGCCGAGCCGGGCTGGTGGGAGGCGATGCTGGGGCCAGGCAAGCCGATCGATACCGGGCGCTGGTTCGTGGTCTGCGTCAATTCCCTGGGCAGCTGCAAGGGCTCGACCGGTCCGGCATCGATCGACCCTGCCACCGGCGCGCCGTATCGCCTGAGCTTCCCGGAATTGTCGATCGAAGACGTGGCCGATGCCGCCGCCGACGTGGTGCGCGCATTGGGCATCTCACAACTCGCCTGCCTGATCGGTAATTCGATGGGCGGCATGACCGCGTTGGCGTTGCTGCTGCGGCACCCGGGTATCGCGCGCAGCCATATCAATATCTCCGGCAGTGCGCAGGCATTGCCGTTCTCGATCGCGATCCGCTCGCTGCAGCGCGAAGCCATCCGCCTGGATCCGCACTGGAACGGCGGCCATTACGACGACACCCGTTACCCGGAACCGGGCATGCGCATGGCGCGCAAGCTTGGCGTGATCACCTATCGCTCGGCGCTGGAATGGGACGGCCGTTTTGGCCGGGTGCGGCTGGATTCCGAGCAGGCTGCCGATGATCCGTTCGGGCTGGAATTCCAGGTCGAAAGTTATCTGGAAGGCCATGCGCGCCGCTTCGTGCGCTTCTTCGATCCCAACTGCTATCTGTATCTGAGCCGCTCGATGGACTGGTTCGACCTGGCCGAGTATGTCGATGACACACCGGCCATCGACACACGTTCTGATGGCACGCAAGCTGGCGGCGCTGCTGTCGCCGCCAAGCCGGACATGGGCGCCTCGACCGACGCCACGGTACTGGCCGGCCTGGCGCAGATCCGCATCGCGCGTGCGCTGGCGATCGGTGCCAATACCGACATCCTGTTCCCGGTGCAGCAACAGGAACAGATCGCCGAAGGCCTGCGTGCCGGCGGTGCCGATGCACGCTTCATCGGGCTGGATTCGCCACAAGGCCACGATGCCTTCCTGGTCGACTTCGCGCGCTTCGGCCCGGCCGTGCGCGACTTTCTGGACGCCAGCTGATTTCTCGAACCGCGCAACGGCGGCGTGGTCCGTCACGACAGCATGGCCTGCCGCGCAAGACGCTGGCCATGCTGTTTCTGGTCGGCATGGCCGCGATGGCGTTTGCAGGTCGCCTGCCAACGCTGCTGGCGCTGTGGTACGCGGCCACCAGCATCGTGGCGATGCTCGCCTACTGGCGCGACAAGCGCGCGGCCCAACGCGGCGGGCAACGCACACCGGAAGCGACCCTGCACCTCATCGCGCTGCTCGGCGGCTGGCCGGGCGCGTTGCTGGCGCAGCAACTGTTCCGGCACAAATCCAGCAAGGCGACCTTCCAGCTACGGTTCTGGATCACCGTCGTGGTGAACGTCGCTGCCTTGTGTTGGGCATGCCGGCAGCCTGCGTTGATGACTGCACTCCACGCGCTGCTGGAGTGAGCGACGGGCCCGCCGCGATTCACGCACCCAATCAATCAACGCGAGCAACAGCGGCAGGACGCCCCTAGACCAACGGCTCCAGTGCACCGGCGCGCATGCGGTAGTGCCGCTGCACCACGCCCTCGGGCACGCTGTCGTGGGTGATCATCACCAGGCTGCGTTCGCCCAGTGCCGCCGACAGATCCAGCAGCAAGGCGTGCGCGGTATCCACGTCCAGGCCGTCGGTGGGTTCGTCCAGCAACAGGATCGCTGCATCGCGCAGCAAGGCTCGCGCCAGCGCCAGCCGGCGCGCCTGGCCGGCCGAGAGCGTGGCGCCGTTTTCGCCCACCCAGGTGTCCAGGCCGTTCTGCGCAGTGGCCCACGCACGCAGACGCACCTGGTCCAGCACGCTCCACATCGCCGCATCGCTCGCGTCCGCATCGCCGATGGCCAGGTTATCGCGCACCGTGCCGGCAAACACCGGGGCATTCTGCGGCAGCCAGGCGATGCGGCGATGCCAGTGCGTCTGCGCCACGTGGCGCAGGTCGATACCCGCGTAGCGCACCTGCCCGGCCTGCGGGTCCCACAGCCGCAGCAGCACTGCGGACAAGGTGCTCTTGCCGCTGCCGCTGTCGCCGCTGATGGCGATGCGTTCGCCGGGCGCCAGCGTCAGATCGAGCGCCTGCAGCACCGGACGTGCGCTGCCCGGCCATGCAAAGCCGACCTGATCCAGCTGCAGCGTGCCGCTGCGTGGCACCTCCACCGGCTGCGGGGGATCGAGCACCGACGGCGCCTGATCGACGATGGACTGCAGGCGCCTGGCTGCAACGCGTGCGCTCTGCAGCGCCTGCAAGGCGAGCCCGGCGCCGGCCCAGACTTCCAGCAGCGCCATGGTCAGGAACACCAGCCCGGCCGCCATGCCCGCCGCAATCGATCCGCGTTCGGCCGCGCCCAGTGCCAGCCACAGCATGCCGGCCAGGCCGAGACCGCCGCAGATTGCATGCAGCAGATTGCCGCCGATCAGCCGGCGGCGCTGCAGGCGATCGCCATCGACCACTGCCGCCGCCGCCGCATCAACCTGATGCAGCCAGGCACCTTGCGCATCCACCGCGGCGAGATCGGCCGCACCTTCCAGGCCCTCGAATGCCTGCGTGCGCAATGCCGTGCGTTGCCGGGCGCGCAGCTGTTCGCGCTGCGCCCCGCCGCGCGCCACCTGCCACGGCACCACACCACCGATGACCACGCCAAGCACCACCAACAACACGCCAGCCGGCGGGTGGATCAGCGCCGCGGCAACCACACCGGCAAGCCATATGCCGAGCAATGCGCTCAACGGTGCCAGCGCGCGCACGCTCACGCCATCGACCTCGCCGATGTCGGACATCAGCCGCGCCAGCAGATCGCCGGTGCGCGTGGCCGACAGGCGGCCCGGCGCGAGCGGCAACGCGCGGCGGAAGAACCATACGCGCAGATCGCGGGCGATGCGCAGCGTGGCGTCGTGGCCGATCAATTTTTCGCCATAGCGCGAAAAGATGCGCGCGAAGGTCAGCGCACGGATGCCGGCCGAAGGCGAGAAGAAATTGAAACCGGTGCCCATGCCCGCGACACCGGCCAGGGCAGCGGCGGTCAGGAAGCTGCCGGACAGGCCGAGCAGGCCCACGCCGGCCAGCATGGTGACCAGTACCAGCAGGGCCGACAGCAGCAGGCGCCAGGCATGCCGGCGAAACACGGTGCGCAGACGATCGGGCTGTGCGGGGTTCATGGCTGCTCCGATACCACGGTGGCGCCGCGCAGGTCGATCACCGTATCGGCCCACTGCATCACCGCCGCGCTGTGCGTGGCCACCACCACCGCGCGGCCGCGTGCGAACACACCCAGCGTGCGCAGCAACTCCGCTTCGGTGTCCGGGTCGAGAAAGGCGGTGGGTTCGTCCAGCAGCAACAGGTCCGGCTCACGCAGCAACAGCCGTGCCAGGGCCACGCGCCGTGCCTCGCCGCCGGACAACCCGAAACCGCGTTCGCCGATCACCGTGTCCAGGCCCGCAGGCAACTGCGCAGCAAAGCGCAGTACCTGCGCGGCATCGGCCACCGCGTGCAGGCGCGCCGCGCCGGCCTGTGGATCGGCCAGGCGCAGGTTGTCGGCGATGCTGCCGTGAAACAGGTACGGCCGCTGCGTGGCATAGCCGATGCGGGCATCCGGCCGCAGCACCACGCTGCCTGCCTCCGGCGCAAGCCAGCCGGCCAGCCCCTCGAGCAAGGTGCTCTTGCCGCTACCGCTGGCACCGATCACCGCCACGCGCTGGCCGGGCTGCAAGGTCAGCGAAAAATGCGCGACCACCCTGTGTGGCGCGCCCGGCGGCCGCAGCGCAAGATCATGCGCCTGCAGCAATGGGGCCTGCGCCTGGGCAGGTTCCATCACGCGCAACGGAGGCACCGGCACCCGCACCGTTGCCGACGGTGGCTCGAATCCTTCCAGCAGACGCTCGGCTTCGGCCACCGCCGCCAGGGCATTGGCGCGGTCGTGGTAATGCGCGGCCAGCCGCCGCAATGGCGCAAAGAATTCCGGCGCCAGCAGCAGGCAGAACACGCCCGCGCCCAGCGTCGGCAAGCCGTGCAGATTCAACATGCCCAGATAGCTCAGGCCGAAGTACAGCGCCACGATCGCCACGCTCACCGAGGCGAAGAACTCCAGCACCGTGGACGACAGGAAGGCGATGCGCAGCACCTTGAGCGAGCGCTCGCGCACGCCTTCTGCCGCGGCGGCAATGCCGCTCAACTCGGCGTCGCCGCGGCCATACACGCGCAGCAAGCCCAAGCCTTTGAGGCGATCGGCGAAGTGCCCGCCCATGCGTGCCAGTTCGCCCAACTGCTCGCGCCCGGCGGCTTCGGCGCCCCAGCCCACCAGCATCATGAAAAACGGAATCAGCGGCGCGGTCAGCAGCAACACCAGGCCCACCACCCAATCGACCGAGAACACCGCGAGCAGGATCAGCGGCGGCACCAGCGTCATTTCGGTGCGCGCGAGCTGGTAGCCGACGAAGTAGCCCTCCAGCGCATCGGTGTGCGCCAGGCTCAGCTCGCCCAGTTCGCCGCTGCGTTGCCGGCGCAACCACACCGGCCCGTGCTGCACCAGGCGCCGCGCGATGCGGGCGCGCAGCTCGCGCTTGGCCACATCGGCCACCTCGCCGGTCAGCGATTGCGCCCAGGCATTAAGCATCGCCCGCCCCACCAGCGCACAGACCAGCCCCGCGCCCACGTCGCGCAGCTGCGTCAGCGCCAGATGCTGCACCAGCACGGCCTGCAGCAACCAGGCGATCGCCGCCGCCTGCGCCAGCAGCAGCACGCCGGACACCGCCACCGCCACGCCGGCCAGGCGCCGCGCACGCGTGGCCGGGGCTGCCAGTGCATCCAGCCACCGGCCGCGTTGGCGGCGCTGGGCTGGCGTTTCGCTGGCTCGCACGCTGGGCTGGCTCACATCGCTCTCTGGGAAGACATCGTGTTGCAGGCGATTGTAAGGCGCCACCTCCCGCTCCGGGCTGCGCATTGTGCCGCACCCGTCCGCCCCGGCATTGATCTGGATCAACGCGCATGTCGCGGCAAGCGCAGATGATCGGCTGCATTCCTTCATCGACACCCAACCAGGCCCACCCGCCATGATCGACTCGACAGTTGTTGAACTGTCGCGGCTGCAGTTCGCAGTCACCGCGATGTACCACTTCATCTTTCCGCCGCTGACCATGGGCCTGTCGTTCCTGCTCGGCATCATGGAGAGCGTCTATGTGATGACCGGCAAGGAGATCTGGCGACGCATGACCATGTTCTGGGGCGTGCTGTTCGGCATCAACTTCGCCATGGGCGTGGGCACCGGCATCGTGATGGAGTTCGAGTTCGGCATGAACTGGTCGTATTACAGCCATTACGTCGGCGACATCTTCGGCGCACCGCTGGCGATCGAGGGCCTGATGGCGTTCTTCCTGGAAGCGACCTTCCTGGGCCTGTTCTTTCTCGGCTGGAACCGGCTGAGCAAGGTGCAGCATCTGGCCACCACCTGGCTGGTGGCACTCGGCAGCAACTTCTCCGCGTTGTGGATCCTGATCGCCAACGGCTGGATGCAGAACCCGACCGGCGCGGTGTTCAACCCGGACACCATGCGCATGGAAGTGGTCGATTTCATGGCGGTGCTGTTCAACCCGGTGGCGCAGGCCAAGTTCGTGCACACCGTCAGCGCCGGCTACGTGCTCGGTGCGGTGTTCGTGATGTCCATCAGCGCGTTCTACCTGCTGCGCGGCAAGCATGTGGAGATGGCACGGCGTTCGTTCGCGGTGGCTGCCGCGTTCGGCCTGTTGTCGTCGCTGTCGGTGGTGGTGCTCGGCGATGAGAGCGGCTATGCCGCCAACGAACATCAGAAGATGAAGCTGGCCGCGATCGAGGCCATGTGGGAGACCGAAGCCGCGCCGGCCGACTTCACCGCGTTCGGCATTCCCAACCAGCAGACCCATCGCAACGACTACGCGATCAAGATTCCGTATCTGATGGGGTTGATCGCCACACGTTCGCTGGACCAGCCGATCCCCGGCATCCTGGAACTGGTCGGCCGTGCCGAACACCGTATCCGCGGCGGCCAGATCGCCTATGGCGCGCTGGAGCGCATCCGCGCCAACAAGGACGATGCCCAGGCACGCCAGGTCTTCAATGCGCATTGGCAGGATCTGGGCCACGGCCTGCTGCTCAAGCGCTATCGCGACGACATCGGCAATGCCACGCCGCAGCAGATCGCCCAGGCCGCCATGGACACGGTGCCGCGGGTACTGCCGTTGTTCTGGACCTTCCGCATCATGGCCGCCATCGGCATCTACCTGATTGCGTTCTTCGCCATTGCGTTCTGGTTCGCCTGCAAGCACAACTTCCAGGACAAACGCTGGTTCCTGACGGTGGCGCTGTGGACCTTGCCGCTGCCGTGGATCGCGATCGAGTGCGGCTGGTTCGTGGCCGAGTACGGCCGCCAGCCGTGGGCGGTGGAAGGCGTCCTGCCGACCTTCTATGCCGCCTCGGGACTGGACCTGTACGAAATCGTGTTGACCCTGGTCGGCTTCACCGCGCTGTACACCACGCTGCTGGTGATTGCGATCAAGCTGTCGCTGAAGACGATCCGCAAGGGCCCGGATGCGCTGTTTCCGCCGACGCACCGCACCCCGGCACCGCACAACGACTCGCCCCACGCGTCCTCACCCAACGCCCCACTGAGCACCGGCGCGCTGGCCGGCGGCGCACCGTAAGCCAGGAGAGACACCATGGATTTCATCTTGCTCGACTACACCACACTGCGCGTGATCTGGTGGCTGTTGCTTGGCGTATTGCTGTCCGGTTACGCGGTGATGGGCGGCTTCGACCTGGGCGTCAGCACCTTGCTGCCGCTGGTTGCCCGCAACGATGCCGAACGGCGGCTGGTGATCAACACCATCGGCCCGGTCTGGGAAGGCAACCAGGTGTGGCTGATCCTGGGCGGCGGCGCGATCTTCGCCGCATTCCCGCCGCTGTATGCGGTGAGTTTTTCCGGCTTCTACCTGGCGATGTTCCTGATCCTGTTCGCACTGATCCTGCGCCCGGTCGGCTTCAAGTTCCGCGGCAAGCTGGTCGATCAGCGCTGGCGCAATAACTGGGACTGGGCGTTGTTCGTCGGCGGCTGCATTCCGGCGCTGATCATGGGCGTGGCGGTCGGCAACGTGCTGCTCGGTGTGCCGTTCCACTTCGACGACAGCATGCGCATCTTCTACACCGGCAACCTGTTCGGACTGCTGACACCGTTCGCGCTGCTCGCCGGCCTGCTCAGCGTGGCCATGCTGATGGCGCACGGCGCAGCGATGCTGGTGCTCAAGACCGACGGACCGGTGGCCGCGCGCGCCGCGCGTTTCGGCAGCATCGCCGCGCTCGGCGCGGTGGCGTTGTTTGCCGCCGCCGGTGCGTGGGTGGCGCTGGGTCTGCCGGGGTATGCAGTGACCTCGGTGCTGGCCACCGATGCGCCGACCAATCCACTGGCCAAGACCGCCGCACTCACCGCGGCCGGCGGCTGGCTGCACAACTACAGCAGCATGCCGGCCACCTTGATCGCACCGCTGGTCGGCCTGATCGGGCTTGCGATGAATGCGCTGCTGTTGCGCGTACGTCGTGGCGGCCTGGCGTTCATCGCGTCGGGTTGCGCCATCGTCGGCATCGTCTTCACCGTCGGCTTTGCGTTGTTCCCGTTCCTGCTGCCCTCGTCCACCGCACCGAGCGCAAGCCTGACGCTGTGGGATGCCTCCAGCAGCCGCCTGACGCTGTGGATCATGCTGCTGGCGACCACGCTGTTCATGCCGATCGTGCTGGCCTATACGAGCTGGGTCTATCGCGTGCTCAAGGGCAAGGTCACCGCCGACGAACTGTCGGCCAATCCAAACGCCTACTGAGCAAGCCCCGCTGCGCTGCTGCGCGCATGGCGCCTGCAACGGGCCTTCAACGTCTCACGTATTTCAATGACTCAAGGAGAATGACAATGTGGTATTTCGCCTGGATCCTCGGCACCGGCCTGGCCGCACTGGCTGCGGTGCTCAACGGCATGTGGTTCGAAGCACGCGAGCCCGAGCGTGGCCAACCGCATCGGTAAAAAATATTTTCGATAGATGCTTGCCGATCTGGCATTCCCTATGTAACATACGCGGCTCCTTCGGGGTGTAGCTCAGTCTGGTAGAGCGCTACGTTCGGGACGTAGAGGTCGCAGGTTCGAATCCTGTCTCCCCGACCAGTTTCAAAACACAAAACCGGCCTCGTGCCGGTTTTGTGTTTTCAGGCGCTGGCGCATGCAGGTGCGCAGTGCGGATGGTCTGTCATGTCTGTTGTCATTGCCGCTGCCTCCCCGTCCGCCCGGTTGCGTGGTCGCGGCCTGGTGCTGGCTGCCATTTTGTTGTCCGCGTTCAATCTGCGGACCGCGGTGACCTCGTTGACGCCGCTGCTGGAACGCATTGCCGACGAGTACGCATTCGGCGCGCCCACCATGGGCGCGCTCGGCATGTTGCCGACCGCGGCATTCGCGCTCACCGGGGTCACCACGCCGGCGTTGCTGCGCCGCTACGGCCTGCTGCGCACGGCGCTGCTGTCGATGGCATTGGCCACCCTCGGCCTGGTGTTGCGCCCGCTGTTGCCGCAGACCACCGGACTGTTCATCGGATCGCTGGTGGCGCTGGCCGGCATGGGCATGGGCAACGTGGTGCTGCCGCCGCTGGTGAAGCGCTATTTCGGCGATCGCGTCGGCGGCGTCAGCACGCTCTACATCACCGTGCTGCAGGTCGGCACCCTGCTGCCGGCACTGCTGGCGGTACCGGTGGCCGATGCGCTGGGCTGGCGCAGCTCGATGGTGGTGTGGGTGTTGCCGGCGCTGCTGGCACTGGTGGCCTGGGCCATGGTGCACACCAACCACCGCCGTCTCCGCGCGACCGGACCGGCACCGGTCACCCCCACGCCCGAAGCCGAGGGCCGCGTGGCACGCACCGCCCTGGGCTGGAGCATGGCGGTGACCTTCGGCATGACCTCGCTGGTCACCTATTCGATGTTCACCTGGTTGCCGACCCTGCTGCGCGAAGCCGGCGCCTCGCCCGCGTTCGGCGGCACCATGGTGGCGTTGTTCGCCGCACTGGGCATGGTCGGTGCCTTGACCATGCCGGCGCTGGCAGTGCGCATGCGCAACCCCTTTCCGATCGTGCTGCTGTGCGCGGCCTGCCACCTGGTCGCGTTCGCCGGGCTGTGGTGGGCGCCATTGGCCGCGCCGATCCTGTGGGTGACCCTGCTCGGCCTGGGGCCGAGCACGTTTCCGCTGGCATTGGTGCTGGTCAACCAGCGCAGCCGCACCGCGGCCGGCTCGGCCGCCCTGTCCGGGTTTTCGCAGGGCATGGGCTATGCGATGAGTTGCCTGGGGCCGTTCCTGTTCGGCTGGCTGCACGCCCACCACGGCGGCTGGACCTCGCCATTCGTCTTCCTGGTGATCTGCATCCTGCTGCAACTGGCGGCAGCCTGGGTGGCCTGCCGCCCGCAGCTGCTGGAAGACGTCTGGGCACCGGCGCCGCGCGGCGCCGGCGTGGTCAACGTACCGGCAGACTGATGTAGCTGGGCTGCTCCGGGGTCACGTAGACGCGCTGGATGGCCTTTTGATAATCGCCGGGCCTGGCGAAGAAGATGTTGTCCACGTAGGTCTGCGGGTTGCGGTCGTACAGCGGAAACAGGCTGGACTGCACCTGCACCATCACCCGGTGGCCCGGCTGGAAGGTGTGGTTGGCAGTCGGCAGGCCAAACTGGAACGCCAGCGGCTGATTGGACGCCAGCGGCTTGGGCGTGCTGAAACTCTCGCGATAGCGGCCGCGGAAGATCGCCAGCGACACCGGCAATTCGTAACCGCCCATCTTCGGACTGGACGCCATCTCGTCCGGATAGACATCGATCAGTTTCACCACCCAGTCGCTGTCGCTGCCACTGGTGGAGGCCTGCAGATGCACTTCCGGTGCGCCGGCGATCTGCAGGGGTTCGGTCAGCGGCTCGGTGACGAAGGTCAGCACATCCGGGCGGCCGTCGACGAAGCGCTGGTCCTGCACCAGCCAGGTGGTCCACATGCTGCGATCGCCGAAGTCCACCGGGCGCGGCACGAACGGCACCGGCTTGGCCGGGTCGGCCACGTACTCCTCGAAGCCCGGCTGCCCCGCCGCCGGCCGCTGGAACGACAGCTTGCCGCCGGCCTGCAGGTACAGCGGCTTGCTGGCCGCTGCACAGCCCTTGGCGCAGCTGCGCGGCCAGGCCTGCAGACGGTCCCAGTGATTCTCTCCGGTGTTGTAGATGAACACGGGCGGCGTGTTCGCCTTGGGCGCGCCATCGACCAGGTATTGGTCGAAGAACGGGCGCAGCACATCGTGACGGAACTGGCGCGCGGTATCGCCGTCGAAATTCAATGCGCCCAGCGCGCTGCCATCGTAGTTGACCTGGCTGTGCCGCCACGGGCCCATCACCAGGTAGTTGAGCGTATTGCCCTTGTCGCGCGGCTCCATCGCCGCGTAGCTATGAATCGCGCCCCACATGTCCTCCTGGTCCCACAGCCCCTGCAGCCACATGGTCGGCACCTTGAGCGGCGTGCGCGCCATCACCTTGTCCAGCGCCTGCTCCTGCCAGAACGTGTCGTAGGCGGCGTGTTCGGTGAGCTTGTGCCACCACGGCAGCTGCTCCAGGCCGGCGGCCTTGGCGAAATCCCCCGCCGAGCCGGCACGCAGCAGGTTGCTGTAGTCGTCATGGCCCTGGCGCGCGATGCCGATGCCCTTGCCGCGCTGGGTGAGCTGGCCGGTGAAATAGTCGAAGTTGACCTGGCGGAACGCACCATAGTTGAACCAGTCGTCGCCCATCCAGCCGTCGATCATCGGGCTTTCCGGCACTGCGACCTTGAGCGCCGGATGCGGGTTGGTCAACGCCATCACCACGGTGAAACCTTCGTAGGACGAGCCGATCATGCCGACCCTGCCGTTGGACTCCTTCACGTTCTTCACCAGCCAGTCGATGGTGTCCCAGGCATCGGTGGCATGGTCCACCTCGCTGGGATTGAGCGCACCGCGCAGCGGCCGGGTCATCACGTAATCGCCTTCCGAGCCGTACTTGCCGCGCACGTCCTGGATCACGCGGATGTAGCCGCCTTCCACGAACACGTCATCGCCCTGTGCGAGCAGGTCCTTCATATGCGGCGAGGCCATGCGCTCGGCGCGCCCGCTGGCGTTGTACGGGGTGCGCGTCAGCACCATCGGTGCGTTGCGTGCGCCCTTGGGCAGCACGATCACCGTATGCAGCTTGACCCCGTCGCGCATCGGGATCATCACCTCGCGCTTGATGTAGTCGTTGGCGGCATCGCTGGCCACGAACGGCTTGCCGGTGATGTCCGGCGTCATCGGCGAGGTTTGCGCCAGCGCGCCGCCGGTGGCGGCGGCAATGGCAGTGGCGAGCAGGCAGGCGGCAAAACGGCGCATCGACGACTCCGGAACGTGCGGGGGGCAGTCCTCGACTGTAGGCAGGGCGCGGCCTGCCGGGGGAGTGTCAAAGGTCGTGGTTGGCGGGATGGGAACACGCGGGCCAACCGCAAGGCGCGGCCCCGGCATCTGAACCAACGGAGTCCATGTATCGCTCAGCTGGCAGCCGCGAAGGCCTGGCGAGAACAATGACCAGCGCATCACTGCCGCCAAGTCGCGCGCGATCAAGCCCAACGATCAGCAGCGAAATATGCCATTGCTCGCGCATCGCGTGCTGGAGGCGATGCTGATATCCACGATTCGCACGCAAGTCGATCGCTTCGCGCTTCCATTTTTCGAAAAGGATGTTCCCGCACATGATGGAGCGGCCTTTACCAATCAGGTGCTCATCCATGGGTATTTGCGGTTCCGTCGATCGTGTCCAGTCGGGAAGATTCACATATACCGAAAGTTCTCCGGCCCAGCAGCCGCCAGCGGGCAGCACTTCGCAGCGTGTCAACAGCCCCGACCACGCAGATGGCGTGCTGGCAGGACTGAGCAGCGCGAGCCATCGCAGGAGTGCGAGCAGATCGTCTTCAAGACAGCGCTCCCTCTCGCCGAGCCTTAGGGCTGTCAGCGAGGTCATGCAGTCCGTCAGGGCCGAGTACTACAAAGCGCCCCGCTTGAAGTCGAGCAACAAAAAGAGAAACGCTGGCTTTGAGGACGCCGTTCGAATCCACAATGCGACTGCAGAGATCTCCCGGATGCGACAGCAGGTGGATAACCTGGAAGAGGATGTGGTGTCGGCGGCCATGGATGGGAACGCGCACAACTGTGGTGAGCTGGCTACCCTGGCCGTCCACTATTTGCAGCAAGATCACAACCAGATCGCACGCCTTGCTTTCTTCAATGGAACAGCGCACACCGCCGCGATCGTCGGCCCAGTGCCGCGCGCAGGCACCTTGCCTTCGGACATGACAGATTGGGACGCGGACATCTATGTCTGCGACCCCTGGTGCAATATCGCCTGCAGGGCAAACGACTATCCCGCCGAATTCAAAGAAAAGATGGAAAAGTGGGACCGCGCCGGGAAACAGGTGTGGCTGTCAGGAACTGGCTTCGTTTCCCCAACAAGCGATGAATGGATGAGCACGGTGCTTGGAGGAGAAAAGCGGGCCACGTGATCGAGTCGATGTCGGCCAGTGGCGCTGCAATGCATAGCGCCACAGGGCTGAGCCGGCAACGCATGCCACTTCAATGGCGTACCTGGCCCTCGCCACGCACCACGAAGCGCTCCACGGTGAGCGCTTCCAGGCCCATCGGGCCGTAGGAGTGCAGGCGCGTGGTGGAGATGCCGATCTCCGCACCCAGGCCAAGCTCGCCGCCGTCGGAGAAGCGCGAGGACGCGTTGACCATCACCACGGCCGAGCGCAGCGACTGCACGAACTGCTCGGCATTGGCGGCGTCCCGGGTGGCGATCACCTCGGTGTGGTCCGAGCCGTACTGGCGGATATGCGCCAGCGCGGTGTCCAGATCCGGCACCACGCGAATGGCCAGGATCAGGTCGAGAAATTCGGCGGCGTAATCGTCGTCGCTGGCGGCGCCGATATCCGGCAACAGTGCGCGCGTTGCCGCATCGCCACGCAGCTCCACGTTACGGTCGCGCAGGGCCTGCGCGGCCGCCGGCAGGAAACGCGCGGCGATGTCGGCATGCACCAGCAAGGTCTCCAGCGCATTGCAGGCCGATGGCCGGCTGGCCTTGCCATCGACCAACAGACGCACGGCCAGATCCACGTCCGCCGACGCATCCACGAACAGATGGCACACGCCCTTGTAATGCTTGATCACCGGCACGCGCGCATGCTCGGCGACGAAGCGGATCAGTCCTTCGCCACCACGCGGAATCGCCAGATCGACGATATCGCTGAGTTGCAGCAGCTCCAGCATGGTCTCGCGGCGTAGATCCTCGATCAGCGTCAGCGCCGCTTCCGGCACGCCGGCCTCGCGCAAGGCGCGCTGCAGGGCGCGCGCAATCGCGGTATTGGAGTGGATCGCTTCCGAGCCGCCCCGCAGGATCACGCCGTTGCCGGCCTTGATGCACAGCGCTGCCGCATCGGCAGTCACATTCGGGCGTGCTTCGTAGATCATCGCGATCACCCCCAGCGGCACGCGCACCTTCTGCACGACGATGCCATTGGGGCGAACATCCTCGCGCGTGACCTGCCCGACCGGATCGGGCAATTGCGCAACCTCGCGCAAGGCTGCGGCGATGCCGGCCAGACGCCTGTCGTCCAGTGCCAGCCGGTCGAGCATGGCCGTGCCGGTGCCCTTGGCGCGGGCGGCTTCAAGATCGCGTGCGTTGGCGGCAAGGATCGATGCGGCATCGGCTTCCAGCGCGGCAGCCATCGCCTCCAACAAGGCCTGCTTGGCCTGCGCGGACAGTTGCGACAGCACTTGCGCCGCATCACGGCATTGCAGGGCGAGGGATTTGATGGTCATTGAGGAATCGGGAGTGGGGAATCGGGAATGGTAAAAGCACGCGCCATCACTTTACTGCGGCAGAATCGGCAGCGGGAAAGTTGGCTGGAAACGCTCTTGCGATTCCCGATTCCCGATTCTCAATTCCCCGCTACAAAAGCACCAGATCATCGCGATGCACCACGTTCTCGCCGTAGCTGTAGCCGAGCACGGGCTCGATCTCGCGCGAGTGGCGGCGGGCGATGCGGCGGATATCCACGGCCGAATACTGGCTGACGCCGCGTGCCAGGCAGCGCTCGCCGGCGTCGTCGCGCAGGCGGATCTCCACCATGTCGCCACGCCGGAAGTCGCCGTGCGCACTGGCCACCCCGCCCGGCAGCAGCGAGGCGCCCTTGTCGGTCAGCGCGGCGGCGGCACCGGCATCGATCAGGATTGCGCCCGCCTCCACCGGTGCGTGGCGCAGCCAGTACTTGCGGGCGGCAATGCGCGTACGCGCGGCATGGATCCGCGTGCCATGCAGGCGATCCTGCGCCAGGGCGCGCACCACATCGCCATTGCGGCCGTTGAACAGATAGGTTTCGATGCCGGCCGCACCGGCCTTGGCGGCGGCCTCCAGCTTGGTGCGCATGCCGCCGGTGCCCACGCTGCTGCCGCTGCCGCCGGCCATCGCCAGCACCTCGGCAGTGAGCTCGGCCACCTCGTCGAGCGGCCGCGCCAGCGGATTGCTGCGCGGGTCGGCGCTGTACAGCCCGTCGATATCGGTGGCGATGAACAAGGCATCGGCATCGACCAGGGCGGCGACGATCGCGGCCAGGTTGTCGTTGTCGCCCAGCTTGAGCTCGTCCACCGACACGGTGTCGTTTTCGTTGATCACCGGCAACGCGCCCAGCCGCAACAACTCGCCCAGGGTGGCGCGTGCATTGAGATAGCGGCGGCGGTTACGCAGGTCGTCGTGGGTGAGCAACACCTGCGCCACCGGGCGCTCGAAAAAGCGCTGCCAGAGCGCGATCAACTGTGCCTGCCCGAGCGCAGCCAGCGCCTGGCGTGCGGCGATCGGTGCGCCGGCCTCGGCCGCCCTGGGCAGGATCGCCCGGCCGGCCGCCACCGCACCCGACGACACGATCACCAGCTCGCGCCCGGCGGCCAGATTGGCCGAGACGAATTGCGCCAGGCCCAATGCGAACCGTGGCGACAAGCCACCGCCATCGGCGGCCAGCAGGCTGCTGCCGACCTTGAGCACTGCGCGTCGCCACGGCGGCAGCACCTGCTCGGTAAACGACACAGCAGTGGCGATGGGCGTGCTCATGGCGACGGTCTGCTCAGTGCGTGTTCCACTCATGGACGGTCAGTGTGGAGGCATCGCGCAGTACCAGCGGATCACGTGCCACGATCTGCTGCGCCTGCTGCAGGCTGTCCACGTTGACCAGCACGTAGGCGCCACCACTGCCATCGCTGAAGCCGCCGGTCAGCTCCAGCTGCCCGGCCGCCCGCAGCGTATCGAGAAATGCACGATGCGGCTGCACCACATCGGCCGGGAAATCCGGCTTGCGCATCGCCAATACCAGATAGCGCGTCGCCATCAGCCGGCCTCCTTGTCGGGTGTTGCTTCGCTACGGCCGAACGGCGTGGAAATCACCAGAAAGCGCGCTTCCCTCTCGGACAGGTTGTGCATCTGATGGGTGGAACCGGGCGGCACATGCAGGCCCTGCCCCGCGCGCAGCACATGCTGCTCGCCGTCCAGCTGCAGCATTACCTCGCCGGCCAGCACATAGAAGAAATGCCGTGCGCGGCTGTGCCGATGGCGCAGTTCGGCAGCGCCCGGCGGCATGCGTTCTTCCAGCACGCTCAGGTTGGGGTCGCGCAGCAGGTGCCAGCCATCGCTGGCCTCGCCCCAGGGATAATGTTCTGCGCTGTCGGTACTGATCACGGCCATCAGACCAGCGCCTCCCAGCGGGCACGCAGCACGTCCAGCTGCAGGTCCGCGGCGGCGCCTGGCGAGACGCGCGCGGCCAGGCTGCCTTCCGGCGTGCGGCCCTGCCCGGCGGTATCGGCCGATTCCGCCGCGGCCTTGTAGGCCTCGCGGAACGGCACACCGGCAACGGCCGCTTCCACCGCCACGTCGGTGGCGTACATGCCCGAATCGATCGCCGCACGCAGCTTGTCCGGGCGCCATTCCAGGTTGGCCAGCAGGGCCGGCAGCAGTTCCAGCGCCGCCATGCCGCGCCCGAAGCCGTGCACGATGGCGCCCTTGCTGCTCTGCAGGTCGCGGTGATAGCCCGACGGCAGCGACAGCAGCTGTTCGATCTCGGTGCGCGCGGCGGCCACGCTGGCGTGGGTGGCGCGCATCAGCTCGATCACGTCTGGGTTGCGCTTGTTCGGCATGATCGAGCTGCCGGTGGTGTACTGCGCCGGCAGCGCGACGAAGGCGAACTCGCCGCTGGTGAACAACGACAGGTCCCAGGCAATCCGGCGCAGGTCCAGCGTTGCGCTGCCAAGCGCCTCGAGCGCGGCCAGTTCGTACTTGCCACGCGAGAGCTGCGCATAGATCGGCGAGACCTGCAGCCGTGCAAAGCCCAGCTCGGCGGTGGTATGCGCACGGTCCAGCGGCAGGTTGACGCCGTAACCGGCCGCGGTACCGAGCGGATTGCTGTCCACCAGACGCAGGGTGTCGGTCGCACGCACCGCATTGTCGATAAAGGCCTCGGCCCAGCCCGCCCACCACATGCCGGCCGAGGACACCACCGCGCGCTGGATATGCGTATAGCCCGGCACCGGCAACGCGGCTTCTGCCTGCGCGCGATCCAGCGCCACCTTGGCGATCTCCGCGCCAAGCTCGGCCACGCGCTGCAGCTTGTCCTTCAACCACAGGCGGGTGGCGACCAGGATCTGGTCGTTACGGCTGCGCCCGGTGTGGATCTTGCGACCGGCATCGCCCAGCCGTTCGGTCAGGCGCGCTTCGATCGCCGAATGGCAGTCCTCGTAGCGCTCGTCCAGCACGAACGCACCGCTGCGGAAATCGGCAGCCAGCAGATCCAGTTGCTCGCTCAGCCCGCCCAGCTCCTGCAGCGACAGGATGCCGATGTGCTGCAGCCCCTGCGCATGCGCCTTGCTGGCGGCGATGTCGTACAGGAAGAACTCGCGGTCCAGGATGACGTCGTCGCCGGCCAGGAAACTCTGGATCTTGGCGTCCACCGCCACGCCGGGTTTTTGCCACAACAGATTGGTCATCGGAAAGCGTCTCGAGTAAGTCGTCCAGTTAAATCAACGCACATGGAGGTGCGGGCTCTTGCGAGGGACTCGCATCTTCGAATCCCCGCACATGGATGTGCGGGCTCTTGCGAGGGACTCGCATCATCAGCCAATCGCGGTCAATTCGTCCCAGCCCAACGCCAGGTTGAGATTCTGCATCGCCTGCGTCGCCGCGCCCTTGAGCAGGTTGTCCAGCGTGGCCACCACCACCACCCGCTTGTTGCCCGGCGCCAACGTCACGCCGCCGATCTGCACGCCATGCCTGCCGGCAATGCGGCTGACCCACGGCGCTTCATCGACGATCTCGATCAGCGGCTCGTCGGCGTAACGCTGCGTGTAGCGCGCCTGGATCTGCTCGCGTGTCAGCGGCTGCTGCAGCCACAGGTTGACGGTCATGGTGATGCCGCGAAAATGCGGCGCCACATGCGGCATGAACTCCACCGGCACGCCGAGCTGCGCAGAGACTTCGCGCTCGTGCATGTGGTTGGTCAGCGCATACGGCATCAGGTTATCGGCCAGCAGCTCGGGGTTGTTCTTGTCCGACGGCGTGGTGCCCGCACCGGAATAGCCAGACACGCCGAAACACTGCGGCGGGCCGGCCAGTTGGTCGAGCAAAGGGGCGATCGTCAGCTGCATCGCGGTGGCATAGCAACCCGGGTTGCTGATGCGCTTCTGCCCGGCGTAGTTGCCGCGCGTCAGCTCCGGCAACCCGTAATACCAGGCCGGATCGAAGCGGTAATCGGCCGACAGATCAATCAGCAGTGTCTGCGGCCTGGCCGCATCGATCGCCGCGACGAAGGGTTCGGCCTTGCCGTTGGGCAATGCCAGGATCACCACGTCGGCGGCCTTGGCGGCCACCGCGTCGGCATCCAGGCTCTCGTAGCGCAATTCGCCGCGATACGCAGCGTTGTGGTCGGCCACCGGCTGCCCGGCCAGTTCGCGCGAGGACACGAACAGCAGCTGCAGATGCGGGTGTGCCACCACCAGCTTGATCAATTCCGATCCGGTATGCCCGCGGGCACCGACGATGCCGATGGTCGTTGCTTGAACAGTCATGCGTTTGCTTCCAGGCGGAACTGCAGGTGGCGTTTGACCCCGGCCCATTCCGTATCGATGATGGAGAACACCACGGTATCGCGCGGTGTGCCGTCAGGGTGACGGGTGTGATTGCGCAGCACGCCGTCCTGCTTTGCACCGAGCCGCGCAATCGCCGCGCGCGAGGTGTGATTGAACCAGCTGGTCTCGAACACCACGCTCAGGCAGCCCAGCGTTTCGAAGGCGTGCTGCAGCAGCATCCGCTTGGTGTCGGTATTGACGCCGCTGCGCTGCACGCGCGGCGCGTACCAGGTGTAGCCGATCGACAGCTTGGGCACTGTCGCATCCAGCCCGTAATAGCGCGTGCAGCCGACGATCTCACCGGCCGCATCGCGTACCACGTAAGGCAGCACCCGCCCGTCGGCTTGCGCATCCAAGGCCGCGCCCACGTAGTCATCCACCTGCGCCGGTGCCGGCACGCCGGTGTACCACAGCCGCGACAAGGCCCCATCGCCCAGCGCGCCGCGCAGACCATCGGCATGCGCAGCCTGCAATGGTTCCAGTGTTGCGTGTTGCCCGCGTAGCGTGGGCAGCTCGCGCCAAAGCGATGGCAATGCGACGGGCGCCATCGTACTCAGCCCAGCAGCGTCGGCTGGCGCGTCGCACAATGCGCCACGCAATGCTGGATCTGCTCGAAGGTCTCCAGCCCGTACCAGAACACCTTCCACTTCTCCTGCTTGATGCAACCGTCGGACTCGGCGTAGTAGAAGATGTTGACCTGGTTGTTGTGCCGCGAGCGCCAGAACAGCTGCGGAGTCTCCTCGCGCATCACGTTCCATACCGCACGGCCCAGGCCTTCGCCCTGCGCATCGTCGAGCACGGCGAACTTGTCCAGGTAGATCAACGCGCTTGCACCCAGCATGCCCTCATCGGTGAGGATCACCGCCGCGCGATAGTTCTCGCTGACGTAGGCGCGCAGCAACCTGGTGCTGCTGAAGTACTCGGGCACCAGCGTGCGGCCGAAGCTGGATTCGATCAGGGTCTTGAGCCGTGGCAGGTCCAGTTCGTCCCAGGAGGTCGCGCGCAACACGCGCTCGCCGCGCCGCACCAGCGTGCCCGAGCCCTTGTGCGTGAACAGCTCCTTGGCCAGATCCGCCGGCCGGGTGATCGATACCGATGATTCCAGCGGCAGGCGATCGAGCAGGTCCTTGATCTGTTCGATCTTGACCCGCATCCCGCCATTGATCCACGGCTGCTGCATCAGGTGATCGAACTCGGTGGACAGGTTGATCGAATCGATCACCTTGCCATCGGCATCCAGCAGACCGCCGGTGCCGGTGAGGAAGATGATCTTGTATGGCTGCAGCTCCTGCACCAGTTCGTTGGCGGCAAAATCCGCGTTGATGTTGAGGATCTGCCCGCTCGGCGTCTCGCCCAGGCTGGTGATGACCGGAATCGAGCCGGCCTGCAGGCTGGCTTCGATCGGCGCCAGGTTCACCGCCTTGACCTCGCCGACCAGGCCATAGGTGTCGCGATCCAGATACTGCGCTTCGAACACGCCGCCGGTGATCGAGGTCGCACGCGCGCCATTCTGCTGCAGCGCTTCGACCAGCTTGAGGTTGGAGGCCTGGAACACCTTGCGCACGATCGCCAGCGCTTCGGGCGAAGTCACCCGCAAGCCGTTGACGGTCTGTTTTTCGATGCCCGCTGCAGACAGCTCCGCATCCAGCTGCGGGCCGGCGCCATGCAGCACGATCGGGGTCAGGCCCACTTCCTGCAGGAACGACAGCGAGGAGGTCAGCGCGTCCAGGTCGTCGCGCAGCACCGCGCCGCCCACCTTGACCACCGCAAAGCGTTTGGCATCCAGCTGCGAGAAACGCTTGAGGTACTGGCTGATTTCCTTGGCGCTGGCCATGCTCGAAAGCAGGCGCACGATGGTCTGACGGGTCTGTTTGTGGGGCTGTGCGGAGAGGGACATTGCCGTGATCGAAGAGAGGAATGGCCGCGCCAGGCGCGGAACGCGGCTTCAGTTGCAGCCGTTGATGATGCGATGGACCGACTCGGCGTAACGCTGCAACTGCGCAAGCGTCACGAATTCGTCGGCGGTGTGCGCCTGGGCGATATCGCCCGGTCCGTACACCAGTGCGGTATAGCCACCGGCCGAGAACAGCGAGGCCTCGGTCCAGAAATCCACTGCATTGCCGATCGGCAGGTCCAGCGCATCGGCGACATCGCGTGCGGCCAGGCGGCGCTCTTCTGCACGCGCGATGTCACCCGACGGCAGGCTTGGCCCGCGGAAGGTTTCTTCGAAATGCGCCGCGAGCGGATCGGCAAATCCGGCAAACGTGGCCAGCAAGCCATCCACGTCCATCGACGGCAGCGGACGAAAGCCGAAACGCAGCTCGGCCGCCGGGGCGATCATGTTGGCCTTGATGCCACCCTCGACGCGGCCGATGTTGAAACGCAGGCCGGTCAGGCCGCCGAAGCGCGCATGCGCCAGCGACTCGACATGCTCCAGTGCCCTGCCGCCCCAGCGCATCGCCTGGTGCAGCGCACTGGCGGATGGATCCTGCTTGCCCGACGCATGCCCGGCACGCCCGGCAAAGCGCATCAGCACCGAGCTGATCCCGCGATGCGCCAGCACCGCCTCGCTCATGGTCGGCTCGGCGACCAGCACCGCCTCATACGGCACGCCGCGCGCCAGGAACGCGGCGATGCAGCGCGGGTCGTTGGCTTCCTCGTCGGAGGAAAACAGGAATGCCGCATCGCCCTGCCCGGCATTGGCCGCCGCCACCAGCGCCGCTGCCGCCCCCTTGATGTCGCAGACGCCCAGACCGATCACGCGATCGTCGGTACGCCGCATCACGTGCGGATCGGCACTCCAGTGCGGCGAATCCGGCACCGTATCCAGATGCACGTTGAACAGGTACTTGGGCGCACCGCGCACCGCATACAGGCTCACCGCACCGGCACCGTGGTCGATCACCTCGACCTGGAACCCGGGCAGCTGCGCGCGCAGATAATCGAAGATGCCGCCCTCGGCAGCGATCGCCCGCGGCGGGTTGCGGGTGTCGAAGGACACCAGCTTTTCCAGATGCGTCAGTGTGTTGTCGAGCAGTGTGGTCATTGATCGCGTCTTGATTGCGTCGGCCAGAGGGTGGTCGGTCTTTCTAACGCCCCTCTGGCCCTTCCCCCGCCTGCGGGGGAAGGTGCCCGACAGGGCGGATGGGGGCATGCGGCAGGTCGCCCTCATCCGGCGCGATGCGCCAGCTTCTCCCGCACGCGGGAGAAGCAAGATGCCGGCTGCCTGCGGAGCGGTCGCCTCAGCGATTCACCTGCGCATACAGCGTCGAGCTCATCCCGAACAGCTTGATGAAGCCTTCCGCCTCTTCCACGCCCCAGTCGGCCGACTGCGCATAGGTCGCGCCCTTGGTGTTGAGCAGATGCGGCGAACGCACCGCCACCGCATCGACGCGGCCACCCCGGGTTTCCAGCGTGACCTCGCCGTTGACCTTGGACTGCGACGACTTCAGAAACGCCTCGATATCGGTCTTGAGCGGGTCGTGGTAGAAACCTTCGTACACCAGCTCCACCCACTTGCGCGCCACGTCCGGCTTGAAGCGGTTCTGCTGCTTGGTCAGCACCGCATCTTCCAGCGCGCGGTGCGCGGTCAGCAGCGAAATCAGGCCGGGCGCTTCGAACACGATGCGGCCCTTCAAACCGATCACGGTGTCGCCGGTATACACGCCGCGGCCCACGCCGTAGGGCGCGAACAGCTTGTTGAGCTGGGCCAGGATCTGCTCGCCGGGCAGCGTCTTGCCGTTGAGCGCGACCGCCTCGCCTTCGACGAACGTCAGGGTGACGGTCAGCGCTTCGGCCGGCCACTCGCTGCGCGGCGCGCACCAGCCACGCGCACCTTCGCCCGGCGCTTCCCACCGGTCGATCTCGCCGCCGGACATGGTCAGCCCAAGCAGGTTCTCGTTGATGGTGTAGGCCTGCTGCTTGGCGCGCACGCCGAAGCCGCGCTCTTCCAGATACTTCTGCTCGTAGGCGCGGGTCTGGGTGTGCTCCTTCTGGATCTCGCGGATCGGCGCGACGATCTGGTAGTCGCCCAGCGCCTTGACCGCCAGGTCGAAGCGCACCTGGTCGTTGCCCATGCCGGTGCAGCCGTGGGCGATGCTGCGCGTGCCCAGTTCTTCGGCGCGCTTGAGCGCGGCATCGACGATCAGGTAACGGTCGGACACCAGCAACGGGTACTGGCCCTGGTAGCCCTCGCCGGCCCACACGAACGGCTTGACGAAGCCCTGCCAGATGGCCGGACCGCCATCGACGGTGACATGGCTGGCCGCGCCCAGCTCGGCGGCGCGCTTCTCGATGAAGTCGCGTTCCTCCGCATCCACGCCGCCGGTATCGGCGAACACGGTGTGCACCGCATAGCCCTGCGCCTGCAGATACGGAATGCAGAAGCTGGTGTCGAGGCCGCCGGAGAAGGCGAGAACGATATCCTTATTTGTGCCGGGATTGGAGAGTGGGGATTCGGGATTGGTGGAAGCGGTCTGCTGCGACATGGGGGTCTCTTTAGAAGTTGACTAGGTTGGGTCGGGAGCCGGGTTCGCCGTTGCGAATCCCAAATCCCCAATCACGAATCCCGGCTGCCCTGGCCCACCAGGGCAGCCATGATCGCCTTCTGGACATGCAGGCGGTTCTCGGCCTCGTCGATGGCGATGCAGTTGGGCGAATCCATCACCGCGTCGGTGGCCTTGACGTTGCGACGCAGCGGCAGGCAGTGCGAGAACACGCCGTTGTTGGTCAGCGCCATCTTGCGTTCGTCGACGATGAAGTGCTGGTACTGGTCGCGGATCGGCTTTTCCGGCTCCCAGTTGCCGAAGAACGGCAGTGCGCCCCAGCTCTTGGCATACACCACGTCGGCGCCGGCATAGGCGCTGTCGATATCGTGGCTGACCTGTAGCGAGCCGCCGCTTTCGGCCACGTTCTGCGCTGCCCAGTCCATGTAGCGCTCGTCCAGGATGTAGTCCGGCGTCGGGCACAGCAGGGTCACGTCCATGCCCATGCGGGTGGCGATGGTCAGCGCGGAATTGGCCACCGCGGTGTTCAACGGTTTGGGGTGATAGGTCCAGGTGAGCACGTACTTCTTGCCGCGCAGATCCTGGGTGCCGAAGTGTTCCTGCAAGGCCAGCGCGTGCGCCAGCTCCTGGCATGGGTGGGTGATCGTCTCCATGTTGATCACCGGCACCGGCGAGTACCGGGCGAAGCTCCTGAGCACCTGGTCCTCGCGGTCCTTGGACCAGTCGACGAACTTCGGGAATGCGCGCACGCCGATCAGGTCGACATAGCGGCCCAGCACGCGCGCCACTTCGGCGATGTGCTCCTCGGTGTCGCCATCCATCACCGTGCCCAGATTGAACTCGATCGGCCAGGCATCCTTGCCCGGCTGCAGCACCACTGCATGCCCGCCCAGCTGGAACGCGCCCAGCTCGAAGCTGGTCCGCGTGCGCATGGACGGGTTGAAGAACACCAGCGCGATCGACTTGCCCTTCAGCTCGCTTCCCAGCTTGTTGCGTTTGAACAACGCAGCCTGGGTCAACAGCGCGTCCAGTTCGGCGCGGCTCCAGTCCTGGGTGTTCAAGAAGTGCTTCAGTGACATCGATCGGTCCTTGTGCTGCGTGCTTCTGCTGCGTGGTCCGCCAGGAGCGACGGGGTGCGCGACATGCGCGTTTCTTGCGGTTGAAACTTTTGTGACGTCAAAACGAAAAAACCCAGCCTCAGGGCTGGGTTTTCAACAGCGGAACAGCCAAACGCTCCGGTTACCCAGCGAAAATGTGGGATTCCGGTCGGCGGGCACGCGAGGTCATGCCGGAGGCCATCCGGGCGGCGCTGGTGTCGTGCTGAAAGGCGTTTGCGTGCATAGGGCGCGAATCCTCGCATGCATGCGGGTACGGCGCAACCGCTGCGCAGCTCAACGCGGCGGCGCGACGATGGCGTCGGGGATGTAGGGGGTAACCGACACACGGATGCGCAGCCGATTGCCCGGGTCTTCCGGCAGCCGCGAGCGGTACTTGGTGCCCTTGTAGACGTAGTCCACGTCGAAGGCGATCGGCCGCCGGAACTCGCGTGGCACTTCCACCACCCGGCAGTTGCGCCGCGTGCTGGTCGGTGGCACCGCCATCGGCACGGCGGCCGGCTCGGGGCGCCGCGAGAACATCTCCTTGACCGAATCCACCATCCGGTTGATGCGGCCTTCGTCCTCGGCCGGCACCACCGGCGCGACCGGCTCGGCCTCGCACTGCTCTTCGATGCGGGTGGCACGCAAGGTCTGGTAGACCGGCTCGACGTTGAGCACCTGCGCGTAATCCAGCTTCACGTTCTCGATCACCACCACCCTGTTCTTGGGATCGGTCTCTGCCGCATGCGCTGACGGTGCCTGCCAGGCGAACACACACAGCAGCAGGAAGAACGGGGAAGGTCGCATCAGTACCAGGGGGGCGGAGCGAAGCAATACGTAAGTGTATGGAGCTTGCGATCCCTTGGGCTGAACGCAGCCCATCCGGTCACCGGCATCGTGGTAGGCAGACGGCTGGTTCGCCATCCCGCCGCGACCGGCTAGAATCGCCCGGTTATCCTTTTCCAGATGCCGATGAGCCTGCGCCTGCACAACAACCTGACGCGGCGGGTCGAGCCGTTCGCGCCGCTCGATCCGTCCAGCCCCACCCTGTATGTGTGCGGCCCCACCGTCTACAACTACGCGCATATCGGCAACGCCCGCGGCCCGGTCGTGTTCGATGTGCTGGCCGCACTGCTGCGGCGGCGCTTCGGGGCGCTGCGCTACGCGCGCAACATCACCGACGTGGACGACAAGATCAATGCCGCCGCGCAGGCGCAGGGCGTGCCGATCTCGACCATCACCGACCGCTTCGCGGCGATCTATCGCCAGGACATGGCCGCGCTCGGCGTGCTGCCGCCGGACATCGAACCGGAAGCCACCGCGCATATCCCGCAGATCGTGGCGATGATCGAGCAGCTGATCACCAATGGGCATGCCTATGCCGCCGAGGGCCATGTGCTGTTCGCGGTGGCCAGCTTCGCGCACTACGGCAAGCTCTCGCGCCGCGATCCGGACGAGATGCTGGCCGGCGCGCGCGTGGACGTGGCGCCGTACAAGCGCGACCCGGGCGACTTCGTGCTGTGGAAGCCGTCCAGCGACGAGCTGCCCGGCTGGGACTCGCCCTGGGGCCGCGGCCGCCCGGGCTGGCATATCGAATGCTCGGCGATGGCCGCCGCACACCTGGGCCCGACCATCGACATCCATGCCGGCGGCGTGGACCTGCAGTTCCCGCATCACGAGAACGAGATTGCGCAGAGCGAATGTGCGCATGGCGGCGCCACCTTCGCCCGCTTCTGGCTGCACAATGGCATGCTCAATTTCAGCGGCGCCAAGATGAGCAAGTCGCTGGGCAACATCGAGACCGTGCACGACCTGATCGCCAGGCATCCGCCCGAGGCGCTGCGCTACGCGCTGCTGAGCGCGCATTACCGGCAGCCGCTGGACTGGTCCGATGGCTTGATCGAACAGGCCAAGAACACGCTGGATCGGCTGTACGGCACCGTGCGCGACCTGGCCGCGGCCGAGCACGCCGCAGGGATCGCCCCCGCGCCGCTGGCCACGATTCCCGACGAGGTGGAGGCCGCGCTCGACGACGACCTCAACACCCCGCTTGCGCTGTCGGTCATCGCCAGCATCGCCTCCGAGGCCCGCGCGCTGCGCACCCAACTCGCGCATGGCGGCGACGCACCGGCAGGTGTTGCCGCGCTGTCCGCGCTGAAGTCCCGGCTGCTCGGCGCAGGCCTGGCACTGGGATTGCTGCAGCAGGATCCGGCCGCCTGGTTCTCGCGCGGCACCGACGCCGGCGACGATGCGCGCATCACTGCGCTGGTCGAAGAACGCAATGCCGCGAAGAAGGCCAGGGATTTTGCCCGCGCCGATGCCATCCGTACGCAGCTGGCCGACGAAGGCATCGTGCTGGAAGACACCCCGCAAGGCGTGCGTTGGAAGCGCGCATGACCCTCTTTCCTTCTCCCGTCGGGAGAAGGTGCCCCGCCGGGGCGGATGAGGCTGCGAGCGAAGCCACATGCATCTTCCTTGAGGTAAGGGCGACGCCACCCGCATCGAATTCCAGCGAGGCGTCACCCCTACCCTCACCCCCAGCC